>NZ_JBQFRJ010000011.1:0-131926 GCF_056537345.1 Ruegeria sp. CF4 | reverse complement strand
CGCCAATCCCGAATACAGCCGGATCGTTGCCTCGGTTCGATTGATAACAGCCGTCGAAGGTGACGATTTCGTCACCGTGGGTACGCTCACGATACCAGAAATCGGTGCCTTCCCGGCTGGTTTGCGAAGGGCCGTAGCCGTCCGATAATGCGCAATGTTCGAAGATCAGCTCGGCGGAAGCGATCATCTTAGATTCTGCTTTGCTCAAAAGTCGTAAAATGGGCCGCGAGCGCGCGTAGCCTTAGATTGGAGGAGCTGCGCGCTCTGTGACCAACTGTCTGGCTGCGACCCTTTCGCGATGTATCATGTACAGCCCTGCACCGATGATGATGCCAATACCAATTAGGCTAAGCGTGTTAGGAAAGTCTTTGAAAACAAGATAACCGAACAAAGTCGCTACCGGCAGCTCAAAGTACTGAAGTGGGGCCAGTGTGGCAGAAGGCGCGAAGGAAAGAGCATATGTCATCATCATGTGGCTCACAGTCGCAAAAAAACCAGCCCCGAAAAGCCACAGAAACGCGATTTCTGTCGGCCAAACAAGATCAAAAAGCTCGGAGCCAGAACCCTGCGCAACCATTAAGGTCGGAATACAAAACAAACTGGCAATCAGGCCAGTGTGGAATTGTAGAGCCACGGGGTGCATCCGTCGCGACAATCCCCGCGTTATAAGAATGTAGAAAGCGAAAGCGAATGCCGTACCTAGCGGAATTAGTGCGACGCTGCCAAAGGCCGCGAAACTAGGTTGGATGACGAACAATACACCAACAAACCCCACAAGAGCTGCCCCGACACGACGAGGACCGACGTCTTCACCAAGATAAAACTTGCCGACCAACAGGACAATAAACGGGGCTACAAACACAATTGCCAACGCATCGGCAAGTGGCATTACTCGGATTGCCGCAATGAAGCAAAAGGTCGCGAACAGCAAAAGTAACGATCGGAATACAATTACCAACAACGCGCCGCGCGCCACACGCAGTGAAAGTCCCATTACCAAGACAAACGGAGCCATGAGCGCGCACTGCACTACAAAGCGAGCAGCCGTTATCTGCCCAACTGGCACACTGGCCGACGCGAGTTTTGCAGCAACATCCAGCAAAGGAGCAGTCAGGCAAAATCCAAGCATCAGCGCAACGCCAGCAAGGGTGCGATCCGTAGATTGAGTCATGGAATCAGCAGAGGTCATCCCACTATCTAGGAATGTCGCCAAACGCGTGTCTGTTCTCAATGCGACGCCAGGCAAAAGTCCCGCAATACGCGAGTTCTGGTAGGGTTTGAATTTTTGCGCCCGCAGCGAACGGAAGGTTCAACGGGCCGCACAGCAGCATCAGATGGCCGGGTTCAAGGTCTGCTATGGGCCGTCACAATCGAAACGATTTGAGCCTCTCAAAACTAGTTTCGAACTGCAACAGAGACCCGCAGCGAGGCCAAGCTGATTAATACCGAGGGACGGCTGAACTTCAGCTTCAGCAGTACTCAGGTACTTCGCCTTTCTGGATCATTACATGCAACAAATGAGATCTGACGCCTGGCCAGTCTAAATGGTGATGATGAAGATCGTCAGCTCCTAGGCTGGTGATCACTGGTACCACCGAGTGTATCTAGTTGGCGCTGACGCCAGACACGGTGTGTTCGCAACTTTTGGAATCCGTTGTTCTTTTTACACGTCTATAAATCAACCAAAAGACAGGGCAGCTTGGGAAGCGCTCGTGGCAAGCGCTTCACTCATTTTAATAAGAATAATTCATGAGCTGATGTGATCACAAGCGCGAAATGTTCAACCCCAACCCAGTTGCTTTAGCGCGTTTGCGTCGTTCCAAACTTTGGTCATATGGGTGATCTTTCCGCCAGCGAACTCTAAGGCATAAACATAGTCGGAAGCGACAGTCGCGCCCGTTGGGGGCACAGGGCCACCTTCGCCGGATTGCGTTCCGTGAAAGACTGCAAAGGCCAATACGACGTCTCGTTCGTTATCTTGGGCGAAGCCTTTCAATTCGTATTTCCCGTCGGGGATTGGCGTCAGTAAGCCCTTCATCCATTCCGCATAGGCTTGAACCGTGTGAACATCCGCCAAGGCGTCTGACTGGCAGGAGAAGCTGGCATTAGTTTCGCAGTAAGGCGCGCAGCTATCCCAGCCCTGGCCTGTTTCGCAGGCTTCGAAGAATGCCTTAGCGTTTTTGGTCATACTCATCTGGTTGTCTCCTTTGTCTGAACGCCGAGAACGATCTCCGCGTCTTCGTAGACTAAACATGAACAACGACAGGCTCCGGCGATATCGTCCAGATGAACCACTTGATGCAGGAGGGATGTAGGGTATCCTCCTCCTACATTTGTACGGGGGTATAATGTCCGAACAGATCGAAGAGGTTGAAACGCTTTCCAAGCGAGAGCAAGAAGTCGCCGCTGCCTATGCTAATGGTGCAAGCTATAAGGAAATCGCTCGCGATCTCGGCATCTCACCCACCACCGTCAGATCTCATCTTCGCACCGTTTACAGCAAGCTGAATATCACATCGAAAATTGCGCTGGCAAAATTACTGGTCGATCCGGCGGGGCCAGTTGCAAATGCTGACGAGGTCGCGCTGAAGGCCGATCTGGCGCTTGAACTTGATGACGCAATGCGCCGCGAGCGAATGATGGCGGATGTTCTGAACCTTATCAACCGCCGCGACACCATATTGGAAGAAGTGCTTGATGCTCTTCTCGAGTACGCGCTCGACATTTGTGAAGCTGAATTTGGGGTCCTCTTTGAGCATCACGGCGATTTGGCCTTCAGCGAGATGCGCTCGCTCGGAATCACAAAGGGGTTCAGTGACTGGTTCGCCGAACAGGGCGTATTCACCCCTTCCTCCACCACTGTACTCGGACGGATGGCGGTCAGCCGCGAAGTTGTGAACGTTGTGGACGTTACGGCTGAAGATCCGGCCATTCAGAACACGCCCCTGAGAATCGCTACGAGAGAGCTGGGCAAAGCCCGGTCCTTCGCCGCAATCCCTATCATTTCGGGCGATCAGTTGATCGGTGCTTTCACAGTCTATCGAACCCGTTTGCATCCATTCAATGACCGAGCACTGGAGTTGGCCCAGGCCTTTGCCGATCAAGCCGCAGTTGCAATTGAAAACGCGCGCCAGATTAGCGCGATGGAGTCACGACTTGCTCAGGCCGCCGCAACCCGCGAAATCCTTGATGCGATCAGCAACGCCAGCGATGATGAAAGCCCCGTATTTGACGCTATTCTCAAAAATGCTCGAAAACTTTGCGAAGCACCGTTCGCGGCGCTGATCCTGGGTCGCGAAGCGGATGAGTTTCAGACCATGATCGCCCATCATGGAGCTATTCAAAGCACAGAGGACATCTACGCCCAAAAACGGGTTCCAATGGATCCCGAAAAATCTTTCGCAGCCCGTGCAATCATTGAAAAACGCCCGATCCACCTTCCTAATATGAAGGACACAGATGAATATCGGGCAGGCGTGCCAAATATTGTAGAGGTTTGCGATCTTCAGGGCATTCGCACAAATCTATTTGTGCCTCTGATCAAGGACGGCGAGGGGATCGGTTGCTTTATCATCTTCCGGCACGAAGTCCGTCCATATTCGGATGAACAAATCGCCTTGGTAGAAACTTTTGCCGCACAGGCGGTTATTGCCCTGGAAAATGTGCGCCAGTTTCGAGAACTTCGCGACAGGTTGGAACGTTCTTTTGCAACGCGCGAAATTATGGAAATGATGAGCCGTGTGCGAGAAGACGAACAACCGATCTTCGAGGCCATACTCGATAATGCGACCCGACTATGTGGGGCTCCGAATGCATCATTGATCCTGGGCCGAGAAGGCGATGCTGCGCAGGTTATGGCTGCGAACCGCGGCTCGACACCTGAGACGCTCGCCCACTATCATAGTGGCGCGGTTCCAATGGACCCGGCAGACTCATTGGTTGCGCAGGCGATAGTTGAGCAGCGCACGATCCTGATTGACGACATGCGAGAGACAGAAGGGTATCGTTCCGGCCATGACCGCTATGTCATGCTCGTTGAACGACAGGGCATCCGTACCAACCTCTTCGTTCCTCTTTTGAGTCCTGACGGTGGCGTCGGCTGCTTTATTCTCTGGAAGACAGAAAAGGAACCGTTCACTGCTAGCCAAATATCCCTGGTTGAGACATTCGCCGCACAGGCCGCCGTCGCGCTTGAAAATGTGCGTCAGTACAAGGCGCTCGAATCGCGCACCGCTGAGGTTCAATCTTTGAATACTTCGCTTGAGGCGAAGGTTGCGGAGCAGGTTGATGAGATCGCGCGGATCGGCCGACTAAAACAGTTCCTCTCTCCGGCCGTAGCCGAGACCTTTGTATCTTCGGGAAATGAACAAGGTCTATCCTCCCATCGTGCACTGATCGCCACGTTGTTCTGCGATATTCGAGGCTTTACGGCCTTTTGTGAGACTGCAGAACCGGAAGAAACCATTGAGGTCTTGCAAGCATATCACGAGCAAATGGGTGTGTTGATATCAGAATATGGCGGTGGCGTTGATAAACGAATGGGCGACGGGATTATGGTTATCTTTAACGATCCGCTGCCATGCGACGACCCCGCCGGAGATGCGGTCCGGCTCGCTATAGCTATGCGGGCGAAAATGCGCGAGCTCGCAGCGAAATGGAAGAAGCTTGGCCACCGGCTAGGGTTCGGAGTAGGAGTTTCAATGGGTTACGCGACGGTTGGCATGGTCGGCTCCGCCGGACGATTCGACTACACGGCGTCTGGAACCGCTGTGAACGCTGCCGCTCGCCTCTGCGATATCGCCAAAGATGGAGAGATTCTGATCTCACCACGCGCTTGGGCCGCAGTCGAAGATGACATTGAAGCGGAAAGCCGTGGCGCAGTTGAAATGAAAGGCATCCGCGAACCGATGGAAGTGTTCGCAGTTTCGGACCAGTGACCAACGCCACCTAGCATCACCACCGACCGCAAAAGCACTCATTTTCTCTCAGCAATGTTCGCCCAAGCCACTGTATGTCCAATCCTTGGTGGTTACGTTGAGCCAGAAACCGTATCTTATCAGATACCCGGCAGATCAGGAGTGAGATGCTGTTAGATTTTTCAACAATTGGCTCGTATTTATGAGAGGTTTAATCGCTGCCAGCGTTGGCGAAAGCGGTTGCTGACGCAATCAAGTTGAACGGTGGCATCAATACGCAGCCTGCGAGGCTGGGAGTAACCAAATTTCGCTACTGCAGCGAATGTTTCCTCCGACGGACCGCACCGCAGCGGCGATACTCGCTGTCCAATGGCGGGATTGGGCCGTCATCTTCAGCCCCGTTTCACCCCATCTACAATATGCTGCGCCCGCTCCGGGGTCGTCTTTGAGCCCTTCTATATCGACGCTACGCCTCGTATGGACGGCTATCGCGACCTATCTGATGAACGAACATGAAGGGAGATGAGGCAATGAAAACCAGAACAATCTGTGCATTTGCCTTGGTCGGTTTTGTCGTCATCGCTACTGCGGTCGCCTGACTCGCGCCTTCAGGCACACAGACTAAACCGCCAGAGCAACCGAAAGAGTTCGATGTTGAGGAAGGTTCGGTGCTTTATGTCGAGTTCTGCGCGTCCTGCCACGGTGCCGATCTGGAAGGGCAGCCCAACTGGCGTGCTCCGAATGATGACGGCACAATGCCTGCACCGCCGCGTGACGAGACCGGCCATACCTGGCACCACGGGGATGCGCTGTTGTTTGACTACACCAAACAGGGTGGTGATGCGGCGTTGGAAGCCCGCGGCGTGTCCGATTTTGCCAGTGGCATGCCGGGATTTGGCGATAGCCTGAGCGACCAGCAGATCTGGGACATCCTGGCATATATCAAATCCACCTGGCCTGAGCGCATCCGCGAGATGCAGGCGGTACGCACCGAAAGCGAATAGATGCTGGGCGGCTCATGATTGCCCGCTTGACACATATCATGACACTTGCCCGCGGTTTCGGTCACAAGATCCAAAGTCACACCGCAGCCGCGAACACGGAAAGGAATTGACATGACCACCCCGACACTCGACCGCCGCTTTTTCCTGGCTGGCCTTGGTGCCTCCGGCACTGCTCTGGTCACGCCGGCTTTGGCAACGACTAAACCGCTGGTGCAGGTCCTCAAGGATCCCACCTGCGGGTGCTGCGGCGCCTGGATTGACATCATGCAACGCGAAGGATTCGAGGTGGAGGTGCAGAACGCATCTTGGGAGACCTTGTCGCAATATAAAACCACCAAGGGTATCCCGGATGAGATGGCCTCCTGCCATACTGGCCTGGTCGAGGGATACGTCATCGAAGGCCATGTGCCGCCAACCGATATCCGGCGCCTTCTGGCCGAGCGCCCTGATGCAGTGGGGCTGTCCGTGCCCGGCATGCCCTACGGCTCGCCCGGTATGGGGCCGGAGAGCGAACGGGAGGCCTATTCGGTCTTCCTGATCCGCAAGGTTGGCGCAACAAAAGTGTTCAATCACTACGAGGCATCGTGATCGGCAATGTTTGTGTCAAACGCAAAATGAATTGCGTTCGTTTAGGTTACCTTTGCAGTCGCAGTGAATGGCAGCAATGTGGGTAGCGATTGCAGCAACTGAAGAGCGGGTACAAGGTCGGCTTTGGGCCATGGATACCATCGATGCGGAGACAATTTTCAACCGAGTTCGCGCTCGATTGGGTCTTCTGCTTGATTAAAGCAGAAGACCTGCACTAGCATTGAGGTATCATGGCTAATGGTCTTCTCCTTGATATATCGGGTGTTCTTTACAACGGAACGCAAGTGATCTCGGGTGCCAAGGAAGCAGTGGTTCGATGCAGAACGGAAGAGACCCCAATCCGTTTTCTCACAAACACCACTCGCAGACCCAAGCGGCTAATTGTCGAAAGACTGAATCAATTCGGCTTTGCGGTCGACACGAACGAAGTCATCACTCCTTCTCAGGTTGCATGTGACTGGTTGAATCAAAACGGGTATTCTCCTCACTTTTTGGTGCATCCAGATCTGAACGAAGACTTCGACAAAGTCGTTTCGGGAAAACCTGTCGCTGTGGTCGTAGCTGATGCGGGACCGTACTTTGACTTCGAAAGCCTAAATGCAGCGTTTCGCAATCTTGACCAAGGTGCCCCGTTCTTGGCGCTTGCAGCGAACCGCGTGTTTCGCGATGCCGACGGAGCACTTAGCCTTGATGCCGGAGCTTTCGTCCATGGCCTTGAATACGCGGCTCAAGTTGAAGCTCTTGTCCTTGGAAAGCCATCAGCAACGTTTTTCCAAGCAGCTTCAGACAGCATGGGACTGCCTCTCGCGGAAGTCATCATGATAGGCGATGACGCTGAAAACGACGTCGCTGGAGCGCTAAGAGCGGGTGTTGGCAAAGCCATTCTGGTACGCACCGGTAAGTATTGTCCTGGCGAGGAAAAGCGATACGACCCAGCACCTTCCTTCGTGGCAGATGACATATCCGAGGCAGTTGATTGGGTTATGGTGGGTGGGATTTAACGCCCTCTGAGTTGCGCGTTGCATGAGTTCCGCCAGCCTCCGATTTTCCGCTCGCAACAAACGGCAGGTTTGACGGGCCGCACCGCAGCTTCGAAGTTGCCCACTGGACGGCAGGATTGGGCCGTCCTAACTGAGGCCTGTCGTCAAAATATTTCACATGCAGCGCTTGGCCATATTGAAGAGAGCGAGGTCGCGATTGTTCTCTGCGAGCTATAATCTTACTCAAATTGCCCAGACGTGTTTGGGTTTTAACGGCCGTTTCTGACCGACGATGCGTCCCTTGTTCCAAGCTGGGCGAAGCGCGCGAAAGGCAGGTAAGTTTGGTGTTTCCATAACTGATCCTCCGATCCGCCATGCCCGCCCACAACAACAACCCGACGTTGACGAAAGAGGATATCACAAGATGCCGCGTTGCCGCCGAGGTCGGCGGTGAGCCCTACCTCTCAAATGTCGCAAAGTGAAGTTCTGGTAAGTGCGCCAATAGCAGACCTTGGTCGCAGTGTGACCTGCTTATCACCGCAGATTTCAAAGGACAGAGTTACTGACACGCTGCGGGCGCCCGAGTCACAGACGGAGTACATGCACCGAACACTGAGCGTGTCGAACGACGAGAGCGGCTGTTGAACCCAAAAAGAACTCTTTCATCCCAGGTTTGTGCGAAGCAAGGACGATACAATCGATGCCATGTTTGTTTGCATACTCGGTGATCGCTCTCCCTGCCGATTGACTCTCGATCAAGACAGAAGAAATCTCAGTTTCGTTTTTTAAGCGCTCGGCTAAACGCGCCTTTGCTTTTTGGAGAGATTTTTCTGCGATCCCTTCATCCATATAGTACATTATCTGTCTGTTTGGGGGCTCATGGATGTGCGCGGCAGTGATTTTTCCACCTTCCGACACAAGGGCGTGTGCCGCTGAAAGTGCGCGATCACTGATGCCGTGTTCCAGAGACAGCGCGACTAGGATGTTTTTGTACATTTCGAACCTCTGTTTTTAGATTCCGGTTTTCTGCTGTGAACCAGTCTCTCCAACGTCTTCTTTGGGAGATCAGGCACCCCAACCGTAAGAATGGGGTGCGTACTGTTCCGTCTTGGGCTTTTGCGCTTTCCGTCCATTATCTGCTGAGCAGGAGGTCAGGTAGGAAGAGGGCCAACTCTGGTACAAAAGTTGTCAGCATCAGCGTCGGAAGCCAGGCAAAGACTATGAAGATTAAAGTCGGCCAAAGCATGCGCGAAACCGGCTCATCACAGACCTGAGCTCCAAGGTAGAGTAGTGGCGCAGTTGGAGGGGTGATGTTCGCCATTCCCAGATTCACGCCAATCACGGCCGCAAAATGGATCGGATCCATGCCGGTGCTCTGTGCGATGGGCAGTAGGATCGGTGTCGCCAGAAGTAGGCCCGAGATATCATCCATCAACATCCCGATCAGGATCATCACCACGTTGATCATCAGAAGGATGACAATCGGGTTGTCCGACACGGAATAGACCAGATCCTTGGCCAACTGAGGGGCGCCTTGCGAGATTAGGTTGTCCGACACGATCAGAACCATGAAGATCATGACCATGACCACGCCAATCGTAACACCGGAATTCTGGATCGTGTGTGCTAGTGTTTTCCAAGTCAGACCGCGGTAGAAGTAGATCGCGATCGGGATCGAGTAGACCACGGCGATACCGGCGGCTTCGGTCGGTGTCATGATACCGCCATAGATACCACCCAGAATGATCAGCGGCATCATCAGCGCAGGTCCGGCCAAACGCGCCTGTACTCCAAAGGTCGGTAAAAACGGTTTAGGACGTTCCGTCAGATCGATGTCGTCATACTTCCGCAGCATGAACTGATTGACCACAATCAGAAGCGTAATCAGGATGATCGCGGGAATGACCGTAGACAAAAAGCACTTCAGCACGTGCTGCTGTGCGACCCAGCCATAAAGGATGTGCGACGAACTTGGTGGGATCAGCAGGCCTAGCGGACTTGCCGCCACTATCAGAGCTGCCGATTGCCCACCCGGATAGTTAGCCTTTTTCAGATGGGGCATCATGATGCCGCCGATACAGGTCAGCGTTGCATTGGCGCTACCGGAAATGGAGCCGAACACACCGCAGGCCAGCACTCCAGCAGCGCTCAATCCTCCTTTGATATGGCCAATGAACATTTCAGCCAGAGAGACAAGGGGGGCGGCGATTTTGCCTTTTTCCATGATGCCACCGGCGATCATGAAGAGTGGGATCGCCAGAAGTACAAGTGATCGGATACCTGTAGAACCGGTGGGCAAGTAACCGGTGATGGATTGATCTCCGACAAGGGCGATGAAAATCAAAACCGATCCGAATGCCACATAAACGCTGACGCCCAACAACAGCATAAAGCAGACGATTAGGAGACTTCCTCCGATGATCATTGGGTTTCTCCTTTTTGCATTTCTGATCTCAAGGGAAGCCCGAGCCCCTTGCGGATGTGTACGTACAAGTATGCTGCCGTGAACGTCGCCATGAGGCCAAAGGCAATCATGATTGCTATCCGCCAGGTCACAAATGGAATGCGCAGCACCGGGGTTGCGCGCAGCCGGGGGAATGAGAAGTCATCAAGCAGCGAGACGTAACAGGCGTACATGAGGAAAAGGATCACAAGCACCTCGACTGTCAGCACGACAAAGCCGCGCCACCAAATCAACCGAGGGTTTTGGATCACAATGCCAAGAATGTCCGCGTTGATGTGCAGGTTGCGGGCAGAGGCCAGAACAGCACCTGCAAAAAAGCCGATGATGCTGATGCCCAAAAGCCATTCTTCGTAAGCAAACAGATCACCTCCAAATCCATACCGGATGACAACAACTGCCCCAAATGTGAAAGCCATCAGGAAACCGGCAAACATAACGATCTGCCTCATGGCAAATGCCACTGCTTTCAGCGGATACCCAATAATGACTGGCAACTCGTCAGTGATTTTTTGCGAGCTCTTCTTTTCTGCGCTTTCGACGACCAATGGACGTTCAGCTTCAGAACTAGACATCTTTCTCCCTCCCTTAGTTGAGCCAAAGACCAAAAAAGGGCCAGCTGATTTGCTGGCCCTTCTTCTCCGTGTTTATTGCTGTTCTTTTGCTGCCAGCAGGCGGTCGATGATGTCCTGACCGACGTTTTGTGCCATCGCGGGCCAGACCGTTTCCTGGACATGTGCGGCCATCGCAGCTTGTTCTTCGTCACTCAGGCGCAGGATGGTGTAGCCTTTGTCGAGCAATTTCTGGCCGAACACTTCGTCATTCTCACGGTTGTAGGCAAAGAAGTCTTCGGACGCCTTCGTCATCGCGGCTTGCAGCGCGGCGCGCTGGTCGTCGTTCAGCTTGTCGAGTGTCCGCTGCGACGCGTAGAAAGTTGTCAGCTCTGAGATCGAATTGTATTCGACAAAATGGGTTCCAACGTCCGACTTGGCGAAGATCGAGTAAGTCGCGGTTTTGGTGCAGCAGATTGCTCCATCGACAATGCCGGCCTGAAGTGCGGGGAAAATGTCGCCCCATGCCATGGTGGTCGCCTGGTAACCGAGTTCTTCGACCATCGACTTTACGACGCTGGAAGACCAGACGCGAATGTTCATGCCCTTGTCGTCAAAGGTATTCCAGTTCTCGGGCTCTTGTGACGAAACGATGCCAATGAACCCTTCAGGGTTCTGCGCCATGACGCGCACGCCATATTCGTCCGTGATTTCCTGCAGGATGGTGTTGAACTCGGAATCCATGTTGAGAAGCGTGCTTTCCATGTCATCCCAGCCGCCTAGCAGGAACGGCATGGACAGGAATTCCAGGCGTGGATCGGTATCGGCATAGATGAACGCTGATGCCAGATCGATGTTGCCGCGTGCAACATCTTCAAACAGAGCTTCACCAGAACCCAACTGGTTTGCCGGAAAGACTTCTACAGTCAGTCCGACATCCGCAGCTGCAACATCCGCTGCGACCTGTTCCATCATTTTTGTGCCTTGGTGATCGATCGGGAAGACACCTGCAAAACGCAGTGTCATGTCTTCCGCTGCAGCGGTTGTCGAAAGCGCGGTTGCCGCAAGCAAAGCGGCACCACCCATCGCGCCGAGAGCGCGGCGGTTAATCTTCGTAATCATTAAGGTTTCCTCCTCAGTGGTGTGCGTCCCTCCGCCTTGCGCGCGGCGGGACATTTCTTTGCTTCAGTTCAGCAAAGTTCCGGGGCGATGAACTCGTATCCAAGGTCATCGGCCACAGCCTTGTACGTCACCTTTCCGTGGGCCACGTTCAGGCCGTTCATCAGATGGCGATTGTCTGCGAGCGCCTGCTTCCAGCCGTTGTTGGCAATAGCCAGAGCGTGCGGCAGCGTGACGTTGTTCAGTGCATAGGTCGAGGTTCGGGCGACTGCGCCCGGCATATTGGCGACGCAGTAATGAACCACATCGTCGACAACGTAGGTGGGCTCTGCGTGAGTGGTAGCTTTGGACGTTTCAAAGCAGCCGCCCTGGTCAATCGCCACGTCCACGACGACCGCACCGGGTTTCATTTTCGAGATCAGCTCGCGTGTGACTAGCTTGGGTGCAGCAGCACCCGGGATCAGTACAGCACCGACAACCAGATCGGCATTGGTGACTTCTTCCTCCAATGCGGCTTTGGTCGAATAGACAACCTTGGCGGACGCCTCGAAATGGTTCTCCAGCTTCTCAAGCACTGCCGGATTGCGGTCCAGAATGGTCACGTCCGCGTGCAAACCGACGGCCATTTGAGCAGCGTTGAACCCAACAACACCGCCGCCGATAACCACGACTTTGCCGGGCTTCACGCCGGGCACGCCGCCCAGCAATACGCCCAGACCGCCCTTTGCTTTCTCCAAAGCGCTGGCACCGGCCTGGATAGACATGCGACCGGCAACCTGGCTCATCGGTTTCAGCAGGGGCAGACCGCCATTGTCGTCGGTGACGGTTTCATAAGCGATGCATACAGCGCCCGAGTCGACCAGATCTTTGGTCTGTTCCGGGTCGGGGGCCAGATGCAGATAGGTATAGAGGATTTGACCTTCGCGCAGCATAGCGCGTTCAACGGCCTGAGGTTCCTTCACCTTCACAATCATCTCCGCATTGGCGAAGATATCCGCTGCGGTTTCGGCAATCTCCGCGCCAGCGGCACGATAGGCATCATCATCAGCCCCAATGCCTGTGCCGGCGTTGGTCTCGACGATGACGTTGTGACCATGAGAAACCAGTTCGGCGACGCTTTCAGGGGTCAGGCCAACACGGTACTCGTGGTTCTTGATTTCCTTGGGAACACCAATGAACATATTCTTCACTCCTTGGAACGGATGATCATTTTGCGGTTGGCATGACGAACTCGGCACCTTCCGAGATACTTTCGGGCCAGCGCTGCATGATGGATTTCTGCTTGGTGTAGAAACGCACACCCTCCTCGCCATAGGCGTGCATGTCGCCGAACAGGCTCTTCTTCCAGCCGCCAAAGCCGTGCCAGGCCATCGGAACCGGGATCGGAACATTGACGCCGACCATGCCGACCTGAACCTGCTTGCCGAATTCACGCGCGACGTTGCCGTCACGGGTGAACAGCGACACACCATTGCCGAACTCGTGGTCGTTGATCAGTTGCAGGCCTTCGGCAAAGTTCGAGACGCGGACGCAGGACAGGACCGGGCCGAAGATCTCTTCCTTGTAGATCTTCATGTCGGGGGTGACGTTGTCGAACAGGGTACCGCCCAGGAAAAACCCTTCTTCATGCCCTTCGACGGTATAGTCGCGACCGTCGACCAACAGGTCCGCACCTTCTTCGATGCCAGAGTCGATGTACCCTTTGATGCGGTCACGCGCGGCGGCTGTGACGATCGGCCCCATCTCGGCGTCCAGTTCGAGGCCGTTCTTAACCTTCAAGGTTTCGGCACGCTCTTTGAGAACCGGCATGAGCTTGTCGGCAGCATCGCCAACCAGTAGGGCAACCGAGATCGCCATGCAGCGTTCACCGGCCGAACCAAAGGCCGCGCCAATCAATGCGTCGGCGGCTTTGTTCATGTCGGCATCGGGCATCACCAGCATGTGGTTCTTTGCGCCACCGAGAGCCTGAACGCGTTTGCCATGCCGCGCACCAACTTCATAGATGTAGTTCGCAATCGGGGTCGAACCGACGAAGGACACGGCCTTGACGTCGTCGTTCTCCAACAACGCATCCACGGCGACCTTGTCACCTTGTAAGACGTTGAACACACCATCGGGGAAACCGGCTTTCTGCATCAGATCCGCATACAGCAGCGCTGCGGACGGATCGGTCGGCGACGGCTTCAGGATAAAGGTATTGCCCGCGGCGATGGCGATCGGGAACATCCACATCGGCACCATGACCGGGAAGTTAAACGGCGTGATCCCGGCGACAACGCCCAATGCCTGACGCGTGGTCCAGTTGTCCATGCCAGTGGAAACCTGCTCCGTGTAATCGCCCTTGAGGAGTTGCGGAATACCGCAGGCAAACTCGATGATATCAATACCGCGCTCGACTTCACCTTGGGCGTCCGTGAACACCTTGCCATGTTCGACGGTGATGGCACGCGCCAGATCGTCTTTGTGCTCGCGCACCAGAGCCAGAAAGTTGTTCATAAGACGGGCGCGGCGGATCGGCGGTGTGTTCGACCAGTTCGGGAACGCTGCTTTTGCCGCGGCCACTGCGTCGTCGACTGTCTGGACGTTCGCCAGCGACACTTCGCCGGTTTGCACACCGGTTGCGGGATTGAAAACCGGCTGCGTATTCTCACCAGATGGAGCGGTGATTTGGCCATTAATGTAGTGGCCGATCAAAGCGATCGGGGATGCATCTTTCATGATGTCAGTCCTTTTTGGGGTTAGAAGTCAGGGGTTATGGCAGGTCAGCCAATACCTCTCCAAGTGTTTGACAGAGTGTCGCTATTTCGGGTTCCGAGATGATCAGTGGTGGAGATAAGGCAATGATGTCTCCGGTGACGCGGATCATTATTCCGGCGTCCCAGGCCCGCTTCATCGCGTCATAGCCCCTAGCACCTGGTGCGCCTTGTCGCGGCGCAAGCTCAACCGCGCCCACCAATCCCAGATTGCGGATATCGATGACATTCGGCAGGTCTTTGAGGCTGTGAAGCTGATCCTCCCAGGGCTGAGCCAGTAGAGCTGCTCGGCGGAACAGGTCGTTCTGTTCATAGCTCCTCAGAGTTGCCAACGCGGCGGCACAAGACACCGGATTGGCAGAGTAGGTATAGCCGTGGAACAGCTCAATTGGTGCGTCTGCGTTTGCCATCGCCGAGTCATATATCTTGTCGGATACGATGACCGCTCCCATCGGAATAACACCGTTGGTCAGGCCTTTGGCCGTCGTGATGATGTCCGGCTTCACATCAAAATACTCCGATGCTGTCGCCGCACCCAAGCGACCAAAGGCGGTGATGACCTCATCGAAGATCAGCAGAATGCCATGGCGGTCGCAGATTTCCCGTAGCCGCTTCAGATATCCTTTCGGCGGCAGAAGCACACCAGTGGATCCGGCCATCGGCTCAACGATCACTGCTGCAATGGTCGATGCATCGTGAAGCGCGACCAATCGTTCCAGATCATCCGCCAGCTCCGCACCGTGCTCCGGGCAGCCGCGTGAAAAGGCATTTTTTTCTGGATCATGCGTGTGGCGCAGATGATCCACTCCTGTAAGGAGTGTTCCGAAATGCATCCGGTTCTTCACGATACCGCCGACCGAGATACCGCCGAAACCGGTACCGTGGTAGCCACGCTCACGCCCGATCAAACGCGTGCGCGCGCCGTCACCGCGCATCCGGTGGTAATGCAGCGCGATCTTCAGCGCCGTATCGACGGACTCGGAGCCAGAGTTGGTGAAGAAGGCGTGGTTCATTCCCTCAGGCATTATCGCAGTCAGCTTTGTCGACAACTCAAACGCCTGAGGGTGGGAGAACTGAAAGTTCGGTGCGTAATCCAGCTCGTGCACCTGTTTTTGCACCGCTTCAACGATCAACGGATCACGGTGACCTGCATTGACGCACCACAATCCGGCAGTACCATCCATAACCTTCCGACCATCAGAACTGGTGTAATACATCCCCTCGGCAGCTTGGATCATTCGGGGCTCGCGAAGGAAATCACGATTGGCTGAAAACGGCATCCAGAACGATGACATTGTGTTGGGTTGATCGAGCACGTTCATTCCTCGTGAAGCAGATTTTCATTTGATGACAAATCCTTGCAGAGTTCAGGTCTTCCGCACACCCGGCTTTATTTTAATCTGTAAGTTATTGAAAAAAAAAGTTGCGCCCTTAGAATGCTTTCGATCCGAAGCAAGAAATCACCAGAGTAACGGTTTTGTCATCAGATCTCGAAACAGCACGTCGTCTAAAGTTGATTCGGACGACCAAGGGCCTCAGTCAACGCGAAATGGCCAAACGCGCGGGAGTGGGTAGCGGAACGATTTCTCAAATCGAAAGTGGTTCAACTCAGCCTTCCGTGGCGCTGCTCAAAAAGATCCTTGCTGCAGTAGACGTAAATTTGGGTTTTTTCTTCAGTTTTGAATTGCAAAACGAGGAGTCGTTTTTTTACCCGCATGAAAGAATGCGCGACCTTGGATCCCCCGGTGTTTCATATTTGCTTGTCGCAGGAGAGCGCCGAGACAGAAAACTCCAGATGCTCATAGAAGAGTACGATGTCGGTGCCGACTCGGGTCGATCTGAACTGTCGCACGAAGGAGAGGAATGTGCGGTTGTGATAGAGGGCCGTCTTGAAGTGACGGTAGATGGGCAGTCCAGGGTTCTGGGCCCCGGGGACGCATACTACTTCTCAAGCATATTGCCACACAGGTTTCGAAATGCCGGAGATACGCCCTGCAAAGTTATTAGCGCATGCACTCCTTCGTCGTTCTGAATAAATGAAAGAGCTCTTTTGTGGGCTTTCTCAATATTTCGCGGGACGGTCAAATTCGATAACCGACTCAGAATGCAGAAATGAAATCGAAATTCACGATCAAGAGCCAATTGTCGCTTTTCTCACGCGATCCCAGACGGCGGGCTTTTTTGTTCTCGCGATTGCAGCGAATGTCCGGAATGCGGGCGCGGTTGCAGAAATCCAACGTAGTACTCAAAGTCGGCTAAGGGCCGTTGGTGCTAAACGATACCAAATCGATGTCGTTCGGAATTTGGCAAACGACGGCCTGTTGTCGGATCGAACAGTTTCCCGGTTTCGGTATACATAATCCTGGCTTGTTCGTTGATTTCTTCGACGCTTCCCCGAGCTTGCTGTGACCTCGCATCCCGGCACATCTTCACCGGTTCTCCGCGTACCCGTACCTCAAACAGAGTTCCATCTCTGCGGATCGCCCAGCCAAAAAAATGAAAGCTGTGCATTCAGTCTGGAAAGCGCGAGGTGGCGTCTGAACTTTGAACCGAGACCGGCGCCGGGCATGCTGTTGATTGCGGCTAGGCGGGATTTGGCAATCCTGCGTATCTCCGCAAATTGTTCTGAGTTGGCTTCGATCTTGCTGTCAGGGTACGCATCAAACATGTGAACATCCTCAGAATAAAGCCTTTCCCACGAAATGATACGATAAGTCCGTAGACGATTAGACATCTTTCTTGCCGTTTCAGGGGATGAGAAATCGGTTCACAGCAAATGATTTCGGGAACAACCTGAGATCTGCCCGCAAGGCGCAAGGCTACTCGCAGGAGAGCTTTGCCCACGCAGTGGATCTGGACCGTATATATATTGGTGGTTTTGAGCGCGGAGAGAGAAATCCCGGTCTCAATACCGTCATCAAAATAGCCGACGCTCTGAATCTTGATGTCGCGGACCTCTTCCGGTTGAAAGAATAAGCCGCACCTTCCTGGAGCCTACATATCTACACCGGCTTCCAAATGTAAATCAGCTGTTGCCAACTCCTCTTTCCCAGCACCTCTCCTGGTCTCAAAGACAGTTCAGTGCGGCAGTCCCGTGTTGTGGCCGTCTGAGCTCACAACGCATCGATGGCGTGACCGCCGCAAGGCATTTCCCTCGTCTAGAAACGTCTGTTTCACTACTTAAGCTAATAACAGAATTGAACATTCACGTAGAGCGCTCCTAACGTAAGTTAATAATCAAAACTAACATCGGAAATCAAGCATTTACGGGGTGTTTGGAGTCGGATTGGCTCTTGATTGCCCGACGGAGATGCCCCTAGGATCGGGGGTGTTGGAACGTTCGTTTCAACACCGGCGTAAAAGCCAGTCCCGGACGGAGGCCACGAGCCATGGATGCCAACAAAATGCGCCAGCAGATTGTGAAACTGCATCTCGGGATGGTTCAGATAACAATCACCGAGCTCGCCGAGAGCATCGGGCACGCAGACTGCTTCTGTTCTGCGCAGGGACTCACGATTGAAATTTGACTCGGTATTGACGCGATGCACAAGGCCGATGACTGTGAAGAACAGTGTAGCGGTGACTGCTAGGATACTTAATGAACTGGGACGAATTAGAAGCGAAGATCGCAATGGGTGACCGAGATGCGATGGCTCAGTATCTTGCAGCATCACTTTCACAAAACTTAACAAAAGCGGAGCTTCGACGTCGTTATAGTTTGGTCTGGGAAGCCGATCACGGCAATGACACAATGGTTCTTCGCAACCTGGCTATTATTGCCGCAGCGGCAGGTGAATTCAAGAAAACTGCTGCTCTAGCGCAGGATCTACTGCTAGAGTCCTTTTTTGCTGATGCCCTTCATTCCGCACTGGCGTTGAGAAACTATGGTAAGGATGAACAGCGAAGCCAGGCCGATGAAATAATTTCGCGCCTAGCAAGCCTCGGGCACATTAGATCACAAGTTCTGGTGCGCTCATTTTCTTCAGCTGAACAGGGCATATTCAAGAAGTTTGGTTTCCAAGTTTTCAGAATTTTCAAGATCCTTTATGCAACGGCATTGTTTGCCAAGAACCCAAATGATCCCCGAATTTCAGTTTAACTGGCAGTGCTCCAATCTCAATTTTGCCAGATGTCGGCTGAGGCCTAGTGGAATTGCCCTCGCTCAATACGGGAGTCGATCTATTGATTGGTCAAGATCCTGGCTAGATCGCACCGCCTTGCGCGTGCGGCCCTAATTTCCAAAAGCCGCCGTTGGTGCACGCGCAGCGAATAGCCGGAACGTCCGCACTACCAACTTTTAAGAACGCTACGGCGAACGGCGGCTCGCCGGATCATTGATACGCCGCTTCTATTCAGATTGTTGGTTCGGACTCTAGCAAAACCTAGAGCAACCGAGTGACGATTTGCTGTTCAAGGAGGAGCGGCGAGGCCTTCGATCGCTTCACTAAATGAAAGTAATTCATTCTGAAATTTTTGATCAGTCTACCGCGCCAATGTGATAAGAGTGTGTTGATAAAAAAAGGTTTTTCATGTGCGGATAGGTAATGTCAGATGGAGCGCCACAGTTTGTGGAACTGTGGTGCGTCAGGCGACACGGCCATTATTGTCACCAAATGACCTCTAGCCGCAGATTTCATTCGAACATCAAGGCGCCGGTCAGGTCAAAGTGCTTGGGGAACATCGCTCGTAAAAATCGGAACACAATTCTCATTGCCTCGTTACGATCAAATGAATCCGGATGGAGCAGGTAGTCGGTCCACATACCTTCCAGCATTGCGAGTGTGCCATGAGTTGCGTCGCGTGCGACCTGATTGGGGTCTTCGAGTTCAGCTTCTTTCGCAATGCGAGCGAAAGCGTTGAAAACCAGATTTCGAAGCTTTGCATCGCGCGTATCTGAGAAGGCAGCGATTGCGGCTCTGTTTCGGGCCTCACCTCGAAATGCATACCAAATGGAGACATTCTTCTTGTTGAGGATGGTTTCGCTCAAATCACCCCGAACAATCATCTCGATATGTTCCTGGCCAGTTTGTCCGGTTGTTTCCAGCAAAGAGTTGATGCCACTGTAGTATTGTTCGGACGAGTGACGGGCAGCTGCATCCACGAGGTTGTCTTTGCCGCCGAAATGAAGGTGAATCATGCCGCGGGATAACTCGGCACGTTGAATGATTTCACTGACTGAGGTCTCGGAAATTCCCTTCTCGGCAACCGAGTCGAGTACTGCCTCGATCAGAGATAGGCGGTTCCGTTCACGAATTTCTTGGCGTCTTCCAGTCATTTGGTCAGGCGGTTCTGTTTGTTTTCAGTCTCTTGCGGTGCCTTCTAGCGGTTCATGCGAAATTGGCCAGCTCCGCTTGTGAAAATATCAGTTGACACAGCCAGTCCGAAAATTCCAGATTTAAATGGACGATTGTCCATTTTGTGATGAATGTCGTTGTGCCACCGAAAACAAAGTTCAGCAGGGAAGTATGGCCGGAGTCATAAGAAGTGAAACGGGCAAGGGCCTGGCACTGAGCGCACCTGCGACGCTCTATGTCGGCCTGCTTGTGGCCGTGCCTCTTTGTATTCTTGTCGCCTACAGCTTTTGGACCCAGACCTATGTCGAGATTGACCGGACACTGACCTGGGCGAATTACCAAGAGGCGTTCTCTGACCCCTTGGTTCGGCACCTGATGATCCGGTCGGTTGCGATTGCGGGTGCGGTGACGCTGGCGACCGTCTGTCTGGCCTATCCGATTGCTTATTTCATCGCGTTTCGGACGCAAAAGAAGACGCTTTGGCTATTGCTGATCACCATTCCGTTTTGGAGCAGCTATCTGCTGCGGGTGTTCAGTTGGAAGCTGATCCTCGGCTTTAACGGTGTGATGAACTCGGCTTTGATTTCTCTGGGGCTGATACAGGAACCGCTGACATTTCTACTCTATAACGAATTCGCCGTTGTCTTGACGCTCGCCCACGCCTGGGCGCCATTTGCGATCCTGCCGATTTATGTGTCGCTGCAAAAGATCGACCGTAGCCTTTTGGAAGCCGCAACCGACCTTGGCTGCAGCAAACTCGAAAGGTTTGTCCGCGTGACTTTGCCCCTGACAGTGCCGGGGATCATCGCGGCTTGTCTGATTATTTTCATCCCTACGGTGGGGGATTACGTCACCCCGGCTCTGGTCGGCGGATCGCAGGGCAAAATGGTGGCCAATTTGATTCAGGTGCAATTCGGTGCCGCCAATAACTGGCCGTTGGGTGCAACGCTATCTCTGCTTGCCATGCTTTCGGTCGGCTGCGTCGCAATCCTGTTCGTGGTGGTCGTCACCGCACTGGGGCGGAGGATCCGATGAGCAAGGCATTTCGTATCCCTTGGCTGCTTGTCTATGCAGTCGCTTACCTGGTGTTTCTCTATCTGCCGGTTCTGCTTTTGCCGCTGTTTTCGTTTAACGACGGAACCATCGTGGCCTTCCCGCTCAAAGGGTTCACGCTGAAGTGGTACGCGCAGTTGGGTCAGCAGGACACGCTGCTACAGGCGATGGTGAATTCGCTGATCGTCGGGTGTGTGACCGCTCTGATGGCAACGTCTTTGGGGCTGTTCGCCGCGCGGGCCTATGTTCGATACCGTTTCGCGGGACGGGAAGTGTCCGAAGGGCTGGTCATGCTCCCGCTGGTCATCCCCGGCATCATTGTTGCAAGTTCGATGTTGGTTCTCTTCATAAGTATCGGGTTGAAACCATCGCTGACAACCGTGATCCTTGGCCATGTTTTTGTGGCGCTGCCCTTTGCAGTTTCGATCATGAAATCCGCTTTTGACGATTTTGACCAGTCTCTGGAAGAAGCTGCCTTCGACCTTGGCGAAAGCGTTGTGGGAACATTTCGGCGCGTGACCCTGCCAATTGTTGCACCCGGCATCATTGCCAGCCTGCTGGTGACATTCACCGTGTCTTTTGACGAGTTCGTGCTGGCCTTTTTCCTGTCCGGCAACAGCCCGACATTGCCGGTTTATATCTGGAGCCAGATCCGCTTCCCGGCAAAACTGCCCAACACACTGGCACTGGGGTCGCTGCTTTTGATGTCCTCAGTCCTGCTGTTGTTGATTGCTGAGTATTTCCGCCGCCGTTCCACACAATCCTCGGATTGAAGCCAAAGGAAACGAATATGATGAGCGAACAGAACATCATCGAAATTCAGGGCGTCGAAAAACGCTTTGGCTCCTTTGTGGCTGTGTCCGATCTGAACCTCACGTTGAAAGAGGGTGAGTTCTTTTCGCTGCTTGGTCCTTCGGGCTGCGGAAAGACAACGGCTTTGCGTATCATTGCAGGTTTTCAGGATCACGAAGAGGGCGAGATTCGGATCGATGGTCGGACGATGGGAGAGGTGCCTGCTAACAAACGTCCCACCAATATGGTGTTTCAAAGTTATGCAATCTTTCCGCACCTGAATGTTGGCGACAATGTCGGGTTCGGCTTGCGCAAGACAAAGCTCTCGCGCAAGGAAATCAACGAGCGCGTCGCCGAAGCGCTTGAGATGGTCGAGCTTGGCGGCTTGCAGGACCGCAAGGCTAATGAGCTGTCTGGCGGCCAGCGCCAGCGTGTGGCGCTCGCTCGTGCGCTGGTTATGCGGCCGAAGGTGCTGCTGTTGGATGAGCCCCTTTCCGCGTTGGACAAGAACCTGCGCGAAGCCATGCAGCTGGAAATGCGCCGCCTTCAGCAAAAGCTTGGAATTACCTTCGTGATGGTCACGCATGACCAGTACGAGGCGATGACCATGTCTGATCGGATCGGTGTCATGTTCGCCGGACAGCTCAAGCAGGTCGACAAGCCGGAGGTCCTGTATTCTCAGCCATGTAATCGCGAAGTGGCGTCTTTCATCGGCGGAATGAACTTTCTGAATGCTGAGGTGACGGCTGAGAATTCGGAAGCGTTGGAAGTAGATGTTCAGGGTTTTGGCCGGATGACGATCGGGGTGAACCCCAATGTTCAGGTGCATGACAAGGAACTGCTGGTCGGCGTTCGGCCCGAGCAATTGGAGATCAGCGCGAAACAGCCGGATGGGTATGACGCTTATGTACAGGGCGAGGTGTCGGACGTCGCCTTCTATGGTGAGAGCGTCCACTATTACGTGCGTATTGACGGAATGCCCGAAAGCATCGCCGTCGCAGTACCAAACTACTTTCACACAGTCGATCACACCCGAGGCGATACCGTCTGGCTTGGCGTTCAAAGCGCCTCGGTAATCGACTTAGGCAAACGAGAATCTTTGGGAGGAGACACATGAATAAAACAGCATCACTTACGGCAGCAGTCATTGCCACCTTTACCGCCAACCAAGCGCTGGCCAATGCAGCCGATCTGACCGTCTTTGACTGGTCCGGATATGAGGATCAGGGCTTCTACGGCGATTATGTCGAAAAATACGGCGGCGCACCCAGCTATACCTATTTCGGCAGCGTGGAAGAGGCGTTTACCAAGCTTCAATCCGGGTTTGAGGCTGATCTGGCCCATCCCTGCACAGACGCGCTGAGAAAGTGGGTTGCGGCAGATATGCTCAAACCGATCGACACCAGCAAGCTGGCAAACTGGGACAAGCTGATGCCCAAGATCAAAGAGGTCGACGGCATCACGATTGACGGGCAGACCTACATGGTGCCGTTCGAGTGGGGCAACACGGGTCTGATCTATCGCACCGATATGATTTCGGCGGATGATGTATCGCTGCAATTGCTGATGGACCCTGCCTATCAGGGCAAAGTTGCCATTCCGGACGCCGCCTCCAGCGCCTTTGCCATGGCCGCGCTGGCAACCGGTGCCTCCAGCTATACCGATATGAGCGACGAGGAATTCCAGAAAGCGGCGGATTACCTGCGTGCCATACACCCCAATATTCGCTTTTATTGGTCTGATGCGGGTCAGTTGGATCAGGCAATCGCCAGCGGAGAGGTTACGCTGGGTTGGGGTTGGAACCAATCAGAGCTGAACCTGATCTGGAATGAGACGCCCGCGGTCATGATGCGCGATGTGGATAAGGGCATTGCCACGTGGGTGTGTGGCTATGTGCATTTGAAGTCCTCCAAACAATCCGACGAGCAGGTCTATGACATGCTGAACGCGCTCAGCTCTGCTGCAAGCGGCAAATACATCATCGAAAGCTGGGGGTATGCCCATTCCAACGAGGACGCGTTTGCGCAGGCGGATCCAGCGCTGATCGAAACCTATGGGTTCTCGGACGTTGACAGCTTCTTTGACGGCAGCCTGTTCTTCGACGCGGTAAACCCCGAGCTTGAAGCCAAGATGTTGAAGGAGTTCGAACGCATCAAAGCAGGCTTCTAAAAACACCTTAACGACACAGCAGGGAATGGCAGGGCAAGCGGCCCTTCCATTCCGGCAGAAATATTTCCAATTTTTCTGGAGGAAGCGCGGCGATGTCAGGCGCTGACGGATACTCTGTTCTCTTCGAACCGGTTCAGATCGGGCCGGTGACAGCCCGAAACCGTTTCTACCAAGTGCCCCACTGCAATGGCATGGGGCATTTAAGACCGCAGGCCGAAGCCGCCATGCGGGCGATGAAGGCCGAAGGTGGTTGGGCTGTTGTGTCCAATCAGGAGACGGAAATTCACCCCACGTCTGATCTGTCCCCTTATGCCGAAAACCGGCTTTGGGACGAGCGGGATATTCCGGCGCTTCGCCTTATGACCGAAGCGGTGCATGACAAGGGTTCACTGGCGGCCATTGAGTTGGCGCATAACGGCCACCATGCGCAAAACCACCTGAGCCGGGCGCCCTTACTGGCGCCTTCAGAACTCTCCTTACAAACCGCCTACCCAAAGCAGGCACGGGCGATGGACAAGTCTGACATTCGCGAGTTTCGCAAATGGCACCGCGCGGCAGCACGGCGCTCGCGCGAGGCAGGCTTTGACGTTGTGTATGTGTATGCCGGGCATCACATGACCCTGCCGCACCACTTTTTGTTGCCGCAGTTCAATGACCGGACCGATGAATACGGCGGCTCGTTAGAGAACCGGGTGCGGCTAACACGAGAACTTCTGGAAGAGACCAAAGAAGAGGTTGGGGACGATTGCGCCATCGCCATCCGTTTCGCGGTTGATGAAATGCTCGGGTCCGATGGGATGCAAGCGCGGGAAGAAGGTCGTGCTGTTGTCGAGTTGCTGGCAGAGTTGCCGGATTTGTGGGACGTAAACGTTGCGGATTGGAGCAACGACTCTGCGACAACTCGCTTTGAGCCTCGAGACGGCTTTCAAACCTCATACATCGAATTCGTCAAACAGGTGACCTCCAAGCCCGTTGTAGGTGTCGGGCGACTTTCTTCCCCGGATTTGATGGTATCGCTGGTCAGGAGGGGCATTCTTGATTTTATCGGCGCAGCACGTCCATCGATTGCCGATCCATTTCTTCCCAACAAAATCAAAGAGGGTCGCGTCGAAGAAATTCGCGAGTGTATCGGCTGTAACATCTGCGTTTCATCCGATGCGCTGGGCGTTCCTATCCGGTGTACGCAAAACCCGACGATGGGCGAAGAGTGGCGGCGAAAATGGCATCCTGAGATCATAGAGCGCCGTGGAAAAGAGGAATCCGCGCTTGTTGTTGGCGGTGGGCCAGCCGGTCTTGAATGCGCCATGCAGCTGGCGCGCCGGGGCTACGAGGTCACCCTGGCCGAAGCGAAACAAGAGCTTGGTGGCCGCGTGTTGCAGGAGTCTGGCCTGACCGGGCTATCCGCCTGGAAACGCGTGACGGATCACAGAATCTACGACCTGCAGCAACGCGGAAATGTTCAGCTGTTTACCGACAGCCGCTTGTCAGCAAGTGAGGTTGTTGAACTGGGCATTCCGAATGTCTTTTTGGCAACCGGGGCAATATGGCGGCGCGATGGTCGCGGGAAATCCGCGTTTCAGGGCGTTTCAATAGGCGCAGGCTCTCAGGTTTTCACGCCGGACGACGTCATGTCCGGGATAATGCCGGCGGACGGCTCAATTATGGTCTACGATGATGATCAAGCTTATCTCGGCGGAGTGCTGGCGGATCACCTGGCTCAGGCCGGGCGAGAGATCGTCTTTGCAACGCCGGCCTCAATGGTTTCGCCGTTTACCGAGTTGACGCTGGAACAGACCAAAGTACAGCGCAGCCTACTGGAAAAAGGCGTTCGGCTGCTGTTGTCACAAACCTTGGCCAGCGTTGCGCCCGGTCAGGTGACATTGCGGTGCGCTTATACAGGGCGAGAACAATCCATCGAATGCGGTTCTGTGGTGTTGGTGACGCAGCGCGCGCGCGAAACCACCCTCTACGATGAGCTGCGAAGCTTGGCCGACAACCAGCTGACAAAGCTGGAACTGATTGGTGATGCCGCGAGCCCCGGATTGATAGCGGACGCCGTTTATTCTGGTCACATGGCAGCCCGAAACTTCGAACGTGATCCGGACCATATCGACCGTGAGTTTTTCCGTCGGGAGGTCGTTTCCCTTGAAACGAGTGAGGTGCGCTATGCCAAAGGATGACTTGCAAGTAATGCGCGACTTGATGGGCGCACAGCGGGAAGGGTTCGCGTTGCCGCGTCATTTCTATACGTCTCAGGCAGTATACGAAAACGATATCCGAACGTTCTGGAACCGCAACTGGATCTGGGTCGGCCATGTCAGTCAGATTGCCGAAGTCGGTGACTACTTCCTGTTTGACTATGGGCCCGAGTCCATCATTGTCGTTCGGGATCGCGAGGGCGAGGTGCGTGCGCATCTGAACGTTTGCCGCCACCGGGGATCGCGGGTTTGCATTGAACAAAAGGGCAAGGCGCGCAACTTCATATGCCCCTATCATGCGTGGACTTTTGACCTGAATGGTAAGCTACGAAACGGACGGTCAATGGGGTCAGATTTTGATCCGGATCAATATGGGTTGTTTCCGGTTCAGGTGAAGATCTTCCAAGGTCTGATTTTTGTCTGCACAGCAGAAGACGCCCCGTCGCTGGATACTGCGTTGGAGAGGTTGGCCCCTCTGTCAAATCCGTTCGATTTTGAGAATCTGAAAGTCGCCCATGAAGCCTCGTATCCGGTTCCTGCGAACTGGAAACTGGCCTTGGAGAATTATTTGGAATGTTATCACTGCGCGCCATCCCATCAGGACTATTCACGCAGCCATTCGCTGAAAGACCCCGCTCAGGTTCTGGAGTTCAGTGGGGCTCTTCATGAGCGGATGGAAGAAGCCGGAATTCCCTTGGAGGAGTTGGACGTGACCGGAGAAAACGCGGTCGCGCCGGGTGCAGATGTCTATTGGCGGCGCTACCCGCTATTCCCCGGCTATTTGACTGGCAGCAAGGACGGCGCCCCACTGGCACCACCCTTGGGTGAGTTAAAAACTCATGATGGCGGAGCCACCGATCTGGGGATTGGGACGCTGAACTACTTCCTCGTCTATGCAGATCACGTGGTTGGGTATCGGTTTGTCCCGCGTGCCTTGCAGGAAACTGATATTCAGATTGTCTGGTACGTGCGCGGCGATGCTGAAGAGGGTCGCGATTATGATAAGGATGCCCTGACATGGCTGTGGCATGTCACATCGCTCGATGACGAACGGATCATCCGTCACAATCAGGAAGGCGTAAACTCCCACCGCTTCGTGCCGGGACCGCTGTCCGAGATGGAATGGAGCATTCCCGGTTTCTATCACAACTATTTCAGCATGATCTGACACGCTCAGAATTCGGAGAAAACCATGACAGAGTTAACGCAGCGCAGATCAAGACGGCGCGGGGGCGGGCGTGAAGCGCGAGCCGCCGTGCGGACCAGCAATGCCGCCTCGCAGGCAATCTGGCCGGGCATTTCAGGTGGGCGATACAAACCACTGTCGGACGCCGATATGGCGCGTATTCACGAAGCTGCGCTCAGCATTCTGGAACGCACCGGGGTAGGGGACCCCACACGAGAGGTTCTCGATCTCGTGTTGCCCAAAGGGGCAACGGTGAACGCGCATGGCAGGCTGTGTTTTCCCCGCGCCCTGATGGAAGACATTTTGGCCAAGGCCGCCAGTGAATTCTATGTGCACGCGCGCGGATCGCGGGCGGGCAAGGACGACATGCACTGCACCAAGGACAAGGTGTATTACGCAAACTCCGGAACAGCGGTGACTACATTCGATGCGGACACGCGCAGTTACCGGCCATCAACGCTCAAGGATATTTACGATTTCACTCGCCTGGTCGACCGGCTCGACAACATTCACATGACCGGTGATACGGTTCTGGCAACGGATGTGCCGCAGGACTACGAGCACGATATGAGCATGCTCTACGCCATCTTGGCGGGTAGCGAGAAGCCATCTTGCCTGACGTTCCGTACGCGCGAGCATATTCAGGACGCGATCCATCTGTTCGATCTGGCATCGGGTGGCGAGGGCAAGTTTCTTGAAAAACCCTCGGTCATTTTTGGAGGCTGCCCCATCGTTTCGCCGCTAAGGTTCGGGCGGGAAAATCTGGAAATCCTGATCGATACAGCGAAGATGGGGTTGGTTTGCGACTTGGCTGTCCCGCCGCAGGCCGGGGCGACGTCGCCTGCGCCGCTGGCGGGCACCTTGGCGCAGGCTGTAGCCGAAACTCTATCCTGCGTCGCCATCGCAAACCTGATCAACCCGGGGACCCCAGTGGTCTTTGCGGCTTGGCCCTTCATCACCGATCTGCGCACCGGCTCCTTTACAGGCGGCAGCGGTGAGCAGGCACTGATTTCAGCTGCGGCCATCCAGATGGGTAACTTCTACAACCTGCCCACCAGTGTCGGATGTGGCATGACGGATTCCAAGATCCCCGATGCGCAATACGGTCTGGAAAAGGCGCTGACATTCGCTTTGGCGGCCCACGCCGGAGCCAACCGGCTCTGCGAGTTCGGCGGGATGGTTGGCAGCCTGATGGGATGTAGCTTTGAGTCCATGGTCATCGATAACGAGGCTGCGGGCATGATCTCGCGAACGCTTCGCGGGATTGAAGTGAGCGACGACACGCTTTCGATCGATGTCATCCATGAATGCGCAATCGACCCCGGTCATTTCCTCGGCAACGCGCAGACCTTGCAATACATGGAAACCGAGTATGTCTATCCGACCCTGATGGACCGGGAACTGACTGATACCTGGGAGAAAGCCGGTCGTCAGGACATGTTCGAGCGGAGTCGGTCGATAGTGGAGGATATCCTGTCCAATCACTATCCAAACTACTTTGGCAGCAAGGTGGATGAAGAGGTTCGATCCAAGTTCCCGATCAAATTGCCGCCCGAGGCGATGCGAGCGGGCTAAGCGCTGCTGAGGGCGACGAAGGCATCGCAAATCGTAATATTGCGATGCCACTCTGTTGTAATCTAAGCTCGAAAAGCACCCTGGTGCGTCAGGTCTTCCGTCGCCAGCCGGATACCCTTTTCGAGGATGTCGAACATCCGGTTCAATTCATCTTCCGTAATGATTAGCGGTGGAGAAAACACACACATGTTGATGATCGGCCGCAGGATCAGCCCATTCTCCTGACAATGCCGATCAATCAACGCGCCCACCGACTTATCGAGATCTAGCAGATTGTGGGCATTGGCGTCGGCAACACATTCGACGCAGCCAACCAACCCCATGCCGCGGGTGTCGCCAACGAGCGGTAAGTCTCCCAAAGTGCGAAGGCGTTCTTCAAACAAGGGTGATATCGCACGGACATGCTCCAGAACGCCGTCGCGTTCCATGATTTCGATAGTCTTCAGACCCGCTGCCGCACTCACCGGATGACCTGAATAGGTGAAGCCGTTCGAGAATGTCGCGTTTTGTGCGTTCTCACCGCTCACGTCTTTGATCAGTCGGTCAGAGATGATGCAGGCCCCCATGGGTACATATCCAGACGTCATGCCCTTGGCGCAGGTGATGATGTCGGGTTGAATCCCAAAGACATCTTTGGAAGCAAACCAATATCCCAGCCGCCCGAATCCGGTCACAACCTCGTCCGATATATACAGGACATCGTATTTCCGACAGATTTCCAGACAGCGCTTATGATACCCTTGCGGAGGAACAATGACTCCACCAGAACACAGGATCGGTTCTGCGATGAAAGCCGCGACCTTGTCTGCCCCGGTCTGCAGGATCATGTTTTCCAGATCAGCGATTTTTTCATCCAGAAAGTCTGCGATCGTCTGACCGGTGCGGCGGGTATACGGGTTCACGTTCGGCAGGAAGCGCGTCAGGTGAGAGGCTTGGTCCAGCCACCCTTTGTCGCGCTCTTTCCCGGATACCGAAGCCGCCAGGTAGGTCGATCCGTGATAGGCCTTCTGCCGCGATATAACGATTTTCTTTTCTGGTTTGCCCAACAGGTTGTTGCGAAACTGTACAAAACGCAGAGCGCTATCGACAGCCGTTGAGCCGCCGGTCGTGAAAAACACATGGTTCAGATCTCCCGGTGTTCTCTTGGCGATCTCATGTGCCAATTGGGCCGGAGCAGAGTTTGCGTTGTTGAATGGCGAAAAATACGCCATCTCTTTCGCCTGCTTGGCCATTGCATCAGCGATCTCGGTGTTTCCATAGCCCAGCTGAACGCACCACATCCCGGCAGGCCCATCTATCAGGCGCTTTCCGTCCTCTGTCACGACATGAACGCCAAGCCCACTTTCGGTGAAGGTCCGTTCATTTTGACCCAGATATGACATCCCCTCCCACGGGTGGAGGAAATGTTCGTTGTCCCAATCACGTATGGACGGAAAGCCGGAGTTCGATGGGATCATGTAGCACCAGGATGTAATATATATCACAAAATGAACAAATATTCATTCAATGTCAATTCTTGAACTTCTGCTCCACTAGATGCGAGAAAACAAAGAGCGAGCGCCCCAGCGAAGGACAAACAAGATTACTCTCGAACCAGATACCCCAACCAATGCTCGCGATCTGAGTAGGTTGCAGAACCGAAAGCAGCTGATCCAGGCGGCTGCGGACTCCATCCATAAGTACGGAATTCGCGGAACGACTTCGGCGAGAATTCAGGAATTGTCAGGCTTGTCGCGGGGAATGGTGAATCTGCACTTTGGCTCCAAAGAGAAGCTGCTTCTCGCTGTGGCCGAGGATTTGTCGGCGCGCTATGTGGGGCAGTGGAAGGCAATCGCAGACGATTCAGAGCTGGACGCTGCTGAAAAGCTGATTTCCATCATTAAGGCGGATTTCGACCCCTTGGTTCTTAATGCGAGGGACGTTGCGATCTGGTTCTCGTTTCGGGCTGAAGCGCTCTCGAACCCACACGTATTTCCCTTTATCGACTCACGAGACAAAAGTTTCCGAGCGGTGGTTCTGGCGCTGTTGGAGCAAATAAAGAACGATGGTGAATACGAGGACGTAGACGCCAAACTTGCAACAGACGCGTTGATTGCTTTGCTGGAAGGGCTGTGGACCGATTACCATTTGCACTCAGATATCTTCAAATCCGAGGAGGCCTTGAGGATCTGCTTGTTTATTCTGCAATCGATGTTTCCAAAACACTTTGCCGGTTCTGATCTGCTCCTCTGAAGAGCCCTCGTCTTGGCGCACACGATCATTGAGTGCGCACCAATCTCAGTTGGATCAAATTACAGCTCTACAACAACTTTCCCGACCGCATCCCCATTCGTCAGATGTGCATGAGCGGCGCCGACATCGGCCCACCCAAACTTCCGCTCGTCAACAATGGGTTTGAGCCCGCCTGCATCCGCCAGATCCGCCAGTGTCCGCAGGATGTCGCCATGGGTTTGCCGCCCGACATCATGCATCATTGGGATCAACATGAAGACGACATGTAGGGACAGGCCTTTGAAATGCGCAGGCGTTAGATCAATCTCGACCATCGCAACCGTTGAGGCGACATGGCCATTGAGCTTGGCTGCTTCAAATGAGTTCGTCATATTTGCCCCACCGACGCTGTCAAACACCACATCGAAGCCCGCGCCACCAGTGTGCGCGGCCACGTAGTCTTCGACCTTTTGCGTTGTGAAATCCAAGGGACGCGCACCCAGTCCTCCGATCAGGGCCAACTGATCAGCACCGCGACCTGTTGCGGACACGGTTGCGCCAAGGTGGCGGGCGATTTGCACGGCGACATGGCCAACATCACCAGCGCCGCCCTGAACCAGCACGGTTTGCCCCTCGCCAACACCGGCACGTGTCAGCCCTTCGTAGGCGGTGATGCCGACGAGAGGCAGAGCCGCGGTTTCTCGCATGCTCAGCGTCTTGGGTTTGTGGGCAATCAGGCGCGCATCTGCGTTAATGTACTCCGCCAAAGCGCCCGGGAAATCCATCAATCCACCAGCGCAACCATACACCTCATCGCCTATGGCAAAACTTGTCACACCGTCGCCAATCGCAACGACCGTGCCAGAGAAATCCATACCTAGCACAGCAGGCAGCCCGGGGGACAGAGGCAGCTCTGCGCCCATGCTTCGGATCATCGTGTCGACAGTGTTGACGCTGGTCGCAGCCACTTTGACGACCACATGTCCAGATGTCGCGACCGGGTCGGGCATCTCGGCAAGCTCGAACGGCGCGTCGGGTCCGTAGGATTTCAGAACCATTGCTTTCATTGGGATGTTCCTTTTCTGATGCCACGTCAGAAGATGCGTCGAAACCGGACGCCCTGACGTGATCAAGTCGTTGGGATTAGCTGATGTCCTGCACCTGCATCACCAGATCGCTCCATTTGCGCTGGTTTTCGATGTCGTGTTCCAAACCTTGTTCATCCGCGATGGTGAAGCGTTTGACAGCCGGGGTCTTGCTGGTGGCCTGATAGAGCCAATACGCTTCGGCTTTCAGCGCTTCATCAATGGGCTTGTCGATGGATTCATAGACCATCTGCTTGCAGGCATTGATCGCCTCGGCTGGGAATTTTGCGATCCGTTCGGCCAGCGCCGTCACATAGGGGCCAATCTCATCCGGCTCCAAAGCCTTGTTGATGGTGCCCAGACGCTCTGCATCATCCGCGTCATAGTCTTGCGCGCTCAAGGTGATCTCAAGTGCTTTGCCAAGGCCGGTTTGGCGCGCCATGCGCGAGGCACCACCGCCGCAGGGCAAGATGCCCATACCGACCTCCATCTGCATGAACTTGTACTTTCCCCGCGCAGCAAAGCGCATGTCGAGCGCCAGTGCCAACTCATGCCCGCCGCCGCGTGCAAACCCTTCCAGCTTTGCGATGGTAGCTTGCGGCACCTTACTGATCCGTTCGCAAACCGATTGCAGGTCCAGAAGCTGAGCGTCCTCGCGGGATACCGCCTCGGTCGACATGTCCTTGAGCAGGTCGGTATCGTAGTGGCAAACCCAGATTTCCGGGTTGGCGGATTGAAAGATTACAACCTTGGTATCGCGGTCGCGCTCCAGCCGCATGGCCAGGCTGTTGAGGTCTGCCAGCATTTCCTGGCCTTGCACGTTCACGGAGCCAAAGTTGAATGTCACTGTGGCGATGCCGTTTTCGACGGCTACTTCAAAAGTTTGAAAATTCTCGTACTTCATCAGGCAGTCCTTTCTTGGGCCTCGACGCGGCACGCGTGAGGGAGAGGGAGAGGTAAAGATGGATGTGTTTGGCGCTAGCGCGCCGCTCGGGTCAGCTCGTCTGGTTGATTAAGCCTCTGATGGTGTTCATGACATCGGCAGCGTGACCTTTGTCGAGCGCTGCGGCATGTGGATCCGCGAAATCCCCGCTGTCATTGTCAAAATAGGTACCTGAAGCGTCGGCGAACCGCGCACCCAGAGCCGCATCAATCAGGATAGCAGCGCCAATGCTCATGTCGTTCCCGGCCACGCCAAAGCCCTCTTTCACCATCTTTGAGGCCAAAAGTGATCCGGGATTTATAGCGACCATCACCGGCGCATTGGATAGTGTTTTGACCCATTCCCGGGTCCAGATGGTGATGGCCAGCTTGCTTTGGGCATAGGCTTCCATATCCGTCAGTGGGACATTGCCCTGCAGCGCATTGATGTTGACCGGGGCCTGTGCGGCCGATGACAGGTTCACGACGCGCCCGTCGGCGGGAATGATCGGCAGTAGCAATTCGGTCAGCAGATAAGGCGCAAGCGTGTTCACGACAAAGCGGATGTCCTGCCCATTCTCAAGCACGGTTTGCGGGGCCTTCAGCACGCCCGCGTTGTTGATCAACACATCCAGTTTGTCATGTTTGGCACGCACATTTTCGGCCAGCTTTCGAACGGCGGACAGATCGCTCAGGTCAGCGGTATAGGTTTCGACATCACCTCCGACTTCGGCAGCGGCGCGCTCCAATTTAGATGCGCTGCGTCCATGCAAGAGCACTTTATGTCCGTCGGCGGCCAGTTTCTTTGCCGTGAGCAGGCCAATGCCGTCGGTTGAACCTGTAATGAGAATAGTCTTGGTCATCGGGTCTGATCCTTTAGGAAAAGTCAGGCAGTACAGCGTCCGCCAGATGTTCGAGGGTTGTGTCGACGGAGGCTTGATTGAACCTTAGGTTCAGTGCGACGTGATTGACCCCGAGCGCTTCAATCTCGCGCAGATAACTGCGCAGAAAATCAGTCCCAGACTGAAACCCAAGGTGGATCGGGCGCGGAGGTGCAGCGGGATCGGCAACGACATCGACATAGAGCGATTGCATGACTGGTTTGTCCGGTTGGCCCGCTTCCTTCACGCGCCTCCGGTAGTCCGCAATAACCTGCCCCTGGGCAGCCGCATTGCGCGGATAGGTCATCCAACCGTCTCCGTTCTGCGCCACCCAATCGGGTGTTTGCTGGCTTCCGCCGGTGATTAGCATCGGCAGGCGGGTGCCATGCGGCTTTGGCAACAGATCAATGCCGCCAGACAGCGTGCCCCGCGCGCTTTCATACTTGGGATAGGTCGATCCGACCGCGCGGATGTAGTCAATGCTGTCGCGGAAACGAGTCCCACGGTCGTCATAGCTCTGGTTCATTGCCGGGTACTCCTCGGGCCGATCACCGGAAGCAACGCCCAACAGCAATCGCCCACCCGAGAGCATATCCGCTGACGCCGCTGCCTTGGCCACATGGGCGGGGTGACGCAATGGTAGGATCACGCTCGCCGTTCCAAGCGCAATCCGGTCCGTCACCGCGGCAAGCGCGCCCAGATAGACAAATGGATCGAAAACCTGCCCGGGATCCCCGAAGCTCGGAACATTGAAGGGCACGTCGCGCAGCCAAAGTGCTGCAAACCCGAGATCCTCCGCTTTCCGCGCGGCTTCCAGATGACTACGAAGCGTCGGCTCTGCACCGACTGCATAGGCTTCGAGTGGCAACACAAGGCCAACGCTCAGCCGTCCCGGTCGAAACACCCGGTTATAGGCCACATTGATTTGGGCAAAATCAGCAGGCTGCATTTCATCCAACATGTCTCAGGCCCCCTTTAATAACGCACCAAAGTGCGGCTCTCGATGCTTTTGCGAATTGTAGTGACGTTTGGATCCTCGACCATATCGAGCGCGCTGTGCGCAATCGATGGAAGGCCTTGATTGTCATAGATGTTGAAAATCGCGACCTCATCCGGCGTCATCTTGGATTGATATATCCATTCATGCTTGGGGTTTCCCACCAGCCCCATGATTTGCCCTTCGCGGTCGGGATAGATCAGATCCAGCAGTATCCAGTCGAATGACTCAACCGATGACGGGAGGACAAAGCCAAGGGGTGCTGAATTGATCGGATGCTCCACAGGGCGCCACACATTGACAAAAGCGTAGTGACCTTGCGCCCATTCCGCGGCAGCCTTGGCACCCAACAGGTCAACAAGCCGTTGCTCGGCTCCATCCTTGCTGTAGTCACTGTGGACGTTTCGTGCGGGCTTGCGCGTTGCCTCAGGGTCGTCCACCCGAACAGTATGATCAAAGATCACAACCTCCCGCGCGCCCAGCCTGTCCAAAGGCATCGCTGTCAGTTCCGCATCATATGTCTGTTTCAAGGCGTCGCCTGCAAAGTCCCGGACCTGCGTTGAGAGCGATGTGAATTCAATGGAATCAGCTGCAAATGTGACAGATGTGGATGTCGCGCGGTTGTCTGCCAGCACAACGGATTTCGGGTCCAGCTCGGGGGAAATCAGGTTACCTGCGATCCCACCTGCATCAAGTTCAAAAGCTTGCCGATGGAGTTTGTGCACATGGTAGTTGACTGTGGCCGTACGTGTCATTTGCACCTCCTGCCTGAGCTCTGTTGCGTCTAGGAAAAGGATTTAATGCCGATCAAATTGCAGATAAACTGCTTACTTATGGATTGATAATTCGGGTTTTGAGTATAATGGGTCTTGATACAGACGCGCTACGATTGTTTGTAAGTGCTGCTGAAATGTTGAACATCAGCGCTGCGGGGCGCGCGTTGGGCATGGCCCCAGCCGTCTCCAGCGCAAAGCTCGCCAAGTTGGAGCAGAACTTGGGTTCCGAACTTTTGCACCGTACGACGCGCAAAGTGTCGCTGTCGGTCGAGGGTGCCGATTTCCTGCCTTTCGCGCGCGAGATCATCGCGCAGGAAGAGGCGGCACTGGCGGCGCTGGGCAAGCAGACGTCAGCGATCCAGGGCACATTGCGCTTCGCTGCGCCAAGCACCTTTGCGCAACTCTACATCGCACCGATCCTTCCAAAGTTCCTTCAACAGCACCCCGACCTCACGCTTGATCTACGCCTGTCGGATGTGCAGTTCGATCTGATCGAAGGGAGCTACGACCTTGCCCTCAGGAATGCGCCGCTTGTCGACACCAGTCTGAAAGGTCGAAAATTGGCCGATGACCGCCGCATTCTTTGCGCTGCTCCGCACTATCTCGATACCTACGGCATTCCCAAAACACCTGCGGATCTGGCAACCCACCACCTGATCGCTTTTCAAAATCGCCAACCGCGCCTGCTGACAGGGCCAGCAGGTGAGAAAGCCGTCTTCGACCCTGCATCGGCCAAAGGGCAATTGATTATCGACGACGGCCAAAGCCAGGTCCGTGCCACACTCGCGGGGGCCGGTATTTCCTTGAACGCTCTGTGGAGTGTACATGACAAACTGAAGTCAGGCCGATTGACACAGGTGTTGCCGAACTTTGAGGCCACAGAAGACAATGTCTTGTGGCTGATCTATCCCAAGTCCAACGTACTGTCCCCGAAAGTGCGAGTGTTCATCGACTTTCTGATCGCGGAGATTGGCGCAAAGCCACCTTGGGAAACATGACCCAAAAGGATGTCCTGCGCCTTGTAGGATATCCCAGCGCCAAGACCAGGAGTTAGGTGATAAACGGACCCGTCATGAATAGTCGCTAAAGGTTGGTCTCTCGCACATAAGTGGCATTGGGCACCGGCTTTCCAGCGCCCGATTTTGATCGGAACACAACAACCACTGAAAGCAAATAAGCGCCATAACAAACTGGCAACAACACCAAACAGGTTTCATGTGAAGCGACCCTTGGTCAAATGGTCAGCTCAACCGTCGACCAAAGGCACCATCTACTTCAATCCACCCGACAGCAGTCATTGATCTTGGTTTCAGGGAATGCCTGCGACGAGCCCAATGCAACCAATAGAATACCGGAACAGCGATTGCATTTTGAAACTTACCTTAACCGCAACCGAAGCGCCGTTGCAGGTTAGTGCATCAGTACGAAACCCAAAACCGCTAAGGCAAAGGTCTGAGGTCGTTAATTCGCAAGCATTTCTTCGATGCAGATATTAAACCTGTTTAGTGCCCCCTCGAAACGCCCGAATAGATGGCTTGGATTGCCGCGCGAGGCAAAGCCGGATTGGATTTCTTCGCCCAACTCGAAATCCTCCGTCAAGGCGATCACAGTGATCTTTTGGTTTCTATCCCAATGCGCCTGCATCTCCTCCGTATCTGGCGCGGATCTCGGAACCAACGTTGCCATGCGGACATGGGTCAAGTCATGGGCGATGGGTTCGAAATGGAACCACATAACATGATCCTGCTGCACCAGAAGCTGAGTGTTCGCCATCAGGGTAAACACCATATTGGCATCCCGCCGGATCTCCCATTTGTCTTCGGGTGTATCGCGCAGATCCGGCATCGAAATGCGAGGCAGAATTGCACGCATGTGAGGGCCGAACATCTGGTATGTCAGCAGGTTGTCAGGGAAATAGGGGCCTATTGTATTCTTGTGAGCAACCCGGAAATGATAAGCTTCCATCCCGCCTTCCATCAACAGCTTCCAATTTGCCTTGATGTCAATTTCCTGAATCGCTGCGATGCGGTGTTGATCTAAACCAATCCAGTCCAGATCGCGGCTAATACCCGCAAGCCAATTGTCCATATTGGGCATCTCTGCGGCATCGGGATTGGCGACTATCCAAATAAATCCGTGCATTTCGACACAGGGCAATCGGCGTAGGCCGCGTTCGGCGCGGGGCAGATCGGGAAATCCCTGTGCTTCTTGCGGCACGGCTCGCAACTCACCTTCGTTGGTCCAACTCCAGGCATGGTACGGGCAAGTGAAGACGCGCTTGCAGCCTTTGGCCTCTCGCTCCAACGTTGCACTGCGATGACGGCAGACATTGAGAAAGGCGCGGGCCATTCCATCTTCGTCACGTGTCAGCAGAACGGGTAAGTCAAAGAACCGTTTGGTGAGGAAAGCGCGGGGTCCTTCTAGCTCCGAGCTTTGCGCGACGATGACGGGGCGTCGCTGAAAGATCATAGCGCGCTCGCGCTCGAATCGTTCGGGGCTGGAATAGCGTGAAATCGGGGAATGCGCGATCGTGTCGTCAAGAAAAGCCGATTTCTGATCCGCGAGCCCGATGATCTCCTTTATCAGCCCGATTTCGGTTTGTCTGTCCATCGCTTGATCCTCCACTTACCAATCGGTAAGTTACTTACCACTTGGTAAGTTGTAGTGCATCTGATACTTAACGTCAGAAACGGAGTTCGATAGATGAACAGGCAGAATGATGCGAGGGCGGGCTATCTGGAAATTGCCTCGAAACAGTTTGCTGCGAACGGCTATCATGGCGTAAGCCTTGCTGCATTGGCGGGTGAAGCAGGTGTTTCAAAACAGGCGCTGCTACACTTCTTTGGGACAAAGCAACGGCTGTACTCCGAGGTTCTTTCTGGTCTCGCTGATCGGCAATTTGCCGAAGTTGAAGCGGCAAAGCACCCTGACCCGATGATGCACCTCAAAGCCTATTTCAATCGTTTTCTGGCGTCCAACTTGTCACGGCCTGATGACGCACGCCTGACCGTTCGGGCGTTGCTGGACGCCGATGAGAACGCAAAGGTTTGGCCTATGAAGGTCTATCTGGACAGGTTAGTGGAAATTTCTCGCAGTACACCAGTTGGTCAGGATGCCAGTGAAACCGAACTGCGCACTCAAGTCTTTCAACTGATCGGAGCGGTACAGTATTTTGCCATTTCCCTGAACGCGATCAGCGGAATGTACGGAAAAGCCAACGCCAAAGAGCTGGCAGACAGTTTTTCCCAGCAAATCTCGGGCACCGTGGATAGCCTGTTTGGAGCGGACAAACCAACCGATACTGGAACCAAATGATCGCTCAGGTCTTAACCTTTTGCTCAGTCGGTTGACCGCAGGTAGGGCAGTGATCGGTTTCTGACAACGTTTCAGCATGCACACGATCCCGGATATGGTCTGCCGCGCGGCGAGACAGTCCCAACTGCTTGCGAACGGCATCGATGTCTGCCTCGTCCGCCTCACAGATGTCGCCGTCTTCCAGCGCCTTTCGGAACTCGTGCTCCAGGCTGGCGCGTCGGCGGTGCAACTGATCATTCAGACCGCTGGCGATGATCCCTGCGGGCAAAGCGGCCATACCAATGCCGATCACTGTGATCGCAGCGCCGAAAACCTTGCCCGCGACCGTTACGGGGGTCACGTCGCCATAGCCAACGGTCGTCAATGTCGCCATCGCCCACCACATCGCCGCGGGGATGGAACCGAACGCCTCGGGTTGCGCCTTATGCTCTGCCAGCCAAGCACCGCTCGCCGCAAAGATCAGCATCACCATCAGGATGAAGAAACCTGCAAAAAAAGCGCCAGCCTCCTCCTCGAACACGGCAAGCAACATGCCGAGTGCGGGCGAGTACCGCGTGAGTTTGAGTAGCCGCAACATACGGAAGGTCCGTAGCAGACGCAGGTCAACCGGGAAGAGCAGGTAGAGCAGCGCTGGCAATATCGCCAGCAAGTCGATGATGGCGATCGGAGAAACGGCCCAGGACGCACGCGTTTCATACTTGGGGTTCTCCGCCGCGACCCAGAGTCTGGCCACGTATTCGACCACGAATACGAACAGAGAAAGACCCTCGAACAGGTTAAGCGCGAAACCCCAGCGGTCGTAGATAGAGTCGACCGTCTCAAGGATGACAGCGGCCACGTTCAGAGTTATCAGGGCGATCAGAGCTATTTCCAGCAACCAAGGACCCTTGGCAGCCCGGTCCGGGCGTTCGAGCCACCAATACACTCGTCTTCTCAGCCCGCTTGAACCTGTCACAGCTTCACTCATGTCGAAACTTCGACCAGGCGCGCATCAACGGAAACGCGATTTGCGAGAGTAGGGCGATACCCCAGACCAGATTGCCAACCAATGAAGGGACATGTGGGACGATATAGAAACAGGCAATTGCCAGAATGATCCCGAACACCCGCACATCCCAGCGCCCGAAATCCGAGGCAAGGCGGTGTTCGATGACGTTCTGAAGCACCCAAAGCATGGCGATGTAACCGGCTAGGCCGAAACAGCCAAAGGCGGCATATTCAATTGGGTATGGCTCCCAGAACCCGACTTTGACCTCTGCAGCAAGGGCCACACCGACCATGACGCCGCAAAGCATCAATATCAGGTGCGCAAGCCACCAGATGACCAGGGTCGACACCTTTTTGTCCTTCGGTTTGGCGTTGCCGACAAAATCGAAATAGATCCAACACATCACGAACATCGAAACGCCGCCGATGATGAAGTTGACCAGCACATCGGGCGAGACTTTGTAGATGCCTTTTTCGGACAGGGTGACAACGAGTTTGAAGAACCCTTCGCCCAATACGATAAGTGTCAGCAGGGCAAACCGTTCAGCCATATGACCAAGCCGCGGAACGAACCGCTCGAAACGCAGGACAGTGACACCGGGGATCATGTATAATGCCTGCGTGGCCACCATTGCGGCGGCGAATACCCAATAGGCAAGAGGTGTCGGCAGAAATGCAGTGATGGCAAAGATAACCGCAAAGATCGAGAAGTTGCGGATCTGCACGGACGACATCGACTCACCCGAGGAATTGACCCGTCGAGCCCGATAGTAAAGCGCTGCAATCATGGCCCGGTTCGCGGCAAAGCCCAAGGCGAAAAAGACCCAGCCCTTGCCGTCAATCGCAGGGATCGCCGCGGCCATGAACATCACCGTACAGATCATCACCGACATGATGAGACGGTGCCAGAAATCGGTGCTGATGTAGATCGAATTGAAAATGCTGAGCTCACCCCACGCATACCACAGCGTGATGAAAACCCCTGCGAACACAAGAAATCCGTGCAAATCAAGGTGGTGCGACAGGTAGTTGCCCAACAGGAAGATCGTCACGACATGGATCAGGTCATAGAACAGCTCGGCCCAGTGGACGTGGTCATGTGCATGGTCAAGGTCTTGGTGATGTTGAGGCTTTCGCCACATGGGGTGTTCGTGCAGGGCCATAAAGAATGAACTCATGAAGTTGATAGATTGAGGTGGCCGACATGCGGCCACCTTATGTCTGATTTTGGTATTGCACCAAGCTTGTCGCGCAGACTGGCACCATACAACCCCTGCGATGGCTGTTCGGCAAGGGCATGCCGGGCAAAAAGCATCTGTCATGGGGTGTTCGAACCGCGACGGGCTCTGCAGGCGTCACGCGGCCTGATCGTTTTACAGTTGCTGCAAGATTCGGGTGTAGTTCTCTTCGCCTTGCGCGCCAGTCACGAGGTGACGTTGGTTGAACACCATTGCAGGGACGCCCTGAATGCCTTGACGGATCCAGAACTGCTCTTTCTGGCGCACGCTGTCAGCCCGTTCCCCGCTTTGCAGCATAATCAAAGCTTTAGCACGGTCCAATCCGATACTGGCAGCTGCATCAGACAGAACCTGCACGTCCGAGACGTCCTCGCGGCGCGTAAAGAACGCTGCAAACAGCGCCTGTTTCATGTCGTGCCCCTTGCCTTGTTCAGAGGCCCAGTCGATCAGTTGGTGTGCGCGAAACGTGTTATACATCCGCATGTCGTCCGCATAGTTGAAGGTAAACCCAAGCGCGGTTCCCAACTGCGTCAAGCGGGCACGCGCCTTGATCGATCCTTCCAGAGTTGTCCCGTATTTTGCAGCCAGATGCTCGCGCAGGTTCTCTCCGCCCTCGGCCATTTGGGGGTTCAGCTCGAACGGGTGCCATTGGATATCTAGTTCGATCCCGGCATCGTGCGCGGCCTTGGCCAGTTGGTGATAGCCAATCACGCACCACGGGCAGACAACGTCCGACACGATGTCGACACGGATGGAGAGAGCGTCTTGCACGGTTCAGGTTCCTTTCACATCGCCGGAAAAACGCGCGGCGTTCTCCTTGGCAAAGGCGCTGGCATCTGCGTCTGCATCCCAGAATTGAGGGTTTGCTTTGGGGATGGTCAGCGCTCGCTGCACGGCCGGCCGGGCATCAACGCGGTCGAACCATGCATTCAGATGCGGCAGGTCTGACACATCTACCCGTGCCCAGACATAAGCACGCGCCCACGGGTACAGCATCATGTCAGCGATGGTATATTCGTCTGCGGCGATCCACTCGCGCCCGTCCAGACGCGTGTTCATCACCTCCATCAAGCGGCGGCTTTCGTCCACGTAGCGACGGATTGAAAAGGGCTCTTCATGGCCATTGGGTGCGGCGATGTGTTGGAAGTACATCGCCTGCCCCATCATCGGGCCGACGTGGCCCACTTGGAAGAACATCCACTGCATCACCTCGGATCGTTTGACCGGGTCCGGCGGCAGGAATTTTCCATATTTTTCGGCCAGATGCCAAAGGATCGCGCCGGATTCGAAGATAGCGCGTCCTTCTGCACGATCTTCGATAGTCGGGATCTTACCGTTAGGGTTCAGCGCCAGATAGTCCGGCGCTTTCTGTTCCTGTTTGGAAAAGTTGATGTGAGTCAGGTCGTAGGGCACACCTACCTCTTCCAGAAAGATGACCGGCTTGTAGCCGTTCATCGTGCCGGCGGTATAAAGGTGGATATCAGGCCGGGACATGTTCGACCTCGGCAAATGCGGCCTTCAGGTGCGCATCAAAGCGGGTAAAATCGGCTTCGATCTCCGGGTTCTTCATAACATCGAACGCTGCAAAAGTTGGCAGGGGCTGCATGGCCAAGAACCTTGCGTTCAGGTGCATCGGGCGCAGCAGATCATCAACGCTGCCACCGGCAAAGAACGGCTCGGATGCGTCGTCGAAAGCCTCTCTTGGCGCATTGAACGTGACCGACAGCATGTATGTCTTGCTGCTTAGCGTGCCGCCTGTACCGTAGTTGGCCTTGGGCGCGTCCGTTGTACGGCCATCCCCTGCACTCAGACGACCATCCATCCCGACCGTGTAAACCTCATCTATGTATTTCTTGAAAATCCACGGGACGCCCATCCAGTTCACCGGGAACTGCATGATAACTGTATCGGCCCAAAGGTGCGCTTCGACCTCGGCATTCGCGTCGTAACCATCGGCAACGGTGGTCACGCGCACCTCGTGCCCCATGGCTGTCAGCGCCTCACGCGCATGGTCCGTCAGGCTGGCGTTCAACCGCCCGGGGGCGAATTCGTAGGGCTGGGTGCCGTTCACGATCAGGATTTTGCTCATGTCCATATCCTATAGGTACAATCTCTGAACCCTTGACTTGTCTTGGGTTCAGAGGGAACTTGAGGATGCAGGTTGCAGAAATCAACCAGTATACTTTTAGTAACCTAGTTTCCTGAGTGAAAGGACGACGATGCTGGCACGGATTAACGAGGATGCCAAAGGACGTCGACAGGTCTCGGAGGCCTGCCTGGAGCCATGTGCCATCGAGCGTGGAATGCGGATCATCGGCGGAAAATGGACCGGATCGATCCTGTGGCACCTCAGGGATGGTCCTGTGCGTTTCAATGATCTGTCCCGCATGATCGGAGGGGCCAGCAAGAAGATGATCACCGAGCGGTTGCGTCAGCTTGAGGAGCAGGGCCTGGTTACGCGGCAAGTGATGAATACCGCTCCGGTGTCCGTTCAGTATTCCATCACCGAGTTTGGCCGCACAGCGCTCGGGTTTCTCGACGAGCTACGAAAGTGGAGTGAGGGGTTACCTAACGGTTTGAAGCGATAGATATAGTCCCTGTTTTCTATTCTTGTATTACGGTTTGGATTTCCAGTGGGCACTCTGAGAACGTAAAATCTCGCCAGTACAACGTATGAAGTGGTTTGAAAGACTCAGTGTTAGACATCAGTGAGCTCGATGCCCCAACGAAAGCAGTTCGGTGCTTGTGTCGGTGACCAACATGTATCGCCCCTCTATTTTTAAGCCGCTGGTGTGCAACGAGATCAATATGTATGCGTCGCTACCCAATCTTCTGTCACGTGAGCATTGAGTTTTCCGTGTTCTCGGTGCCCGAATTAGGCAGGCGGTTAACATGATCACACCGGAGCCGATCAACGCGTCATCAAGGCGAGAGAGTATTGCCTATTGACCAGCCGTTAAAGGTTACTTGCTTGATGCGGAAATGTGAGCGTAAGGCTTGCACCTTTGTTAGATGGATCGATCGAAACCTGCCCTCCGTGGCGTTGCGCCACGGCGGAGACGATTGATAATCCAAGACCACTTCCCTGTGAGTGTTCCAGCTGCGAAAATCGACCGAAAGCCGCTTCGCTTTGGTCGGGTGTAAGCCCGGCGCCGTCATCGGCTACCGTCAGCCTCACCGTGCTATCATCACGCTGTAATAATACTGAAATCCTGCTCAACGCCTCCCCACCGTGCTTGAGGGAATTGTCGAGCAGGTTCTTGATCGCTTCGCCCAAAAACACCTGATCGCCTGAAACCAAGACCACGTCATCAGGCATGGTGACCTCGAATTCGATCCCCTTCGCGAGGATATGAACACCCATTTCCGCACAGGAGTCTTCGACAACTGAGCGGAAATCAAACTCATCTGCCTTACCCAGATGCGTCGGGTGTCTGAGCCGTTCGAGCGACAACAATTGCTCGGCCACGGTTGCAGAGTTTTTCGCTGCGGTCACAAGTTCTGCGATGCGCTCTTCTTTATCGCCATCCGTTTTCGCGTCACGCAGAGCTTCGGCCATGGATTGGACCGCAGCTGCCGGATTTCGCAGCTGATGCGCTGCTTCTGAGATAAACACTTGATGGGCGTTGATGCTGTGTTCGACCTGCCCAAACAGTCGGTTCAGTGTTTGGACGATGCCATGCACTTCGACCGGGACCGGGCGTTTGATCTCACTGAGATCATCCGGCGAACGAAGGTCGATTGCGTCCTGCAGGTCCAGCAAAGGTCTGAGGCCGCGTGCGACGCCGAACCAGACAACAAGTGCCAGAGTGGCGAGAAGGATGCCCATGAGGATGATGGCGCGGATCGACAATTCATTGGCGAAGGCGTTGCGGTCAGCCATGAGTTGCCATGCCGTAACCGTCGCATCCCCCACAAGATTGTCCAGAGTGATCCGTTCAGTCATCCTGAGGACGCGGACAGGTTCGCCCCGGTAAATCGCTTCAAAAAAGAAGGGCTCATAGGGGTTTTGATCTTCAGGTCTTGCACTGGTTGGAGGGTAAGCATAGCCGGTCACATAAATTCCGCCGGGTCCTGTCACATGATAGAAGACCTCTCCGCCCGAGGCATCTCGGATCATGTTCCGCGTAGAGGGCAGCAGTGCATCGCCTTCAGAAATCGTGACATCGCGCGAAATCGCCAGGCCCGCAGATAGCAGGCTGTCGTCAAACAACTCCTGCGCAGTTTGCTGGGCTACCGTAAATCGCCAATATCCAAGCAGGATCGCGAGCAGGACTAGGGGTGTCAGAATGAGGACGAAAAGCCTTTGCCTGAGCGAACGGTGTCCAATCACTTTTCGACCTCAAGCAGATACCCAAGGCCGCGCGCTGTCTTTATCCTGATACCAAAATTCTGGAGACGTTTTCGCAGCCTCGATACATGAGGTTCAACGGCTGAGTCATCGACATCAGCCCCCACCCCATAGACATGGTCCGTCAGTTGGCTTTTGGGAACGATTCTGCCGCGTCGTTCCAGCAGACATTCCAGCACGGACATTTCCCGGCGCGGAATATCCAGAACTCCGCCATTTACGCTGACCTGTCGTGCAACGCGGTCGAATTCCAATTCGCCTATGGTCTCACGCGCGCCATAATCGAGCTGTTTGCGGCGAGACAGCGCCCGGATGCGTGCTTCCAGCTCGTCCATTTCGAACGGCTTCACCAGATAGTCGTCGGCGCCCATATCCAGACCCGAAACCCTGTCGCTGGTCTCGGCACGCGCTGTGAGCAGGATAACAGGAACTCCGTCGCCGCGATTGCGCAGAGATTTCAAGATATCCAACCCTGACTGACCCGGTAGATTAATATCAAGAACAATGAGGTCCGCGCCTTCTTGCTGAAGGTAAAGGGCCGCTTCATCGCCATCAGTCAGCACATCTGCGGCATGACCGCGATCACGCAGGCGGTAGGCAATAGCGTTGGCGAGGGTTTCATTGTCCTCGACGATGACGATCCGCATCGGGTCTCCTGCAAGTTTCACGCAAGGTTGGCGCTCCATGATTGCCAGATGGGAGGGGGAATCAACCCCACAGTTCTATTTGCGATCACGATGGCGCAGAGCGCGCCGACGTGGTTGTCTGGTCAACAGGGAGGAACCAATGGCCATTTCCAAATTCACCCGTCGTGCCGTCGTGGGGCTGATCGCCGCCGCCGGTATCGCAGCACCTGCCGCAGCCGAAGTTGATTTCTCGGGCAAGACCATCGAGTGGGTTATCCCGTTCTCGGAAACAGGCGGGTCTGCCAAATGGGCCAACTTCTTTGCCCCGCTTTTGTCCGAAGCGCTGCCGGGTCAACCGACGGTGGTCGTTAAATTCATGCCTGGTGCCGGTTCGACCAAGGGCGCGAACTGGTTTCAGGAGCAGAGCCACGATGATGGCACGCTGCTGTTTGGCACCTCGGGCTCGACTCAGTTCCCGTATCTGCTGAGCGATCCGCGCGTGCGTTATGAATACAACGATTGGATCCCGGTCATGGCATCCGGGACCGGTGGTGTGGCCTATCTGAACGCCGAGGACGGTGCCAAATTTGATGGCTCCGCAAATGCGCTGAAAGACACCAACTTCATCTATGGCTCGCAAGGCGCGACGCGTCTTGACCTTGTGCCGCTGCTGGCATGGCAGATGCTGGGTATGAATGTTGAGCCGGTTTTTGGCATCAAGGGTCGCGGCGATGGCCGTCTGATGTTCGAACGCGGTGAAGCCAACATCGATTATCAGACCTCATCCGGATATCTGGGTGGTTCGGCTCCGTTGGTTGAGGCCGGTCAGGCTGTTCCAATGATGACCTGGGGTGCGCTGGATGCCGATGGGAACATCGTTCGTGACCCGACCTTTCCTGATATTCCGACCTTCAAAGAAGTTTGCGAAGCAACAGATGGCTGTGAAACCAGTGGTGAGGCGTGGGACGCTTGGAAAGCGTTCTTTGTCGCAGGTTTCCCGGTTCAGAAGCTGGCCTTCCTGCCCGGTGACACACCTCAGGAAGTTGTCGATGCATACACAGCAGCGTTCCAGGCTGTGACCGAGCGTGGAGACTTTGCTGACATTTCGTCCAAACGCGTTGGTAAGTACCCGGTATTTGTGGGCGACGGCTCCAAGTCGGCGCTGCAAACCGCGACAAACGTCGATGACAACGCCAAGGCCTATGTCCTGAACTGGCTCAAAGAAGCCTATGGTGTCGAGCTGAACTAAGCCCAAACACCACCGCGCGTGCCCCAATGTCGGGCGCGCGCTTTTCCAAACACAAGACAATTTATGAAAGGCGGCCGCTATGGAGGTTTTCGCCACAGCTCTTCCTGCGCTCAGTGACGCGTGGGGTCTGATCCTGCAACCTATTGTTCTGGGGTACCTTGTTCTCGGTGTCGTCATGGGGCTGGCCGTAGGTGTTTTCCCGGGGCTTGGCGGTATCGCTGGTCTGTCCTTGTTGCTGCCTTTCATGTTCGGGATGGACCCGATCCTTGGTCTGGCCCTGATGATCGGGATGGTCGCCGTTGTTCCGACTTCTGACACCTTCGCATCGGTTCTTATGGGGATCCCCGGAAGCTCAGCCTCGCAAGCTACGGTGTTGGACGGCTTCCCAATGGCGAAAAAGGGTGAGGCCGCGCGGGCATTGTCAGCGGCCTTTGCTTCATCACTGTTTGGTGGTCTGGTCGGCGCAACGTTCCTGACCATGTTCATCCTGGTCGCGCGGCCCATCGTTCTGGCATTCGGTCTGCCCGAGATGCTGATGATTACCATTCTTGGCTTGTCGATGGTCGCCATTCTCGCCGGGCGTATCCCGCTAAAAGGCGTTGCCGCCGCAGGGTTGGGCCTGATGGTCGGTACGATTGGCGAGGCGGACGCAGGCGGTTCGCTACGTATGGCGACCTATGACATTCCCTATCTGACGGATGGTCTGAAGTTAGTCATTGTAGGTTTGGGCATTTTTGCGGTACCCGAAATCGTCTCGCTGTTGCGACAAGACCGGTCCATTGCCAAGGGCGCTTCGCTAGGGGCTGGTTGGCTGGATGGCGTCAAAGACTGGGCGGCGAATATCTGGCTGTCGGTCCGCTGTTCTATCATTGGCGTGGTTGTCGGTGTCATCCCCGGCCTCGGAGGCTCGGTGGTAGACTGGATCGCTTATGGCCATTCGGTTCAATCGACCAAAGACAAAAGCAACTTCGGCAAAGGCGAAGTGCGTGGCGTCATCGGGCCGGAAAGCTCGAACAACGCCAAGGAGGGCGGGGGGCTTGTCCCAACGCTGCTGTTTGGTATCCCCGGCTCGGGTTCCATGGCAATCTTTATCGGCGCTGTTGCACTGTTGGGATCCGGCGATATCGAGGTCGGTCCGAGCATGCTCAAGGATAATCTCGACATCACCTATTCGATTGTCTGGCTGCTGGCTCTCGCCAACGTGGTGGGCACCATCCTGTGTATCGCAGCCTCGGGCGGGATCGCCAAGCTGACGACGATCCGCTTCACCTATCTGGCGCCGTTTCTGTTCATGCTGATCAGCTTCGCGGCATTCCAGTCCGGTCAGAACTTCGAAGATCTGCTGGCCCTGTTCGTCATCGGCCTGATCGGCATCTTCCTGCGCCGTTTCGACTGGTCACGCCCGGCCTTTCTGATCGGGTTCGTTTTGTCCAACCCGGTTGAGAAGTTCACCAATCAGGCATTTCAGATTGCCTCGTTCCGCTTCCGCAAAAGCTTTGGCGAAGGCATGGAGTACGTCTTCAGCCCGATCGTGATCGTCCTGATCGTGATCACTGTAGCTTCGGTCATTCTGGGCATCCGTCAGGCCAAGATGATCATGGCCGAGGGTGAGGTTCAATCCGGCAGCAAGCGCGCACCGTTGGTCTTCCTGCTGGTGATTATGGCCTATCTGATCGTGGCATTGGTCAACGCCAACATGATCCCCGACTACAACATGACCGACAAGATCATCCCGTTGGTGATCGGCAGCGTCTCTTTGTTCTGCTGCGTGATCTTGTTGATCCAGATGATGCGGCGACCTGAGGGGGATGCGATCTTTGCCGACAAGGAGATCGCCGGCGAAGATGCCAGCGCCCCCCACGGCCTCTGGTCAACGCTGGCGTGGTTCGGCTCTCTTATCGCGGCCACATGGGTTGTGGGCTTCATCCTCGCCCTGATCGGGTTCCTGATCGCATTCTTCCGCATTCGCGCCGGTTCAAGCTGGCAGATGACGCTAATCCTGACGGCTTGCGGAATCGGCTTCATGTGCTTCATGGCAGGGGCGCTGAACCGGGATTTCCCGCCGGGTCTGTTGCAGGACATGGTGAGCCTGCCATGGCCGCTGAAATGAGCGATTATTTAGAGTTGCTGTGCCTAGAAGGGGACGGCATCGGGCCAGAGATCATGGCCGCAACGCTGGCGGTTCTTCGTGCCGCCAGCCCATCCTTTAGGCGAGAAATCAGGTTTGAACATAAGGATATCGGATTTGTCGCGTTAAAGGCGGAAGGATCAACGATCCCGCACGCGGTAACTGAGGCCGCGAAGCGCGCTGACGGTGTCATCCTCGGACCGGTTTCGCACAACAGCTATCCGCCTGTCGATCAGGGCGGACGCAACCCGTCAGGAGTTCTGCGCAAGGAACTGGAGCTGTTCGCCAACCACCGCCCGGCCAGAACTTGGCCGGGATTGGATGCCCCGTCCCGCAAGGCGTTCGATCTGGTTGTGATGCGCGAAAACCTCGAAGGGTTCTACGCCGATCGCAACATGTTCGCCGGGGGCGGAGAGTTCATGCCCGAGCCCGATATCGCGCTGGCGTTCCGGAAGGTAACGCGTTCGGCCAGCATGGATATCGCACGGGCTGGATTTGAACTGGCCGCGTCACGCCCAGCCAAACACGTGACAGTCATTCACAAGGCCAACGTTATGCGTATGACGGACGGCTTGTTCCTCGACTGCACCAGAGCTGTGGCCGAGGAATTTCCGGGTGTCACTTATGACGAAATGCTCGTCGATGCAGCGGCGGCGCATCTGGTGCGCGATCCCTCGCGCTTCGACGTTTTGATCACCACAAACATGTTCGGCGACATTCTAAGTGACCTAGCCTCTGAACTGGCAGGGGGGCTGGGGTTGGCCGGGTCCCTGAATTTTGGTGTTCGTCACTCTGTCGCTCAGGCCCAGCACGGTTCTGCCCCTGATATCGCTGGCAAGGACATGGCCAATCCGGTCTCGCTGATTTTGTCCTCCGAAATGCTGCTGCGGCATCTCGGAGAAACGGAGGCTGCTGACCTGATCCGCGCGTCCGTGTGCACGGCACTCGCGTTACCCGAAACCCGAACGCGAGACCTGCAAGGCGCGCTCGGCACCCGCGAATTCACCGAAGTTCTGACAAGCATTGTTGAGGAGGGCCTGAGATGACTCAAACGGCAATTCCGTATGTCTTCATGCGTGGAGGCACGTCACGCGGCCCGTATTTCCGCCGATGTGATCTGCCAGAGGATCTGGATACTCTGGCTGACGTCCTGATCTCCGCGGTCGGAGCTGGTCATCCATTGAACATCGATGGGATCGGGGGTGGCGCTGCAGTCACGACCAAAGTCGCTATGCTGTCGGTCAGCGAAGATGATTGGGCAGATATCGATTACTTCTTCGCTCAGGTCTCGGTCGAAGAAAAACTGGTGGATTTTAAGCCGACCTGCGGGAACATCCTGTCCGGGGTCGGACCTGCCGCAATCGAAATGGGTTTGATCGAACCCGCCGGAGACGAAACGGAAATCCGAATTCTGGCCGTCAACACAGGGGCACGGGTTGTCGCCAAGATGCAAACACCCGATGGCCGATTGACCTATGACGGAGATACCGAGATTGCCGGTGTGCCCGGTTGTGCTGCGCCTGTGCAACTGAAATTCATGGGGGTCGTCGGCTCGTCAACCGGGGCCTTTCTACCCACGGGCAATCTGCGTGACACGGTTCAGGGGATTGAGCTGACCTGCATGGATGTTGCGATGCCGATGGCCATCGCCCGTGCTTCGGATTTTGGTTTGACTGGGTATGAAAGTGCTGAAGACCTGGATGCCAACCGCGCGTTTTTTGATTGCATGGAGGCCGTGCGAATCGAAGCGGGAAAGCTGATGGGTATGGGCGATGTTTCTCATTCCGTGACGCCGAAGTTCGGGATCGTGTCACCTGCCCGCGATGGCGGGACGATTTCCGTCCGGTATTTCATGCCATGGAAGACGCACCCTTCGATGGCAGTTACAGGTGCACAATGCATGGCATCCTGCGCGCTGACGCCGGGAACCGTTGCTGATGGGTTGCTTGAGCGACCGGAAACCAGCCCGGCCGATGTTGTGCTGGAACACGCGTCAGGGAAAATCGACGTGCTGGTAGATTTCTCGTCTGAGGAGGGGTTCGACTTGAAGGCGGCGGGTTTGGTGCGAACGGCGCGTAAGCTGGCGGATGGCCATGTCTATGTTCCGCAAAGCGTCTGGAAGGGGAGTTGATTGCGGATTGTCCAATTGGTATACTATGGTATACATAAAGGAGTGCTGCGATGGACGACTATTGCGAATGCCTGGAAATCGCATGTCAGGAACTCAAACTGGCGCAAATGGTTTTGCGCCGCGACATTGCCGAATATCCGACGCCGGTCGCCGGTTGTGATGAGCAATTCAATCATTTGCTCGACCAACGCGAACGTGTTCGGAACGCACTGGCCGCGCTTGAGGCCCCGCACTTTGTTCCGACCCCGAGGCGACTGGAAACCGGTCAAGGTGTTGAAAGCCGATGAAAGTTCACATTCTGGATGACTGGTTTGACACGCTGTGCAGCCTGCCGTGTTTTGCGAAGCTCGCCGAACACGACGTAACAGTGTGGACGGATCATGTCGAAGATACTGGCGAATTGGCCTCTCGCTTACAGGATGCAGAGGCGTTGGTCTTGTTTCGGGAGCGCACCAAAGTCACTCGCGCTTTGCTTGAGAAATTGCCCAATCTGAAACTCATCAGCCAACGCAGCGTATATCCGCATGTGGATGTGCAAGCCTGTTCCGATCACGGCGTGCTGCTTTGCTCGAACATGCACGGGGGCACGCCGTCTTATGCCGCGGCTGAGCTTACCTGGGCCTTGATAATGGCTGGCATGCGGGATCTGCCTGCACAGATGGCTTCGGCCAAGGCGGGACATTGGCAAGCCGGAGTGGGCAAGACATTGCGCGGTCGTCAGCTCGGCCTCTACGGTTATGGGCGCATAGCCCGCGCCGTTGCCGGATACGCAGAAGCCTTTGGAATGCACGTTACCTGGTGGTCGTCCAGCGATGGCCGCGCGCGTGCCACGGCCGATGGCGCGCATGTTGCATCCAGTCGAGACGCATTCTTTGGTGACAGCGATGTGGTTTCAGTGCATGTCCGCCTCAAACCGGATACCAAAGGAATTATCACACCAGCCGATTTCGCCGCGATGCAACCGGGATCGTTGTTCGTAAACACTTCGCGTGCCGGGCTTATACAACCCGGTGCCCTGCTGGAAGCTCTGAACGCCGGTCGCCCCGGAAAAGCAGCGATTGATGTGTTTGATACTGAACCGTTGACTGACCCGAATGACCCGTTGCTGGCGCATCCAAACCTGATTGCGACGCCACATATTGGTTTTGTGACCGAAGACGAGTTCGACCTACAGTTCTCAGACATTTTCGATCAGGTGGACGCTTTTGGCGGCGGCGCCCCGATCCACATGATCAATCCCGAGGTCTGGACCAGCGCAAAATAAGATTGGCCGCTATGGGCGCGCCGATAATCACCAGCACGATCCTTGTCAGATGGTGCGTTATGACAAAGCCCAGATCCGCACCCGAGACGATGGCTAGAACTGTCATTTCAGCTTGTCCGCCGGGGGCGAAAGCCAGGAAAGCCTCGACTGGGCGACCGAAGCCCAAGGTGGTGACAACGGCGGTGAAAGCGGCTGCCAGGATGGCAAGGACAATGACATAGGTGAAGCCTGCTGCCACGACCCGGCGCAATTCGACCCATGTAACGCCGACGAATTTCACACCGATCCCGCATCCGATAAAGAACTGTGCTGCCAGGATGGCCTCGCGCGGCGGTCGGGTATGGATGAAATCCCCCAAGGATAAGGCAGCCGTCAGGATCATCGGGCCGAGGATGGACGCTCCGAACAGGCCGATGCGCTCACCGCCTTTCCAGCCGATAAGGGCAGCCAGAACCATCAGTGCCAATTCATGTATCGGCAGGTCGCGCGCGGGCTCTCCGATCGGGTTGGTGAGCTGGGCATCGTAAAACACCGTCAGAAACAGCGGGGCCAGCGTTACGATGATCAGAACGCGCGTACCATGGATCAGGGACAGGGTGCGCGGGTTGGCGCCAGCCTCAGTGCCGAAGATGATCATGTCCTGCAACCCACCCGGCATGGCCGCGTAGAAAGCAGTGGTGGAGTCAAAGCCCCAGACTTTGCGGAAGAATGGCACTCCAACCAGCGCAATCAGCAGAATGAAGAACGGGATCAGCGCAATCGATGCTGCCATCTTTGGCAGTTCTGCGAACAGGGCCGGGGTAATCGAAGCCCCCACTGCCACGCCCAGTATGGTGCGGGCCGCAACCGAAACCTGCCCGAATCCTTTCATGGGGGCATGAGCCAAGGCTGCAATCAAACATGCGCTCATCGGGCCGAACAGAAAGGGCAGCGGCAGATTGAGCGCCCAGAAAACTCCGGTGCCCAGAAGTGCAAGACCCAGCGTAACGGCCCGTTTTTTCAGAAGAGAAGGTGTTTTGTTCTGGGCGGGCAAGGCGTGGGTTCCGGTAATGTTGACTCGCTATGTATCCAAATGTATACAAATGGACGCAAGAAGACAAGTGAGCCCGTAATGACTATCCAAGACGACCCTTTACAGCCCGGCCCGCAAGGCAATTCCGCGTATCAGCGTCTGCTGGACGAGATTCGCGAGGGCACCCTTCTGCCCGGTGAACGTCTGCGCGAGATCGAGCTGTCGGAACGGCTGGGCGTCAGCCGCACCCCGGTGCGTGAAGCGATCCGGCAACTGGAAGCCGACGGATTGGTCACCCATGTTCCTCGGCAGGGCGCGACCGTTCGCAGCCTGGATTACGCCGAGGTGATGGAGCTTTATGAGATGCGTGCTGTGCTTGAAGGTACCGCAGCACGCCTAGCTGCAAGGGCAGCGTCAGATGTCGAGCTGGATGAGTTGGACGTGTTGAATGATCGGTTGGCCGAGGCGGGCACAGGCCCGGATGCGGCTCGGATCAACCGGATTTTCCACGCAACACTTTTGGATGCAGCCAAGAACCGGTTTCTCGCGAAATCCATGTTGTCCTTGCAAAAGGCGCTGCTGATCCTGGGGCCATCGCAACTGCTGGATGGTGACCGGGCTGAGACGGCAGTCTCTGAGCACCGCCGCATCATGGCTGCGCTGAAAGCCCGAGATGGTGCGGCGGCCGAAACAGAGATGCGCGCGCATATTCAGGCCGCACAACGGATGCGCATCCGGGCGTTACAGGAACGCGATCGAACAACCGACGAAAATCAGTAGGTAGACAGGACATGGCCACCCAAAAGGAAGCTTACGATATCGCTGTGATTGGTGGCGGCAACGCCGCTCTTTGCGCTGCGATGACTGCCGCTGAGGCAGGGGCCCGCGTTTTGATCCTCGAAACGGCTCCGAAACCTTACCGTGGCGGTAACTCGCGCCACACGCGCAATTTTCGCTGCATGCACAAATCTCCGCTGGGTCCGCTGATTGAGGAATACAGAGAGGACGAATACCTGTCGGACCTGCTGAAAGTCACCGGAGGTAAAACCGACGAACATTTGGCGCGTCTGGCGATCCGCACCTCGGAAGAATGTCTGCCGTGGATGGAAGAGCACGGGGTTCGGTTTCAACCATCGCTTTCAGGGACGCTATCGCTGGCGCGGACCAATGCCTTCTTCATGGGAGGCGGTAAGTCTTTGGTGAATGCGTATTATCGGACAGCCGCAGCTCTGGGCGTTGATGTGCTATATGAGGCTGCGGTTACGCATCTGGAACTGAATGGCGAGCAGATCGAGTGGATTGACTATACCTATGAAGGTCAATCTCATCGCATTGCGCCCAAGGCGGTCATCGTGGCCTCGGGCGGGTTTCAGGCCGACACGGATTGGCTGACCCGCGCTTGGGGTGAGCCTGCAAAGAACTTCCTGATCCGGGGCACGCCGTATAATCGGGGCGTGGTGCTGGCCGACCTTCTGGACCAAGGCGTCGAGAGCGTCGGGGACCCAACCCAATGCCACGCCGTCGCCATCGATGGGCGTGCGCCGAAATTTGACGGTGGCATTGTCACCCGTCTGGACTGTGTGCCGTTCTCTATCGTCGTGAACAAAGATGCCGAGCGGTTCTATGACGAGGGCGAAGACGTCTGGCCCAAACGCTATGCGATCTGGGGCCGTCTGGTGGCTGCGCAGCCGGATCAGGTTGGCTATGTTATCATCGATGCCAAATCGCTGAACCTGTTCATGCCGTCGGTTTTCCCGCCGCTGAAGGCGGACACGTTGGAAGAACTGGCTGAAATGATGGGTCTGCCCGCCGACAAGCTGCAGGCTACCGTCACTGAATTCAACGCAGCCTGCGGTGATACCAGTGGATTTCATCCGACTGAATTGGACGGTGTTACCACCTCGGGTTTGACCCCGCCCAAGACCAACTGGGCGCGCCCGATCACCGAGCCGCCGTTCTATGGTTACTCGCTGCGAACCGGTGTGACCTTCACCTATCTGGGCTTAAAGGTCGACGATACGGCTCAATGTTCGACCGCCAACGGAAAGATCAAGAATCTTTGGGCGGCCGGAGAAACGATTGCCGGTTCGATCTTAGGACAAGGGTATCTGGCCGGATTTGGCATGACCATCGGAACCGTTTTTGGACGCATCGCAGGACGTGAGGCCGCAGCCTATGCAAACTGAACTGATACAAGAAGCCCGCCGTCAGGCCGAGATTTGCAACGCTTGCCGGTATTGCGAGGGGTATTGCTCGGTCTTCCCGTCACTACATGCCGAACGCGCGTTTTCGGACGGTGACATCACGCAACTGGCCAACCTCTGCCACAACTGCCGGGGTTGTTACTATGCCTGTCAGTACACGGCACCTCACGAGTTCGACCTGAACCTGCCGAAAGCTTTGGCCGAGGTTCGTCGAGACAGCTGGGAAAACTTCGCCTGGCCGCAACCTCTGGCGCGTCGGTTCCACACACATGGCGGAGCTATAACCTTAGCGCTTGTGATCGGATTTGCCCTGCTATTCTGGGCCATTCGCACCATTGGATCGAGCGGAGGGGAGGGCTTCTACGCCGTCCTGTCCCACAATGCGATGGTCGCGATCTTTGCGCCCGCGTTTTTATTGCCTCTGTTTAGCATAGCGATCAGCCTAAGGCGCTATTGGACTGAGGTGGGCGGGAAACCCATTCAGTTTCGCGACGTGACAGCCGCCTTCAAACGCGCCGCAAAAATGCAGGACCTGGCCGCAGGGCATGGCGAGGGCTGTAATTTCGAGGACGAAGACCGCTTCAGTCAGGGTCGCCGCCACATTCATCAGGCCATCATGTATGGCTTCCTGTTGTGCTTTGCGTCGACCTCGATAGCGACTGTCATGCACTATGGCTTCGGAATGCACGCGCCATACGGATTCTGGTCTTTACCTAAACTGTTCGGCATTTCCGGTGGCGTGTTGCTGACCGTGGGTTGCGGCGCAATGGCTTTGCTCAAGCAAAAGTCTGACCGCGAACTCGGTGACCCTTCAGCATGGGGGGGTGATATCGGCTTCATCCTGTTGCTGGGCTTTGTGGGCTTCAGCGGGTTGGTGCTCTATGCCCTAGGCTCAATAGCTCTGATGCCCGCGCTTCTTGCAATCCACCTTGGATCAGTCCTGACGTTTTTCCTGCTGACACCCTTTACCAAGATGGCGCATGGGTTTTACCGGCTTGCGGCTCTTATCCGGGATGCGCAGAGACAAACTAGACATTAAACGCTTTCTGAGAGCCTGCGGTTGTTGAGCTCAACCTTAGAGATCTGCGCTTTGCAAATTGACTGCGGATTCGTCGAGCCAAGGTGCTCAGGTTGAAATGAGTTTTTCGCGACTGGTCTGGCATTGCTGCATTTGGCTAATACAACGTTGAATCACGGGCAACATATTCAGCTATGGCTGCTCGGCTACCTCGTTGCCAGATTGCGGTCAGCCAGGTGACAAAGGCTTCTGAAAACTGCGCGTCGTGGCCACAATCACCATAATACTGGCGCTGCTCAATCCACAGTTGTGGATCAGCTTTTGACGCCAGGGCGGTTTTTTGCAGGTTCTCCCATTGGGGATCATTGGGGGCGATTTCGGAGCCATCTTCGCGAGTGCCCGCGCACATCCGGCACCAGAAAGCTTCGGCCAGCGCGAGCCCGTTCGTCGGGGACCCAGATGCGAGGCCATCGCGCAACGATGGCAGCAGGAACCCTGGATGACGTGCCGAACCGTCAAACGCGACCCGGCGCGTCGTGTCGTGAATCGCGGTGTTGGAAAATCGCCTCTCAACTAGTCCAAGATACACTTTTGCTGTGGCTTCGGGGACGGCTTCAACATGGGGCAAAATACCTTCAGCCTGAACTTTCTCAAAAAACGCCAGGATGTCCGGATCCTGCATGCAGTCTGAAATCGTCGGGATGCTCAGAATTTCCCCGACATTTGCGAGCAGTTGATGGCCTCCGTTCAAGATGCGCAGCTTCATCGTCTCATAGCTGTGAACATCGTGGGTCAGTGTCACACCGACCTGTTCGAGCGGCGGCCGTCCGGCGCAGAACTCGTCCTCGATCACCCATTGGCGAAAGTTTTCGTGCGACACCGGTGCGCCGTCATCGACACCAAGTGCGCGGCATCGCGTTACTACTTGGTCGGTCGTCGCGGGCACGATGCAATCAACCATCGAATTAGGGAACGCGCCGTTCTGGTCGATCCAGTTGGCCAGATCAGGGTCGGACATACGCGCCAGATCAACAACGCAGTTTCGCAGGATCCTCCCGTTGCCCTGAAGGTTATCGCAGCTCAACGCGGTGAAGGGTTTTAGATCATTCTCCCGCCGCCACCTGAGCGCCGAAACAATGGCACCAAAGACCGTGCAAGGCCGGTCGGGGTTTTTCGCATCATGGCGAATGTCTTCATGATCCGAGTTGAAGGCACCGGTATTGGCATCCAGATAATACCCGCCCTCGGTTACCGTCAGCGATACAATCCGGGTGGATGGATCGGCCATCTTCAGGATCAGTGCGGCGTTGCCTGCCCCAATCGGCAGGTAGTCGATCATCGGACCGGTCACTTCGGCAGATATCCCATTCGGGTCCAGTTCGATCAACGTTGTCAGGCAGTCCTGTTCCAGCAGACGCTCTCGCATGTCGGCATCGTAGCTTCGAACACCGGCGCCGATGATCGCCCAGTCATGGGCCTGACCCTGCTGCATCAATTGGTGAATATACCAGGCTTGATGCGCGCGGTGAAAATTGCCGACTCCGATATGAACAATGCCCGGCGTCAGCTCCGAAGGCTTATATGCTGGCGTCTTGACGTTTGTGGGCAAGCCGTCAAAGTTGTCGCGCCGCAGAGACACCGGAGGTTTTGCATTCGCCACAGGGTCCATCAGCTCATCCAATTTCCGCCGTCTACGTTATAGGTCTGCGCGACGATGTATTCTGCTTCGTCAGAAGCCAAAAACACCGCCATTCCGGCCAGGTCTTCGGCTCGCCCCATCCGGCCATAGGGAACAGCCGCCGCAACTTCGCGTTTCTTTTGACCGGGGGCTTTGCCTTCGTGTTTGGCGAAGAACGCGTCAACACCATCCCAATGCTCGCCATCCACCACACCGGGGGCGATGGCGTTCACGTTGATCCCATGGCTGATCAGGTTCAGGCCTGCGGATTGAGTCAGGGATATGATCGCCGCCTTGCTGGCACAGTACACGGCAACCAGAGGCTCACCCCGTCGCCCGGCTTGCGACGCCATGTTGATGATCCGACCTTTGGTACCGTGTTCGATCATGTGGCGCGCGACGGCCTGCATTGTGAACAAAACTCCTGAGACGTTAATATCGAAAACACGGTCGAAGTCGGCACGCTCAATCCCAACAATTGGTGCAGCAGTGAAGATGGCTGCGTTATTGATCAGAATGTCGATGGGGCCGAAATGGGCTGCTGTTTTTGCCACAGCCTCATCTATGCTCTGCTGTTTGGTCACATCCATCTCGATGGCAAATGCATCCTCGCCGATCTCGGTCGCTGCATACTGAGCGCGCTGGATGTCGATGTCGGCTATGGCAACGCGCGCACCCTCTGCCACATAGGCCTTGGCAAAGGCCAACCCGATGCCGCGCGCGGCCCCGGTGATCAGGGCGGTTTTGCCTGCCAGACGCGTCATTCGATCCGCAAGCCTTTCGCGTCAAAGCGGTGAATCACATCTGCCCGTGGTGTCAGGTGAATGCGATCTCCATGGCGGAAGCCGACCTCGCCATCTGCACGGACAGTGATTGTCTCGGCCAGACCGGTTTCATGGACGTGGAAAAAGGTGTCCGAGCCTAGATGCTCAGAGACGCTCACAACCCCGGACCATTCGCCCTCGGTTTCCGATACAGCGATGTGCTCGGGGCGGATGCCAATGGTATGGGCATCGTGTTTCGCGGCCTCTTCGCCCTCGATGAAGTTCATCTTGGGCGAGCCGATGAAACCCGCGACAAACAGGTTGCGTGGCGTCCGGTAGAGTTCCAGCGGGCTGCCAACCTGCTCGATGACACCGGCTTGAAGCACCACGATCTTGTCGGCCATGGTCATGGCTTCAACCTGATCGTGAGTCACGTAGATCATCGTGGTCGCCAGACGTTCGTGCAATTCACTGATCTCAAGCCGCATGCCGACACGCAGGGCAGCGTCGAGGTTGGAGAGCGGCTCGTCAAACAGAAACGCTGCCGGTTCGCGGACAATGGCGCGGCCAATGGCGACGCGCTGGCGTTGGCCGCCGGACAATTGGCCGGGACGACGATCCAGATAGTCGGTCAGGTTCAGCACACTGGCAGCGCCTTCGACGCGCTTGTCGATCTCGGCCTGATCCAGCTTGGCCATCCGCAAGGGAAAGGCGATGTTCTTGCGGACGGTCATATGTGGATAGAGCGCATAAGATTGGAACACCATCGCCAGACCCCGCTTGGCGGGCGGCACGTCGGTGGCGTCGGATCCGTCAATGTCGATTGACCCTGAGGTGATATCCTCCAGCCCTGCAATCAAGCGTAGCAGGGTAGATTTACCGCAGCCGGACGGACCGACGAAGACTGTGAACTCACCATCCTCGATAGTGAGGTCCAGCGGGGGAATGACCTGTACGTCGCCGAAGCTTTTGGTCACGGACTTGAGTTGAATGCGTCCCATGAGGAGTGCTCCTTATTTCACAGCGCCGAAGGTCAGGCCGCGGACAAGTTGTTTCTGGCTGAACCAGCCAAGGATGAGGATTGGCGCAATCGCCATGGTCGAGGCCGCACTGAGCTTGGCAAAGAACAGACCCTCGGGGCTGGAATAGCTGGCGATAAAAGCTGTCAGTGGGGCCGCGTCGACGGCTGTCAGGTTGAGGGTCCAGAACGCTTCATTCCACGCGAGGATGAAGTTCAGCAGAACGGTCGAGGCGATACCGGGCACGGCCATGGGCGTCAGGACATAGAGGATTTCCTCTTTCAGCGTTGCGCCGTCCATCCGCGCGGCCTCCAGAATTTCCCCCGGAATTTCGCGGAAATAGGTGTACAGCATCCAGACGATGATCGGCAGGTTGATCAGCATTAGCACCACGACCAGCCCGCCACGCGTGTCCAGCAGGCCCAGACGGATGAACAGCAGGTAGATCGGGTAAAGCACACCAACCGCAGGCAGCATCTTGGTGGACAGCATCCACAGCAGAATGTCCTTGGTGCGTTTGGAAGGCACGAAGGCCATCGCCCATGCGGCCGGCACGGCGATGATCACGCCCAGAATGGTAGATCCGCCCGCGATGATGACCGAGTTCCACAGGAACCGCATGTAGTCCGAGCGCTCCTGAACGACGGCATAATTCTCAAGCGTCCAGTCAAAGTTGAGGAACAGAGGCGGGCTTGCGATGGCCTGCGCTTCGGTCTTGAAGCTGGTCAGGATCGTCCAGAGGATCGGGAAAAAGATCAACAATCCAATAGCCCAGGCCAGGGCAGTGTTCAGTGATTTACGACGGGTTGTGACGGCGCGGGCCATGGTCTTACCTCCTCACGCGTCCAGGTTCTTGCCGACGATGCGCATCAGGAAGATCGCAACGATGTTGGCTAAGATGATTGCGTAGACACCTCCGGCTGATCCGAGGCCAACGTTCTGGCTTTCCAGCACGCGCTGGAAGATCAGGTAGGTGAGGGTACGGGTGCCGAAGGCGCCGCCGGTGGTCACGAAGATTTCGGCGAAGATCGACAGAAGAAAGATTGTCTGGATCAGGATCACGATGGTGATCGCGCGGCTGAGATGAGGCAGGACGATGTGATAGAACCGCTTCAGCACTGGGGCACCATCCATTTCGGCCGCTTCCAGCTGTTCACTGTCCAGCGACTGGATCGCAGTCAGCAGGATCAGAGTGGCGAACGGCAGCCATTGCCAAGAGACAATCATGATGATCGAAGTCATCGAAGCCTCGGACAGCCACGAGACTGGTTCGGCTCCGAAAAAGCGCCATAGATGGGCGAGCAGACCGTTCACCGGGTCCATGAACATGTTCTTCCAAACCAGTGCAGATACGGTTGGCATGACAAAGAACGGTGCGATCACGAGGATGCGGACGACCCCTTGCCCCCACATGGGTTGGTCCAGCAGCATCGCCAGAACGATGCCCAGCACCACCGTGATCACCAGTACACCACCGACAATCATCAGCGTCGCCTGGACAGCGGGCCAGAAAGAGCTGGACGAAACGAACCGGACGTAGTTGTCGAAACCGACCCAGCCCATATCACCTCCACGCAGCGGCAGGTATTTCTTGAAGGAAAAATACAGCGTCATCGTCAGAGGCACGAGCATCCAGCCAAGCAGCAGGACCACTGCGGGTGCCATCATCAGGCGCGCAACGGATCGGGAATGTTGAGTTGCCATAACGCAAACCCTCTCTGTTCAGGCGTTAGCGTAGCCTGCGAGAAAAACGCGAGTTGTGAAAGTAGGGAGCGGGGGGCAGATCTCTGCCCGCCCGCCGGGGAGTGAGCCTCAGTAGCCTGCGGCTTCCATCTCTTCTGCGGTGAAGGCCTGCGCTTTCTCCAGCGCTTCTTCGACCGTTTGCTGCCCGGCATAGACCGCCGAGAATTCCTGACTTACCTGTGTTGCGATGCCCGCGAATTCCGGGATCGCTGCAAACTGGATGCCGACATATGGCACCGGTTTCACCGTCGGGTTGTTCGGATCAGCCGACAGGATCGAATCCAGTGTCATCTTGGCGAACGGAACCTTCTGGTATTCAGGGTTTTCGTACAAAGAAACGCGCGCGCCTGGCGGAACATTGGCCCAGCCTTCGCTTTCAGCCACCAGTTCGATGTAATCTTTTGACGTAGCCCATTCGATGAACTGCTTGGCCGCATCTTCCTGCTGTGTTCCGGCTGGAATGGCGAGCGCCCAGGCCCAGAGCCAGTTGGACCGCTTGCCCAGACCGGTGTCAGGCGCGAGCGCAAATCCAACCTTATCCGCAACTGTGGAATCGTTAGGGTTGGTCACGAAAGACGCCGCAACAGTTGCGTCGATCCACATGCCGCACTTTCCCTGTTGGAACAGGGACAGATTCTCGTTGAAACCATTGGTGGCATAACCGGCAGGACCGGATTCCGTCATCATTTCAACATAGAAGTTCAGCGTGTCGGCCCATTCCGGCTGATCGAACTGAGGCTTCCAGTCTTCGTCGAACCAGCGTGCGCCGAACGAGTTGGACATGGCGGTGATAAAGGCACCGCCTTCACCCCAACCAGCTTTGCCGCGCAGGCAGATCCCGTTGATGTCAGCGTCGCGATCGGTCATTGCCGCCGCTGCTTCCTTGATGAACTCCCAGGACGGAGCTTCGGGCATCTCAAGGCCTGCTTTTTCCATCAGGTCCGCGCGGTACATGATCATGGAACTCTCGCCATAGAAAGGTGCCGCATACAGCGTACCCTCATGGCTCAGACCGCCAGCCATGGCTGGCAGGATGTCACCAACGTCATATTCGTCGGACAGGCCGTCCAACGGAACCAACCAGCCATTTGCGCCCCAGATGGGCGTCTCGTACATGCCGATGGTCATGATATCGAACTGGCCACCTTTGGTAGTGATGTCGGTGGTTACGCGCTGACGCAGCACGTTTTCCTCCAGCGTCACCCACTCAACCTCGATGCCGGTCGCTTCGGTGAATTTATCGGTGTAGCCCTGCATCCGGATCATGTCGCCGTTGTTCACGGTGGCGATCGTGATGGATTGCGCGTGGGCTGCTGCCGTGGCGACGAAAGTCAACGCAGTCGCCGCACGAAGTGCGTGTTTCAGATACATCCCTGTCCTCCCTGAGCTTGGATGTCATGCAGAGAACGTAGAGTGTAAATTGTCGCGACGTCAATAAAAACTTTACGCGCGTTAAAAATTGTGAGTTACGCAGAATCCCTCAATACAAGCCGCGCGGGGAAAAGCGTTTCGGCTCGAGTATCGAATTTCCCCCCGCTTTCAATGAGTTCGAACAAAGTTTCGACACTTCGTCCGGCTACGTTGTCGTAGTCATGCGCTGCTGTGGTCAGAGACGGGCACGTAAACTTTGCGAATGGATGATCGTCATTTGAGGCGACGCGCAGCGAGCAATCTTCCTTCCGACCGACCCGAATCCCCCGCTCGAAACAAGCTGCGAGAAAGCCGATGGCAAGCCGATCATTGCTGCACAAAACAGAATCCGTCTTCAGTCCATGCTCTTCCAGAACTTTCAGCGCCCCCCTGTGCCCGATTTCTTCGAACGCCCAGCCTGTGCCGTCGACTTTGATGATATGAGGCTCGAACCCGAGGCGTTCCATCACCTCAATATAGGCTTTTCGCCGCTTATTGGCGTTGGGGTTCGCAGGTGTACGCATTTCAAAGAAGGATGGGGGCTCACCCGTCCGGGTCATGTATTCCACAGTCTGCGACACAAAACTGAAATTGTCCGACCCAATAAACGCGGCCCCCAGACCGTCAAGGTTACTGTCGAACAGAACAGTCGGCACATTGGAACAGAATTTTTCGATCGCTGATCGGTCCGAAGTCCGCCCCAACGGTGCCAACAGAACCCCTGCGGGTTTAATGGACTGCAGGCCGTCCAGAATTTCGGTCTCCAGCTTTTGCTCGCCATGTGAACTGAACAAGGATGGGCGATACCCCGCAGCAATACAGCTTTGTTCCAGATAGCGCGCGATTTCGGCAAAGAACGGATCGGCCAGATAGGGCACGACGATGCCGATATTCTTGGTCAGCTTCCGGTTCTGGTTCACAGCATAGATATTCGGACGATAGTCAAACCGTTCGAGCGCCTCTTCAATGCGCGCCCGTGTCGTTGGTCGAACGCTATCGGGATCGTGGAAGTACTTAGAAACCGTGGGTCGCGAGATGCCGCTGAGCGCCGCGAACTCTTCCATGTTCTTAATTTTGGTCATGCCAGTCTGCCTGCGGATCTTCGCCGCCTTGATCTTATCCTAACTTTACATATTCTTTGCGCGCGATAAAAAATCAAGAGTCAGGCAAGTTCCGGGCTTTGACGCGGGCAAGGGGTTTCAATGTATCTGGGTATCGATATCGGAACGTCAGCAGTCAAGCTTGTCTGCACGGATGCTGATCGGATTGTGGCGACGTCTTCTGTAGGGATCAAGACAACATCTCCGCAGCCTGGCTGGTCAGAGCAACACCCGGATCTTTGGTGGCAAGCGACACGCGACGCATTGAATCTGCTTGCCGGGAAAATCGCGTTATCTGAGGTGAAAGCCATCGGATTGTCCGGCCAAATGCATGGCGCCGTGTTACTGGATCGCGATCTGTGCCCGATCCGCCCAGCAATCTTATGGAATGACAGCAGGGCCGCGCATGAATGCGATGAACTGCGAGCTGCCGAGCCGCAGATCGGGCAGATTGCGGGGGTTCTACCCCTACCGGGTTTTACTGCGCCCAAGATTGCGTGGCTGAAACAACATGAACCAGAATGCTATGGCCGAATTGCCCATATCCTGCTGCCCAAGGATTATATCGGCTTATGCCTGCACGGAGAGCTGGCAACCGACACGTCCGATGCCGCCGGAACCATGTGGCTCGATCAGGCTTCGCGCACGTGGCATGTCGGAATAGCCGAAGCCACCGGAGTAGCCCTCGATTGGTTGCCTCCGGTTCACGACGGGCACACGGTTGTTGGAACAGTGACAGCGCGAGCTGCGGCAGAGACCGGGTTAAAGCCCGGGACTCCTGTGGTCGCTGGGGGAGGGGACGCGGCAACTGGGGCGGTATCGTTGGGCGCTACCGAACCGGGGCGTGGCTTCATCTCTCTCGGAACGTCGGGCCAGTTATTTGTGGCGGATCGCTCATACAAGCCCAACCCCGAACGCTATGTGCATGCATATGCGCATACTCTGCCCGACCGCTGGTATCAAATGGCGGCGATGTTGAACGGGGCGAGGCCAATTTCATGGATTGGTGATCAATTGGGGGTGTCCGCCGCCGAAGTTGTTGCGCTCGCTGAAACGGTCAGCGGTGAACGCGTGCCGATTTTCCTACCGTATCTGACAGGTGAGCGCAGCCCACTTGGGGATCCGCATATCCGGGCCGGTTTCTTTGGTCTTGAAGATTCGACAACACGCGCAGACATCTGTCGTTCCGTGGTGGAGGCTATAGCTTTTTGCTTTGCCGATGCCGCGCAGAGTTTCGGCGATACAGTAGATAGTCTGCCGGAGCTTGCCGCCATCGGAGGTGGCAGCCGATCAGATCTGTTATTGAGTCTCATTGCGACGGTAATCGGGAAACCTATCGTGCGCTCAGACGGAGCGACTTCCGGTCCATCCTATGGCGCGGCTCGTCTGGCAGCTTTTGGTGATGGTACCTTGGGCAGAGCCGATCTTGCAGAACAGCCCACGGCAATGGACAGGTTTGAGCCCGATGATTTAGTGCCACTTTCACGGCGATTGGCACGATTTCGTCAGCTTTATGCGGCAGTTAAGAACGTAAATTAGTCTCGGTCTAATTGACCTCAGCAATTCTGCCTCTGTCTTTTGTAGATCGGCTTTACGGGATCCGCACCAGCCAGCTTCTGTTCAGCCATGGGCGAAGCTTTTCTAAGTTGGATTTCTCTGAGCATGAAAGGCCTCGGGCGTTGCACAATGCGATGCCCGTCATCTGACGGAAATGAGATCCGGGCCCGGCGGATATAACAAAACACGCCTTGGTTAGATCGCACATTGCGTCAACAATTCCCCAAGGGCTTGTCGGTTGTCAGCAGCGGGATTAGAGAATTCTTATGTATGTCGAGGTGGATATCCCGCACGCTACAACGTTCCGCGCTATGTGAGGTGATCGGGTGATGACACAATCCGCAGCCTCGCAGACCCGTATATTGTTGCTGGTGACCCCAAACTTCAACATGTCGGCCACGATGGGGTTCATCGATCCGTTCCGGGCGGCGAACTATCTGGACGGCAAGCCACACTTCACGTGGGATTTCGTGTCTGAGGCTGGCGGCTATTGCGTTTCAAGCAACGGGGCCGGGACGCAGACAGCGACATTGAGCAGCTTTGATGCGCAGCCGGCGGATATACTGATCGTCTCTTCCAGCTGGACCCCTGAACGGCACCTGACGGCAAAGATCAGTACCGCGTTACACCAATGGGCGCGCACAGGGGTGCTGCTTGGGGCGCTAGATACAGGGGCGTTCATGTTGGCGCAGGCCGGGTTGTTGAACGGGCGACGGGCGACTGTGCATTACGAACATATCGATGCCTTTCAGGAGCTTTATCCGGATGTCGAAGTGACGGAGAATTTGTATGTCCTCGACGGCAACCGGGCGACCTGCTGCGGAGGAGGGGCGTCGGTGGATTTTGCTCTGCATCTTTTGCAAGGTATCCACGGGATTGCGCTGGCGAATGCCGCCGCTCGCTATATCTTTCACGACCGGTTTCGGGGGCCATCGGCGCTGCAGCAGCCCGAGGGCAATGAGCCCTTGGGCACGATTATTCCCGCGACATTGAAAACGGCGATCCAGATCATGGAGGCGCATCTGGAAGATCCGCTACCGATCCCTGCGATATGCAAACAGGCCAATATTTCGCACCGGCAACTCGACCGGTTGTTTGCCACTCATATCCGAAAGACCCCGGCCCTCTACTATCGCGATATCCGGCTGGACCGGGCGAGGGGGCTTGTCACCCAGACCGATATGCCAATCGCCGAGGTTGCCATGGCATCCGGTTTTGCCAGTCAGGTACATTTCAGCCGTTCGTATAAGGAACGGTTTGGCCTGCCGCCCAGTCAGGATCGGGTCGAGGGCCGCGTGCCGTTCGAATACAGGGCTTGGCCCATGCATCGCAAACCGGGCTGAGGGATGCACACCAATGGCTGAAAAAATTAAGAATATGGCGAAAAAAGTTTAGACGAAACTTCGATTTCAGAAGATCATATGCGGCGAAAGCCAGTAGCCCGGTGCTCTGACAAGCCCCGAATTGTGGAGACGCATATGAGCGAGCTGCCGTCCAAAGAACAGTTCCAACGCATTTCCGACGGGTACAGTTCCGACCCGTTCAACACCAGTTCATTGAAAGCCGAGGCATATGTCGACCCGGCGTGGCATCAGGTCGATCTGAATGAGATCCTTGCCAAAACCTGGCAATGGGTCTGCCACGTCGAAAAGCTGCGCGCGCCGGGATCGTATGTAACGGTCGAGATTGCAGGCCGCCCCATTGCCATTGTTCGCGACCGCGAGGGCGTCTTGCGCGCTTTCTACAATGTCTGCAAACACCGCGCCCACCACCTGCTGTCGGGTGAAGGCGAGACGACGCGGATCATGTGCCCTTATCACGCGTGGGTCTATAAACTGGACGGCCAGCTTGTTCGCGCGCCCGAGACGGAAAATCTGAGCGATTTCAGCACCAAGGATATCTGTCTGGATCAGGTTCAGGTCGAAGAATTCGCGGGATTCATCTATGTCAATCTCGACCCGGAGGCTGAGCCTCTGCATCAGGTGTCGGGCGATCTGGAGACGGAGATCCGCCACTGGGCACCGGATATCGAGAACCTGACTTTCGGCCACCGCCTGACTTATGACATCAAGTCGAACTGGAAGAATGTCGTCGACAATTTCCTCGAATGCTACCACTGCCCGACGGCGCATAAGGATTTCTGCGATCTGGTCGATATGGACACCTACAAGGTGACCACATATGGCATCTATTCCAGCCACATGGCCGAAGCGGGCAAGGGCGCGAATACCGCCTATGACGTGTCGAACGCCACGGTGCGGACCCATGCAGTCTGGTGGCTGTGGCCGACGACCTGCCTGATGCGGTATCCCGGCCGGTCCTCGATGATCGTGCTAAACATCATTCCGATTGGCCCTGACCGGACGCTGGAGACTTATGATTTCTTCCTCGAAACACCCGAACCCGATGAGATGGAACTGGAAGCGATCCGCTATCTCGACGAGGTTTTGCAGCGCGAAGATATCGATATTGTCGAAAGCGTGCAGCGCGGGATGAGCACACCCGTCTTTACTCAGGGACGGATCGTCCACGATCCCAGCGGCTCGGGCAAATCGGAACATGCGGTGCATCACTTCCACGGGCTGGTTCTGGATGCTTACGCAAAGGCTGCTCCGTGAGGCGGCCTAATATCGTTGTAGTGATGGCCGACCAGTTGGCACCGCATTTCTGCGGCGCTTATGGGCACCCGACTGTTAAGACGCCGCATATCGATGCGCTGGCTGCAAGGGGCATGCGGTTTGACGCGGCCTATTGCAACTCGCCGCTCTGTGCGCCATCGCGCTTTGCCTTTATGTCTGGCCAGTTGATCAGCCGGATTGCCGCCTACGACAATGCCAGCGAATTTCGCGCCTCGGTTCCCACCTTTGCGCATTACCTGACGGCGTTGGGCTATCGCACCTGCCTGTCGGGCAAGATGCACTTCGTGGGCCCCGATCAGAAACACGGGTTTCAGGACCGGGTAACCACCGATATCTACCCGGCCGATTTCGCCTGGACCCCGGATTGGGAAGCCCCGGATGAGCGGATCGACAAGTGGTATCACAACATGCAAACGGTCAAGGAAAGCGGCGAGGCGATTGCCACGTTCCAGACCGACTATGACGATGAGGTTGAATTCGCCGCCCGCCGCTGGCTGATCGACCGGGGGCGAGATCGGGCGGCTGGGGATGAAGCTCCGTTCTGCCTCGTGGCCAGCTTTATCCACCCGCATGATCCGTATGTGGCCAAGCCGGAATGGTGGAACCTCTACTCTAACACCGATGTTCCACTGCCGGAATTCACCCTGACACCTGACGAACAAGACCCGTTCTCGCGACGGGTTATGGACGGGATCGAGGCCAGCTACGTGCCGCTCAGCGAGGCAGAGGTATTGCGCGCGCGGCGGGCCTATCTGGCGAATGTCAGCTATTTCGACAGCAAACTCGGCGCTATGGTGAACGCGCTGGAAGAGATTGGGGAGCTGGACAACACCATCATCATCGTCACCGCCGATCACGGCGATATGCTGGGTGAACGGGGGTTGTGGTACAAGATGAACTTCTTCGAACACTCGGCCCGCGTACCTCTTGTGATGGCCGGGCCGGGCGTTGCGCAGGGCTCTGCCGCCAATGCGTGTTCGCTGGTCGATATGCTGCCCACCTTCGTCGATATCGCCGGGGGTTCGAACGATATGTTCGGCGAGCCGGTGGATGGCCGCTCGCTGATGCTATTGGCACGGGGAGACGCCGATGCGATTGATGAAGCGATTGGTGAATACTGCGCCGAGATGACGCCTTATCCGGTTTTCATGATCCGTCGCGGTACATTGAAATACATCCATTGCGATCCCGATCCCCCGCAGCTTTACGATCTGTCGTGCGACCCGTTGGAGAAGGTGAATCTGGCCGAAAATCCGACCTATGCGGCGCAATCGTCGCACTTCGCTGATGAAGTCGCCAAACGCTGGAACAGCGAGAAGTTGCGCGCTGACGTGATCGCCACCCAGAAGTCCCGTCGCGCGTTGCACGCAGCGATGGAGGCCGGGGCGGGCGAGCCTTGGGATTACAATCCGCCTTCGGATGCCAGCCAGCAATATGTGCGCAATCACATGGACTGGACCGTGGCAGCCACCCGCTATCGCTATCCGCCTTTGAAGGAGACCAAATCATGATGCTGGACGGCAAAACCGCGCTGGTCACCGGCGGGCGAGGCGGGATCGGGCGAGCTATCGTTGCCCGATTTCTGCGCGAAGGCGCGCGCGTCTACGCGGCTGATTTGACGCCTGAGGGATCGTTGGACGCCCATGACGATGATGGCAGCCATTTCGTCAAGCTGGATGTCACGCAGGAAGCGGACGCAGTTGCCGCAATGGCGCAGGTCGACCGCGAAGCAGGTCAGTTGGATATTCTGGTCAACGCCGCGGGGATCGAGATCGAAAAGACCATCGAAGACACCTCGCTTGAGGAATGGAACCTTTCCTTTGCGGTTAATGTCACGGGGACGTTTCTGACCTCGAAACATGCGTTGCCGCTGATGCGCAAGGCGGCCTCATCAGGTCCTTCCGCTTCGATCATCAATTTCGGCAGCTATGATGGCTTCATCGCCGATCCCGGGCTGGCCGCCTATTGCGCCACCAAAGGTGCGGTACACGCACTGACCAAGGCGATGGCCTGCGACCATGGCCCCGATGGCATTCGGGTCAATGCGATCTGCCCGGGTTACGTGGATACACCGATGTTGCAGAGCTTTTTTACCGGCGATGGCTCGGGTGGTGGCGGCAAAACCATCGACCAGTTACAGCAGGCAGTGCGCGATGTGCATCCGATGCGGACATATGGAACGCCTCAGGATATCGCCAATCTGGTCAACTGGCTGGCCTCGGATGAGGCGCGCTATGCCAGCGGTCAGCTTTGGGTGCTGGACGGCGGCTTGTCAGCGCAAGTGCAGCAGATGCGACTTTAGGTGAGGGATGGATATGCAAACAGATATGCTGATCAATGGTGAGCGCGTTGTCGGGCTGGGAGAGCCTTTACCGGTTCTCGACCCGTCCGCCGATGAAGCGATTGTCGAGATCCCTGAAGCAACGCCCGAACAGATCAAAGCCGCGGCGCAGGCGGCGCATGAGGCGTTTGAAAGCTACCACCTGACCCCACCGGCTGAGCGCGCCGGATACATTCTCGCCATCGCTGATGTGGTCGAGACGCATATTGGTGAACTGCCCGACCTGGGTACCCTCGACGTTGGCAAGCCGTGGCCTGCGATGAAAGGCTCGGGCATTGGCTGCGATATGTCGGTCTATGCGCTGGACGCCTATATGTCCGTGCGCCACGTGATGGTGGCCCAGTGATGCGGTTGGCAGGGAAAACAGCGTTGGTGACCGGCGGCCGACGAGGTATCGGTCGCGGGATTGTCGGAGCTTTCGTACGGGAAGGCGGCAAAGTAGCGACGTGCGGGCGCGGTGACAGGCCCGAGGGGCTGCCTGATGCAATCGACTGGTACAATCTGGACGTCACCGATGCAGCAGCGGTCGATGCCCTGGCGCAAGAAATGGACGGCCTCGACATTTTGGTCAACAACGCTGGGGTTCAGGTCGAAAAGACAGTGCCGGACAGTTCGGATGCTGATTGGGAGATGGTGATTGGCACCAATTGCCGGGGCGTGTTCAACCTCTGCCGTGCTTTCATCCCGCGCATGGCCGAAGGTGGCTCCATCATCAATATCGGCTCAATCTCAGGAACGGCCGCAGACCCGTCGATGGCGCTTTATAACGCGTCCAAGGCTTTTGTGCATGGGCTGACACGCTCAATCGCTATCGATCATGGCCCCCACATCCGGTGCAACGCAATCTGCCCCGGCTGGATCGAGACCGGAATGCTCGATGCAGCGTTCGATCTGGCCGCTGACCCTCGGGCGGCCCGAAGCGATGCCTTGGCGCGACACGCGACACGGCGGTTTGGCAAGCCTGAGGATATTGCCAGCATGGCGGTCTGGCTGGCCTCGGATGAGGCAGGTTTTGCAACCGGGCAATTATTCACGGTGGATGGCGGCATGACCGCGGCGTCTCCGCTCAATCCGGGATTGTTCTGATGGAAATTCAACATACCGCCTGCTTGGGCGGTGGCGTGATCGGGGCCAGTTGGGCGTCGCTGTTTCTGGCATCAGGTCGCTCGGTGGCGCTGTTCGATCCCGACCCAAAGGTTGCGGACAATGTGCGCCGTTACATCGATACCGCATGGCCCGCGATGACTGAGCTTGGTCTGACCGAAAACGGCACCCCCGATGCGATCCGCTTTTTTCCCGGTGCGGCTGAGGCGGTCGAAGGGGCCGGATTCGTGCAGGAAAACGTCCCGGAACGGCTGGAGATCAAACATGCCACGTTCCGCGCCATCGAACCTGCCTTGTCGCCAGAGGCTGTTGTCGCAAGCTCGGCCTCGGGGCTGACCCTCGGCCAGATGCAGCCGGGCTGGAATGATCCTGCGCGGTTTGTGCTGGGGCATCCGTTCAACCCTCCGCACCTGATCCCGCTGGTCGAGGTATTGGGCAATGACCGCACTGCCGATGGTGTCGTCGAACAGGCGCAGGCATTCTATCAGTCGGTCGGCAAGACCACGATCCGTCTGCACAAAGAGGTGCCCGGCCATGTCGCCAATCGCCTGCAGGCCGCGATCTGGCGCGAGGCGATCCACCTTGTCACCTCTGGCGTGGCTTCGGTTGAAGATGTCGACAAGGCTGTCTGGGCCGGTCCCGGCCTGAGATGGGCGGCAATGGGGCCGACGATGCTGTTCAACCTTGGCGCGGGTGAGGGCGGATTGCAGGCGTTCTGCGATCACTTCACCGACACGTTCAACGGGTGGTGGGATGATCTGGGCGAGGTCCGTCTGACCGAAGACGTAATCCGCACACTGGTCGAGGGCGTCACCGCTGAGGCCAAGGGCGAGGCACCCGCCGCGCTGTCGCAGCAGCGGGATGCGTTGATCGTGGCTTTGCAGAAAGCGGTCGCGGGTCTGCGCTGAGCGGCTGTTACCGTGAAAGGGTTACAGTCTCTCCGCGCTCTGCCGCTTGTTGCGCGGCAAGCCCGACGCGCACCGCCCAGATGCCATCGCGCAAGGATACCTCCGGGGCTGTGCGCTCTCCACGCACCAGTTCCAGAAAGCCCTTGTGTTGGTAGTAGGTTGACCCGTTGTGATCCCCGGCGGCCAGTAACTCGGGTTCAACCGGAATATCGCGTGCAACCGGGCCTTTGGGATCGCGCGGGCTGACGATCAGTTGCGGTACCGGAGCCTCACCCAGATGGTCAGGCCAGAAACGGCCCGGTCCGGGGATCAGGGCCTCGACCTTGGCGGCGGGACCGATGGCGCAGATCTCTTCCTGATAGCGTGACCCTTCGGCGAACATGCACAGTTCCAGCATTGCTCGTGCGCCCGAAGCGAAATCGACGATGACATAGCCATTGTCCAGAATGTCCGGCGTCTCGCCCGCATAGGTCTCGTCCAGATGATTGACCGATTGCCCACCGCTTGCCGAGACCCGCACCGGGTCCGATTGCAGGATCAGGCGCATGAGGTCGAAGAAATGGCAGCATTTTTCGACAAATGTACCGCCTGTGTTGCGGTTGAACCGGTTCCAGTTGCCGACCTTCTCAAGGAACGGAAAGCGATGCTCGCGGATCGACAGCATCCTGATCCCGCCGCTGGTGGCTTCGGCTTCATCGATCAGCGCCGCGATGGGCGGCATATAGCGATACTCCATCGCGACCCAGATCGGGTGCGGGTAGTCGCGTTCCAACTGCTCAAGCCGGTCGAGATCGGCAGGATTGTTATATAGTGGCTTCTCGACCAGCAGGGGCAGGGGGCGGGTCTGGGCGATTTCGATCAACTGTTCGACATGCAGGTGGTTGGGGCTGGCAATGACAACGCAATCCAGATCACTGATCGCCAGCAGGTCCTGTATCGACGTGGCCATCTGCGCATCCGGCGCGATGGCTTGCGCCTTTTGCGCCATCTCCGGATCAGGTTCGAATATTGCGGCGACGCGCGTACCGTCAAGCAGAGCTATATTGTGCAGGTGCTCCTGCCCCATCATGCCGCATCCGATCAGCCCGTAATTGATGGTCCGGGTCATGCGCAGTTCCTTTTACTTCAGGCGTTGGACATAGGTGGCCCGATCCGGATCGAACCATGTTTTTGAAAACTCGACAGGTTCGGCCTTCTCTGACCAGCTGAACCGCTCGATATACCCCACGATCTGGCCGGCGGGTTTGGTGAAACCACTGGGCGTCCAGTCGGGCAGGGCACCGACCGAGACACGATCCTCGGCCCGTGTGATCCAGAAGCCAAGCTGCTGCTGGTAGTAGCGATAAAGCGAGTCAGACAGCAGGCTCTGATCGATTGTCCCGGCCGATTCGTCCAGCCAGATTTCCTCGACCGCGATGATTGTATCATTCAGATAGCGCATCCGGCGGACCCGCGATCCGAATTTCGACTGACCGAATTCCGGCAAATCTGAGGGTTTTTGCAGATGATCGACCGACAGGACATCGGCGCGCGGCAACCCGCCGCCTTCGGGCAGCTCCAGCCGGAACATGGCATAGACGCTGTTCTGCGTTCCGGTCTCGCGGATGTAATTGCCCGAGCCCTGAATACGCTCCAACATGCCTTTTTTCTCAAGCTCGGCGAGCGATTTTCGCAAGGTTCCGACCGAAACATTCAGGTTGGCGGCCATATCCCTTTCAGGCGGCAGGCGCTCGCCATCCATCAGGCGGCCTGCCGCGATATCGCGGATCAGCAGCTCTGAGATCTGGACATAGATCGGCAGGGCGTTGGGATTACGGCTGTTCGTGGTCACTTGCGCGCGCTTCACTCGGTCGCAGGAAAAATTGATACACTATTGATCTACATCAATGCGCTTGCTACGCAAGAGGAAAGTCAAAGATGTACGGAGCGTGAATCAAATGAGCATCGTCCCCATCACATCCCCTGATCTGGATGCGGCCGAGGTTTCGTGGTTCGCAGCGCTGTGTTCGGATGACTACCAGTTCCTCGGTGTGCCCGACGGTGATCTGCGATCCAGTTGGGAGCATTGTTCGGGCATCGTGAAAGAAGCCGAGGCGCAAGGCTTTCGCAACATTCTGTGCCCGTCGTCCTATCAGGTCGGTCAGGATACGCTGAGTTTCGTCGCAGGTTGCGCGCCGATCACCGAAAAGATCAATCTGCTGGCTGCTGTACGCTGTGGTGAGATGCAGCCCATCATGCTGGCCCGCACCATCGCGACGCTGGACCACATGCTTAAGGGGCGGCTGACGGTCAACATCATCTCTTCCGACTTCCCCGGCGAGAAAGCCGACAGCGCGTTCCGCTATCAGCGCTCGCGCGAAGTGGTCGAGATCCTGAAACAGGCCTGGACGCAGGACGAAATCAACCATGCGGGCGAGGTCTATAACTTTTCAGGCCTGAACACCGACCCGGCTCGGCCTTACCAGACCGGTGGCCCACTGCTGTATTTCGGCGGCTACTCGCCGTCTGCTTTGGACCTGTGCGGCGAGCATTGCGATGTCTACCTGATGTGGCCTGAGACGAAGGACCAACTGGCCGAACGGATGAAGGCCGTTCACGCTGTGGCCGAGAATTACAATCGCACGCTGGACTATGGCCTGCGCGTCCACATGATTGTTCGGGATACCGAGGCTGAGGCGCAGGAATATGCGGATTACATCGTCTCGAAACTGGATGACGAATATGGCCGCGCCATCCGCGAACGGGCGCTGGACGCGACCTCACTGGGCGTGGCGCATCAGGCGAAGAACCGCGATCTGGCGGATGAATACGGTTATGTCGAGCCGGGCTTGTGGACAGGCGTCGGACGCGCGCGGTCGGGCTGTGGCGCGGCGCTGGTCGGGTCAACCGATCAGGTCATGTCCAAGATCGAAGAATATCAGAAGATGGGCATCCGCGCCTTCATCTTCTCGGGCTACCCGCACATGGATGAGGCCAAGCATTTTGGCGCCTGTGTGATGCCCAACTTGAAAACCTGCTCGCTGCCCGAAGCCTACGGGCGCGTGCCTGTAACCACCCCGGCGACCCCGCTGGGCAACGGAGTTCGTCGCTGATGCAACGTGTGAAACTATCTGACACGCTGGAAATGAGCCGCCTTGTCTATGGCATGTGGCGCTTGGGTGACGACAGCGACACCTCGACCGCGCATGTCGAGGCCAAGATTCAGGCTTGTCTGGATCAGGGCATCACCACCTTCGATCAAGCAGATATTTACGGCGGATACGCGGCCGAGGCCGTTCTGGGCAATGCCTTGCGCGCCAATCCCAGCCTGCGCCAGAAGATGGAGATTGTCACCAAATGTGACATCGTCGCTCCGGTTGGCCGCTATGCTGAGGCCAAGGTCAAATACTACGACACGTCGCGCGCGCATATTCTGAAATCGGTGGAGACGTCGCTGTCCGAAATGGCGATCGATCACATCGATCTGCTGTTGATCCATCGCCCTGATCCAATGATGGACCACCATGAAACCGGTGCAGCGTTGGATGAGGTAGTCGCCAGTGGCAAGGTCGGCGCGGTTGGCGTGTCCAACTTCCGTCCGTGGGATTGGTCCTTGCTGCAGTCGGCGATGAAAACCCAGTTGGTCACCAATCAGATTGAAATCTCGCTTGGGGAAATCAGCCCATTCACCAATGGCGATCTGGCGTTCCACCAACAGCATGGACATCCGCTTATGGCATGGTCCCCGCTTGGCGGGGGCCTTTTGATGGCCGGGAACCCTCCGGTCGGTGTTGTTGCGGATGAGATTGCCGCAGAATTCGGTGTGGATCGCGCCGCAGTGGCCGTTGCCTTCCTGCTCGCACATCCGGCGAACATCCTGCCGGTTCTAGGCACAAATAATCTGGGCCGTATCAAACGCGCCTCGGACGCTTTGAAGGTCAAGCTGGATCGTGAAAGCTGGTACCGCCTGTATGAGGCGGCGCTGGGACATGAGGTGCCATGATGAATGCAATCTCGCGCGATATGAACCATACATTTGTCCCGCATAAAGACGACACGCGAACCCTTCGTGATGCCTTTGGCCGTTTTGCCACCGGAGTTACTGTCGTGACCTGCGACAGCGAAGATGGCCCGATCTGTATTACTGCCAACAGCTTTTCGTCCCTGTCGCTGGACCCACCGCTGGTGATGTGGGCGGGCGACCGCAATTCGCGCCGGTTCCGCTATTTTTACGCGGCACGTCATTTCAGCGTGCATGTTCTGTCTGCTGAACAGGCAGAGCTGTGCTTTGGCTGTTCAAAAGACGCCCATGCGTTGCGCGATATCGAACATGACCGATGTGTAAACGGCACCCCGCTCTTGCCGGGCAGTCTTGCCCGGTTCGAATGCGAGCAGCACGCCTATCACGATGCAGGCGATCATGTGATCGTGGTGGGCAAAGTTCTGAAAGTCAGCATGGCGGATGGAGACGCGCTGACTTTCTTTGCCGGAAAACTCGGCCAATTCGCGCAGAACTAAGCGCGATATGACGACTGCGGGGCAAACCCGCGGCTGAACAAGGGAGGATCCGCATGGGCGGACTGGCATCGGCGTTAGCGCCGATTGCATTCGTGAACGAAACCGTGCTGCGACTGGGCCGCGCGGTTGGTGTCGTTGCGATTGCATTCATGGTGATCGCAATCCTGATCCAGGTGTTCTTTCGATACGTTCTTGGAAACGCTCTGCCATGGCCGGACGAGGCTGCGCGGTTCTGTATGCTCTGGATGACGGGCCTGATGGCGCCCACAGCCTTCCGACGCGGAGGTTTTGTCGCCATCGACATGCTGCAGCGCTTCCTGCCGCGCGTGCTTGGCCTTTCGCTGAATCTATTCCTGCTGCTGATCTCGCTGGCCGTCCTGCTGGTTGCAGTCAATATCGGCTGGTCCGAGGTGACGGGATTTGGTGGCCGGTTCGCCACTGCGGCCCTGTATCTGCCCACTTCTTTCGGGTTCGACGAATGGTATCGCATTCCGCGCAGTTGGATGATGGCGTCACTGCTGGTGGGGATCATCCTTCTGATCTCGGTCAATATCGAGCTGATCCTGCGGTCCATCGTGACCATGCTGGGCGGAGGGCATCTTCTGCCTGAGATTCCCGAAGCTGCGGTGGGGGCTGAATAAATGCTGATTTGGTTCCTACCCACATTCCTGATTTTCCTGCTGATCGGCCTGCCGGTCTTTTTTGCATTGCTGGCCGCTCCGGGTATTTTGCTGTGGCTCAGCGGTCAGACCAACGACATCACGCTGCTTTATCGCAATGTTTATAACGGCATGGACAGCTTCCCGCTGATGGCCATTCCGTTTTTCATGCTGGCTGGAGAGTTGATGAACCGCGGCGGCATCACCATCCGTCTCGTCGAGTTCAGTCAGGCCCTGATGGGCCACCTGCGGGGCGGCCTTGCACATGTGAACGTGCTGAGCTCGATCCTGTTCGCTGGCCTTTCGGGCTCTGCCGTGGCTGACACCTCGGCGCTTGGATCTATGTTGATCCCGGCGATGGAGAAGCAGGGCTATACCCGCAAATTCGCCGCCGCGATCACGGCGGCCAGTTCGGTGATCGGGCCAATCATCCCGCCTTCGGGTATTATGATCATCTATGCCTATGTCATGGGTGAAAGTGTGGCGGCGCTGTTCCTTGCTGGTATCGTACCCGGTGTGATGGTTGGCGTTGGCTTGATGCTTATGATCAAGGTCATGGCCGATCGGTATGACTTCCCAGTCGCCAGCCGCAAATACACTTGGCCCGAACGCCGTCAGGCCAGTCTGAAAGCGTTCTTTCCGCTGATGACACCAGTGATCATTCTGGGTGGTATTCTTGGCGGTATATTCACCCCAACCGAGGCCGCCGCCGTGGCCGTGGGATATGCCTTCATCATCGGTTTCTTTGTTCTGCGCACCCTTACTTTGAAGGAAGTTCCCGAAATACTTAGCAATGCAGGCATGACTTCGGCGGTCGTCCTGTTGCTGGTCGGCGCGGCGATGGCGTTCAAGACGGTCGTTAGTCTCAGCCATGCGCCGGAACAATTGGCCTCGCTGATCCTCAGCCTGTCGGAAAACCCGCTGATCCTGCTGTTCCTGATCAACCTGCTGCTGTTCATCGTCGGCATGTTTCTGGACGCAGGCCCCGCGATCATCATCCTTGGCCCGATCCTTGGTCCGATCTTCACCAGCCTCGGCGTAGACCCGATCCATTTCGCCATCATCATGAGCGTCAACCTGACCGTCGGTCTGGCCACACCGCCCATGGGGTTGGTTCTATTTGTGGCTGCCGCAGTTTCACGCGAACGGGTTGAGACCATCGCCAAGGCAATCCTGCCGTTTCTGGCAGTCGAAATTATCGTGATCTTTCTGATCACTTATATCCCCGCACTATCCATGACGATCCCGAGGATAACGGGATTTGCAAACTGAACTGAGTATCACAGGGAGGAAACGCATGCTCAGAAGATTTATGAAAACCGCAGCGGTGGCCACATCGCTGGTGGCCGCGTCCGCCATGGTCGCGACCGCTGCCGACTATACGCTGCGCGCCACTGCCAACTCGAACGAAAATGACGAAGACTATGACGGGCTGGTCGTCTTCAAGAACTATGTCGAGGCTGCCTCGAACGGCGCCATCGAGGTTGAGCTGTTCATCGGCACGCAGCTGTGTTCGAACGGTGCTGAGTGCCTGCAGGGCGTGGCCGATGGCACCATCGACATCTATATCTCCACCTCGGGCGGGGCCTCGGGCATCTTTCCTTATGTGCAGGTTCTGGACCTGCCTTACCTGATGGCCGATGACCGCATTGCCGAGCATGTCCTTTCCGGCGATTTCACCCGCACCATGCGTGACATGGCGCTTGAGGATTCCGGCGGCGCGATCCGACTGATGACCATCGGCAACACCGGCGGCTGGCGCAACTTCGCCAACACCCAGCGCCGTATTGCTGAGCCCGCCGACATGGAGGGCTTGAAGATCCGCACCGTGGTCGCCGACCTGCCGCAGGAACTGGTGAAGGCGCTGGGTGCATCACCCACCCCGATCCCGTGGCCGGAACTGTTCACCAGCTTCCAGACTGGCGTTGTTGAAGGGTCCAAGAACGGTATCACTGACATCATGGGCATGAAATTCCCTGACGCGGGCCTGCAATATGTCACGCTGGACGGCCACGCCTATATGGGCGCGTTGTGGTGGATGAACAACGCCAAGTTCCAGGAGATGCCCGAGGATATGCGCCGTGTCGTCGTGGACGGCTTCTATGCTCTGCAGCAGGCGACCTTTGCCTCGCCCAAGCGCAAGTCGATTCAGGCTTATGAGGATTTTGTCGCCGGTGGCGGTGACCTTTATGTCCTGACACCCGACCAGAAGGCTGCGTTCAAAGAGGCTGCAACCCCGGTCTATGACTGGTTCCAGTCCAATGTGACACGTGGCGATGAGATCTTTGTAGCGTTGACGGACGCTGTGGCAGCAGCCGAGGCGGACGTGAACGCCTCACGCGATGCGGACCTGAACTGAGATATTGGGTCGGGCCCTCGTGGCCCGGCCTTCACCGAAACGGGTACATCCACCCTTTGTAGTCGTTGACCAGAACATGCGCCCTTTCGATCTGCTCCGGCGTCATTTTCTTGACCACTTCCTCAAGGCTGATCGCTGCATCGGGATCGCCGCCAATCGCGCTGAGTGTGTACCACATATAGGCCCGCACCAGATCAGGCGCGGGCATGCCGAGACCCAGCTCATAATACCAGCCGATGCCGGATTGCGCCCCCGGATGCCCCTTCATCGATGCGCGCAGATACCATTCAAACGCCCGCTCATAGTCCTGTTTGACCCCAAGCCCCAACCCGTACATCACACCGATCAATTCCTCGGCTTCGGCATTTCCGGACCGAGCGGCGGGCAGCAGTTCCTCGCGCGCTGCTTCAAACTCTCCGGCCTCCATCAGATTGCGTGCCTGTTCCAACTCAGCCAGCGCTGGGGTCGCGAGAAGGCAAAGGGCAAATACAAGCTGACGCATGGGATTGCTTTCCTTTTGGCAGGGGCTGCGGCTGCTCAGGATTTGCCGCGTCCGCTGACGGATGATGATTTCCTCCCCTTTGATATGAAACAGGCCGCCATTGGTCATCAACTGTTTTACGACCCGATCCTGTCGGGCAACCAGAACATCAGTTGCGCTCATTGCCACCACCCGGATTTCGGCACCTCGGACGGGTTGTCGCTGGGCATCGGCGAGGGCGGGCAGGGCCTGGGGCCAGATCGCACGCCGGGCATCGGTGCAGACAAGATCCGCAAGCGCATTCCGCGCAATTCACCAGGTTTGTGGAACCTTGGGACAAAGGAGCTTCACACAGTCTTCCACGATGGCCGCCTGAGTATTTCGGATGTCTACGGCAACGGCTTCAACTCGCCCGCGCAGGAATGGCTGCCGGAGGGGCTGAATTCTTTGCTGGCGGCGCAGGCACTGTTCCCGCTGACCTCGCAATTTGAGATGGCCGGGAATGTGGCGGAAAATCAGGTCACCGGCGCGGTGCATGACCGCATCGACAAGGGCTGGCCGATCCTTGCCAAGCGCGTTCGCACCGATCCGCGCTATGGCCTCGCCATGGTCGAGGCTTTCGACGAAATCGACGCGACAGAGGATATCTCGATCACCCAAGTCGCCAACGCGCTGGCGGCATTCATGGCGCTGGAATGGCGCAGCATGGACAGCCCGTTCGATCAATACCTGGCAGGGGATCACACGGCTTTAACGCCGCAGCAGCACGACGGCATGACCCTGTTCTTTGGCGAGGCGGGATGCGCAAACTGCCACTCGGGACCTTTGCTGTCGGATCAGAAATTCCACGCGCTGGGCCTGCCGCCTTTCGGTCCAGGCAAGACCCGCCAATGGGACCCCTATGCCCGCGATGTGGGTCGCATGGGGGAAAGCGACCGGCTTGAGGACGCCTATCGCTTTCGCACCCCGATGCTGCGCAACGTGACCGAGACAGCGCCCTACGGCCATAATGGCGCCTTTCCCGATCTGGAAGGCATCATCCGTCACCACCTGAATCCATCGCAGAGCCTTGAGGCCTGGACCCCTGAAATGGCTGGGTTGCCGGATGTACCGTGGCTGGCCAAGGTGGATTTCATCGTTTGGCAGGACCGGTTTGAGATGGACCGCCAGCGCCAGAAGATCGATATTGAGCCGTTGGAGCTGACCGACTCCCAGATCGCCGATTTGGTGGCATTCTTGGGCGCGTTGAAAGGCACAACGCTGGATACGCCGCTCTTCGGCGTGCCAGATGGTTTTGAGCCCTAGAAAACTCCGCGAACGTCATTGGATATTTACCTGAAATCTCATAATGCTCGGTACAAATCAGCCGTCGAGAGTATCCATGCAGTACCACAACAAGCCCTACGATCAGCTACAGATTGGCGATACGGCCGAGTTAAGACGGATTTGCACCGAGGATGATTTTTATGTCTTCGCGTCGAACTCCGGTAATCATAACCCCCTGCATCTGGCGGCCGAGGATGGAGATGGCGACAACATAGATGAGGCGATTGCGCCCGCGATGTTTGTCGGGGCTCTGATATCGGCCGTGCTGGGGAATATCCTGCCGGGTGCTGGGACGCTCTATAAGTCGCAAAGCTTCGATTTCAGCACTCGCGCCCATGCGGGCGAGGAACTGATGGCGCGCGTTACGGTCGTCGAAAAGCGCGAGAACCGAGAGGTGGTTCTGGAAACTCAGGTGATCCGACCCAGCGATGATGCGGTGATCGTCTCTGGCACCGCGGTGGTGATCGCGCCGGAAAAAGAGATGTCATTTCATGAGATCGAAGTGCCGGGTCTTGTGGTGCAGCGGCACCGGCATTTCGACGCGTTGCTGGATCGGTCGCGCCCGTTGCCCCCGATCCCCACAGCCGTGATCGCCCCGGAAGAGCCGAACTCGCTCGGCGGGGCGCTTCTGGCGGCGCGCGAGACCATTATCGAACCAATCCTGATCGGCGATCCCGACAAGATACTGGCAGCCTCCAAAGAGATTGATCTGCCGTTGGGCGAGACCGAGATCATCCCTGTCGCGGGCCATTTCGATGCCGCCAACAAGGCAGTCGATCTGGTGATGGATGGCCGTGCCGAGGCCTTGATGAAGGGCCATCTGCACACGGATGACCTGCTGCGCGCCGCGCTCCGGCGTGACAGGGGTTTGAAAGTCGGGCGACGCTTTACCCATGTGTTTGTAATGGATGTACCCGGGCAGCCTCATCCGCTGCTGGTGACCGATGCGGCCATCAATATCGAGCCTGATCTGGAAACGAAAATCGACATCACCCAGAATGCCATCGATCTGGCGATCTCAATCGGTATCGGCGCGCCAAAGGTTGGTGTTCTGTCGGCGGTCGAGACGGTGAACCCCGCGATCCGCTCCTCTATCGACGCAGCGCTTTTGTCCAAGATGGCCGAGCGTGGGCAGATCAAGGGCGGTCTGGTCGATGGCCCTCTGGCCATGGACAACGCGGTTAGCCTGGCGGCAGCACGTACCAAAGGGATTGTCTCGGAAGTGGCGGGCCGCGCCGACATTCTGGTCGTACCCAATCTGGACGCTGGCAATATGCTGGCCAAACAGCTGACCTATATTGCCCATGCCGAAGGTGCCGGAGTGGTGCTGGGGGCGAGGGTGCCGATTATTCTGAACAGCCGTGCGGATGACGACAAGGCGCGCCTCGCCTCTTGCGCCGTGGCGGCGTTGCATGCGGCGCGGTTGTCTGGAAAGGTTTGATGGATCATATCGTTACGCTGAATGCTGGTTCCTCGTCGCTGAAATTCGGGCTGTTCGCTCGGGGCGACGGCGATCCCAGCCCGGTCTGCACCGGAATGGTCGACAGGATCGGCAGCCCCGGGGCGTCGGTCAGCCTGCGTGGGGCGGATGGCAGCAGACTGATCGACGAGGTTTCGGATGCAATCCGCGATCACGACAGCGCGCTGGATCGGGTTCTCAGCCTGCTGCAGAACCAGTTTCCCGCAGCCCGGGTCGCTGCGGTGGGGCACCGCATCGTGCACGGAGGTCCGGATAACGACCGGCCCGCTACCATTACCCCCGATGTTCTAAGCGCACTGGAGGCGCTGAAACCCTTCGCGCCGCTGCACCAGCCCTATAACTTAGCCGGTGCGCGGGCCGCGATGGCGCGCTTTCCCGAGGCCACTCAGGTGGCCTGTTTCGACACAGCCTTTCATCGTCATCACCCGTGGGTGAACGATACCTTCGCGCTGCCGACTGAATATTATGACATGGGTGTCCGTCGCTATGGCTTCCATGGGCTCAGCTACGACTACATCTCGGGTCACCTGGCCCAGACTGCGCCAGGGGTGCATTCCGGGCGGGTGATCGTGGCGCATCTGGGCAATGGCGCATCAATGTGCGCCATTCATGGAGGTCGCTCGGTGGGCTCGACCATGGGCTTTTCAGCGCTGGATGGCTTGCCGATGGGCACGCGCTGCGGTCAGCTTGATCCGGGCGTGATGCTGTACTTGATGCAGCAGAAGGGTATGGAGGCAGAAGAGATATCGGACCTGCTATATCGCAAGTCGGGTCTTCTGGGGTTGTCGGGTCTGTCCAACGATATGCGCACACTTGAACAGTCGGATACGCCTGAGGCCAAGCGGGCAATCGAGTACTTCACCTTCCGCGCCCGCCGGGAACTGGGATCGCTTACAGCGGTGCTTGGTGGTCTGGACGCTGTAGTGTTCACCGGTGGGATCGGAGAGAATTCGGTTTTGATACGATCCGAGATTTGCTCGGATCTAGGGTGGCTCGGGGCTGAGCTGGACGAGAAAGCCAATGCCGGCAGTGCACGTGTGATCTCGACCGAGTCGTCCGCCGTGAAGCTGATGGTCATACCTACCAACGAAGAACTTGTGATCGCCCGCGCAGCCGCCGGAATGTCTGCCGGATAGGTCGCAAAACGCACCCGGATGGACGTTATTTTGCTGGAGTTTTGACAAAAAAGCGCTGCTCTACGGGAATCCCCCAATTTCGGCGCTTGGGTAGATACGTTAATTATTCATTAACACCGGGCAGAACGCCCGTACCACTTTCACAAATTTCCCCCGATGAGGGGCTGGCTTCTTACCCCCTTGGCCGGCCCCTCTCTCTTTTTTTAGGGGTCATGAGTGCTGTGGTGTGTCCCCGAGGATCTGGTTCACCAGATCGGGCAATTCCGCGCTGTCGGCATAGCTGAGCGTATGGTGCATCTCGGTGATCGGTGATTTGCGATAGCCTTCGGTGAACAACAGGAATGGCACCTTCGCCCTGTGCGCGGTTTCAGCGTCGACTTCGCTGTCTCCGACAAATATGCGGGGGCCGGTATCAGGCAGGGCCTCGAAGCTGGCGTGTAGATGCGCAGGATCGGGTTTGCGGGTGTTCAGGCTGTCGCCGCCAAAGACCACGTCGAAATACTGTGACAGATTCAGTGCGTCCAAGACATGACGCGCCGGTTCTTCGGGCTTGTTGGTGCATACGCCCAGAGTGCAGCCCATGGCACGCAGTTGTTCAAGCGCCTCGGGTACGCCGGGATAGACGGCGGTCTGATCACAGGCGACGGCATTGTAATGGCGCAGAGTGAGCTGTGTTAGCTCCGGGTGTCGATCCCGGTCGATCCCGCAATGATCGATGACCCGCTCGACCAGCTTGGGCAAGCCGTTGCCGACGAAGCTTCGGATCGTATCCTGGGGCAGGGGGGTGAGTCCCTGATCTGTCAGCATCCGGTTCGCGGCATTTGCGATGTCGGCGATGCTGTCCACCAGAGTCCCGTCCAGGTCAAATACTACAACTGCCACCATGTTCGATTCCGTCTCTGTTCAGGTACGCCCAAGGCCTAAGGCGCAGCGGCGATCTGTGCAACAGGAAGCGGTTGAAATGCCTAAAAAACCAAGGGTTGACAAATCTTACTATTTTTATCAGATTAAGGGTTGAGAACAGTCAGCCAACCCGAGATCGGGTCAGCCAGATCAAGCGAACCACGAACAGATAAGGCCAAGTGCCAAAACGCTCTGGAGATGCTCCGATGAACGCGCAGACCCCCAATCCGACCCAAAGCTATGCTATCTCGATGCTGCCCGCGCATAAGGCAGAAGACCTGACCGCAGGCGGGAACCTGGCTCATATCGAGCTTGGTGATCAGCTTTACACCCTGCGCATCACCCGCGCGGGCAAACTGATCCTGACGAAATGAGCGTGCCTGCATCGCGCGGCGGTGCCGCCGTTGGACGACTGTCCGATCTGACCCCGGTTGAGGCAGGTGCTGTGATGTACTTGCGTCTATGGGGCGATGGTGAAACCGGTCGTGCCAATGCGGCCAGCGATTTCGACATCGCGCTGGGCGTGGATCATGGTCGGGCCGCTATGCTGACGCTGGATCGATTGTGCGCGCTCTGTGCTCATCACGGGCGGAGACCACTGGTTCGGCACGGGCTCGGATGCTCCTGTCTGGGCGCGGATGAGAACTGCTTTGCCCAGATGATTGCCGCCGCCTCCGAAGGCGCGCGCGAAGATGCGATGATGATGGCTTCTTTGATCGTGCGCCCGGATTTCGCCCCCGCTCTGGCGTCGTTGTCAGAAGAACTTGGTCTGGCCTTGCGTCGCATGACCGCCTCAATCCCCCTGCCGACGACAGGGCACCAACCCCCAAGCTCGGTGCTCCACTGATCGGTAAACTCAAAACCCCGGCCATTTTGCCGGGGTTTTGTTTTTTAGCAGCAGCCGCAACCGGCGTGATGATGATCATGATCGCAAGAAGGCTCTGGCGTGTAATCGCCCACCTCGGACAACACATCGCGCAGGGCCCAGAGGATCATATCCACATCCTCGGCTTCGATCGTCAGCGGAGGGCGGATCTTCAGGATGTTGTCCTTCGGCCCCTCACTGCCGATCAGAATGCGATGATCCCGCATCCGGTTTTTGACATAGCTGCAGATCTCGCTGGCCTCTGAACCATCGGGATTGATCAACTCGACACCCAGAAACAGACCCATGCCGCGCACATCGCCGACCTGCGGGAAATCGGTTTCGATCTGCCGCAGCCCTTCCATCAGGCGGGCTCCCATAACGCGGGCATTGTCCTGCAGGCCTTCGTCATCAACGATATCCAGCACCTCTTTACCGATGCGGCAGGACAGAGTTGATCCGCCGAAGGTCGAGAAGAACTCGATCCCGTTATCAAAGCTTTGTGCGATCTCTTTGGTCGTGACCAGCACACCCAGAGGATGCCCGTTGCCGATGGGTTTGCCCATCACCACGATATCCGGCAGCGCGCCCTGATGTTCGAAGCCGAAATAATGCTCTCCAAGACGACCAAGCCCAGTCTGCACTTCGTCGGCGATGCAAACACCACCCGCAGCGCGGATTTTATCATAGACGGCAGGCAGATATCCTTTGGGCGGAATGATCTGCCCTCCGACCGACGGGAAGGTTTCTGCGATGAATCCAGCGACACCGTGGCCGCGTTCCTGCAAAGCGGCAATCGCGGGATCGACAAAATTCGCGAATTTTGTGGCGCAGTCGGGATCGTCCCGCTTGAACGGGCCGCGATAATCATCCGCAACCTCAACCAGCTCCACCCAATCCGCCTTGCCGACGCCGCCCGGCTTGTTGAACTTGTAGGCCGAGATCGCCACCGCCGCGTTGGTATTGCCATGATACCCGTGATCCGGCGTTACGATCCCCTTCGCCCCGGTATGCGCCCGCGCCAGACGCAAGGCCAGCTCATTGGCCTCGGTGCCGGAGTTGACGAAGAAGCAGACCTCTAACCGGTCGGGGAGTTTTGACAAGACCTTCTCAGCAAAGGCGGTCTGTGCAGGGTGCAGATAGCGGGTGTTCGAGTTCATCCGCTTCAGCTGATCCGCTGCGACCGCCTGAATCCGCGGATGCGCGTGCCCCACGTGGGGCACGTTGTTATAGGCGTCCAGATAGGGGCGACCCCATTCATCGAACAGATGGTGCTTCCAACCGCGCACCAGCATGACCGGATCATCGTATGTCAGGCTGAGGTTGCCCCCGAAGTGATTGTGCCGCCCCTGCAGAATCTTCTGCTTGTCCGTCGGGCGATACGCGACCTTATCGTCCGGCAGGTTCAACAGCGCAGCCGGGTTGGGGCAGACAGCATTCCACAGCTCCAACTCATCCGGATCGGCCACGCCGGGCCAGTCGGCTTGCATGCCTCGTGTGGTCAACGCCAGTTGGAAATGCACATGCGGCGCCCAACCGCCGTTTTGCGTGGCGTCCCCCAGTTGCGCAAAAGCCGCGCCCTGCGCCACCGGATCTCCCGGTTTCAAACGGTCGCAGACCTCGGGGTCAAGATGGCCGTAAAGCGTATAGAATGCATCGCCATCCGACGTCTCATGATGCAGGATCACCACCCCGCCATAGTCCAGATGCGCATCGCGGTTTTCTACCGCTTCGACCCGACCACTGAGCGGCGCATGCAGAACGGTCCCCGCAGGCGCAAACACATCCACAGCCAGATGCACCGTCCGCCGATCCGAGGCCTTCCACGGCCCCTTGCGGAAACCCGGCTCGGCATAGATCAGGCGGGGCTCGTTGTAATATCCCAGCCAAAGGCCTTCACCGAACTCCTCCCCCACGCGCGCTGCCTCTTCAAGGGGCATGTGGAACGGGTTCTGAGGCCAGGTCGAATTTTCAACCGAAAGCGAGCCCATGGGCGTTGCGCTCAAATCCTGCCCGAACATTTGCGCGAACTGCCCGCGATGGTTGGCCAGATAGGCATGTATGCGCTCCGCTCCGTCCACCACCGGCAAACCACAGGCCGTGCGCAGCCGCGCCGACATCAAATGGCCATTGAGCGATGTGTTCTCAAGAAATCGCCACGCCGGGGCCTGACTGACCGTCACATAAGGGTCATCCGGGTTTTCCGCTGCCATAAGGGTCGAGTTCACAACGGACACCGCAAGCCGCATCTGCAACAGAGGCCAGATCAAATCGACCTCATCTGCGCGCAACCGGTTGGCGGCATGATAGCCGCGCACCAGCGCTGCCAGCGCGCGTTCGGGCTTGGGATGATCCAGCACCACATAGGCTCCGGCAATCGCAAGATCGCATATCCGCGGTGCGGCGCACATATCTCCAAGATCAATCAGGCCCGAGACGCTGCGGCGTTCGCTCAATTCACCCTCGACCAGAATGTTGTAGTCATTTGCATCATTGTGAATGGCCTGTTTGGGCAGATCATCCAGCTGGCTGCGAATGGCATCAAAGCCAGCCACAACATCCTGCAACAGGGCACGCCGCACAGTGTCCTCAATTGCTTCCAACTGATCGGCAATCCAACCCGCCTGCATCAGGTCCCACTTGAACCCCTCACGATGCAGACCCGCATGATCGAACCCTTCCAGCGCCCGATCTGTCGCGCCTAGCACGCGACCCAGCTTCAGGATCAGATCCTCTGTCTTGGGCGCGCTGCGCGCATAACACTCACCCGGCAACCGCTCCAGCAACCAAACCAACCGTTCCGTTCCGCTTTCATCTTCAATTGCGGGCAACATCGCTTCCGAGAGATCGGGGAAGACCTTTGGAAAAGGCAGCCCGGGCGCTGCCGAAGCGATATGTTCCAAGGCTTTGATCTGCAAATCGACCAATCCGGGCTCACACCCCGCCCGCATGACCTTCAGCACATAATCCTGACCGTTGGTCGCCTGCACCAGAAAGTTGAGGTCATATTCCCCATCCAACCGCGTCAACCGAGCATCCAGCCCCCAGCGTTGGCGTAGCTTCCCGGCCCAATATGCGTTCAAATCGCTCATGCGACACCCCTTAGCTCTCCCCAAAGGGGATCCTCTTCATCTGGCCAAAAATATCTTCGGGGGGAATCGCGCCGACAGGCGCGATGGGGGGCAGACAGCCCCCTCTTCGATCACCCCAACGCGCGCAACCGCTTGAACAGAGAGGACGTATCCCAACGCCCCCCGCCCAGCTTCTGCACATCCTTGTAAAACTGATCGACCAGAGCAGTCACCGGCAAGGACGCCCCGGTTTCATCTGCAGTTTCCAGACAAATCCCCAGATCCTTGCGCATCCAATCCACGGCAAAGCCATGCTCAAAATGATCATCCAGCATGGTCTCATAGCGGTTCGCCATCTGCCAACTGCCTGCGGCGCCTTGACTGATCACCTCCACCACAGCGCGGCCATCCAGCCCGGCTTTCTCGGCAAAGTGCAACGCTTCGCTCAGGCCCTGCACCAGCCCGGCGATGGCGATCTGGTTGCACATCTTGGTCATCTGACCCGCGCCGCTGTCACCAATCCTGCGGCAGATCTTCGAATAGACCTGCATCATAGGCTCGGCCTTGTCGTAAGCCGCCTGATCCCCACCGCACATGATCGACAACACGCCATTCTCAGCGCCCGCCTGTCCGCCCGAGATCGGCGCGTCGACAAAAGCAATACCCTTCGCTTGACCGGCCGCATAAAGCTCGCGCGTCACTTTCGCTGAAACGGTGGTGTGATCCACAAAGATCGCACCCTCCGCCATCCCGTGAAAGGCACCTTCCTCACCAGAGCAAACCATGCGCAGATCGTCATCATTCCCGACGCAGGCCATCACGAAATCCGCACCCTCCGCCGCTGCGCGCGGCGTGGTCGCCATCGCGCCACCATGCTGTGCAACCCAGGTCTCGGCCTTGCTTGCGGTGCGATTGTAAACCGTGACCTCATGCCCTGCAGCCTGCAGGTGCCCCGCCATCGGATAGCCCATGACACCCAGGCCAAGGAACGCGACTTTTGCCATTTTTGAGATCCCCTCCGCTGTCCGGCGCGCGCATCGCGCCGGAATGTTCAGCGAAGACAAAGCAAAGCTGAGCCCAAAGGGCAACCCCGCGTCACGCTTTGTGGCCCAGGTCTTTCAGAATCGGACAATCCGGGCGGTCATCTCCGGCGCAGGCTTCGACAAGATGGCTGAGCGTATCGCGCATGCCCTTCAGATCGACGATCTTCGCATCGATCCGGGCCAGATGATCGCGCGCCACGCGTTTCACATCAGCGCTGGCACGGGATTCGTCTTCGTAGAGCGCCAACAGAGTGCGACAATCCTCGATCGTGAACCCCAGGGCGCGGGCGCGGCCCAGAAAGTTCAGCTTGTGAATGTCCTGATCCCGAAAACGCCGATATCCGTTGTCGTCGCGCAGCGGTTTGATCAGGTTGATGTCCTCGTAATACCGAATTGTCTTGGCAGGCAGGCCGGTGCGGGTTGAGACGTCTCCGATATTCATGCCGCCATCTCTCTTTGGCTCGTGTTGGTCTGCGCTTCCGGCAGGCTGGCTCTTACACGCCGCAGGCGCAGCGCGTTTGAAACAACGAAGACGCTCGAGAGCGCCATCGCTCCTGCGGCCAGAGCCGGCGATAACAGATGCCCGCCAAACGGATACAACACCCCGGCAGCAACCGGGATCAGAAGCGTGTTGTAGCCAAAGGCCCAGCCAAGGTTCTGCCGGATGTTGCGCATGGTCCGGCGGCTGATCTCGACCGCATTGGCCACGCCGCGCAGATCGCCTGACATCAGTACGACGTCTGCAGTTTCAATCGCCACATCGGTGCCGGTGCCAATCGCGACACCGATATCCGCCGTTGCCAGCGCCGGAGCATCATTAATTCCGTCGCCCACAAAAGCGAGTGCACCGAACTGCTGCTGCAGGGCTGAGATCGCGGCGACCTTGCCATCGGGCAACACCTCGGCTGTGACATGATCGATGCCCAAACGGTCGGCCAAAGCATGAGCCGTCTGTGCATTGTCGCCTGTGATCATCGCCAGCGTTACGCCCATCTCATGCAAGCGGGCCAGCGCCTCGGTCGTACCCGGTTTGATCGGATCGGATACGGCCAAAGCTGCTGCGGCCTGACCGTCGATGGCGACATAGATCGGTGTCGCACCTTGTGCAGCGCGCTTTTGCGCCTCGGTCCGCAGGTCGCCCAGATCAATGTCATTCTGGGCCATCAGCCGATCCGCGCCAACCAGCACGTCGCGCCCCTCGATCTGAGCGCGCAGGCCGAGGCCAGTCAGGGACTCGAACGCTTCGATCTCGGGCAAGGCCTGGGGCCCAGCACGAGTGATCGCTGTGGCGATCGGGTGCTCGGACCGGGCCTCGGCAGCGGCGGCGAGGCGCAGAGCCTCGGCGCGGTCAAAGCCGTTGGTGATGATGACCTCTTCCAGTTCCGGTCGGCCCAGTGTCAGCGTCCCTGTTTTGTCCAGCGCGATGACCTTGGCCTGTTGCAATTGTTGCAGCGCGTCACCCTTGCGGAACAGCACGCCCAACTCGGCAGCGCGGCCCGTGCCCACCATGATCGAGGTCGGCGTCGCCAGACCCATCGCGCAGGGGCAGGCAATGATCAGGACCGATACCCCGGCGACCAAAGCCAATGGCAAGGCCGGGGCAGGGCCAAAGATCAACCACACCGCTACCGTCAGCACAGCAATCGCCATAACAGCAGGGACGAAATAATAGGTAATCCGGTCGACAAGCCCCTGAATGGGCAGCTTTGCCCCTTGCGCTTGCTCGACCATCCCGATGACCTGCGCCAGGACCGTATCCGCGCCCACATGCGTCGCCTGAATGCGCAGAGCCCCGGTGCCGTTCACTGTACCGCCAACAACAGGATCACCGATGGCTTTGCCAACGGGCACGGGCTCGCCGGTAATCATGCTCTCATCGATATAAGAATTGCCGTCCAGCACGGTACCATCCACAGGCACGCGCTCTCCGGGTCGGATTTGAACGATGTCACTGACCACAATCTCGGCGATGGTGCGGTCGATCAGCTGACCATCTTTTTCGACACGTGCAATTTTGGGCTGCAGCCTAACCAGTTTGCGTATGGCGGCCCCGGTCCGCCCTTTGGCACGGGCCTCCAGCAAACGGCCTAGCAGGATCAGGACGACAATGACGGCTGCGGCCTCGAAATACACATTGGCGGTGCCCTGCGGCAGCACCTGCGGTACAAAGGTTGCAATCACCGAATAAAGATACGCAGCCCCGGTACCCAGCGCGACGAGCGCATTCATGTCCGGCGCGCCGCGCAGAAGCGAGGGGATACCTTTGGCATAAAACACGCGCCCGGGACCGATCAGCAATATCGTGGTCAGGGCGAATTGGATCACATGACTGGTCTGTGCCCCAATTGTGGCCATCATCCATTGATGAAAGGCCGGGATCATATGCCCGCCCATTTCAAGGATGAACACCGGCACGGCCAGCGCCGCCGCGATCAGTGTCGTACGGTGCAAACCGGCAAGTTCTTCGGCTTTTTCATCCTGATCCTCTGCGCCCGTATCGGCGGGTCTGGCTGGGTATCCGGCCTCGGACACGCGTTTTGCCAGCGATGCCGGATCGGTCAGGCCGTCGGCATAGTCGATCACAGCACTTGCATTGGCGAGGTTGACCGATGCCTCCGTCACACCGGGGATGGCATGCAGAGTACGCTCGATCCGGGAGACACAGGACGCGCAGCTCATCCCATCGATCTTCAAACGTGCCTGACGTGCCGCCGCAGGGTAGCCCGCTGTATCCAATGCAGTCAAAATATCCGAAAGCGCGGCGTCATGGGTCACATCCGCCGTGCCGGTCGCGAAGTTCACCGCAGCCTCTCTGACGCCGGGCAACGCACCCAACGCGGCCTCAACCCGGCCGACGCAGGAGGCGCAGTTCATGCCCGTAATCTTGATCTGATTGTGTTGTGATGCCGACATCCGAGTCGTCCCAAAAGTGACTTTCGCCTCTGAAATAAGGGTTCCAGTCACGGGAAGGTCAAGGGTTGAGCCATCATTTCCCTGGCCCGCGTCGGTTTGGCGCGGGTTAGGTGGTTGCAGACTTCAATGCGGCCAGTTCCTGACGCAGTCTTTGATTTTCGGCCTGCAGCTCAGCCAATTGCTGACCCAGCGCGTTCATGTGCGGCCTCAATTGGGCCTCAGTAAAGCGGGGCGTGATGTGGCGCGGGCAGTTCCAGTCCAGCGCTTCGACATGGAGGATCGCGGCGCGCTCAGCCTTGGCTTCGACACCCTCTGGAAAGAGGTGGGCAGCAGCATTTGCCCCTTCGGTGAAAGCCATCCGCCCAAGTATCTTAAGGCGGCGGCTGTTTGCGTAATCCATCAGGATCAGCGCAACCCGGTCGTTGCCGTCCAGATTGCCGCGCGAAATATACTGCTGATTGCCTGAGAAATCCGCATAGCCGATGGTTCGGTCGTCCAGAACCCTAAGAAATCCAATCGGTCCGCCACGGTACTGCACATAAGGCCAACCTGTCTCGGACACGGTGGCCTGATAGAACCCGTCCCGGGCCTGAATAAACTCTTGCTCAGCCGGACCAATCCGATGGCCTTGCTGCGGCCCACCTTCGATGAATTTTGCATAACCGTCCGCCGAACCCATGCGATCTTGGTGGGCGCGCACGGCGGGTGTGAAGGTCAGTTCGGAAAAGGCACGCGGCATGGGTTTTCTCTCGTCGATATGGTTGGCAAGGATAAAAGCCGCTTGGGATGGGCTTGTCACCCGGTGGAACTCAGATGTGATCCCAAGAGGTTGGCGCACAAAGGGACGTTGCGTAGCGAACTGCGCGGACGCCACGTCACATGGATTGGAAGGAATCGCGTGCAAGGATAGCTTTGGACAAACACTTGATCTGGAGAGCTTTTGATGTCGCTTTTTACCAGCACCGCCGCCTGGGTTACTGACGAACACCGGATGTTTGCCGATATGGCGGGCCGGTTCATGGATGATGCACTGGTGCCCAACGCCGAAACCTGGATCGAAAACGGTGTCGTGGATCGCGCGTTCTGGCTGCAGGCCGGGCAGGCGGGCCTGATGGCGGGCTCGATTGCCGAGGAGTATGGCGGCGTGGGCGGCGGCTTGGGATTTGATTCCGTGACGCTCTATGAGCAGACCGCACGCGGGGACGCCGGTTGGGGGTACGGGATCCAATCCATCGTAACCCACTATATCACTGCCTATGGCAGCGAGGATCAGAAACAGCGATGGCTGCCGAAACTTGCGTCGGGTGAGATGATCGGTGCGCTGGCTATGACCGAACCGGGCACCGGGTCGGACGTTCAGGCGGTCAAGACCAGCGCCGAGAAGGATGGCAATTCCTATCGGCTGAACGGGTCCAAGATTTTCATTACCAACGGTCAGTCTGCCGATCTTGTGATCGTCGCGGCCAAAACCGACAAATCGCTGGGCGCCAAGGGGGTGTCGCTGATCGCGGTCGAAACGGAAGGGGCCGAGGGGTTCCGACGCGGGCGTAACCTGAAGAAGCTGGGGATGAAGGGCAACGATACGGCTGAGCTGTTCTTTGAAGACGTCAAAGTGCCCATGACGAACCTGCTGGGCCCGGAAGAGGGGCAGGGGTTCTATCAACTGATGAAACAGCTGCCATGGGAGCGGTTGACCATCGGGATCATGGCGCTGGGCGCGATTGACTTCGCCATCGCCGAAACGGTGAAATACGTGCAGGAGCGCAAGGCCTTTGGTCAGAGGGTAATGGATTTCCAGAACACCCGCTTCAAACTGGCCGAATGCAAAACCAAGGCCGAAGTGCTGCGCAGTTTCGTCAACGATTGCATCGGCAAGCTTGAGGCAGGTGAGTTGGATGCGGCCACCGCCTCGATGGTGAAATACTGGGGCTCTGAAGTGCAGAACGAGATCATGCACGAATGTCTGCAACTTTTCGGCGGCTATGGGTTCATGATGGAATACCCGATCGCGCGGCTCTATGCGGATGCGCGGGTTCAGATGATCTATGGCGGCACCAATGAGGTCATGAAAGAACTCATCGCCCGTTCGCTGGACGTCTGAGGCAAAGCGCTCCCGCCCGTCGTCGACATTCCTGGCCCCCTGCCGTCCGCAGGACGCAAGGCCGAAGGCCGCGCAGCCTTTGACGCGTACCGACATTGCCGATGCGCCATCCGCCTGCCATGATTGCCACAAGTTGTTTCGGCAAAAGGAGCGTGCTCATGGCGGCGTCGAACAAATCCCGCATCTGCGCCTTGCTCAAAAGCATCGAAACCGGTGATCCCGGCCCGATCTCGGTGGTGAACGAGGCGCGCTACATCCAGCATAACCCGCAGACCCATGAAGGCAGCGAGGGGCTGGCTGCGTTGTTCAAGCGTCTGTCCGAGACCTCTCCGCGCGTCAACATCGTCCGGGCGTTCGAGGATGGGGCGTTTGTTTTTGCCCATACCGAGTATGATTTCTCGCGTCGCAATATCGGGTTCGAGGTGTTCCGTTTTGCAGATGGGCAGGCGGTGGAGCATTGGGACAACATACAGGCCCGCCAAGGCCCCAATGCGTCGGGTCACAGTATGGTTGATGGGTCGACTGAGGTTGGTGATCCTGCATTGACCGAACAGAACCGGGCTTTCGTTCGATCCTTTGTTGAGGCGGCTCTGATTGGCGGTGATTTGGAGCAACTCGCCTCTTGCATCGATGCGGCTGCCTACATGGAACACAACCCGCGCCTGACCGATGACATTGCCGTGTTGCGGGCTGAACTCTCAGACCCAGACAGGGTGAATTATCGGCACCTGCATCGGGTTTTGGCTGAGGGCGATTTTGTTCTGACCGTCTGCGAGGGTGAGTTTCAGGGGAAGCATAGCGCGTTCTATGATCTCTTCCGCATCGCGGATGGCAAGATCGTCGAACACTGGGACACCGTCGAAGCCATTGCGCCACGTGAGCAATGGAAAAATGGCAACGGCAAGTTCTGACTTATTCCGAAGCCAGTTGATCCCTTAGCCAATCCTGAAAGGATTTCAGCGGTTCGGGCGTGGCACGGTCATTGGGCCAGACGAGATAATAGTCGCCCAAACTGACAGGAGGTCCTTCCCAAGCGGGCACCAGACGCCCGGCTTCCAGATCGTCCTGCACCAGATATGCAGGTAATAGACCGACGCCCAATCCATGTATCGAGGCCTGTATCATGGTCGAGAACTGATCAAACAGCATCCCTCGTAAGCCGGTGACGGAATGGCCCTGCATTTCAAACCATCTCTCCCAGGCGTCCGGACGTGATTCCAGATGCAGTAATGGGGCGGTGCGAAGGGCCTCCAACGTGTCGGCGGTGGTCCCGATCAACCCCGGTGCGCAGACCGGCAGCACCTCTTCTCGCATGATCGGCAGATAGTGGACCCCGGCCCAGTCTCTTTGGCCGAAATGAATGGCTGCATCGAAGGGTTCAGAGGCAAAATCGAACGGCTTCAGCCGGGTGCCCAGATTGACCGTGACCTCAGGGTGGCGGCGGGCAAAACTCTGCAGCCGGGGGGCAAGCCAATGCATGCCAAAGGCGGGCAGGATCGACAGGTCCAGTGAACCGCCCGCCGGGTTTGCCTTCAGCTTAAGCGCCGCCTGCGCCAGTTCCTGCAGCGCGGACCTTGCGGTTTGCACATAGTCTTTGGCCGCAGGTGTCAGATGCAGACGCATCTGGCTGCGCTCGATCAGTTGCACGCCCAACTGATCTTCCATCGTCTTCAGCTGACGGCTGATTGCACTTTGTGTCAAAGACAACTCTTCTGCTGCGGCTGATGCACTGCCCAGCCTATCCACGGCCTCTAGCGCCAGCAGGGACGAGATAGACGGAAGAAACCGGCGTGGCGCAATCATATGATGAAACCTCATACCTTTTGGATGCAATAGCACTGGTTTTTTCCCGCTGCCAGAGCGATGAGTTCAAAATGGCCCCTATGCTCGCCAGAGTGTTGAGCTTGAAATCCCCGGCAGAGCGCGGGACAAATTAGCCAGTGGCCGACGGGCCGATGACACCGACCAGACAAGGCAAGACCCATGGACCGTGCCCAGATCGTACATGAGAACTTCCTGACTCGCGTTGCACAGCGCGACCTGCCAGAAGGTGCGCCTCCGCGACCGGGGCTCAGTCCGACTGATGCCGTGTCGCTGTTTCGGTCACAGGTGCTCAGCCGCGCCCTGGATCGGACCAGTCGCGCCATGCAGAAGGCGGGGCAAGGGTTCTATACGATCGGGTCTTCAGGACATGAGGGGATGGCAGCGGTAGCCCACGCGTTGCGGCCGACGGATATCGCATTCCTGCATTACCGCGATGCCGCATTCCAGATCGCCCGCGCCGAACAGGTGCCGGGCCAGCAGATCGCCTGGGACATGCTGTTGAGTTTTGCCTGTTCCAAAGAAGACCCCACCTCGGGCGGGCGGCATAAGGTTCTGGGCTCCAAGGCTCTGACCATCCCGCCGCAGACCTCTACGATTGCCAGCCACCTGCCCAAAGCTGTCGGCGCAGCCTATAGCTTGGGTGCGGCGCGGCGGCATGATCCGGAACATCGGAATCTTCCTGAAGATGGGATCGCGATGTGTTCCTTCGGCGATGCCTCAGCCAACCATTCGACCGCGCAGGGGGCGATCAACACTGCGGGCTGGACCAGCGTTCAATCGACCCCGCTGCCGCTGCTGTTTGTCTGCGAAGACAACGGGATCGGAATTTCGGTCAAGACACCCAAGGGCTGGATTCAGGCCTCGATGGAGCATCGGCCCGGGATCAGGTACTTCCAGGCCAATGGCCTCGACATCTACGAGACCTTCGCCGTGGCGCAGGAGGCTGCTGACTATGTCCGCACCCGGCGCAAACCGGCCTTCCTGCATCTGAAAACCGTGCGCCTCTATGGCCATGCCGGTGCGGATGTGCCCACGACCTACCTGCCGAAAGCCGAGGTTGAGGCGGATGAGGCCAACGACCCCCTGTTGCATTCCGTGCGCCTGCTGGATCAGGCCGGGGCATTGTCCCCGGTTCAGGCGCTGAAAATCTACGAAGAGACTTGCGCCCGCACCGACCGCGTGGCGGCGGAGGCTGCCTCACGCCCGCATCTGGCCAATGCGGCCGAGGTCATGGCCAGCCTGATCCCGCCCAAGCGCCCTTGTAAACCGACCAACGGCCCCAGCGCCGAGGCGCGGGCCAAGGCCTTTGGCGGCGATATGCGCGCGATGGACGAGCCTCAGCCTATGAGCCGCCTGATCAACTGGGCGCTGACCGATTTGATGCTGGAACATGGCGAAATCGTCTGCATGGGCGAGGATGTGGGCCGTAAGGGCGGTGTCTATGGCGTGACGCAGAAGCTGCAGCAACGGTTTGGCTCAGACCGGGTGATCGATACTTTGCTGGATGAGCAATCCATTCTGGGCCTCGCCATCGGCATGGGCCATAACGGATTCGTTCCGATCCCCGAGATCCAGTTTCTGGCCTATCTGCACAATGCCGAAGACCAGATCCGGGGCGAAGCCGCAACGCTGCCCTTCTTCTCGAACGGTCAGTTCACGAACCCGATGGTGTTGCGGATCGCGGGGCTTGGGTATCAGAAGGGTTTTGGCGGGCATTTCCACAACGACAATTCTCTGGCCGTTCTGCGGGATATTCCGGGCGTGATCATCGCCTGCCCATCCACTGGCGCGGATGCGGCGCAGATGCTGCGCGAATGCGTGCGACTGGCGCGTGAGGAACAGCGGGTGGTGGTGTTTCTGGAACCGATTGCGCTCTATCCCATGCGGGATCTGCACGCGGCGCAGGATGCGGGGTGGATGACGACCTATCCCTCACCGGACCAACACATCGCACTGGGCGAGGTCGGGGTGCAAGGGGACGGTACCGATCTGGCTATCGTGACTTATGGCAATGGGCATTACCTGTCGAAACAGGCGCTGCCCGAATTGCAGGCGGCGGGGCTGAAGGCGCGGATCATAGACATGCGCTGGCTCGCCCCCTTGCCGGTCGAGGCCCTGCGCGAGGCCACCAAAACATGCGCGCATGTTTTAGTCGTCGACGAATGCCGCCGCACCGGCAGTCAATCCGAGGCGCTGATGACTTTCTTCGCCGAAGAAAGTCCCTCCACCCCAACCGCCCGCGTGGTGGCCGAGGATTGTTTCATCGCTACTGGCCCCGCCTATGCTGCGCCTCTGCCCTCAAAAGACGGTATCGTTGCGGCAGCGTTGAACCTGACCGGAGGCGCAGCATGACCCGCACCGCCGTTGTGATTTGTCCCGGTCGGGGAACCTATAACAAGCCTGAACTGGGCTATCTGCACCGTCACCACACCGACCGAATGCAGATGTTCCGTGACTTTGACGCCATCCGCGCTGAGGCCGGGCAGGAGGCCGTCACCGCTCTGGATGGTGCAGACCGCTACACCGTCAGCAAATACTCGCGCGGAGATGTGGCGTCCCCGCTGATCTACGCCGCGTCGCTGGCTGATGCACAAACGCTGGCCGAGGACATCGAAGTGGTTGCCGTTACGGGCAATTCAATGGGATGGTACATCGCATTGGCCGCCGGCGGTGCCCTGTCGCCCGAGAACGGCTTTCGTGTGGTGAACACCATGGGCACACTGATGCAGGAGCATCTGATCGGCGGGCAACTCGTGTATCCCTTCACAGACGATAGCTGGGCCAATGACGCCACCCGCAAGGCTGACCTTTTGGCGGATGTGGCGCGTATCAACCAGATCGAAGGCCATACATTGGCTTTGTCAATTGATCTCGGCGGCATGCTGGTTCTTGCGGGCAACGAGGACGGCCTGAAAGCGTTCGAGGCTTCTCAGCCAACGGTACAGGAACGCTTTCCCATGCGATTGGCCAACCACGCCGCGTTCCACACGGCGTTGCAAGCGCCGGTTGCGGCCGAAGGTCGGGCGCGGCTGGGGGCGGACCTTTTCGGCCAGCCGGATCGCCCCCTGATCGACGGGCGCGGGAAAATCTGGTGGCCGGGGGCGACGGATACGCAGGCGCTGCGGGATTACACTCTGGGCCATCAGGTGACCGAACCTTACGATTTCACGCGCGCGATCCAGACTGCGGCTCGTGAATTTGCACCCGATCTGTTCATTGTCACCGGACCCGGAGCCACCTTGGGCGGCGCAGTTGCGCAGTCGCTGGTTCTGTCTGATTGGCGTGGCATGGGTGACAAAGCCGCGTTCCAGGCGCGGCAAGAGGCGCAGCCCTTCCTGATCGCCATGGGCCGTGAAGATCAAAGGGCGCTTGCAACCGGCTGATCCTGCGCCCTAATGGACCCGTAATACTGCAAGGAGCGCGATGTGAGCGATCATGATCAGTCCCTTTGGTCAGAGACCTGCCGCGAGCATGTGGAAAGCCAACCTCTGACCCGCGACATCACCGTCGATCTTGCGGTCATTGGCGGTGGGTATACCGGCTGTTCGGCCGCTCTGACAGCCGCGCAGGCGGGGGCCTCGGTCTGTGTGTTTGAGGCGCAGGAGATCGGGCATGGAGGCTCCGGTCGCAATGTCGGGTTTGCCAATGCGGGCCTGTGGTTGCCGCCTGAAGAGATACGCAAATATCTGGGCACGGAAGCCGGGAACCGCCTGATCGATCTTCTGGGTGCGGCTCCATCCGAGGTGTTCGACCTGATCGAAGCACATGGGATCGATTGCGACCCGGTCCGCAATGGCACCCTGCATTGCGCGCATTCGGCGGCCGGTTTGCGCGACCTGCAATCCCGCCACGCGCAACTGAGCGCGACAGGTGCTCCGGTCGAGTTGCTTTCTTCGGATCAGGCCGCGAACCGCACCGGAAGCGAGGCGTTTCACGGGGCGTTATTTGACCCGCGTGCAGGCACGATCCAGCCACTGGGATATGTGCGCGGTCTGGCGCGTTCGGCGCAGGAGGCCGGCGCGCAGATCTTTGCACGAAGCCCGGTGCGATCGATGCGGCATGATGGCGATGTCTGGATATTGACGACGCCACAAGGCACCGTTCGGGCAAAGTTGGTGATCCAGGCGACCAACGCGTATCACCAGAATCTGGCCGACTCAGCACCGGCTTATGTGCCGGTTTATTACTTCCAATACGCCACGGCACCTCTGTCCGACAATCTGCGGGCCAGCATTCTGTCAGGCGGTGAGGGGGCGTGGGATACCGGCCTGATCATGACCTCGTTTCGTATGGATCACGAAGGGCGCTTCATCCTCGGTGCGATGGGCGATCTCGCCCATGCGGGAAGCGCGACACATACCGCGTGGGCCAAGCGTAAATTGGCCGAGCTTTATCCGCAACTGGCCGATCAACCCTTGGAACAAGGCTGGCACGGGCGCATTGCCATGACCTCGGACCATATCCCCAAGATCACCCGGATCGGACCGAACGCGCTTGCCATCCACGGATATTCGGGTCGCGGTATCGGTCCCGGCACCGTGTTTGGCCGCCTGACCGCGCAGAGCCTGTTGCAGGACGACCCCGTGCTTTTGCCGGTGCCTGCGGTGTCCGATTACAGCGAGCGCTGGACCGGCCTGCGCCGCGCCTATTTCGAAACCGGCGCGGCGCTGACGCATCTCATCAAGGCCCGGTTCTGACGTCAGACAGACCGGGTGATTCCACCGTCGACGCGAATGTTTTGTCCAGTGATGTAGCCTCCGCCTTCGGAGGCGAGCATGGCCACGACCGAGGCGATCTCATCATAGCTGCGCCCATAGCGGCCCAGTGGAATGCGCGCGCGGAACTCTTCCTTCTCGGGCAGGCTGTCGATGAAACCGGGCAATACGTTGTTCATGCGGATATTGTCGGCAGCGTATTGGTCCGAGAACAGCTTGGTAAATGCCGCCAACCCTGCGCGGAACACGCCAGAGGTCGGAAACACCGGATCAGGCTCGAAGGCGGCAAAGGTCGATATGTTGATGATCGACCCACCGCCTTGCGCCTGCATGATCGGGGTTACCAATCGTGTGGGCCGTACGGCGTTCATGAAATAGACATCCATGCCGGCGTGCCAATCCTCATCCGTCAGTTCAAGCACCGGCGCGCGAGGGCCGTGACCTGCCGAGTTGACCAGCACATCAATCCGCCCCCAATGGGCCATCGCTGCATCGATCAGCTTTTGCAGATCATCATTTGATTGGTTCGAGCCGGTGATGCCCACGCCGCCCAACTCATGCGCCAGCGCCTCACCCTTGCCCGAGGAAGACAGGATGCCGACCTTGAACCCGTCCGCCGCCAATCTGCGCGCACTGTCTGCGCCCATGCCGCTGCCGCCTGCGGTGATCAAAGCTACTTTTTCCATCTACACACTCCTATGCCTTGTTTCGCAAGACGATGGCGCAGCAAGATCAATTTTACCAATCAGTTCTGTTGCGCGGTGGCAGTAGAAAATCTACAGTCAGGGAATGCCCGCTCTTCCACCTCTCAACGCGATGCGCGCCTTTGAAGCATCGGCGCGTCACCTGAATTTTCGCCTTGCCGCGGAAGAAATCGGCGTAACCCAGGGGGCGGTTGCGCAACAGGTGCGCGGGCTTGAGGCGCGGCTGGGAACGGCGCTGTTCGAACGCCTTCCACGCGGTTTGTGCCTGACCGAAGCGGGGCGTCGGTTCCACGCACCGCTGCGCCGGGCGTTTCGGCTGATCGAAGAGGCTGTAGATGATTTGGCCGATCAGCGGCAGATCACGATCTCGGTCACGCCCAGCTTTGCCTCAAAATGGCTGGTGCCGCGTCTGAGTGATTTTGTGACCCGACATCCCGACATCTCGGTGCAGGTCGACGCGCGCGAGCGGTTGGCGGATTTCAGGTCGGACGGAGTCGACATCGCAGTGCGTCAAAGCCGAATGCCGATTGCACAGGGCTTGCAGGCGACGCCCCTGTTTTCGACCGAGTTCGTGGTGGTTGGCAGCTCGGAGCTTGCCGCGCAAATCTCTGGTCCAGACGATCTGATGCAGCACGTTCTGCTCAGCGATTCCCATGGGCTGTGGCCCCTGTTTCTGGAACGCGCCGGGGTCGATGGGCGACCCCGGATGATGAGTTTCAGCCAGACAAGCCTGGCGATAGATGCCGCAATCTCTGGGCAGGGGTTTGCGCTGGCCAACGCACCGCTTGTGTCGGCAGAACTGGCCTCGGGTCGGTTGGTGCAGCCGCTCTCCGAGGTGCTGGTTGATGACCTGAGCTTTTTCATCGTCACCCCGCAGAAACCGCGTCAACCAGAGTTGGTGAGACAGATGCGCGACTGGTTGCTGTCTCAGGTCTGAAGAGTTGTGGCAATGGCCTCAATCCGTTCGCGTAACCAACGATGTGCCGGGTCGTTGGCCGAGCGTTGGTGCCAGACCATATAGATCGACACCGGCTCGCATTTGAACGGCAGCGGCGCGCAGTCCAGCGCTGCAAGCGGACCGCGTTTCATCAACGCCGTATCGGTCGAGATCAGGTCGCTGCCTTTCACGAAGGGCGGGATCGCGTTGAAATGCGGCAAGGTCACGACGGGCGGTCTGATCTGGCTCTGATCCACGCCACGCATAACAGCGCGGGCGTTTCGCCCATCGGCAAAGCGCACCTCGACATGGTCGCTGTTGCAATAGGCCTGCCAATCCTTGGGCGGATCGCGACGGGAGGCGTCGTAGAATACTATCAGCGGGCTGGTAATCAGCCGTTTCTGAAAGATATCCGGCCCATCCGGCGGCAGAGGGGTCAGCATCAACTGACACCGATCGCTACGCAGCAGGTCCGGGTCGGGAACGCCCGAGGGGATGAACTCCAGCCGCAACCGAACGCCTTCTTCACGCGTTTCCCGCAACAGATCGGGAAATATAAGCTCGCGCGGCATATCATTTGTGGCGATCTGAACGTCCATCTGCTCGGACAGCGGATCAAACGGGCGGCCTTCGGTCAGCGCGCGCATGCTGTCCAATACCTGCTGTACCGGCTCTTTCAGCGATAGCGCACGCTCGGTCGGGGTCAGTCCCTGACCGGACCTGACAAACAGCGGATCACCCAGCACCTGCCGCAACTTACCAAGCGTATGGCTGATAGCCGATTGCGTCACGCCCAGCCGGTCCGCGGCTTTCGAGACCGAGCTTTCTTCGAGTATCGTCAGGAACACTCGCAGGACCTTGCCGTCGAGATCTGTGAAATCAATTCTGCTCATACCATCTATGATTATTCATGAATGGTTTTGGTGTCCATGCCGGGGTAGGGGAGTGGGCAGCAAGCAGGAGGCGCGCAATGGGGATCCGCTTTTTCTCGGACAAGAACAGACCTGTTCACATGGGTCCGTTCCCGCTGGAACGGCTGGCGCGGCAGGATCGGATGCCTGATCTGGCGCTGGTCGAACCGATGCGCGCACTCAGCTTTCACAGGCCCGAGCAGCCCGAAAGCATCGTGAATGCGATGGGCGAATTTCAGGCGATGATGGACGCGATCCGGGATGGGTTCGTGAATCCGGTTGCCTCGGAGATTCCTGCCAACCCTGTGGATCGTGCCAACCATCTGAAAGCATTCGGCTATTTCAATGATGCGTCGATGATGGGCTGCGGGCCGCTGCCTGCGGAGGCGATGCTGGCTGAGCCGCGGCGCAACCCGGATATCGACCGGCTGGCCCATGCGCTCAAAACGCGGCAGACCAAGACACTTGCCTCGGGCATCGACGTGATCATGGCGGACCTGAAAGAAAGCATGGAGGCCGCGCCGAAACCCATCGACTCTCATCGTCATGCGATTGTGTTCCTCTATGAGTTCAACCGCGACCCTGAGCCGTCAGAGCCGGGTACAGACTGGATCGGCGATGCGCAGGATCATCGTGCGTGCCTGCTGGCGACCGAGAATGCGGTGGTCATTGCCAATTACATCCGCCTGCTGGGCTTCGATGCGCGTGCGCATACGGCAATGTCGTCCGAGGTCGATCTGGGCAAGCTGGCGGTTGCGGCGGGACTGGCCTCGGTCGAGGACGGCGCGGTTGTGGTGCCGTGGCTAGGCAAGCGGTTCGGTTTGGCCGCCGTGACCACCGAGATGGAGATCGCGCATGACCGCCCACTGCGCCCGATGGCCGACCAGCCTTGGTTCCGCACGCAAGGACCCGCTTGGTGGCTGGGTGCGGGCTTTGCAAAGAACGCGCTGAACCGGGATGCCTATGCCAAGCGGCGTTATGTGGACGGGGCGCATCCGTTTGAGAACCTCAAACGGGTCGACACTCCGACCACCTATATCGACAAGGAAAACGTAGCCCGCGTGCCCAAGCGCGCGGATATGTTCGCACGGGCCCAGTTCGGTGACATGGGTAAATCGCTGCAGGATGCGACCAAGGGCGGTCATTATGTGCGCAAATCTGCCCCTAGCTTTGCCCAACGCCGCGCGCTGGGCGCATTTGTGTTGCTGCAGGACGGCGACAGCGCTGAGGCTTTGCGGCCAACCGATGCAGAGCGCAACGCAGCAAATATCAAGGCCGCGACCTATTTCCTTGGGGTCGATGCGGTCGGCCTCAGCCGGTGCCCCGAGTGGAGCTGGTATTCTCACGACGCCACCGGAGAAGAGATCGTTCCGCCCCATGATCAGGCCATCAGCATGATCATCGATCAGGGCTATGAAACGATGGAAGGCGCCAGCGGCGATGACTGGATCAGCGTGGCCCAATCCATGCGTGCCTATCTGCGGTTTTCACTGCTTGGCGGTGTGATCGCGCAGCAAATCCGCAATCTCGGCTATAAAGCTAAGGCGCATACGGTGATGGATGGCGAGGTGCTGCAACCGCCGCTGCTGCTGCTGTCGGGATTGGGAGAGGTCAGCCGGATCGGCGAAGTCATCCTGAACCCCTATCTCGGCCCACGCCTGAAATCTGGTGTGGTGACCACTGACATGCCGATGGCGCATGACAAACCTATCGATTTCGGCCTGCAGACCTTTTGCGAGTCTTGCAACAAATGTGCCCGCGAATGCCCCTCGGGTGCCATCACCGCCGGTCCGAAGCTGATGTTCAACGGCTATGAAATCTGGAAATCTGATAGCCAGAAATGCGCCACTTATCGCATTACCACGCCGGGCGGCGCGATGTGCGGGCGCTGTATGAAAACCTGCCCGTGGAATCTGGAGGGGATCTTCAAGGAACGTCCCTTCCGATGGGCCGCGATGAACATCCCGCAGGCCGCGCCTGCCTTGGCCAAACTGGATGATGCCGTCGGCAACGGGGGTCTAAATGACATCAAGAAATGGTGGTGGGACATCGAACTGGAACCCGACGGGGCCTATCGCCCATCCCAGCATTCTTTGAACCGGCGGGATCTGCAAAAAGACCTCGATCTGAAATACGAGGATCAGACGCTCGCCGTTTACCCCGCGCCCTTGGCACCGCATCCTTGGCCATACCCGTTCAACATGGACCGCGAAGCCGGGATTGCCGCCTATGAGGCGATGGTCACCGCCGAAGACTACAAGACGCGCAAAGCGGCGGGCGACATGTCGGTCATCCATCGCTATCAGGTCGCCGGGGACGCCCCGGTGATGCGGGTCGAACTGACCAAGGTCGATAAGATGACTGCGGACGTCACCAAGTACGAATTCTCGACCCTCGACGGCGCGCCTTTGCCCCAATGGACCGCTGGGGCGCATCTGGATGTGCTGGTCTCGCCTGAATTCCTGCGGCAATATTCGATGTCGGGCGACCCTTCGGACCGCACAATCTACCAGATCGGTGTGCTGCGCGAGGATGAAGGGCGCGGAGGCTCGGCCTTGCTGCATCGTATCTTCAATGAAGGGCGCAAGGTCTTCATCTCGAAGCCGATCAACCACTTTGAGCTGGATGAGACCGCGACCAGAACCTTCCTGATGGGCGGCGGTATCGGTATCACGCCGATGATTGCCTTTGCCCATCGCCTGTACGGGTTGGGCAAGCCCTTCGAGCTGCATTATTCCGCCAGCACCCGCGCCGGTGCCGGATATCTGGACGATCTGGCAGCTATGCCATGGGCCGATCATGTACACTATCATTTCTCGGATGAAGGCACGCGCGCCGATCTGGAGGCTGTTCTGGGCGGATATCAGGACGGCTGGCACGTTTATACCTGCGGCCCGGACCGCTATATGGACGGTGTTATACAGGCTGCCGAGGCGCAGGGTTTCCCCGAAGAAGCGCGGCATCTGGAGTATTTCTCGGTCCCCGAACAGCCCGAATATGAAAATAACCCGTTCACTCTGAGGCTGGCGAAATCGGGCCGGGACCTGACCGTTCCGGCAGACAAGGATGCTGCTCAGGTGTTGAACGAAGCGGGTTTCCACGTCGATGTGAAGTGCTCCGACGGCATTTGCGGTGTCTGCAAATGCGGCGTGATATCCGGCGAGATCGAACATCGCGACTTTGTCCTGTCCAACAAACAAAGAGAAGGCGCGATCATCCTATGCCAAAGCCGAGCAGCCGCACCAGACGGGGTGATCGAGATCGATCTGTGATCATTGGTGAAAAAACGACATTTTGAATTAGAAAAATTGGTCGATCCAGCCATGGACGCCGCCGATTTGCTGGACTAACGTCCCCGGCGAACCCCAGTCTATCCTGATCAACAGGTGCGAGGTATTTTCATGGATTATCACAGCCCCGCCAGCTTTGCCGAGGCGTCGGCTCTGGCCGCAAATGCAACGGGCATCACTCGGTTTCTGGCAGGCGGCACCGATGTGCTGGTGCAGTTGCGCTCGGAATTGGTGACGCCCGATACGCTGATCGACATCAAGAAGATCGACGGCGTTAGCGAAATTACCTGCAATGCCGATGGCAGCTGGACGCTGGGCGTCGCCGCGACCGGTGCCGAGATGAGCGAACACGCCGAGTTGGGGCGCGACTGGCCGGGTGTGGTCGAGGCGATGGACCTGATCGGTTCGACTCAGGTGCAGGGGCGGGCCACTCTGACGGGCAACCTGTGCAATGGTTCCCCGGCAGCGGATTCGGTGCCCGCGATGGTTGCGGCGGGCGTTACGGTCACCGTGACTGGCCCGGACGGCACGCGAGAGGTGGCGGTCGAAGACATCCCGACCGGACCCGGCAAGACTTCACTGGCTAAAGGTGAACTGATCTCGGCGGTCAACATCCCCGCACGCGGGGAAAACGGCGGTGATGCCTACCTGCGCTTTATCCCACGCACCGAGATGGATATCGCGGTTGTTGGTGTGGGCGTTAACGTGCGGCTGGATGGGGATACCATCACCGAAGCCCGCGTGTCGCTGGGTGCCGTGGCCCCGACCGTCTTGCTGGTCGAAGATTGCGCCAAGGCAATCATTGGCAGCGCGCTGGATGTAGCCGCGTTGGAAGCACTGGCAACCGCGGCCTCTGCCGCTTGCAACCCGATCGATGACAAACGTGGGACCATCGCGTTCCGCACCGAAGTGGCCGGTGTACTGGCCAAGCGCGCCGCGAAAATCGCCTATGCCCGCGCGAAGGGAGAAGACGTATGAGCAAGTTCCACGTATCCACCACCGTGAACGGGGACGCGGTTGAATACCTCTGCGACCCGCGCGAAACCCTGCTGGATTGTCTGCGCGACAAGTTGAACCTGACTGGCGCGAAAGAGGGCTGCGGCACCGGCGATTGCGGCGCATGTTCGGTCAGCGTTGATGGCCGTCTGGTGTGCTCGTGCCTGATGCTGGGCGTCGAGGCTGAGGGCAAGCAGATCGAAACGGTCGAGGGCATTGCGGACGGCGACGTCCTGCATCCGCTGCAGAAGAAGATGATCGAATATGCCGCCCTGCAATGCGGCATCTGCACCCCGGGCATTCTGGTGGCGGCCAAATCGCTGCTGGAAAAGAACCCCAACCCGACCGAAGAGGAAACCCGGTACTGGCTGGCAGGCAACCTCTGCCGCTGCACCGGCTATGACAAGATCATTCGCGCCGTGATGGATACGGCGGCTGAAATGCGGGAGGCGTCATAATGGCTCTGGACGATCGCAAATCTGATTTCACCTTTGTCGGCACCCGCCCTGACCGCCCCGACGGTCTGGACAAGGTGACGGGCCGCGCCAAGTTCGGTGCAGATATCTCGGCCCCCGGCATGCTGCACGGCGCCATCCTGCGCTCGCCTCATGCGCATGCGCGGATCGTGAAGATCGACGCCTCCAAGGCCGAGGCCCACAAGGATGTCAAAGCCGTCGTGACCCGCGCCGATTTCGCCGATGTCCCGTTCAAACCGGGGCTTGAAGGCGAATTCTGGAACGTGCTGGAAAACGTCATGGCGGGTGAAAAGGCGCTCTATGACGGCCACGCGGTGGCGGCAGTTGCAGCGACATCGGCCCTGGCGGCACGCGATGCGCTGAAGCTGATCGAGGTCGAATATGAGGTCCTGCCTCATGTCACCGACGTGGACAAGGCGATGGCCCCCGACGCACCCGTCATCCGCGAAGGTGCGGCGGATTATTCTGTGCCTGAGGGCATGCACCCCAACGTAGTGCGCTATCACGAAAGCGGCCATGGTGATGTCGAAGCCGGATTTGCCGAGGCCGATCTGGTCGTCGAAGACAGCTTTGTCACCGAGGCCACCCATCAGGGTTATATCGAACCGCATGCCTGCATGGGCTCCTTGGGCATGGATGGCAAGGGTGAGCTGTGGTGCACCACCCAAGGTCACTGGATCGCGCAGAAAACCTGCGCCGCGGTGCTGGGGATCGAAACTTCGCAACTGCGCGTGACCGCGTCCGAGATCGGCGGCGGCTTTGGCGGCAAGACCACCGTGTTCATCGAACCGGTCGCGCTGGCGCTCAGCCGCAAGGCAAACCGTCCGGTCAAGCTGGTGATGACCCGGTCCGAGGTGTTCCGCGCCACGGGCCCGACCTCATCCGCGTCGATGGATATCAAGATCGGCATGAAGAAAGACGGCACCATCACGGCGGCTCAGGGCATTTTCCGCCTTCAGGGTGGAGCCTTCCCGGGTGCACCCGGCGACATGACCGCCATGTGCGCCTTTGCGCCCTACAACCTGACCAATGTGCGTCAGGTCGGCTATGACGTGATGGCCAACCGCCCGAAACAGGCCGCCTATCGTGCACCGGGCGCTCCGATGGGCGCGTTTGCCGTTGAATCCGTTCTGGATGAGCTGTGCAACAAACTGGGCCTCGACCCGTTGGATGTGCGTCTGAAAAACGCGGCTCATGAGGGCACCAAGGCCAGCTATGGCCCGACCTATGAGCGCATCGGCCTAGTCGAAACGCTGGAAGCTGCGAAAGCGCATCCACATTACGCAGCCCCGCTGAAGCCGGGGCAGGGGCGCGGGATCTCCTGCGGATTCTGGTTCAACCATGGAGGCGAAACCTCGGTCTCTCTGGCCCTGTCCGAGGACGGCTCGGCCCAAGTCATGGTCGGTACGCCGGATATCGGCGGCTCGCGCGCGTCAATGGCGCTGATGGCGGCCGAGGTTCTGGGTATTCCCTACGAGAATATCCGCGTGACCGTCGCCGATACGGCAACGCTGGGTTACAATGATGTAAGCCACGGCAGCCGCGTGACCTATGCCTCGGGCTTGGCGACCATCAAGGCGGCCCGCCATGCGGTCGAGCAGCTATGCGCCCGTGCCGCAGCCAGCTGGGGTATTCCGGTTGATGCGGTGAAGTGGGAGAACGGCTGTGCTGTGCCCTCAGGCCCCAACGCCGGTGACTTCGACCCTCGCCCGCTGGCCGATATCACCGCCCATATGGGCGCGACCGGCGGCCCGATCTCGGGCCATTTCGAGGCCACGCCTGAAGGCGCGGGTGTATCCTTCGGCACCCATATCGTCGACGCTGAGGTTGATCCGGAAACCGGCAAGACCAGCATCACCCGCTACACGGTCATTCAGGATGCGGGCAAGGCGATCCACCCGACCTATGTCGAAGGCCAGTATCAGGGCGGAGCCGCGCAGGGCATCGGCTGGGCGCTGAACGAGGAATATATCTATGGCGACGACGGTCGTCTGCAGAACTCGATCTTCCTCGACTACCGCATCCCCGTTGCCAGCGACCTGCCGATGATCGACACGGTGATCGTCGAAGTGCCCAACCCCGGCCACCCGTTCGGTGTGCGTGGTGTGGGCGAGACCGGCATCGTTCCACCTCTGGCCGCAATCGCCAATGCTGTGTCCAACGCAGCGGGCGTGCGGCTGAAGCAACTGCCGATGTCCCCGCCGCGCATTCTGGCCGCGCTCAAGGACAATGGTTGAGGTCCACCTCTGGTCCAGCCTCCGGTCTCTGACCGGGGGTTGCGAGGTGGTCGAGGTCGAGGCCAAAACCACCGGAGAGCTGCTGCGCGAACTGGTGCGCGCGCATCCGCAGCTTCAGGCCCCGATTGATGCGGGCGTGTCGATTGCCATAGACGGGCGCGTCATCGCCAGTGGCTTGACCGAACCAATCCCCGAAGGCAGCGAAGTCTATCTCATGCAACGCCTGCGCGGCGGCTAGTGCCGCCGATACCGCTTGGGGGCATAGCGGTAATGCGGCGCGCGATAGGCTCTGGACCGCAGATGCAGCCTCTGCGCCTGGTATCTGGGATGATTATACGCCGGGTGCCGATATTTAGGGCGCTTGTATGCCGGGTGATGATACAGCTGCTTTTGCTTCGGCTGCTTGTATATTTTCACCTTGGGTTTCTTGTGTATCTTCAGCTTGATCTTGGGTTTGTGCACGTTGATTTTCACAACCGGAAAGTCAACCTGCGCCGGGTTCACAGCAAGCGTGTGATACCGCGTAATACGCGGCTCCGCCGTGCCATGAAAAGCGGCATCCGATGCCGAGACGCGCTTGTATCCCGATGGGCCATGCACCGCGATCTCCTGCGCAGCCACAGCTTGCCCGGCCAGCAAAACAACGAGTGCGGGCAGATATGTCGTGATGGACTTTTTCATCATCTCTCCTATCTCTGACACCACTTGTGGGCCTGATAGAAAGATGTGGTTGCCCTTGGTTTCTGCCCAATAAACCTTGCTCACAGCATGGCGAGAGAATGTGCAGAGCGGTGTCTGACGTTTCCCGGTCAGGAAAATCCGTGCGACAGGATAAACTGACTGCAGGCCCTTGTCAGAGAGGGGAAGCGGGTCCTCTCACGAAGATAAAGATAGACCTGCCGCTTGTCGTGCAGATTCGCGATGGGGCAGAAGGCGACCTCCGAGGGCAGGAACTCGGTCACCGTCTTGGGTAGGACGGTGATCCATCTTCCGGACCGGACCATCGTGATCAGGGAATGGGTGTTGTGGATGGTGACCTCGGCTGTCTCGGCCACGGCTGCAAAGTCCGGAGTCTGGATCAGGTCACACAACGCGTTGCGTATGAAGGGAGCATTCTGCAAATCCACGATGGTCGGCGGCGTCTTTTGTGTGATCAGCGGATGACCCGAAGCCGCTACAAGGCCAAATGCATCCTCGAACAGGGGAACGGCTTTGACCCCGTTCAACGCATGCAGCCCCGAGGCGATGCCGATATCCGCCTGATCACCGGTCAGCGCGTCCAGCACCTGCTGGGTGTCGGTGTCGCGCAGCTCAATCTGTACACCGGGGTACTGTCTGCTCATATGCTCCAGAAGGTTCGGAAAGATCAGCGCGCCGACAGACGGGACCGACACGATGCGGATCAGGCCTTGCTCGGCATGGGCTGCAGCTTCGATATTCTGGACTGTCTGATCGAACTGCCGAACCTGTTGCAGCGCCAGATCGAACACTTGCTCTCCCAGTGCGGAGAGTTGATTTTTACGTTCACCTTCAAACAGCTTCTTGCCCAGATGATCCTCAAGCTGTTTCAGGGTCATCGACAGGGCCGATTGGGTGCGGCCCAACCGGTCTGCAGCCTCGACCAGATTGCCGGTTTGGGCAACGGTACAGAAACAGCGCAGCATTTCGATCTTCAGTGTCAAATTTCAATTTTCCTGAACTTAACTTCAATTGTTTGAGTTTGACTGATGTCGCCCGAAGAATCCATCCTATGGAGAACAAATTCTGACTCTGGGGCGCAACGTGACCAAACTGAACCTGATCGCTGGCGAATGGCTGGCGGGCGAAAGCGAAATTGAAAACCGCAATCCATCGGACCTGAGCGATCTGGTCGGCATGTTTGCTCAGGCCAGCGCCGATCAGCTTGAGGCGACGCTGGATCAGGCGCGTATCGCACAGGCCGAGTGGGCGGCTTACGGGCTGGAGCGCAAACAGGCTGTGCTGAACGCCATCGGCACTGAACTGATGGCCCGCGCCGAAGAGCTGGGCACGCTGCTGGCCCGCGAAGAAGGCAAACCGCTGGCCGAGGGCAAAGGCGAAGTGTTCCGCGCCGGTCAGTTCTTCACCTACTATGCCGCCGAATGCCTGCGCCAGATCGGCGAGAACGCCGATTCCGTCCGTCCCGATATCGAGATTGACGTGCGGCGCGAAGCGGTTGGCGTGGTCGCCATCATCAGCCCGTGGAACTTCCCCACCGCGACGGCGTCGTGGAAGATTGCACCTGCTCTCTGCTATGGCAACGCAGTGGTCTGGAAGCCTGCCAACATTACGCCGGCTTCGGCAGTGGCTCTGACCGAAATCATCGAGCGGCAGGATATCCCCAAGGGTCTGTTCAGCCTCGTTATGGGGTCTGGGCGTAGCATCGGCCAACGGCTGGTCGAAAGCCCGAAGGTCGACGCAATTTCCTTCACCGGTTCCGTGCCAGTGGGCAAGGGCATCGCCGCCGCCGCCATTCAGAACCTGACCAAAGTACAGATGGAGATGGGGTCCAAGAACGCACTGGCCGTGATGGACGACGCCGATCTGGATTTGGCGGTGACGCTGGCCTTGGGCGGCGCATTCGGTGGCACAGGGCAGAAATGCACAGCCTCATCGCGGTTGGTGGTCCATGCGGGTATCCACGATGCGTTTGTCGAAAAACTGGTGGCAGGCGCGCAGGCGATGAAGGTTGGGCATGCGCTGGAAGAGGGCACTCAGATGGGTCCCGTTGTCAGCCAGCAGCAGTTGCAGGAAAACCTCGCCTATGTCGATCTGGGCAAAACCGAAGGGGCCGAGCTGGCCTGTGGCGGTCAGCGTCTGGAAATGCCGCATGACGGGTTCTACATGTCGCCGGGCGTGTTCCTGAACACCAATAACGAAATGCGCATCAACCGCGAGGAAATGTTCGCGCCGCTGACCAGCGTCATCAAGGTCGGCAACTATGACGAGGCGCTGAGCGTGGTCAACGACACCAATTTCGGCCTGACCTCAGGCATCGTGACCAAATCGCTGGCCCGGGCCACTCATTTCCGCCGCAACGCGCGCACCGGTGTGGTGACGGTGAACCTGCCCACCGCAGGCACCGACTACCACGTGCCCTTTGGCGGACGCGGCGACAGCTCCTATGGTCCGCGCGAACAGGGCAAGGCGGCGGCGGAATTCTACACTACCGTCAAAACCGCCTATATCAGCGCAGGCCCGGTCTGATGCTGATTGACGGGCTGCAATATGCCAACTGGTCGGAGAAGATTTTCCGCCAACTGCGCGAAGGCGGCGTGGACGCGATCCACGTCACCATCGCCTATCACGAAAGCTTCCGCGAAACGGTTCTGAATTTTGAAAAGTGGAACCGTTGGTTCGAACAATACCCCGACCTGATCATGAAAGGCCGCTGGGCCAGCGACATCGACACCGCGCGCGCATCCGGACGGACGGCTGTGTTCTTCGGGTTCCAGAACCCCAGCCCCATCGAGGACGATATCGGGTTGGTCGAGATACTGCATGACCTGGGTGCCCGCTTCATGCAGCTGACCTATAACAACCAGTCGCTGCTGGCGACCGGCTGTTACGAGGCCGAAGACACCGGTATCACCCGCATGGGCAAGCAGGTAATCAAAGAAATGAACCGTGTAGGTCTTGTTGTCGACATGAGCCATTCGGCGGACCGGTCGACCATCGAGGCCGCCGAACTGTCCGAGCGTCCCATCGCTATCACTCACGCCAATCCGCACGAATGGTCACCCGCGTTGCGCAACAAGCGCGACGACGTGATCCGTGCGGTTACACAAAACGGTGGGATGCTCGGCTTTTCGGTCTATCCTCATCACCTGAAAGACAAGTCCGACTGCACGTTGGAGAGTTTCTGTGAGATGATCGCCCGCACGGCTGAGAAATACGGTGCCCACCATCTGGGGATTGGCACCGACCTGTGTCAGGATCAGCCCGACAGCGTGGTTGAATGGATGCGGGTCGGACGCTGGACGAAACAGATCGATTACGGCGAAGGCTCGGCCTCGGCCCCCGGTTTCCCGCCGATGCCGGGCTGGTTTCAGGACAACCGCGACTTTGGAAATATCGCATCCGGCCTGCGCGCCGCAGGCATGAACACCGAAGAGGTCGCCGGGATCATGGGTGGCAACTGGTATCGCTTCTTCACCGACAATTTCGGCCCCCAAAGCGCATGACCGATCAAAGCCCTCATATCGCGCGCCGCGACCCGGCCTTGGTAATGCGCCTGTCGCGATTGGGATCGCTGCATCAATGCCGCCTCAGCTTCATGCGGCAACTGACCCGCCGGATGGCGGCTGAGAACTGGACGTTCACGCGCGCGGTCTTCCAGATTGACGACAAAGGTGTTGGCCACGCGGTCTATACCGCGCAAGGCCCGGAACGGGCCTATTCGCTGGTGGCGTTCGCCCATGATTTGCCGCCTGAGCAACGCTCGGATCGCGTGATTGCCGAAGCCTGGGACGCGACCTTCGCGCTTTTCGACGGTATCCCGACTGAAGATGACATCGACCGCCTGTCGCGGAACGTGCCCCTGCAAGAGGCCGGGCGGGTGAGCGAAAACGAACTGTCTCTGTCGCGTGCCAACCGTTCGGTGCGTCTGTGGGCGCATGTGGTAGACCGTCTGGCTGCCGGTCAGCAACCCGATCTCGAACAGATTTACAAGGTCGGCTACTTGATGCGGACCACCGCCGTTTACGGCTCGGGCAAATTCGGCGCAGCGGATCGCGAGAAGATTGCAGACCGTGATGAGGTCAGCGCGCCATTTCAGGCCGAGATGCTGTCGGTCTATCTGACACGAACTTTCGTGCGTGATCTGGTGCAGCACATGGCCCGCGCCAAAGGCGGCGACCAGACGGCAGAGCTGGACCCCGACATCGCGCGCTGGCTGGGCATCGGCAACTCGACCGGGCTGGGCATGGCGCCCTTCATCGTCAACCATCCCGTTCTGTTCAACAACTGGATCATGGTGCGGGAAGAGGCCATTGCCCGTGTCCGGTCCGTCGAAACAGCCTCAGAGGCTGAATTGGCCTGCTTTCGCGATGTGTTTGAGCGCAGCAAGCTTTCGACCTCGTGGTGGCGGTCCGAACACCCCATTCAGATCGGGAAACTGGCCGCGCTGAATACCGATCTGGGCGCAATATCCGAGTATCTGGACCAAACCGACCTGACCCGGAATTATCCGTGGAACCGGCTGATCCTCTGGTCGCAGGATGCGCTGAGCGAGGAAGGGCAGGAACTGCTGGCCTCGCTGATCCTGGAACCCTACGGCGATCTGGTCGATGGGCTGACCAGCTGTATGGCAGACAGCAGCCGGACGGCGCATGTGATAGACGGCGCGATGCCCGTTGCTGGGGTGCGTGACCTGATCCGCGCCAGCTTTGGCTGGGCGCTGGATCTGGACTGGAGCGCGCCCGAACACTGCGCGCGCGCCTGGTATGTGTCGGAAGAAAAGCTCGAACCGCGACTGGGCGAGCGATTTGATGAGCCGATTGCAGACTATGAACAGCCGCTTGCACCAGCGCGCGATGCCGCTCTGGCTCACAAGTTGCTTTCTCAATGGCCGGAAACAGCACCCGTTGCCGATTTTCTGCTTGAGCATCCCGAACACCGCCACACAATTCGCCGCGCACAAATGAGCCGCGTCGCGCCCTACGGCGAGATCCGCGACAACACGATCAGCGCCGATGTTCTGCCGATCGACATGCTGCGTGCCAAACTCTCTTTTTTTGGTGCAACCCATTTCGACCCCCGTTCGGATCGTTGGGTGCGCATCTGCATGTATGCTGGCGCGCCGTATCCCGAGGATCTGAACAACCGAACCGCTGATATGTGGGTCTATCCGGAGCTTGCACCGTGAATGTGTCGCTGAACGAGATCGAAGCCACCGCCAAGCGCGCCACGCGCGGGGCCGGTTACCCTTGGGGGTTGGCGGAAGAGGCGGGCAAGGCCACGCGCTGGCTCTGTGCGCAAGGGATGGATGGCGCGAAATCCCTGGCGCAGCTGCTCGAACAAGGTCTGGCTGCCTCGCTCAGGGACCATCGACCGGTCGCGGCGCACGCGGATTGGGCCGGGCAGGGCGCGCTTTGTCCGATCATCACGGGCGCTTTACTATCCGATCGATCTGACCTGCTGCGCGCGGGTCCGATACGTATCCGAAACCTTGCGGCACCGATCCTTCTGATGCCCTTCGCGGCGTCTGCGGCCCGCGCTCAGAATTCGGTGATCACCCTTACGACCGGCCAGTTCATGGCCACAACGGACGGTGGATGCCTCACTGCCGGGCAGGACTGGCCCGCGCTTTCTGATGGCGTTGAAGTCGCGCTGGGCGGTCAGATCACCACCCCTCGACCACAAGCAACCCGCGCGACGCCGGATTCGGCAAGCTGGGATACGCTCAACCGATTTGCCCATCGCACCTATGCGCCCGCGACCGAAGAATCCCGCCTGTTGGGGGCCGGGGCTGGCCTATCCGATAACGACTGAATGAGAGACCGACATGATCGAAACCCGTACCCTCACCCTTGCTGAAATCGAGGATTTGTCTTTCCGCGCATTGGTGGCTGCGGGCACCAGCCCCGAGAACGCCCGGCCCCTGGCTGTTGCAACCGCAGCGACCGAGGCGGACGGGGTGGCAAGCCATGGCTTGGCCTATATCCCGATCTACGCCGAGCATGTTCAGTGTGGCAAGGTGGATGGGCAAGCCACGCCTCAACTGTCCCAGCCGCGCCCCGGCGTGGTGACGGTTGATGCAGCGACCGGGTTCGCCCATGCAGCGATTGACAAAGGTTTCGAGGCGCTGATCCCTGCGGCGCGCGCGCAAGGCGTCGCGGTTCTGGCGATCCGCAACAGTTATAATTGCGGCGTTCTGGGCTATCACACCTTCCGGTTGGCACAGTCGGGCCTTGTGGGGCTTGGCTTCACCAATGCACCTGCCTCTATCGCTCCGTCCGGCGGCGCCAAGCCCGTGGTCGGGACCAACCCATTCTCAATCGCGGTCCCCGGAAACGATGGCCAACCCGCCCTGCTGATCGACCAAAGCGCCAGCACCATCGCCAAAAGCGAAGTCATGAAGCATGCGCGCGAAGGCAAACCGATCCCGATTGGCTGGGCGCTGGATGCCGATGGCAATCCGACAACCGATCCGAATGTGGGGCTCAAAGGATCCATGGCACCATCGGGTGGCTATAAAGGCGTGGGCGTGGCCCTTCTGACCGAGATTCTGGCTGCCGCGCTGACAGGGGCGACGCTGGGTATCCACGCCTCACCCTTTTCGGGAACGGCGGGCGGCCCACCCAAGACAGGGCAGTTCTTCATTGCTATCGACCCAGACGCAACCGCATCCGGCGGTTTCCCGGAAGGTATCGCGCAACTCGTGTCTGCCATTCACACCCAAGAAGGCGCGCATTTGCCCGGAGACGGCCGCCGAAGCTGCCGCGAAACAGCCGCGCAACACGGCGTCGCCGTCAACACCGCTACGCTGTCCAAGATCGAAGCGCTGCTGGGCTAGGTCTGTTCAGGGCACTAGCATAGTATGGGGTGGTGAGATTACGGCAAGTGGGCGGCTTACGCCCACCAACCGTCACAAATCCCGCATCCAGAACTGTAGCGGCTTTTGGCTGTCGCTGTCCTCGCCCACATCCTTCCAGGCGAACTGCGCGACCACCCCGGGCAGAGGCGCATAGCCTCGGGCACGCCAGAATGTATCCAGCGGGCGGTAGCCATCAGGCCGCATCGGGTGATCAGCGGGACGTTGCACGCTGCAGTAGGCGCATTTGGAGAAACCCAGAGCACGGGCATGCGCCTCGCGCTGATCAAAGAACTTATGCCCGACACCCTGCCCCCTGTAGGCGGGCAACAGCACGGATTCAGCACAATAGAAAATCTCGGAAAGGGTCAGGCCCGTATCTGCGAAAGCGGCGGCGAAATCGTCGGCGTGATCGGTCAGCGGGGCACCGGTTGAGGCCCCCACCAGCCTGTCGCCATCAAAGGCGCCGACAACGATGGCCTTGTCGCTATCGCGGTAGGATTGCAGATATTCGCGCTCATAGGCCAAATCACCGTCGTAGAGATAGGGCCAGACCCGGAACACCTCGATCCGCAGACGGGCAACGTCGTCCAGAGCAGCCCCGAGCGCCGCTCCGGTCAAGGGGCGTACATCGGTGATTTCAGCCATTCGAGACCTGTTTGGTCCAATCGGCAAGATTGTAGAAGGTGGTCACGCGGGTGATCTTGCCATTTTGGAGGTCAAAGAACGAACCCGCCGGCAGGCGATAGGTCTGACCATGCGCGTCGGGCAGGCCCTCATCGGTTTCCAGATAGGTGCCGTTAACGATGAATTCGGCGGCAGCGCGGGTGCCACCTTCGGCCTCGAAGATCACGATATCGGTCAGATTCTCGCGATAGCAGCGGTTCATATGGGTGCAGAAGGCGGCAAATTTCTCCTTGCCCACGCGAATCTGGCCTTCGTTCACGTGATGGGCCACATCAGCGGACAGGCAGGCCAGCATGCCGTCCATATCACCGGCGTTGAAGGCGTCGAAATAGGTTTTCACGGTCAGGTTCATGGTCACTCCGTCGGTTCGCCCCAGCGGTCTTTCAGATGCGAAACGATCTGATCGCGGGTTTGTCGGTAGTGGTGTAGCTTGGCTTCCCGTGTCTCTCCCATACCGGTAGGGTCCATAATTGGCCAATAATCGACATCGAGGTGAAAAATTCGGGTCAGTTCCAACGCCCGGCGCTGGCTGGCCGGGGACAGCGCGACGATCAGGTCGAACGAACTCAGATCGTCCCCCCATTCCTCCATCTCGTCGAAGGATCGTGTGCGATGGCGGGACAGCTCGACGCCGATCTCCTGACAGACCGCGATGCAGAACCCATCGATATCCAGATCGCTGTGCACTCCGGCAGACTGTACATAGGTACCTGTGCCGTAGAATTTCTTCATGATGCCTTCAGCCATGGGCGACCGGACCGAATTGTGGTCGCAACAGAACAGGATGGACTGCGGCAGCGGCGTCACCCGTTAGCCTCCGAAATGCAGCACGCAGATCAGCGTGAAGAGGCGGCGGGCAGTATCGGTATCGACCTCGGCTTTGCCCTCCAGTCGCTCCTGCAACACGCGGCTGCCTTCGTTGTGAATGCCGCGCCGGGCCATGTCGATGGTTTCAATCTGGCTGGGCGGCAGGTTCTTCACCGCGTTGAAATAGCTTTCGCAGATCTGGAAGTAGTCCTTGACCACCTGCCGGAACGGGCCGAGCGACAGGTGAAATTCGGCCGCCTTTTCGCTCGCCTCGGTTTCGATGTCGAAGACCAGCCGTTTGTCACGGATCGACAGCTGCACATGGTAAGGCCCGTCCGGGATCGCCCGGTCGTCGCGTGCGGGAAGGGTGAACGAGTTCTCTTCAAGCAGATCATAGATGGCGACCTTGCGCTCCTGCTCGATCTCAGGGGTCGGCGGGGGCAGGTTTCGGTCATCCAGTTCGATATGCGAGATACGGGTCATCTTAACGGTCACAATCCTTACGTCTGCACAGACCTATAACAACGAATTTCAATGGGCAACGCACAGAAACGCCATGCGCGCCGGGTCTTTGCGTCACTTCAGTCATTCAGCCGGTTCAGGCGCGCGGAAACGGACAGGCCATGCGCTTCGAGGCTTTCGGATCGCGCAAGCGTTTCCGCCGCGGGGCCGATGGCGCGCAGGGCCTCGGGCGTCATCTGGCTGAGCGTGGTGCGTTTGAGGAAATCCATGACGCTGAGGCCGGACGAAAAGCGCGCCGAACGCGCGGTAGGCAGCACGTGATTGGGGCCGCCGACATAATCGCCAATGGCCTCGGGCGTGTACTGACCGAGGAAGATAGCGCCTGCGTGGATGGTTTGCTGGCTCAGCGCTACCGGATCGGCCACGCAGAGTTCCAGATGTTCGGGCGCGATACGGTTGGACAGCGCGGCTGCCTCGTCCAGATCGCGCACGGTGATCACGGCGCCATAGTCGCGCCAGCTGGCCCCGGCGATGGCGCGGCGTTCCAGGGTTTCGAGGCGTTTGTCGACCGCCTGCGCGACGGCCTGACCAAAGCCCGCGTCGTCCGTGATCAGAATGGACTGGGCGCTTTCGTCATGTTCGGCCTGGCTGAGCAGGTCCAGCGCGATCCAGTCGGGCTCGTTGTCCTTATCGGCGATCACTAGAATCTCCGACGGCCCCGCGATCAAGTCGATGCCAACCTTACCGAATACTCGGCGTTTGGCGGCGGCGACAAAGGCATTGCCCGGCCCGGTGATCTTGTCGACCGGCGCAATCGTATCGGTGCCATAAGCCAGCGCGGCCACCGCTTGCGCGCCGCCGATGCGATAGATCTCATCCACGCCCGACAGCTGCGCTGCCAGCAGGACCAGCGGGTTAGCCTGACCGTCAGGTGTCGGCACAACGATGGCCAGCCGCTCCACCCCTGCCACCTTCGCCGGGATCGCGTTCATCAGAACCGACGACGGATAGGATGCCAATCCGCCCGGCACATAAAGCCCCGCAGCCGACACCGCCGACCAGCGCCAGCCTAGCGTAGCGCCAGACTCATCGGTCCACCGATGATCCTCAGGCATCTGCTTTTCGTGATAGGCCCGGATACGCGCGGCAGCCAGTTCCAGTGCGGCGCGGTCCTCGGGCGTGACCTGTGCAACGGCCTCGGCGATCTCTTCGGCAGAGAAGGCCATGGTTTCGGGCGTCAGCTCCAACCGATCGAATTTGGCGGTCAACTCGATCACTGCCGAATCGCCACGGGTCCGCACATCATCGATGATCTGCGCCACGACCGCATCCACATCGGGGCTGTCCTCACGCTTGGCGGACAACAGCGCCTGAAACACAGGCTCGAAATCGGCGGAGGTCGTGTCGAGGAAAACGGGCATATAAGGGACTCCGAAAGCGTTCCCACGGGTCTTATCGCCGAGACCGGGCGGCCTCAACCCTTAGCCCAAGGGGTGCAGCGATTTGCGCATCGGGAATTGCGGGATGCCGTGCCACTCGGTTGGGCCACCATCATCCTGCCAACCCTGCTTGCGATAGAACGCATGGGCGGTTTTGGTTGCCTGCAAGTGTGCCTCGGTACAGCCTTGCGCATGCAGTTCATTCTCCAAACGGCACAACAGCGCCGTGCCGAGTCCGCAACCGGAACAATCGGGATCGACATAGAGCAGCGATATCTCACCCTCTGCTCGCAACCCGCCAACAGCTGCGATCCCATCCCCCCTGGTCGCGACCCATAGAGAGGCGCCGGCCTCGATCCAGCCCCGGACCGAGGCCGGGTCCTTGTTGGCGATCCACAGAGCAAGCTTTTCGGGGTCACCCAGATTATCCGCCTGACACAGATTGCGGATCGAACGGATCAGGGTGCGACTGATATCGAACACATCAAACACGGTTGCCCGCCGCACTGCAGTGCCTTGCGGCGGGTTCGGGAAGGCCTGCGCTATGCCGCGTTTGTTGTTCACTCGGGGTGATGAGGGGCGTGGCCGGACGGTGCCTTGTAGGGGCGCGTGACATCTTTCAGCGTGGCATCAATGGCCTCGACCGACAGGCGGATCGCGCCATCGCCCGCCAGCGTCAGCAGGATTTGCCCTGCGCCATCTTCCGACGGTTCGAATTCGACCGACAACAGCGACAGGATCATGTCCTTGTCGCTGCGGTCGATGCCTTGACTGGCCACCGACAGAACCGAGCCGAACATCAAAACGGCCTGCACCCGCTCAAACGCACGACCGCGCCGGGCGGCGGCATCCTTGTCTTCCCAGCGAAAGCGATTGAGCAGCAGCGCAAAGCGGCGCTGGCTGGGTTGCCATGTCATCTCGGTGACCGGGAAAATCGCGTCCTGTGTCAGGGTCGCGATGACCTTCAGGTCATCCTCATCCTCGGCCCCAAGGTTCAGTGGTGCCTCGCGGCCGTCTTTGAAACTCGCGTCTGTCATTGACCCTTAATCCGTTCGATCTTTGCGCCCACGCCTTCCAGCTTGCGCACCACATGCTCATATCCGCGATCCAGATGATAGACCCGGCTGACCACCGTCTCACCTTCCGCCGCCAGACCGGCAAGGATCAACGAGACCGAAGCCCGCAGATCCGTCGCCATGACCGGCGCGCCTTTCAAACGCTCAACCCCGGTCACGGTGGCGGTGCCGCCATGCACCTCGATATTCGCACCCATGCGCACCAGTTCGGGCGCATGCATAAAGCGATTCTCGAAAATACGCTCTTCAAGAACGGACACACCTTCGGCAGTGCACATCAATGCCATCATCTGCGCTTGCAGATCGGTCGGGAAACCGGGGAACGGTTCGGTGACCACATCGACCGAGGTCACACGCCCGTTCTTGCGGGACACTTTCAACCCCTTGTTGGTCTCAGAGACGCTGATCCCCGCCGCATCCAGCTTGGCCGCAAAGCTTTCGACCAGCGACATGCGCCCGCCCAGCAATTCGACCTCGCCCCCGCAAATGGCCGGGGCCAGCATGTAGGTGCCAAGTTCGATCCGGTCGGTCACCACCTGATGGGTCGCGCCATGCAAACGGTCGACACCCTGAATTTCGATGGTCGAGCTGCCTTCGCCCGAAATCTGAGCCCCCATCTTGCGCAGGCATTCGACCAGATCGACGATCTCGGGCTCGCGTGCGGCGTTCTTCAGCACCGTGGTGCCCTTGGCCAGCGTGGCGGCCATGACGATGTTCTCGGTCGCACCCACGGAGGCAAAGCGCATCTCATGCACTGCACCTTTTAGGCCGCCCGGGGCCTTGGCGTGCAGATACCCGTCTTTCAGCTCGATCTCGGCCCCCAGCGCCTCAAGCCCTTCGACATGCAGATCCATCGGTCGCGCCCCGATTGCACAGCCGCCGGGCAGCGAGACCACAGCCTGCCCTAGCCGCGCCAGCATTGGCCCCAGCACAAGGTTCGAGGCACGCATCTTGCGCACAATCTCATAATCCGCCGTGTGGCTGATCAGGTCATGGCTGGACATCGCCAGCACCTGACCGTCCTGCAGCGACGAGACCTCGGCCCCCAGTGATTGCAGCAGCGCGGTCATGGTCTTGATGTCGCTTAGACGCGGCGCATTGGTCAGCGTCAGGGGTTCTTCGCTGAGAAGCGTCGCGGGCATCAGCGTCAGGCACGCATTCTTGGCCCCCGCAATCGGGATCTGCCCGTTCAGCGGGCCGTTGCCCGTTACCAGAATCGAATCCATCTGCTCTTATCCCTCGTCCTTGCCGGCCTTGTCCTCGGATGCCGCCCGCGCCTTGGCCTGCGCCTTGCGCCGCGCCATATTCGCCTTGAGCGCCGCCTTCAGCCGCTCCTCGCGTGCATCACCGGGTTTGCCGTGTTTTTTGGGTGAATTTTTGTCTGCCATTGCCTTTCTCTACAGGAGTGGAAAAAAACCGTCCAGACACCCTTGCGCCGCGTTTCGTTTGAGTCTAATCACCCGCCCACGGCGCTGCTGTAGCTCAGAGGTAGAGCACTCCCTTGGTAAGGGAGAGGTCGAGAGTTCAATTCTCTCCAGCAGCACCATCTCTCCATTCTGATCGTTAAAATTCTTCAACACCTTGAAGAAAAAAGCAGTTTTTATAGTTTCTTGCCCGCGATTCCCATTGTGTTTCATCGGCTTTTCAAGGGTCAAATTGAGCGTGGTTTGCACGGCGATATGACCGCTATTTTCATATATACCCCAATGCCTTGAGGGGCATCCCGAGGTAAATACAAAACTTTCCTCAAACCTGACGGTGTTCGGACGTCACCCTTCCGCCTTTGCGACGAGTTCCAAGTTTTTGTTGCCGATCTTGGCTTCTGCCGCGTTGAGCGCTGTCTGTTCTTTCGGACTCGACTATCTAAGGCATTGCAACTGGCCTATACAGCCACCGAATGCGCACCTTAATGTAGCGCGAAATAAACCGTTAAGGATTTCGGGCATGAAAGTCGCAACCGCTGCATATGATCTCGACTGGTTCGACAGCTGGGCGCAGTACGAAGACAAGCTGAATCGTTGGGTGTCCGAGGCCGCGAGGCAGGGGGCCGGGCTGCTGGTCTTTCCCGAATACGGCGCGATGGAGCTTTCGACGCTTGATGGTGCAGCTGCAGCTGGCGATCTGGAACGCTCGATCCGGGCGGTTTCCGACCGCATGGAAGATGTACAACACATACATCAGCGCCTCGCGAAAGAGTACAACACATACATTCTGGGTGCCTCGGCCCCTGTTGTGGATGGACCGGGCCGACCGGTGAATCGGGCCACGCTCTATGCGCCCGACGGTGGCGTTGACCATCAGGACAAGCAGATCATGACCCGGTTCGAACGTGATGCCTGGGACATCGCGCCGGGCGGTCCGCTGAAGCTCTTTGATACGGCTTTGGGAAAGATCGGCGTGCTGATCTGTTATGACAGTGAGTTCCCATTGCTGGGTCGCGCCCTGCAGGATGCCGACCTGATCCTGGTACCATCCTGCACTGAGGCCCTATCAGGATATTGGCGTGTACGCATTGGTGCGATGTCAAGAGCACTTGAAAATCAATGCGTTACAGTTATGTCGTCACTTGTCGGCAACAATGAGTGGTCTGAAGCCGTGGATATGAACACCGGCATGGGCGGTGTTTTTGGCCCGCCCGACAAAGGCTTCCCGCAAACCGGTGTTCTGGCCGAGGGGGTCCTGAACCAGCCGGGATGGACCTATGCCGATGTCGATCTGGGCGCAATCGCTGCTGTCCGCGCTGATGGTCATGTGCTCAACCGTGCTCATTGGGTCGAACAGGGTCCCAGAGTCGATTCAGTCACAATATCACCCCTTTAGGTGATTCCGCCCTTGAAATAAGGCCGAAATAAGCTCATTTAAGCGCACACCCTCGCAGATTCTGCGAGTGCAACTTAGATGTGGAGACAACATGGCCAAGGAAGATACGCTCGAATTTCCCGGTGTCGTGAAGGAACTCCTGCCTAATGCGACGTTTCGGGTCGAGCTGGAAAACGGCCATGAGATCATCGCACATACGGCAGGCAAGATGCGCAAGAACCGCATCCGTGTTCTGGCTGGCGACAAGGTTCAGGTCGAGATGACCCCGTATGATCTGACCAAGGGTCGGATCAACTACCGCTTTAAATAACGCTTCGCCCAATGGCGTTTATCCTCGGATCGGGCAGCCCAAGGCGGCTGGACCTGCTGGCGCAGCTTGGTGTTCATCCTGATGCGATACACCCTCCTGAGATCGACGAAACGCCTTTGAAAGGCGAGTTGCCGCTTCCCTATTGCAGTCGCATCACGCGCGAAAAAGTGCAGGCGGTTCAGGCGGATAGCGGTGATGTCACCCTTTGCGCGGATACCACCGTTGCATTGGGCCGCCGTATTCTGGGCAAGCCTGAAAATGCAGGGCAGGCCGCCGAATTCCTGCATGCGTTGTCCGGCAGACGCCATCGTGTGATCACTTCGGTTGCCGTACGCCGCGGTGAGAAAATTCTGCAACGCGACGTGGTTTCACAGGTCAAGGTAAAGCGCCTCTCGGACACAGAGATCAACGCTTATCTGTCGACGGGGGACTGGCAAGGCAAGGCCGGCGCTTATGCCATCCAAGGCCCCGCCGGAGCGTTCATCCCATGGATTTCTGGTTCGTTCACCGGCATCGTGGGCTTACCTCTGGCCGAGACTGCCTCGCTTTTGCAAGGCATCGGTTACCCCTTGTATCGTGGTGAGGTGTCATGAAAGGCCGCACAATCGTTCTGGACCATATCGAAGGCCGCGAAGCCGCCGCACTCATGATGGATGGCGCACTTGAGGACTTTCTGATTACCGGAGAGGCACCTCCTCCGGGCACCATCTATCGTGCGCGCGCCGAGCGCCCGGTCAAAGGGCAGGGCGGCATGTTTCTGACCACCCCCGACGGCCCCGCTTTTCTGCGGCAGGTCAAAGGGTTGGCTCCGGGGGCGTTGCTGCTGGTCCAGATCAGTGGTTACGCCGAGCCGGGTAAGGCGATACCGGTTACCAACCGCGTTCTGTTCAAAAGCCGCTTCGCCATTGTCACGCCCGATGCACCCGGCCTCAATATCTCGCGCAGCATCCGCGACGAAGACGAGCGAGACCGCTTGCTGGAAATCGCGCACGAGCAGATGGAGGACAGCCCGCATGGCCTGATCCTGAGGTCTTGCTGCGCCGGGGCGGAAAGCGACGAGATCGCGGAAGACATCGCTGCGATGCGTCTCCAGGCCGAACAGGTTCTGAACGACCCGGGCGACCAGCCTGAAACCCTCAGCGAGGGTGATGGCCCGCATATTCTCGCCTGGCGCGACTGGACTGACCCAGCCGAGGTCGTCACCGCCCCGGGTGGTTTCGAGGATCACGGCGTGCTGGATGCGCTGGACGTCGCGCGCGGCATCTCCGAACCTCTTGCGGGTGGCGGGCACCTCTATATCCAGCCCACGCGGGCACTGGTCGCGGTTGATGTTAATACCGGGTCGGACAGTTCGCTGGCGGCAGGAACCAAAGCCAACTTCGCCTGCGCCAAATCACTGCCTCGGGTGCTGAGAGTGCGCGGGCTTGGCGGACAAATCACGCTGGATCTCGCCCCAATGCCCAAGAAAGACCGCCGTGGGTTCGAGGCCGCCTTGCGCGCTGCCTTCAAAACCGATCCCGACGAGACCATTCTGGCCGGCTGGACCCCGCTTGGTCATTATGAATTGCAACGCAAACGTGCTCGCGTTCCGCTGACTGAGGTGCTGAAATGAGTTGCCCGATCTGCGGCGAAGATTCCGTCCACAGCTTCCGCCCCTTCTGTTCAAAACGCTGCGCGGATCTTGATCTGGCCAAATGGCTGAACGGGTCATACTCTGTTCCTTCACAGCGCGAAGAGGATGCGGATCCTGACGTTTCAGACGATGATCAAGGACAACCGCGTCAACATTGAAAAAATGTCAAAAAGCCTCTGGACACTCCCGATGGCAAATCATAGAACGCCTCCACCCAACGGTAAGTTCCGTTCCCGTGCCCGGGTAGCTCAGGGGTAGAGCAGTGGATTGAAAATCCTCGTGTCGGTGGTTCGATTCCGCCCCCGGGCACCACTTAAAGTCCCAACCTGTTGATCAAACTTGGTTTTCTTGTGGAAACTGCGCGGGCGTAGGACATGGCGTATGACAAATTGGTTCCTTTTTCGTTCACCAAGAACGGCATCTACTACTTCGAGCGGCGGGTCCCGGCGGACCTTTTGAAGCACTACGACACGAGGAAAATCGCGTATTCACTGCGAACAAGGTCGGTAAGGATCGCAGCGGTACGGGCACGACGTGCTGCGGACCAACTGGATGAGTACTGGTACCACCTTCGGTGCAAGGACGCCGAGTTGCCTGGGAAAAGCCGACTTCGCGTGTCATCCGAAACTTTTCACGAAGCGCCAGATGCTACGAAGACCGACTCGCTGACGCTCTCAGAGGCTGTCGGCGTATATCTAAAACTCAAGGGAGACGGTCGCCCGGTCACTTTTCACCGTGCGGCAGAGCGGAGTTGTGGCTACGCGATCGACGTCGCTGGAGACAAAGACCTTCGAGCTTACTCTAAGGCAGACGCCAATGACTTCCGAGATGCGCTGTTGGAGCGCGGCTTGTCGGGCAGCAGCATCACCCGAATTTTAGGAACGGTCCGCTCAGTCACGAACTTTGCTGCTAGCGAGATGGGCGTTTCGTTCACGAACCCTTTCGGAGGGGTGTATTTCGACCGGCAAGCTGGAGTGCAAGAACGCGCACCTTTGCCCGTCGACGTTATCGCTTCGATCCAGCAAGAGTGTCAGAGGGTCGACGATGAGATTCGATGGCTAGTTGCTTTGATTTCAGACACAGGTATGCGGCTCGCCGAGGCTGCCGGTTTATCGACCGATGATCTATTGCTAGATTGCTCCCATCCTCACGTTGTCATCAAAGAGCACGACTGGAGGCGCCTCAAAACCGCTAGTAGTGCCCGCAAGGTGCCATTGGTCGGGAGTTCGCTATGGGCGGCCAATCGAATTCGCAACGCATTCGCCAATGACGCATTCGCCTTTCCTCGCTACAACAACACTGGGAAAACAAATGCCAACTCGGCAAGCGCGGCACTTAACAAGTGGCTGAAGCCGCTGGTGCCAGCCAATTGCACGCTTCACAGCTTTCGTCACTCAATGCGAGATCGGTTGCGTGCCGTTGAGTGCCCTGCGGACATCGTTGATCAGATTGGTGGTTGGCAAGCTACAGGCGTCGGTCAGAGCTATGGCGTCGGTTATCCCTTGCCTGTATTGGCTCGATGGATGTCTTTGCTACCCGAAGACTGAAGTGGCTGATCAGCCTCTCAGTACATCGTTAAGAGGCGCAAAACCTCTCTTTCTGCCTCGTAAGCAAGTGCTGCCTTGAGCCTTTTGGGTGAACCTGTCTTGGAGCCGGAGAACTCTAGGATGATACTAAACTTGGTCACGTTGTGTTCAGCGATATGGCTTAGTCCATAAATGTAGTTGCCTCTTAGCTTAGACTTTATCATGCCTGCCAATTCTGTCGCTCCGATATCGGCCAATCCGGCAATTTCAAGGGATCTGATTTTGCTTTCTTTGAGGTATTCTGCCTTGGCGTCGGTAACCTCGACAGAAAGCTTGTCGATATCTCCTACTTTTACTCCGATAGCATTCAACGAAAACTCAGTATCAACCTCGAAGCCGCCGTATACAGGCCGCTCGATCTTGTATGACAAGAGCACCCCCATTAGGTCGCCGTTGATGCTTCTGCACCGGTATCCGAACTTTTCGAACGGATAACCTTTCATATTGCAGTCCTCATTGTCCGGACGATCGGGCTCATGCCCTTGAATGATCGCCTTTCCATACTTGATGAAAGAATTTGCCAGCATGGTTGAGAGGAACAACTTGAACTCCGAACCATATGTCATGTCGGCGTACCCAGCATATCCAGAATAGCCCGCTAGGCCTTTGTCCAGTCGTTCGAACATAGCTTCGGTAAGGTTGTTGATATACACCACGTGGAACTGTGAAGGATGTTGATAGGTAATATCCTGACGAAGTCGCACGGCGTTCTTGAAGGCATTGTATTGTTTTTCGCTTTGCCCAGTTCGACCAAGGTAGTCACCTTCCAACACACTATGGTTGGACTTAAGGTCTAGGAGCGGAAGTATCCTCTCCATCACCTTAAACCCATACCAATCGTGGTTGATCTTGGTGGTATCGAAGATCAAAGCGATTTCTCGGCGATCTTGAGAAGGTTCTAATGCGCTCCTTAACCTATCGTAAGAAATACCTTTTGCGCCGAGGGCGTGTTCGACCCTATGTCGAAGGGTTTGGATGAGGGTGTGCATCTGCGAACCCGACAGCGACAGTACATCTCGGTAAACTTCGAGCATGATGTTGCCTCTTGCGTTGAGAGTGTGGATTTTCTTGGTCTCAAAGTTTGCCATTGGTTACGTGTTTTTCTGCTCGCTGTGACAAGAAGGCGTATCGGAGATGCGGCAAGGAATTGCTTGCAACATAGTGTCCTACGCCCGCGCAGTTTCCACAAGAAAACCAAGTTTGATCAACAGGTTGGGACTTTAAGTGGTGCCCGGGGGCGGAAGTTCCGCTCCCGTTACAGGCACCGTCACCGGTGATCACCTCAGTAAAACAGGGGGTATCAGGAGGGGTGAGTCCACGTCAACAGGCGCGTT
>NZ_JBQFRJ010000010.1:0-137606 GCF_056537345.1 Ruegeria sp. CF4 | reverse complement strand
CAACGCCGCCTTCTCACGACACTGCTTATGCTCACCCATTATCCCCAAGGGATACTGAACAGGCATCTCCCAACCAGCAAAATCAACCAACTTACCTCCCAACTCAACATGTAGTTCGTAAAGGGGGGTGCGTTTTAGTTCGGTCATGGCGGGTACCTTCATTTTGTATCTAATGGCTGCAACGCATGCCCATCAGTCTGACCCAAGCTACGCATATTGCAACGATTCAGCCTTGGAATTCAGGAATTCTCCAGCATCTCAAAGCGTCAGTATACGGGCGTATGCATCAATAATGTTCCTATAGGAAACTTTTTTCCGTTAGGCAACACTCCATATACGCCGCCCATGGAAACACAACGCATATCAGAGGGCATGGTGCGTTTGAGTTTTGCTTAACGCAGGTCAAACTGCTGTAAAATTTGTATTTTCACTGCGCTTTATCGCGCAGATCACCTCAAGGCCTGAACAGCGTGATCCAGCACGCGAAGACCCGCGACCAGGTCATCTTCGGCCGTATCCTCGGCGAAATCATGGCTGATTCCGTTGATTGATGGCACGAACAGCATCGCAACCGGCATGAGCCGCGAGACATTGGTAGCGTCGTGCAATGCACCCGATGGCATCCTGCGCCATTTGCCAGGCGCGACCGCTTGCGCGCCCGCCTCCAGCGCGCCGCGCAGGGTTGGGTCCATGCTGACTGGTTCCAGCCCCAACATCGGGCCGTAACTCAGCTCCATCCCCAGTTCCCCGGCCACCTGTTGCGCGGTGGCCCGGATGATCTCTTCCATACGCACCAGCCGGTCGGCATCGCCATCGCGCCATTGCATCGAGAAGCGAACGCGACCCGGCACGATGGAGGACGCGTTTGGATGCAAATCAACGCGCCCGATGGTCCAGACGGTTTGCGGCGTGACGACATTGCGAAACAGGTCATTCAGACGCGCGTTGAATAAAGACAGCGCTTGAAACGCATCGCGGCGCAGATGCATCGGTGTGGTTCCGGCGTGGTTCTGCTGCCCCTCGAAGGTGATCGACATGTCGCGAATGCCGACGATATCGGTCACGACTCCGATCTGTTCTCCAGCAGCATCCAGCGCGGGGCCTTGTTCAATATGCATTTCGATAAAGCCGTTGAACCGCGCGGGATCGACAAAACCTTCAGCAAGCCCGGCCATCGATGCCCTTGCCGTGCCAAAGCTGATGCCCGCGCCATCCGTCAGACCGTCTGCCTTTGCCAGAGGCAATCCACCCGACCAGACCGCCGACCCAGTGGTGACGCCGAACCGCCCTTCTTCGTCCTGAAAGCTGACGACCGAGACAGGCCGGTCACTGGAACGCGCGATTTCCAACGCTGCAATGACCCCCAAAGCGCCGTCCAGCCAGCCGCCTTCGGGTTGACTGTCGGAATGCGACCCCATCAACAGCGACGGCCTTTCGGCCAGACCAAACAGGCTCCCAACCGGATCAAAATGCGGTGTCAGACCGGCATCGCTCATGCGCCCAGCCAACCATTGGCGCGCGGCAATGTCGGCCTCGGAATAGGCAGGGCGGACAACGCCCTTGCCAACACCCGAAGATCCGAAAGACCGCAGCTTGTGCAAATCGGCCAGAAACCGTGTGTGATCAACAGCCATGGGTCCTCCCTCTCGGAGCGACCATAACGATAAAGCGCACCGGGCACAGGAGTTTTTTGAAGCGCATGCGAAACCCCTCTGGCCCCGGCCCCGAACCTGCCCTAAGACGTCAGACCAAGAGGGATCGTCATGTCACATATTACACTGGTGCGCCACGGGCAGGCCAATACAACCGCGCGGGATGAGCTGAGCTATGACAGGCTCAGTGATTTGGGCCATCAGCAGGCACGTTGGTTGGGTGCGCATTTGCGTGACACGCGCACCCACTATCCCCGCGTTTATTGTGGCACCCTGAACCGTCATGTGGAAACCGCAAACAGTATGGGGTTGTCCGAGCCGATCCGTGACGCGCGGCTCAACGAGATCGAGTATTTCACCCTCGCCCAATTGTTTCACCAGCAGCACGGGGTCGAGGTTCCGACCGACCGCGAAGGCTTTGTCGAACATCTGCCGCGCACCTTCTCTGCCTGGTCCCGGGGCGAGATCGAGGATGCGCCAGAGACCTTCGCAGAGTTCGAAACGCGTGTATCTAATGCCCTGCACGACATCGGCACCGAGGGTGGGCCGGCAATCATCGTGACCTCGGGCGGGTTGATCTCGATGGTGGTGCGGCAGGCCATGGGCCTGGACATTCCGTCGATGGCGCGGGTGGCCCTTGCCATCATGAATACGTCGATGCATCGTCTGCACCCGATTGGCACACAGCTGAGCCCCGTTCTGTTCAACGCTGTGCCCCATCTGGAAGCGCCCGACCGGCAATACGCGCAGACCCACCTTTAAGGAGGCCCCGATGCAGCTTTACTATGCCCCACGCACCATCTCGATCGCCGTCGCGATTGCCTTGGAAGAGGCAGGGCTGGACTATGAAGCCATCAAGCTGGATTTTGCCGGGGCCGAGCAGACCAAGCCCGCCTATAAGCAGATAAATCCCAAGGGCCGGGTTCCGGCGCTGGCGGTCGAGGGCGGCATCCTGACCGAAACCGGCGCGCTGTTGGACTATATTGCCACCATCGCACCACAGGCCGGGCTGGTCCCTGAAGACCCCGTAATGGCCGCAAGGATGCGAGAGGTGATGTACTATCTGGCCTCGACCATGCATGTGAACCATGCCCATAAGCTGCGCGGGCCCCGTTGGGCAGACAAGAAATCCAGCTGGAAAGACATGAAGGACAAAGTCGCGCAAAACATGACCGCGTCCTGCGACTATATCTCGTCGAACGGGCTGCGTGGGCCGTTTGTGTTGGGCGAGGCGTTCTCGCTGGCCGACGCTTATCTCTACGTGGTCTGCAGCTGGCTGGAAGGCGATGGCGTTGAAGTCTCAGCCTTTCCCAAGATCGTCGCCTTCCGTGAAGCGATGGAGGCCCGGCCTTCGGTACAGGCGGTGCGCGCCGCCGGAATGCTCTGACAAAAGGAATAGGAATGACACATCTCTGGGTCCGGGCAGAACAGCGCCCGAACGAGGAACGGGTCGGACTGACCCCCGAAGGCGCCGCCGCCCTGATCGCCGCAGGTATCCGTGTAACGGTCGAAGAAAGCTCCGTCCGGGCCATCCCGATTGATGGATATAAGGACGCGGGCTGTGAGATCGCTGCTGAGAATTCCTGGCCAGATGCGCCGCATGACGCGATTATCTTCGGCCTCAAGGAACTGCCCGAGGACGGCACGCCCCTGCCCCACCGCCACATCATGTTCGGCCATGCCTATAAGGGTCAACATTCCGGTCGCGCGCTGTTGCAACGTTTCAAGACTGGCGGCGGCACGCTTTATGATCTGGAATATCTGGTCGAGGAAGGTGGCCGCCGGGTTGCCGCCTTTGGCTATTGGGCCGGTTATGCCGGGGCTGCGGTCACGCTGAAAACATGGGCCGCGCAGCAACGAGGCGAGGAATGCCCGCCCGTTGGAGTTTACGGCAACAAAGATGCGCTGAACGCCGAGCTGCTGGCCGAACTGGACGCTATGGGTGCGGCGCGTCCTGACGCCATCGTCATCGGAGCTTTGGGTCGTGTGGGCACCGGAGCTGCAGACCTCTGCGAGGCCATGGGTGTCAAAGTCACCAAATGGGACATGGCCGAGACCGCAAGCGGCGGGCCTTTTCCGGAAATCCTGAACCACGACCTGTTCCTGAATTGCATCTTCGCGCGCCCCGGTACCCCGGTCTTTGTTCCGCGCGAAGCTCTGACCGCACCGCGCAAGCTGACCGCCATTGGCGATGTCGCCTGCGACCCGGACAGCGATTACAACCCGGTGCCGGTCTATGACCGCGCCACCACATGGGACGCGCCGGCCCTGCGCGTGGCGACCAACCCGGTGATGGACGTCATGGCCATCGACAACCTGCCATCGATGCTGCCGGTCGAAAGCTCGGAAGACTATGCGGCGCAATTGCTGCCGTCTTTGCTGACCCTGACCGATCTGGACAGCGGTGTCTGGGGCCGGGCAGAAGCAACTTACAAAACTCATATCGAAGGGATCTGAGCGATGACGATTCACTGGTGTGGTACCGGCCTGTCGGCCATCCCCGGCCTGCGGCGCCTGATCGAAGGCGGGCACAAGGTCACCGTCTGGAATCGAACGATCGTCAAGGCCAAGGCCGAGGTCGGAGACCTGACCGATGACATCCGGGCGTTCGACATCGACGCTCTGGGCGAGGTCTTGGAAAAAGGCGACGTGATCGTCTCCATGCTGCCGGGTGATTGGCACGTGCCGCTGGCGGAGCTGGCGATCTCGAAAGAGGTCAATTTTGTCTCATCCTCTTACATCGCGCCCGAGATGCGCGCATTGGATGACAAAGCACGTGAAGCGGGTGTCGCGCTGGTCAATGAGGTCGGATTGGACCCGGGCATAGACCACCTGATGGCGCACGCCCTGGTCGCAGACTACCGCGTTTCAGACGCGTTCGATGCGAAGAACCACCTAAGCTTCATCTCATACTGTGGCGGCATTCCCAAGAACCCCAACCCGTTCCGCTACAAGTTCAGCTGGTCGCCCTTGGGTGTGCTCAAGGCGCTACGCTCACCATCGAAATCGATCCGCGACTACGCTCCTCTGGACGTCGCCCGCCCGTGGGATGCGATCACCAGCTATATCGCGCCGCTGCCGACACCGGAAAGCTTTGAGGTCTACCCCAACCGCGACTCGCTCCCTTTCATGGCCGAGTATCAGTTCGAGGATCACTGGCCGGTCAAGGAATTCGTCCGCGGCACCTTGCGTTTGAATGGCTGGGCCGATGCCTGGTCGGATGTGTTCACCGAGATCGAAACCCTCTCGGGACCCGAAGGCGACGCCCGCCTAAAAGAGATGTCCGACCAGTTCTGGGCCGAGAATGCCTATGACGAAGGCGAACCTGACCGCGTGGTATTGTGTGTTGGCCTGAAGGCCGAAAAGGACGGTATTCCGGTCTGGAACAAAACCTATGTCATGGACGCCTGGGGCGATGCGCGCGGCACTGCCATGGCGCGCCTGGTCTCAATCCCGGTGTCACTGGCCGTCGAGGCGGTGCAGAACCGCGCCATCCCCGCTGGCGTCCACGCAGCTCCCAGCGATCCAAAACTGGTACAGGGCTGGATGAGTGAAATCGACAGGCTGGCACAACATCTGCAGGTCGTTGATCACCTTGCCTGAATCAGAGAAACAGCCATTCCCGTAACACAGGAATGGCTGTTCTGATCTTTCCCGAACAGACGGGCGAGCGTTCAGATAAATTGTGCAATCACCGTTTCGACATCGACACGGTTGATACCCAATTCAGAAAGCTCTTGGTCTGACAGCCGGTTCAATTCCTGAGCCGCACAGACGATATCTTTCCGGATCGCGCGCATCTGCATTGCCCGGTCAAACAGCATCAAAGCACTGGTCGACGGGTTCTGATCATTGACAGGGTTCGTATCCAGCATGATCCTACCTCCTCAATCGGATTTGCGGTTAGACCTACGCCCGATACGGCATGTGGTGATAGACGCTCTGATACGCGCGTTGCTTGATCTCATCGCGCGGGATGCCGATATCGTGCAACTGATCATCGCTCAGCCGCTCAAGCTCGCGAAGCGTTCTGGTGTAAGCACGCCGGCGGAACTGTTCGACCTTCACTTCAGCATGATTTGCAAACAGGCCAAAAAAGAGACCCTTCTGGGCGTTCGCTGTATGTACATGTGCCATGTCGTTTTCCTCCAAGTTTCATTACCAGCTCGGTGATGTACCTGAGAAAAGAACTCGGCATTAACGATGCCGGAACGACACATGAACTTTGCTTAATGAACTGAGGGCAGCTTACTTCTGCTGGGCATAGACCAGATCAAGCAAGTTTGCGCGCGACCCGGCTGTTGCGAAAATCATCAAAACTGCTGCGACTCGCATCCAGGAAAACGGACGTTGAGCGGCGCCGGCGGTAATCGTTGAGATCATTCAATCAACCAAAGACATATCTACACGGACCCTAGGCTGACCATCTTGCAATTGTCCACGTCCGCCTCTTCGTTTGACAAAACCACTCTGGGGAGGCGTCATCGGTTCAAGCATTGATGGTGGAGGGCTGGCTTCTCACACCTGCCCTCTCAGACTGTGTCTACATCAGATCGTTCTCAATGTCTTCGGCCGATATCCCAAGCGCATCCAGGCCGTTTTCAAGGTGATCGGACAGATGCGGCGTGCCGATCAGATAATCCGCGCACGGAGTCGAAGCCTCGGACTTGGCGGTGGCGACGGCCTCGGCCAGATCCTCAGCGAAGAAACTCTCACGCCCGATCCACATGACGGCGACCAGTTCGGCCTGTTCGTCTTCACCCATCCGGTCGATAAACGCACGCAGTTCGCCCTCGGCCCGGTCCAATTCACGCCCCATCATGGCGACCTGGGCTATTTTTCTTGCCGAGATTTCCAGCATTTCCAACTCCTCGTGTTCGCGGTCTCAACCCTACAACAACCACTCTGACGGGGCTGAGTCTTTGATCTTGAACAAACAGGTGCGGCTTATGGTTCGCGAACGCGGGAAACCGGGTGATCCGGTACAGGCGCGGTCCGAAACGGGCGGAACGTGGCCTTCTTCAGCTTCAGCTTCAACGCCTGCCAGACAATCAATGCGAAGGTGCGGCGCGCACCAAATGGCCTGCGCAGCAACGATTTGAAGATTATCCCATCGGTCAATCGTTCCCGTGATCCGGTCAGGGTCGCAATCAACCCTCCGGCCTCGCGGCCATAATCAATCCAGACACCGATCCGGTCCGGTCGGTAGTCAAAACGGAACGTATAGGACCCTTCGATCTTCTGGAACGGAGAGACATGCATCAGCTTGTCCGCCACGATGCGATCCGAGGCTTGGATGGGTGCAAAATTGGCATTGTGGCACAAGTAGCTGTGGCGCGTACCATAGGTGTTGGTCACCTCGGCCACCACTGCATAGATCTGTTGTACCGTGTCGAAACAGAACCAGAAGCTGACCGGATTGAAGACATGTCCCAACACACGGGGCTGAGTCAGCAAGGTGATTTCCGCGGGCTGTGTAATGCCCATCCTATCGAACTGTTCACGCAGCCAAATCGCGCCGCCCCCCTTACCGGGTTCACCTCCGTGATCGCGGCTGCGCCAGTTCGTGACATTTATCCGGTTCAGCGAAAACAGAAGCGGAGTCGCAACTGTTTTTTCCGGATCAAGCAGGATGTAGTCGACCGAATAGCGAAATGCGTTTTCAATCGCACCCTTCCGTCCGTGATAGGTATGCCCTGCGATATGGTCGATCCGGTCCATTTTGCTTTCCAGTTGGCCACCAAGCCGCTCGATCGGCGCCCAATTCCAGGGCCTTTTCATAGGGATACTACGAAGTAGGCCTCAGGATGGATTAAAATATTCGTGCGAAGTGATCCGGCTTTGGCCCGACTGCGTAATGAGGTTATGTTTACAGAGATCGATACTGTGAGCGTGGATGATCCGGTGGGTGAGAGCCCTGCCCCCAAGGCCTTGCTCGCGAAGAAACGCAGCAAGGGCAAGCCGGTGAACAACGCGAACGGCAGTTGTAGGACCAGAACCGAGTGGGTGAGTCACGTCGCCCGCATCCGTGACGCGCGGGATCAGATGGCCTTTGCCGAGCTGTTCCAGCACTTTGCACCTCGGGTCAAAGCGTTTCTTATGAAATCAGGCTCTGACGCCGCGATGGCCGAAGAATGCGCGCAAGAAGTTATGGCGACCTTGTGGCATAAGGCGCATCTATTCGATCCGACGCGCGCGACCGTGGCCACATGGGTGTTCACGATCGCCCGTAACAAACGCATCGATGTGTTGCGCAAACAACGCCGCCCCGAGCCCGAAGATCTTGGCTGGGGGCCCGAGGCAGAGCCGGAACAGGAAGATGTACTGGTAATGCAACAGGAGACCGCGCAGCTGCGTGACGCCATGACGGCGTTGCCCGAGGCGCAAAGGCAGCTGATCGAGAAGGCCTACTTCGGGGATCTGAGCCACCGAGAAATCGCTGCACAAACCGGCTTGCCCCTGGGCACGATCAAATCACGGATACGGCTGGCGCTGGACCGCCTGCGCCACGCGATGAACTGAGATGAAGACGATGAAACACGAGATCAAACATCACCTGACGGATGACCTGCTGATGGCCTATGCCGCAGGCAATCTGCCCGAAGCGTTCGACCTGATGGTCGCCACGCACCTTTCCTTATGCGATCACTGTCGGGCCCGGGCCGAAAGTTTCGACGCCGTTGGGGGCTGCGTTCTTGAGGAACAGCCTGCGTCCGCTCAAATGGCCGATGACTCTCTGGCCGCAACCATGGCGCTGATTGCGCAGGGTGCGCCAACCCCGAAGCCCGTGCGTCCAGGCTGTTCGGTATTACCCGCTCCGCTGCAGGACTATGTGGGCGGCGATGTGAACGCGATCAGATGGAAGCCCATCGGGATGGGTGTCAAACAGGCGATCCTGCCCACAACCCGCGAAGCGACGGCCCGGCTGCTGTTCATTCCTGCTGGCGTCGCGGTACCTGACCACAGCCATCACGGAACTGAGCTGACCATGGTGCTACAGGGTGCCTTTTCGGACGAGGTCGACCACTTTGCGCGCGGCGATGTCGAAATCGCGGATGAAGATCTGCATCACACTCCGACCGCGGATCTGTCGGGAGACTGTATCTGTCTGGCAGTCACGGACGCGCCGTTGAAGTTCAGCAAACTGATGCCACGCCTGTTCCAACCCTTCCTGCGGATCTGACATACTCAGGCAGGTTTTGCTGCGCTGACCCAGCCGGAGGAGACTATGAAAACACGTTTCATCTTGAGCGCTTTACTTGCGGGGCTTGCAAGCGTTGCCTTGGGACAGAGTTCAGCAGATGTGAAATTCGAACCGGGTAATTATGGCACGATGGTCAGCGGCACGATCACCGGCAGCGATTATTTTGACTACTCCCTGGGCGCCAGATCAGGGCAAGAGATGTTCGCCGATCTGCAAGTCAGCGATACGAACGGCAATGGTGTGATCTATTTTAACATCCTGCCTCCGGGCAGTGACGGGGCGGCGATCTATAACGGCTCAATCGATGGCAATACAGCCCGGATCGACCTACCCGAAGACGGAGATTACACGATCCGCGTCTACCTGATGGGAAATGATCGCGATACGGGCAAAACAGTTGGTTACACTCTGGACCTGTCGATCCAGTAGCGCTCAGCCTTCGGTTTTCCCCAGCGGTACGACATTGGTGTGATCGTCCGGGGCAAGCTCCTCGAAGTCGAAGTTGTCCAACCGCTGCGCGCGACGCCCGGCCTTTTCGGCACTGATCTTGATTTCCGAGATATCCTTGGCCGCCTGCCCGAAATGACGATCGAGGTTGGACACACGTTCGCCCAATCGGTCAACATCCTTGTGCAGCATGCCCAGTTCCTTGCGGATCGCTCCGGCCTGCTCCCGCATTCGCGCATCTTTCAGGATCGCGCGCATCGTATTCAGCGTCGCCATGCAGGTGGTGGGCGAGACGATCCAGACCCGCTTCGAAAAACTCTCCTGCACCAGCTCGGGAAACTTGGCATGCAGCTCGGCATAGACCGCCTCGGACGGCAGGAACATCAGCGCGCCATCTGCGGTTTCACCGTCGAGGATATATTTTTCGGCAATGTCGTTGATGTGTTTGCGCACGGTGCTCCGGAACATTTGCACTGCAGCTTTCAGTTCCATATCGTTGGTGGCACCAATCAGCGCCTCATAAGCCTCCAACGGGAATTTGCTGTCGATCACAATCGGGCCCGGAGGGTTCGGCAGGTTGATCAAGCAATCCGCCCTACGCCCGTTCGACAGCGTCGCCTGAAGCTTAAAACTGTCTGTAGGCAGCGCTTTGGAGACGATATCGTTCAGCTGAATCTCACCAAACGCACCGCGGGTTTGTTTGTTCGACAGGATATCCTGCAGCGACAGAACATCGCCCGAGAGCTTGGTGATATTGTCCTGCGCCTTGTCGATGGCTGCCAGACGTTCCTGCAATTGCGTCAGCGAAGTCGCAGTCTGCTTTGACGACCCATGCAGCGATTCCTTCATCCGCTCCTGCATCTCAGCCAGAGCACGCGCCGATTTCATCGCGTTATCCGCCAGCCGGTCGTTCATCTGCTGCTGGACCGAGGACAGGCGGGATTCGACTGTCTGGATCACCTGGACCTGCGCATTGGCTTGCGTGTCCGAAACATGCTGCAATCCGCCGCGCAGTTGCTCCTGCCCCTGCCCCAACTGCTGCACATGCTGGCCCAGATGCGCCATCTGTCGGGCCAGAGGCTCCGCCATCCGGGCCGAGCGCTGCGCCGCGCGCATGGACATAAACAGCAGAAGCAGGATCAATGCCACCACTCCACCCGCAATCAGGATCACGGGGTCGTTCAATGCAACTTGGGTGCCAGCAATCTCGATCATATCGCCTCGGATGTTCTTGTTTTATTCTTCTTACCGCGCCAAACGCACGGGATCAACTGCGGCCGAACAAACGCTCGATATCGGCCAGCTTCAATTCCACATATGTTGGCCGCCCATGGTTGCACTGACCGGAATGAGGCGTCGCCTCCATCTCGCGCAGCAGAGCGTTCATTTCCTCGGCCCTCATCCGGCGGCCAGAGCGAACTGAGCCGTGGCAGGCCACCCGGCTGAGGATCGCCTCAATCCGTGCCTGCACCATCTGGCTCTCGCCCTGATCGGCCAGTTCATCAAGGATGTCGAGGATCATCGCGCGGGCGTCGACTTCACCCAGGATAGCCGGGGTTTCACGCACGGCGACAGCTCCGCCTCCGAAGGGCTCAATGGTCAGGCCGAAGCGAGACAGATCATCGGCTACGGCCATCAGACGCGCACAGTCTCCCTCGGATAATTCGACAATCTCGGGGATCAACAGTGCCTGAGCGGCGACGCCATTTTCGGCCATCTGGTTTTTGAGCTTTTCATAAACCAGCCGCTCATGCGCCGCGTGCTGGTCAACGATCACCATACCATCGGCGGTCTGGGCGATGATGTAATTCTCGTGCACCTGACCACGCGCGGCACCCAAGGGCAGGTCTTGCGGCGCAGGTTCTTCAGCGGCAACCGGGACCACCGGAGCAGGTTCGACCACACTTCCGCTATAGTCGCGGGACAGTTCGGCAAAGCCAGGCGCCTGCGCCTGATAAGCCGCCTGTCGTGCCGAGAGCGATGGCCGATCCATCTGATACACCCGCCCCGGAGCGGGCTGGGCCGGTTCGGGCCGCATCGCACCCAAGGTCGCATTAGCAACAGTGGTCGAGGCCCGATGCCCAGCCTCAGCCAGAGCATGGCGCAGCGCCGAAACGATCAGTCCCCGGGCCACGCCGGGATCACGGAAACGAACCTCGGATTTCGCCGGATGGACGTTCACATCCACTAGCGTCGGGTCACAATCAATGAACAGCGCTGCCGCCGGGTGACGGTCGCGACTGAGGAAATCGAAATACGCCGCCCGCAGCGCACCTGTCAGCATCTTATCCCGCACGGGACGGCCATTGACGAACAGGTACTGCGCAACCGCCGCACCGCGCGAATAGGTCGGCAAGGCAGCGTAGCCATACAACCGGATACCTTCGCGCGTCGCATCAATCTGCAGAGCATTCTCGGCGAACTCACGTCCTATCACGCGGGCCAATCGGGCGTGCATGGCGTCGAACAAATCGCCATTCTCACGATCCGCGCGAAAGGTCACCCGCCCTTCGCCGCCTCCCGAGACGTCGCGCAGTGTAAATGTGATCGCCGGTTCAGCCATCGCCAGACGCTTGACCGTATCGGTGATAGCCTGCGCCTCGGCCCGGTCGGTGCGCATGAATTTCAGCCGCGCCGGCGTGGCGAAAAACAGATCGCGCAGTTCAACCACTGTGCCCGCGCGCAAGGCCGCAGGTTTCACCGCCTCCATCTTGCCGCCGGACACGTGGATCTGAGCTGCATCCGAACCCGGCACCCGGCTGGTGATGGTCAGGCGCCCGACAGCCCCTAAAGACGGCAATGCCTCACCCCGAAATCCAAACGTGTGGATATTGAGTAGATCAGAACCATCGATCTTAGAGGTCGCATGGCGCGACAACGCCAATGGCAGTTCCGTTGCAGCTATGCCGCAACCATCGTCGGTGACGCGAATCAACGTCTTCCCGCCATCCGCGATATCAATCGCAACCCGAGTCGCCCCGGCATCGATTGCATTTTCGACCAGCTCTTTAACCGCCGAGGCCGGACGTTCCACCACTTCACCTGCAGCGATCCGATTAATGGCGGCATCGTCTAGCTGCCGGATGACCGGTCTGTTTTCGCTGATATTGGGGTTCGTATGCGCCATACCGCTAGACCTAGCACATATGCGCGCGATTCTGCCACCGGTTTGAATAGAATTCGGGGGTCTAGAAATAAGGTGTCCGACCGGCTCTGACCGCGGCGTCAAGGGGGTAGCGACATTGGTCAGAGCTGGCCGGACTTACCGAAGTGAGTGGTGGTCATCCGTTTAACAATTGAAGGACTCGTACCACGAGAAATGGAATAAATCTTGTTAAGACTGCGCTATTGTTTCCACTTGGCAAAGATGCGCCGATGCTCTGCAGATGGCACTGGCGCAAATACGCCAAGTCAAGCCGTGCTTGGGGCTCCGGAGCGGGTTCGGCACGGTCCAAAGACCGCCGCCACAGCCAGAATCAGCCCCGAGACCGTTGCAATCATACCGGCAGCGCTGACAGCATCCGCTGCCCCCAACCAGAGCGGACCATACCCCGCGAGTACATACCCCGCCATGGCGGAGATGGTGGCGAACACAACGCTCCACGCGACCTGAAATTCCAGCCGATTGGTCATCATGCGCGCCGCGGCGGGCGGGCAAATGAACATCGCGATCACAATGATTGAGCCAACGGCATCAAAGGCGGCCACAGCGGCGATGGCAGCCGTGATGACCAACGCCATGCCAAGCGCGCCAGTCCGAATGCCGATGGTGCGCGCGAATCCTTCGTCAAAGGTGGAAATCTTCAATGGACGCCAGAACAGCCAGGTAAACAAGATCACTCCGACCAGCGTCAAAGCGATACGCGGAAGCTCATGCGGGAGCCCTGCCAGCGCCACGGGGTCCAGCAACGAGGACCAGCCTGTCGCGTCCAGCCAGATCAGGCTTTCCAGATTTCCGTAAAGCGCATGTTCGACGTCCAGATGGACGTTCGATGTATCGGTTTGCTCTAGCAGCAGCACGCCTGCTGCGAACATGGTGGTGAACACGACGCCCATGGCGGCACCGGGTTCGATCTGGCCCAGCCGTCGGATCGCCTCGATCATGACGACCGCGACAATGGCGGCACCGGCGGCCCCCAGCATCATCGGCCAGGTCGAGATCACCCCGGTCAACAGGAACGCCACAACGATGCCGGGTAGAACCACGTGGCTGATTGCATCCCCGATGAGCGCTTGCTTGCGCAGCACAAGAAAGTTGCCAGGCAGCGCGCAAGCAATCGCGGCAAAGGTTCCGATCAGCATCGGTGTCAGTGACAGGGGGACAAATTCTTCACCACTCATGAGGGCACCCCCTGCGGGCCGCCAATGCGGCGGTCGATTTCTGCAATCTGGTCACGGGTCAGAACCGTTTCGATATCGCGCAGCCCGTCATAGAGCGCGGCTGTCGCCTCATGCGCCTGATCGGCGCGGACGAATTCCCATCGTTTCTCATCACGCAGGGCTTTGGCGGCGCGCGCCTTGCCCGCTTCGGTCGCCACACCATCGGCCCGCACGATCCCGGCACGACGCAGCAGGCGTAGAGTCAAAGGCTCATAAATCTTCTGACCCTGCGCCAATGCAAGCAACCCCTGCCGCACGTGAACCCGGCGCTGGAACCGTAGGTGGCGCAAGACGGCAGCCAATACGCCACGTACCGGAGCCAGCAGCAATGAAAGAGCAAAAAACCCGAAGCTAACCAGCACGATGATCGGACCCGTCGGCAGGTTCGGGGCTGATGCCGACAACGCCGCTCCGATATAGCCCGCCAGCCCTCCGGCAAGTCCGGCCAAAAGCACCACACGGTCCGACCGTTCCGACCAGAACCGGGCCGTGACCGGCGGGATGATCAGCAAGGCCACGATGAGGATCAGGCCGACAATTTTCAGCCCCACAACCGTCACCGCCATCACCAGGCCCATCATCGCCAAATCGATCCGGGACACGGGCAACCCACGCGCCGTCGCATATTCGGGATCAAAGGCCACCATCATCATCGGACGTCTGATAACCAGCACCAATGCCAGCGTCAGAGCGCCACCGACCGCGATGATTAGAGCATCCGCCCAAAGCATTCCCGCAGTCGACCCCAGCAGAAACCCCTCAAGCCCGGCCTGACGGCCCACGCCCATGGTCTGGATGACAGTCAACAGGACGATACCCAGACCGAAGAACACCGACAGGATCGCACCGATCGCTGCGTCTTCGGCCAGTCGCGTATGGCGTGTCAGCCAGTTCATGCAGAGCAGGCCAATCCACGCCGACACGGCCGAGCCTGCAAGCAATCCGATCAGGTTCCGGCCATCACCGCCAAACGCCACAAGCACCATGAAGGCCAGACAGACACCGGGCAACGTGGCATGGCTGATCGCATCGCTGACCAGCGCGCGTTTGCGCAGAAACAGAAAGGTGCCCGTTACCCCGGCCGAGATGCCCAGCAAACTCGCACCAATCGCAACCAGCGTGGCGTTATAGCCAAGCTGAAGGCTCAGAGCGTCCCAAAGCATGAATTATCCTATCTCGCGCGAGACCTGATCGATCTGAGCAGTGGCCAGACGGCCCCCATAAGCGGTTTGCAAGGTCTCAGGCGTAAAGGCCTCGGCCACCGGGCCCTCGGCCACTTTACGGGTATTGATCAGGAACACATGGTCGAAATAGTCGGTGACCGTGGCCAGATCATGATGCACGACGACGACCGTCTTGCCTGCCTCTTTCAGGGATTTCAGCACTGCAATGATAGCTTTTTCGGTGGCTGCATCAACACCTGCGAAAGGTTCGTCCAACAGGTACAAATCAGCATCCTGAGCCAGCGCGCGCGCAAGAAAAACCCTCTGCTGTTGACCGCCCGACAATTGCCCGATCTGACGGTTAGCAAAGTCACGCATGCCCACACGGTGCAGACAATCCATTGCGCAGGCCATGTGACGGGCACGAACGCGACCCAACAGACCCAGCTCTCGTGACAGGCCCATAAGCACAACGTCGAGCACCCGGGTCGGAAAATCCCAGTCCACACTTGCGCGTTGCGGCACATAAGCAATGCGTGCACGCTGCGCATCAAGCGACTTGCCATATACCGTCACCTGCCCGGACAGGGTCGGAACAATGCCCAAGGCAGCTTTCAGCATCGTCGACTTACCAGCACCGTTCGGACCGATGATTGCAGTCATCGCGCCGGGTTGCACGGTCATGTCCACCGAAAACACGGCTGGCTTCTGACCATAGGAAACCGTCAGCCCGCGAATGGCCAGAGGGCTGTCGTCAATCCCGCGATCTTCGACCGAGACACCCTGAACGGAAGCAAGTTCTAGCATTATTCAAAACCCCGCCGACAGTTTTCCATCCATGCCGCGACCCGGCACATCTCCGCCCAGCGCTGCGGCAATCACGGTGATGTTGTGGTCAAGCATGCCCATATAGGTACCCTCGTAAGTGCCGGGTTCGCCCATGGCGTCCGAGTACAGCTCGCCCCCGACCGTGACCTTGTGCCCTTTGGCCGCGGCACCTTCGATCAGCGCCCGGATCGAACGGTCAGAGACCGAACTTTCGACGAAAACAGCGGCGATCTGACGGTCAACAAGCAGGTCAACAAGCTCACCGATCCGGTTCAAACCGGCCTCGGACTGGGTTGAGATGCCCTGAATGCCCAAAACCTCGAACCCGAAGCTCTCGCCGAAATAGCCAAAAGCATCATGCGCCGTGACCAGCACCTTGTTGCGTTCGGGCACCGAGCCCAATGCGTCATTGGCATAGGCGGTTAGCCGGTCAATATCGGCCAGATGAACCAGCGCATTTGCAGCAAAAACCTCGGCAGCCTCAGGGCGGGCGTCGGTCAATGCGGATTGCACTTCGGCAATCACATCACGCCACAACTCCGGGGTCATCCAGACATGCGGGTCGTATTTGTCGGCATAATCATCATGCGCCCGCAGCTTGGATGCATCGATCCCTTCTGCCACCGCCATGACGGTGCGCTTGCGACCTAGATCGTGAAAGAACTCTTCCATCTGGGCCTCAAGATAGAGACCATGCCAGAGCACCAGATCGGCACGGGTCATCGCCACGATATCGGTCCGGGTCTGGCGATAGGCATGCGGATCGACGCCGGGGCCCATCAGGCCTTTGACCTCAACCTGATCGCCGCCGACCTGACGCACCGCATCCGCAATCATACCCGTGGTCGCAACCACCTTGAGCGGTGCCTCGGCCCAGGCTGCGAGGGGCAATGTTGCGGCAAATGTCAGGGCCGCAAGAAAGCTGCGACGAATCATGTTCGATCCCCACTGAATGTTCACTTGAGAATGAATATGCGAACCATTCGCAACTAAGTCAATGCTATTGAGAATTACTCGCAAGAAAATGTACCATAATTTGTCCAAATGGTCAAATTTTTGCATATCTGTACCGCGCTGCACCTTTCAATTGCGGCCAACCCGTGCGATTTTGGCGCAAACCTCCCAAAGGACGCGATGATGGAAACGCAGAGCACTCAGAGCCCCGTGCGCACCGCGCATCTGCCACAAGTGACCGAGCCCCGGAACCCAGGTATGGACCTCGACCTGGACTGGGTGCGGGCCGTGCAGGCCAACACCTCGGCGATCGAACGCCGCGCGGCGACACTGCCCGGTCGGCGGTCAGTGAAAAAAGATTATCAGGCGGCATGGCTGCTGAAAGCGATCACGATGATCGACCTGACCACGCTGGCCGGTGACGACACCGTGGGCCGCGTGCGCCGTCTCTGCGCCAAGGCGCGCCAGCCTGTTACGCCCGCATTGTTGCAGGCGATGGATATGCCGCTGATCACCACCGGCGCGGTTTGTGTTTATCACGACATGATCGAAACAGCGGTGGATGCATTGAAAGGCACAGGGATTCCCGTGGCCGCTGTATCGACCGGCTTTCCAGCAGGCTTGTCGCCCTTTCATCTGCGCGTGGCCGAGATCGAGGAAAGCGTGAAGGCGGGCGCGGATGAGATCGACATCGTGATCTCTCGCCGTCACGTACTCTCTGGCGACTGGCAGGCGCTGTATGACGAGATGAAGGCCTTCCGCGTGGCCTGTGGTGATGCCCATGTCAAAGCCATCCTCGCCACCGGAGAACTGGGCAGCCTGCGTAATGTTGCGCGTGCTTCGCTGGTCTGCATGATGGCCGGGGCTGATTTCATCAAGACCTCGACCGGGAAAGAGAGCGTCAACGCCACTTTGCCGGTGTCACTGGTGATGATCCGCGCGATCCGCGATTATTTCGACCGCACGGGATATCGCGTTGGCTACAAGCCTGCAGGCGGGATTTCCAAAGCTAAGGACGCGCTGGTGTACTTGTCGCTGATCAAAGACGAGCTAGGCGACCGCTGGCTGGAACCCGATCTGTTCCGGTTTGGCGCATCGTCGCTGCTGGGCGATATCGAGCGGCAGTTGGAACACTTCGTGACGGGCGCTTATTCCGCCGGTTACAGGCACTCGATGGGCTGAGGACGAAAACAATGACAGTCAAAGAGATTTTCGAAACCATGGACTACGGCCCCGCCCCCGAAAGCGCTGCCGAGGCGTTGGCCTGGCTGGTCGATCAGGGCGACAAGTTCGGACACTATATCGACGGTGCCTTCACCAAACCTGGCAAGGGATTCGACAGCCGCAACCCGGCGACCGGAGAGGTGCTGGCCAAGCTGACACAGGCGAAACAGGCCGACGTGGACGCCGCCGTTGCCGCCGCGCGCAAGGCGCAGCCGAAATGGGAGAAGCAGGGCGGCGCGGGCCGCGCGCGGTATCTCTATGCCATTGCGCGGCTGTTGCAGAAGCACTCGCGTCTGTTTGCTGTGTTGGAGAGTATGGACAACGGCAAGCCGATCCGTGAATCGCGCGACATCGACATCCCGCTGGCACAGCGGCACTTCTATTACCACGCAGGCATGGCCCAGTTGATGGAGAGCGAACTGCCCGACGCGCAAGCGCTGGGGGTTTGCGGGCAGATCATCCCATGGAACTTCCCGCTGCTGATGCTGTCGTGGAAGATTGCGCCCGCGCTGGCGATGGGGAATACGGTGGTTCTGAAACCGGCCGAATATACCTCGCTGACCGCGCTGCTGTTTGCCGATATCTGCACGCAGGCCGGATTGCCGAAGGGCGTGGTCAACATCGTCACCGGAGACGGCGCGGTGGGCGAGATGATCGTGAACGCGGATGTGGACAAGATCGCCTTCACCGGCTCGACTGTTGTCGGGCGTCGCATCCGCGAGGCGACCGCAGGTTCGGGCAAAGAACTGACTTTGGAACTGGGCGGCAAGTCCGCTTATGTCGTGTTCGACGACGCCGAGATTGATTCAGCGATCGAAGGACTGGTCGACGCGATTTGGTTCAATCAGGGTCAGGTCTGCTGCGCGGGCTCGCGCCTGCTGGTGCAGGAAGGCATCGCCGACCGGTTCCACGCGAAACTACGCGCGCGCATGGACACGCTGCGCATTGGCGATCCGCTGGACAAATGCATCGACGTGGGTGCGGTTGTTGACCCTGTCCAGCTACAGACCATCAAGGGCATGGTCGAAAGCAACACGGTGGGTCACGTGCATCAGGCGGCATGTGAGCTGCCCGCAAACGGCTGCTACTACCCGCCGACGCTGATCTCAGGCCTCGAAACCTCCGACCCGCTGATGCAGGAGGAAATCTTCGGCCCGGTGCTGGTGTCGTCCACCTTCCGCACGCCGGAAGAAGCGGTCGAGCTGGCCAACAACACCCGCTACGGGCTGGCAGCAACGGTCTGGACTGAGAACGTGAACCTCGCGCTGGATATCGCGCCCAAGCTGGTTGCCGGCGTGGTCTGGGTGAATGCCACCAACCTGTTCGACGCTGCCGCTGGGTTCGGCGGTGTGCGTGAGAGCGGTTTTGGCCGTGAAGGCGGCTGGGAAGGGCTGACCGCCTATACCAAGCCCAAGGGCAAGGCCAAGCCGCTGGCGAAGGTCGAGGCCGCGATGGGCGAAGGTGCCCCGGTCGACCCCATCGATCGCACGGCAAAGATGTATGTCGGCGGCAAGCAGGCGCGACCCGACGGTGGGTATTCGAAACCCATCTGGGGCAAGTCTGGCCTACTGGGCCATGTAGGCCTTGCCAACCGCAAAGACGTTCGTAACGCGGTTGAGGCTGCGGCGGGCGCCAAAGGCTGGTCCAAGACCACCGGTCACCTGCGGGCGCAGATCTTGTATTATATTGGCGAGAACCTCTCAGCCCGAGCCGATGAATTCGCCGTACGCATTGATGCGATGACCGGTAAGAAGGATGGCGCAAAAGAGGTCGACGCCTCAATCCAGCGCCTGTTTACCGCCGCCGCGTGGGCAGACAAATATGACGGTCAGGTGCATGGCGTTCCGATCCGGGGCGTTGCGATTGCGATGAAGGAACCGGTTGGCGTGATCGCTGCGCTCTGTGCGGACGAGGCGCCTTTGCTGGGTCTGATCTCGGCCATGGCTCCGGCGATTGCGATGGGCAATCGAGTGGTATTGGCCGCATCCGAGCCTTATCCACTGGCAGCGACCGACTTCTACCAGATCCTTGAAACCTCCGATGTCCCCGCAGGCGTGGTCAACATCCTGACCGGCAGTCATGCGGAACTGGCCAAACCGCTGGCCTCGCATCTGAACGTCGATGCTGTCTGGTCATTCTCGTCCACTGATTTGTCGAAAGAGATCGAGGTCGTCTCGGCCGGAAACCTGAAACGGACCTGGGTGAATAACGCGACGGCATTTGACTGGAGCGTGGACCATTCACGCCGCTTCCTGCAGGCTGCGACCGAAGTTAAAAACATCTGGGTGCCCTACGGCGAGTAGGGCCCCCGCATCAGGGAGGCCCGTATGGATTTTTCAGGACAAACCGTCATCGTCATTGGCGGCACCAGCGGTATCAACCGGGGCATTGCCGAGGCTTTTGCGGCCTCGGGTGCCAAACTGGCTGTGGCCAGCCGGTCGCAGGAGAAGGTGGATGATACCGTTGCAGCGTTAAAGGCGGCGGGCGCGCAAGACGCCATCGGAGAGGCGTTCGACGTGCGTGATCCTGATGCTGTGGCAGCGGGTCTGAAGCAGTTCCATGAGACGTTCGGAGATTTCGATGTATTGGTTTCAGGCGCAGCCGGAAACTTTCCGGCACTGGCAGCTGAGATGTCGGTCAACGCGTTCAAGACGGTGATCGATATCGATCTGATGGGCACAATCCATGTGATGAAAGGGGCGTATCCTTACCTCAAACGCCCCGGTGCGAGCATCATCAACATCTCGGCCCCGCAATCCTATCTTCCCTACGAGGGGCAAGCGCATGTTTGCGCGGCGAAGGCGGGCGTGGACCAGATCACCCGGACGCTCTCGATGGAATGGGGTGGCGAAGGGATCCGCGTGAACTCGGTCGTGCCCGGGTTCATTGAAGGGACCGAGGGCGCGAAACGTCTGGCTCCGACCCCGGATGCCGGTGAAGCGCTGCGCCGCGACGTGCCGTTGGGACGTTGGGGTCAGCCACAAGACGTTGCCAACGCTTGCCTGTTCCTCAGCTCGGACCTTGCCAGCTATATCAGCGGGACAGTTCTGGCCGTTGACGGAGCGCTCTATCAACGTGGCTCCGGCAAATTCGGGCAAATGATGGGAGAAATGCTGCGCGCACAGGCTAAGGCACAGACATAAAACAAATTAGCCTGTGAAATTGTTCATATACAGCATGTGACCAATTACGCAGAGTCCTGCCCATCACAATGTAAGGATGGGTCAAGACATGCTGACATTGCCTTTTGGCACCCCGGAAACAGCGCAGATCATCGTGATGATCGGTGTGCTGGGCGCAGGGCTATACATCCTGAACTATTTCCTTCTGCAAATGGGGATCGTGCGGGGCAGCGGTGTTCTGTATCCGGTGCTGGTGATTGTAGCTGCCAGCTGCGTGCTGATCAGCATGGCCGAAGAATTCAACCTCGCGGGTTCGATCATCCAGATGGCCTATATCCTGATCTCGGTCATGGGCCTGATACGCGGATATCTCTCGCATCACCTTGTGCGGTTCTCCAAACCCGAACGGCAATTCGTCGAGAACTATCTTGAGACGCTGAAGCCGCATCATGCACGCAGGCTGTTGAACACGGCCATTCTGGTCACGTTTGAACCCGGCGAAACGGTGATCGAAGAAGGCATCACCAGCGACTATCTGGCTTATGTACTGTCGGGCCGCACCACCATCCTCAAGACTGGTCAGGTCATCAACCAATGCGGCCCCGACCAGATTCTCGGAGAGCTGACCTTTGGCATCGGAGTGCCTGCAACCGCAACGGTGCGCGCAGCCGAACCGACCACCTGTATGGTTTTCGACAGCCAGCGCCTTGCCCGTCTGCTGCGGCGCAATCGCCAGATCGACGACGCGCTCAAGGCCGCGCATTTCCGGCATGCGCGCCAGAAGCTGCTAAGCAGTAACAATCACACGGTCAAAGCGCGCACCACCGCAGTTGCGGCCTAGGCGTCAACCATCCAGACCCACCGGCTTGCCCACAATGGTGAAGTGCAGACCCTCTGGGTCCAGCAGTTCAGAGGCGACGCGGTTGACCTCTTCCAGTGTCACTGCGTTTACCTTGTCATTGCGGGTGGCGATGTAGTCGATAGGGAGCTCTTCCATCTGCATCCCGACCATGATCCCGGCGATCTGGCCATTGCCATCGAAACGCAGCGGGTAGGCTCCGGTCAGATAGGTCTTGGCGTCATCCAGTTCCTTCTGGGTTACCCCCTCGGTCGCCGCACGGGCCCATTCATCGCGGATCACCTCCACCGCATCTGCGATGCGATCATTGGCCGACGATACCGACCCCAGATAGACCGAGGCCAGATCCTTGGGCACAAGGAAGGTCGAGATGCCATAGGTCAGGCCACGTTTTTCGCGCACTTCCTGCATCAGGCGGCTCTCAAACCCGCCACCTCCAAGGATGTGGTTTAGAACGAAGGCGGCGAAGAAATCCGGATCATCGCGGTCGATCCCCGCATGACCAAACAAGGCAACTGACTGCGGAGTATCAAAATCCACCACGCTGATTCCACCGGGGATATTCACCTCAGCCCGGTCCGGAATCGGTTTGCCGGTCGCCGGAAAATCCGCAAGCAGGGTGTCCAGCAGTGCACCCAACTCTTCGGCTGTGATGTCGCCAACGGCTCCGACATAGAGACGATCCCTGACAAATACATTGTCATAGGCGGACACGATATCCTCACGCGACAGGGCCGAGACGGATTCGATCGTCCCCTTGCCATCCGTGGCATAGGGGTGATCACCGTAGGCCATCTGGGCGAAGCTGCGCCCGGCTATGTCGTTCGGGTCGGTCTGATCCGATTTAAGCCCCGAAATCACCTGGGCGCGCACCCGGTCGATTGCGTCCTGATCAAACCGAGGTTCGTGCAGGGTGGTGCGCAACAGATCAACCACCTCATCGCGGTTCTCGGTCAGGAACCGTGCTGAGATCGAAACGGTATCATCCGTCGCGCGATACGTGAACGAGGCCGCCAGTGACTCTAGCTCGCGGGCGTAGGTCCGGGCGTCCATATCTCCGGCACCCTCCTCGATCAGGCCGCTCATCAGATAGACAGCGCCTCGCTTGTCGGCGTCATCCAGCGATGTCCCACCCCGAAAACGCAGCTCCAGCGCCGTGAAGGGGATCGAGTGATCCTCGACCAGCCAGGCCTTGATCCCGGCGGGAGAGGTAACCTCTTGGATATTGATCTCGGCCCAGGCAGGCAGGGCAACGACAAATGCGATCAGCGTCGCGAAAATCCGTTTCATTGGGTCACCTCATCGTCGCGCATCAGCCAGCCGGTGACCGAGGTTTCCAACTGCAGCACCTCGCGTGCTGCTGCGATGATCTCGTCCCCGGTGACAGCCTGAAGGATATCGGGCCAGTCCTGCACGTCCTCGACTGTCAGACCACTGGTCAGCGCCCGGCCATAGCGGTTGCCGATGGCGTCCACATTGTCGCGCGCGTAGATTTGCGATGCGCGCAGCTGCATCTTGATCCGGTCAAGGTCGTCTTCGTTGACACCTTCGGCAATGAAATCGGCAACGGTCTGATCCATTGCATCTTCCGCCTCCTGCAATGAGACGCCTTCGGCGGGCACCACCAGCAGGTCAAACGTGGTGTCATCCAGCGAAACGCCACGATAGAACGCGCCGGCATAAACAACCTTCTGCTGCTCAAACTGCAGTTTTTCGTTCAGGTAAGACGTCGTGCTACCGCCAAGCAATTCGGCCAGCAGGAATAGCGCAGCAGCCTTCTCCTGCGCACCCGCATCCCGTTCCGGCGCAAGATAGCTGCGTTGGACATAGGGTTGCGCAACGCGGGCATCCTTGAAGGTCAGACGACGTTCGGCCGTCTGGGGTGGCTCTTGCGAGCGGATGCGTTCTGGCAGATCTGAATTGGCAGGGATCACGCCATAATACTGATCTGCCAGCGTTCTGACCTCATCGGGGTCGACATCGCCCGTGACGACCAGAATGGCATTATTGGGCGCGTAATGGGTTTGATAGAAGGACAGAGCGTCATCCATATCCAGCGTCTCCATCTCGTGACGCCAGCCGATAATGGGCACGCCATACCGATGGTTGAGATACTGCGCCGCATTCATCTGCTCGCCGAACAGTGCGCGGGGGCTGTTTTCCGTGCGCTGATTACGCTCTTCCAGGATCACATCGCGTTCAGTGACAATATCGTTTTCAGTCAGACGAATGTTGCGCATCCGATCTGATTCCATCCGCATCATCAGTTCCAGCCGGTCGGCGGCAACGCGCTGAAAATAGGCGGTGTAGTCATAAGAGGTGAAGGCATTGTCATTGCCGCCATTGGCAGCAACGGTGGCCGAAAACTCTCCCGGAGCCAGCGTGTCGGTTCCCTTGAACAGCAGATGCTCAAGAAAATGCGCCACACCTGATGAACCGATGGGCTCATCCGCCGATCCGGCCCGATACCAGACCATATGCTGCACGACCGGCGCACGGCGATCTTCGATCACCACGACATCCATGCCGTTATCAAGCGTAAAAGTTGTGACCGCCTCTTGCCCCTCTTGCGCCCAAAGAGGGGTTGCAGCGATCAGGGCTGCCGACAGTGCCAGGGCCCGAACCATGGGGCGTCCTCCGTTTCGTTTGATGACAATCAAACTACGGTGGTGGTGCGCGGGTTCAAGGCCAATGACAGAAAGTTAAGAAGAATTCATCACTGCGGCGGTGCGGACGGAGTCTCAAGCCCACGGCTGCGCGCCGCTTCGTTCACATCGTTCGCATCAATCGCCTCACGCCGGTAGGCTTGCGCGTAACGGTCCACAGGGAACAGGCGAATACGCGTCAGGCGCTGCTTCTTCCGGCGAAACTCGGCATCTTCTTCGGCAACTACCTGACGGGTGTTCGCCGGCACGCCATATCGGCTTGATGCCGTCACCAGTGCCGCATCACCCGACGGGATGCCAGCGTTCGGGTTCAGTGCAGCCTCACTTCCACCCAGCGCCACAACTGCATCCGCCGTGGGGTTGGGATCGGTGAGGTTGCCACCACCCGGCGTCGGGGCAGGCAGGAAGGCATAGTCCTTTGGCTGGGTCAGCGGCTTGACCGGCAGCACCGCAAACTCATCCGGTCCCTGCCCCGGGGCCCGAAGGTTGCGCAGACCAATATCGGCACAGCCCGCAACCGAAGCGGCGAGTGTCAGGACAAGAATGGTGCGCGGCAGTCGCATCGGTATCTCCAGCCAGTTTCAGGGGCTTTTATCGCATATCGCAAAGCGCGTCACGAGGGCTTTTTGCTATCAAACAGCACTAGGCCCAAAGCTCCCGCAAATATGAACACATCAGCCAGATTGAAAACAAACGGATTGTCGATGCCGCAGCAGGACATGTTCAGAAAATCCAGAACATAGCCATAAAGCACTCGGTCCACGACATTTCCCAGCGCGCCCCCGATCAACAGGCCTCCGCAGAACAGCATGAACTTGGTGGGGGTCGCGCGTGCCAGCCAGATCAGGACGCCAAGGCAGATCACCAGCGAAATGCCGATCAGCACCCAGCGCGCGGCGTCGCTGTTGCCTTGAAACAGGCCAAAATTGATGCCGCGATTCTCGCCGTATTTGAACACGACAAGCGGTGGCAGAATGTCGATGCCATTGGGATGTTCGACCACGCGCATCACATGAACAACCAGATACTTGCTGATCTGGTCGATCAGAAACGCGGCCAGACCAGCCCAGAGGAGGAGCGCATTTCGCATCAGTGACGGAAATGACGCATGCCGGTGAAGACCATCGCCAGACCAGCCTCATCCGCTGCCGCGATCACTTCGTCATCACGCATCGAACCGCCGGGCTGGATAACGCACGTGGCCCCGGCTTGCGCCGCCTCCATCAGACCATCGGGGAAGGGGAAGAACGCATCTGACGCCACGGCCGAGCCGATGGTCAACGGTTGCGGCAGGTCCAGTGCTTCGGCCATGCGCTCGGCCTTTTTGGCCGCAATCAGGGCCGAATCGACGCGGCTCATCTGGCCCGCACCAACGCCTACGGTCGCGCCATCTTTGACGTAAACGATAGCGTTGGATTTGACATGTTTTGCCACCTTCCACGCGAACAGCAGATCGCGCATCTGTTCATCAGTCGGGGCCTTCTTGGTGACGACCTTCAGGTCATCCATGCCGACAAAGCCGTTGTCCTTGTCCTGCACCAGCAGGCCGCCCGCCACCTGACGCACGGTTTTGCCACCGGCGGTCACATCGGGCAGCGCTTCGGTGGTCAGCAGGCGCAGGTTCTTCTTGGCGGCAAAGATCGCCTTGGCCTCGTCTGATGCGCCGGGGGCGATGACGACCTCGGTAAAAATGCCGGTGATCTCTTGCGCAGTTTCTGCGTCCAAGGGCTGGTTCAGCGCCACGATGCCACCAAAAGCTGAGGTGCGGTCGCAGTCGAACGCGGCTTTGTAGGCTTCCAGCAAGGTTGCACCCTTGGCTACGCCGCAAGGGTTGGCATGTTTGATGATGGCACAGGCCGCGCCGTCGGCGGGGTCGAATTCAGCCACCAGCTCAAAGGCCGCATCGGTGTCGTTGATGTTGTTGTAGCTCAGTTCCTTGCCCTGATGCTGCACGGCTGTTGCCACGCCGGGACGGCCCGAACCATCGGTGTAGAATGCCGCCTGCTGATGGCTGTTCTCGCCATAGCGCAGGGTCTGTTTCAGCTCGCCAGCAAAGGCGCGGCGTTTCGGGGCCTCTAGCTGTAACGCGTCAGCCATCCAGTTCGACACGGCGGTGTCATAGGCGGCAGTACGTGCATAAGCCTTCTGGGCCAGCCACTGGCGGAAGCCCAGCGAGGTCTTGCCGTAGTTTTCTTCGAGCTGATCCAACAGCGATGAATAATCCTCGACATCGACCACGACGTTCACAAAGGCATGGTTCTTGGATGCCGCCCGGATCATCGCAGGGCCGCCGATATCGATGTTCTCGATGCACTCGTCATAGCCTGCGCCTTTGGCAACGGTCGCCTCGAAGGGATAGAGGTTCACGACCAGCAGGTCGATCGCACCAATGCCGTGTTGCTCCATCGCCGCGACATGGGTGTCATTGTCCCGCAATGCCAGCAGCCCACCATGCACCATCGGATGCAATGTCTTGACCCGTCCATCCATCATCTCGGGAAAGCCGGTGACCTCGCTGACGTCCTTCACCTCAAGGCCAGCCTCACGCAGTGCCTTCGCTGTGCCACCGGTCGACAGCAACTCAACCCCACGTTCGGCCAGCGCCTTGCCCAGCTCGATCAGCCCGGTCTTGTCGGAAACGGAAAGCAACGCGCGGCGCACGGGGTGAAGATCGGTCATGGGTCCAAAGGTCCTTTTGGCGTCAGTCGAATACGGGCTCGTCCCGGTGCGTGTCCCGCACGGCATAGGCTGTATCCTGAGCCTTGCTGAGCGTCCACCGGATGCGCGTCGCATACTCCATTGCGCGGCCAGATAGAACGATCTGTTTTGTCGCGCGCGGCTTCAAACGGCCTTTTTCCAGATAAACGCTTGGTTCAACAGACAACTTTCCGATGTTGTCATGACGGAAAACCCAGATCTCACCGCTTTTGAGCGCCATCGACACCGCCGCGCCGCCCAGATCCAGCGCTGCATCGACGTCGGGATGCAGGTGAAAGCGGATGTCAAACGCGATCCCCTTGAGGTTGGCGGCATCCATCGCCCGGTCGAACTGCCGCTTGGCCTTGTCGGTTGCCGTTAGCAGAATATCCTCGCCCGCCAGCTCGCGCCCGTCAAAGCGCAACTCCAGGGTTCGGGCATGGGTCAGACCGAAAACCTTGGCATAACCGTCATGACCGGCCATGAAACGGGTACCCTCGAAGGCGTCTTCGAAATCCACCGGCACGTCCTGAGGGCCGTCGACCAGCGCCTCATGCGCCGCGCCTTTCATCGGCGCGGCAAGGCGGGCGCTGGAATATCCGTCCACGCATAGCGTCGAGTGCGAGGGCGTGGCCCGCCCCGCCCGGCGCCAGTCCTGCCCGAAGCTGCCGCCCGAGCCGCAATTCACGATCAGGGGGCGACGGCCCGAGGTCAGTTCAAACGCAAGGGTCGAAGCATGGGCATTGTATGATGCAGCCCCTTTTGGCGGCGCGCTAGCATCGACCAGCACCGTGGTCCGCGACGCTGCCAACCTGGCAAAGCCCATCGATAGGTCTGAATGATCCTGCGGCTTGACCCCGCTTTGCGCCAGCGCCTGATCCAACCGCCCCTCAAGCCCGCGCCCACCGCCATGGAACCGCGCCAATGCGCCATCTGCATGGCGCAGATTACGCAATGTCGGAGCGATCCGCCGGATCGCCCCGGTCTGGGCCGCAGGCGTGCCCCGGCCCACCTCGCTGAGAGCCGCCGAGGTCCAGGCAAGCAGGGTGAAAACCTCGAGTAGCTCCTCGGGGTTGCGGGTCAGGATACCCCCTTCCGCATCAATCTGGCGTTCGCATTCACGGGCCATAGCCTTGAGCGCTGGATCAGCCATCTGCTCCAACCCATCCAAAGCCAAACCAGCTTGCACCAGACCACCCAGCGCTTCGAACCTAGGAAGGCCCGGCGTCGCCGAGGTCCAGCGTTTGGACAGGAACCATGTCTGTTGCGCCAGCGACCGGAAAAATCGCTTGCTGTGCGCCTCATCCATCCCGCGCAACAGGAATTGCGCATGGTTAATCCAGCGCGTTACCCGCCGCCCTGTCAGATCCGGGGCCCAGCCGGGACCGTGCCCGCGCCCATGCGCCTCAACCCAACCCCATACCCAACGCTGCGCTTTTTCACGCGCGCGATAATCACCGACAGCGGCCAGATCATCCAACCAGGAAAATCCGTGGCGTTCATCGTCGAAATCCGTGCTGGGGGCGGTCACATCCCAGAGATCTGTATCATCGGCTTCAACCAGATACCCGGCGAACAGCAGGTTCCCGGCTACCAGCTGCCGACCGCGTGCAAAAGACCCCACCGTGCGCGGTTCGGGTTGGCCCACGAAACCGGCGGCGGGTTTTTGCCTTTGACTCAGGCGCGCGTAGAGACGGTTCTGAAACCGCGTCCAGCGATTGGCCATTGTGTCCGAGTTTGACATGACGCTTGCGATTCTGCCCCTTGCGCTCTGCGGGCGCTTGACCACACGATAGACCGGTCCGCTCGTCAAGTCATCGAAAAGCGTCGCGTCAGGCGGATTTGTTCAGGCAGGCGATATAGAACCCGTCCATACCGCCCCTGTCGGGCCAGTAGTCGGGGCGCAAACGCAGGCCACCTTCCTCAGTGATCCAGCCTGTTTCAACGCCTTCTAGTTCAAGCGCGGCACGGTCGATCTGCATCTCGGGGTGCAGATCCAGCGCCTCTTCGATCTGCACTTCGCCCTCGTCGGGCAACAGGGAACAGGTGCAATAGACCAGCCGCCCGCCCGGTTTCAGCAAGGACCATGCGTGGGCCAGCATCTGCGCCTGCAACTCGATCAGCCCGCCGAATTCCGAGCCGTCCTTGGCGAAAGGCAAATCCGGATGGCGGCGAATCGTGCCTGTCGCCGAACAGGGCGCGTCGAGCAGGATGGCGTCGTATTGCCCCTGATGTTCCAACGCATCACTGGTGATCACTTCGGCCCTGAGGCCTGTTCGTTTCAGATTCTCACGCACCCGCGCCAGCCGCGCCTCGGAAATATCCAGCGCTGTGACCTCGGCTCCCGCCGCAGCCAGTTGCAGCGTCTTACCGCCCGGCGCGGCGCAGAGGTCCAGCACCTTTTCCCCGGCTTTCGGGGCCAGGACCCGCACGGGTAAGGCCGCCGCCGCATCCTGTACCCACCAGGCGCCCGCCTCATATCCCGGCAGAGTTGAAACCTGCCCCGCATCCCGCAGCCGGACCGAGCCAGTGGGCAGCACCTGACCACTCGGCGCGTCAGCTCCGGGCTTCAATGTCACGTCCAAAGGCGCGCCGCTGAAATGGGCCTGTTCCATACCCTTCACCGCGTCCTCGCCCCACGCCATGATCAGCGGATCACGCAGCCACTCGGGCAGGCGGGGCACGCGCATTTTGGGCCAAGCGTCCGGGCCATCGGCGGCAATCTTACGCAGAACCGCGTTTACCAACCCCTTCAATCGCCCGTGCTTGCGCGAGCGGCCAACGATTTCGACCATCGAATTGACCACCCCATGGGCAGCTTCACCCTGACACAGTTCAACCGTGCCAAGCCGCAGAGCGTTGTGCACGGTCAGCGCCGGTGTTTGTCGCAGATGATCGGCCAGCAACCGATCGGCACGCTCTAGCCCGCGCAGGGATTCAACAGTCAATCGTTGAGCGCGCGCGCGATCTTCCGGCGCAAGGCGGTCCAACGCTCCGGCCGCAAGGCATTCTGGCAACAACCGGCCCTCACCCAATATCTGATCCAGCAGATAGATGGCGCTGCGCCGCGCGGCTGTTGCAGAGTTTGACATGATGCTGAGTGTCCCTCGTGACCTTTGCCCGCATTGCCTTGGGCGGACGAGGGCGTATATCAAGGCGCTGAACGGAAAGGAACCCGATGCATGAGTGACGAGCGCAAAGACCTGCCCCCTGCCGCACAGCGCGCCCTCGCCGAGGCTGAGGAACGTCGCAAGAAGGCTTTGGCCGACGCCAAGGATCAGCCCAAGGAACTGGGCGGGCGCGACGGCCCCGACCCTGCTCGCTATGGTGATTGGGAGAAGAAGGGCATCGCCATCGACTTCTGATCAGGCCGCGCCCCGCAGCGCTTGCAGAAAGTCGTCTATTAGCGCCCGCTGCCGTTTCGACCGCACCCGATCCTCGGGCCATGTCAGCCAGTATCCATCTTTTGTCTGCAGCTCGGGCAGTTCAAGCCTGCACAATCGACCGGTCTGCAAACTGCCCTCCGCCAGGGGTACCGAGCCCAGAACGATCCCCATCCCCTGCCGCGCCGCCGTGATCGCGTGACCAACGGAATCGAAACTCAGTCGCCCCGTCGGCAAATCCTCGACCCCGGCAACGCGCGCCCAGTCCTGCCAGCCGGGGCGTTCTCCACGCAGATCAATCAGCGGCGCGCCCCAATCGACCCCCGGTGTCGCCATCGGGGCCAGCACCTCGGGCGCGATCAGTTTGGACTTGCGCCCGGACCAAACTCCTCGACCATATCGGATCTGCAGCCATGTCCGCTCCTCATCCAGAGATGAGCGGCGGGCCATGGAGTCCGTCATCACCCGTACCTTGGGCCGAAGTTCTAAAAAAGCAGGTAAGGCAGGCAAAACCAACGCGTGAATATGCGACGACAATCCAGCGACCCTCAACTCGCGCGGGGATTTGCCGAACAGATCCTCGGTATTGCGTTCCAGCGCCTGCAGGCTGTCCTGCACCAGCGGCAAATAGCTCTCGCCTTCAATGGTCAGCGACACGCCGCGCGCCTCACGCACAAACAACGACCGGCCCAGCCATGCCTCGAGGTTGCCGATTCTCTGGCTGACAGCCGCCTGCGTCAGACCAAACTCGCGTGCGGCCGCGGAAAAGCCGCCCAATCGTCCTGCGGCTTCGAATACGCGCAACCAGTCCAGTGGGGGTAATCCGATCTTTTTCTTAGCCATAAGATTTTCCAAGCCTCAGTGGCAATAAGGTTTAATTGTGGTAATGCCACGAAGCGCGTATCTCCTCAAGCAAAGCCCGCGCTGAACAGGAGATCCCCATGCTGCGCACCGCCACCCATGATGCCTCGGTCGTGACCGTCACTTTCGATACAGGCGCACAGGCCCGCTTCCATGCCATTTGGCTACGCGACAACGCGCTAGACCCCGAAACCCGCGCCCCGGGAAACGGCCAGCGCCTGATCACTATCGGTGACATCCCCGCTGACATCTCGGTCAGCACCGCTGAGGTCCTCAATGGCGATTTGAATGTCACTTTCCAGCCCGAAAACAAGACCGTGACCTTCCCTGCCGATTGGCTGGCCGATCACGTCTATGATTCCGATCAGTCTCAGGAAACCCGTCGCACTGCCCCGGGTATCACCACTTGGGAACGCGGTATCGACGCGCCCAGCGCCGATTGGGCCGAAGTTCACATCAACCCCGCGACCAAGCGCAACTGGCTGGCCGCAGTGGCCGAGTTCGGCTTCGCCAAACTGACAGGCGGCCCAACCGAGCCCGAGTCGCTACTGAAAGTGGCCGATCTGTTCGGCTATGTTCGCGAGACCAATTACGGCCCCTATTTTGAGGTACGGACTGAGGTGAACCCTACCAACCTCGCCTATACCGGGCTGGGTCTGCAGGCCCACACCGACAACCCCTATCGCGATCCGGTGCCGACGCTGCAAATCCTCTATTGCCTGGAAAACAGCGCCGAGGGTGGGGATTCCATCGTGGTCGACGGTTTCCGTGCTGCCGAAAAGCTGCGTGAACAAAACTCCGAAGGTTTCGCCCTTCTGGCGGGTTATCCGGCACGATTTGAGTACAAAGGTTCGGACGGGGTCTGCCTGCGTGCGCGCCGCCCGATGATTGAGCTATCGCCGGATGGCGAGCTGGTTGGCATCAGATTCAATAACCGTTCCTCGGCGCCTTTCGTAGACATCCCGTTCGACAAGATGGAAGCCTATTACGCCGCCTATCGCCAGTTGGGCGAGATTATCGACGACCCGGCCATGGGCGTGTCGTTCAAGCTGGAGCCGGGCGAAAGTTTCATCGTCGACAACACCCGCGTGCTGCACGCGCGTCTGGGCTACTCCGGCGCGGGCTCGCGTTGGTTGCAGGGGTGTTACGCCGACAAGGACGGGTTGCTGTCTACGCTCGCGGCGATGGAAATGGCGCAACCGGAGGCGGCAGAATGAAACCCGATTTCTCGACCCTGAACCGCGACAACATCGTCGCGTTCATCGGTGACATCTTCGAGCGTCGCGGCGGCGAGGAATATCTGGGCGAACCCGTCACCATGGCAGAACACATGCTGCAAGGGGCGACTATTGCCGAACAGAACGGCATGCCCGAGGAGATCATCGTAGGTGCCTTGCTGCATGACATCGGCCACTTCACATCGGAATTCGGCACCTATCACCCTGACGACACCGAGGATCGCCATCACGAGGACGCGGGGGCCGAGGTGCTGGAGCAATTCTTCCCCTCGGTCATCACCGATTGCTGTCGCTATCACGTGGCAGCCAAGCGCTATCTCTGCGCCACGAAGCCCGAGTATTTCAACCGCTTGTCGACCGCATCGGTCCATACGCTGGAACTGCAGGGTGGTCCGATGAATGCCGAGGAAGTCGCCGTGTTCGAGGCTAACCCGAACCTGAAAGAGATCATTCAGGTCCGCTATCTCGACGAGGCGGGCAAGCGCGCCGACATGGAAACCCCGGACTTTGCACATTTTGCCCCGATGGTGCAGCGTATGGTCGATAAGCACATGGAGGTCGCATGAACGCCCCCGAGTACATTTTCGAGGCCAGCACCAAGCCTTCGCTGCCCTGGCATGAGGTGCCGCTGATCCGCGCCACCGATGCCTCCGTCAAAGGTTATGGCTGTCTGGTCGACGACCCCGAAGGCTTCGAGATCGAGATCACCCGCTGGCCGCAGCAAGGCTGGCGGCCCATCGACGAAGGCACCGGTGACGAAGGCGGTTGGGTCGAGGGCACCTTTCGCGGTGAATGGAAGGGCGATGTGCTTTACGGTGAGAACGAAGCGGTCAATGGCCACTATGTTCTGGGTTGGTCGACCGACCCGCAGCAGGCGCAGACCGCTCGGCAAACAGCGCCGCGCGATCAGGTGCTCTTGTGGCATATGAACTATCACCCGGATGGGGGGCAGATGTTCTGGCCGCTGGACAACAAGCCCTTCATCATCCCCGCCGCCCTGCCTGGCGACAACCTGACACCGGAAAAGGTCGTGGCCTTCTGGTGCGACGGCTCGCGTGGCCTCTATATCCATCCCGGCATCTGGCATGAGGGGATATTCCCGGTCGAAGACAGCCAACGCTTCCTCGACCGTCAGGGCGCAGTTCACGCCCGGGTCAGCGCCGATATCGGCAAGGAATTCGGCGTCTACCTCGCCTGCCCATTGAGCGCAGACAAGATCAGAGATCTCTGAGGATGCGCCCTTCGGGGCGTGTTTCAGAATCCCTTAACGTTTGCCCCAAACTTCTGCGATACTCTCCTTGTGCGTGTACAAGGGAGGCGCAGATGAGATTGAACCGACGGAAAGTTGTACAGCTGGGAACCGCAGCCTCGATGAGTGCGGCGCTTCCCCGGTTTGCCGCTGGTGCAGCCGGTCAGAATGAGGCGTTCGAGGCGCAGTTCGCCGACACATTGAATCGCCTGCGCGCGGGTTTTGGCGCGCTTGGTTTTACGGAGATGGAACCGCTATCGATTGCCACCGGAAATCCGAGCTACAACGGCGGCCTGCGGCATGATTTCGATCAATCCGCCCTGCCGACTAATGCTTTCATCATTCAACCTCTGGCCCGCGTCGGTGATATCAACGAGAAAACCCGCCCCGATGTGCTGCCCCTGTTTCACGAGGTCGGGTGCCACCCGGACGGCACGGTCACGGGTCGCGATACCACCCAGCTGATGCTACGTCTGCTGACCGATACATTTGGCCTCGACCCATCCCGCATCGCGTTTGTCAGCGTCCCGCAGGCCAATGATATGCGCCCCGTTCTGGACGCAATGGACCTGCCCTTTGACCAAAAGGTGCTGCTGCGGGATGAGGCTGAGGCATTGGCCGCCCGCGATGCCTCGGGCTATTTCTTTCCCGACCCGTTCGGTGAGGATTACCTTGTCACGATGGGCGTCTATTACCGCATCGGCGACGGGGATGAGCTTGCACCCATCGCCTATCCCCCATCGGCCATCTGGACAGAGATCGGAGAGATCATCATCGGCGGGGAAGCCGCGCCTTTGGGTGTCTCGATTGGTGCCGAACGATTGACCTATGCGCTGACGGGACAGTTCCCTACATGGGATGAACGGCTCAGCTCTTTGTTCGCGCAGGTTGAACAGGACGGAGCGGAGCCGCTCGGACTTGCTGCTTTCCGCTAAGCCTCCGTCGTCAGTGCGCTTTGATGCGCATCGCGTTTTCGCGAGATCCAGACCTGCACGGCGATCAGGTATGGAACAAAGAACGCAAAGTTTTGCAAAAGGTCGAACGGGCCCGAGAAATCAGGCTCGGATCCCAGGCCACCGGTCAACAGATGCCAAACAGTATAATGCGCCCGGTAGAGCCAGGAGCCCAGCGCCAGCCAGAACAACCGCAGACCCCAGGCCCAATGGCCCGCACGATTTCCAGCCAATGCGTTGTGCGCCACCATCAGGGCTGCGGTGAACAGGCAGAGGCCATAGAGGAAGAAGGCGGCAGACATAACCGGCCCACCAATTGTCCCGCGCAGGGGGATATAGGTCATCCCCGTCATGCCGGTGATAAGCGCAAGAGTCACCAGCAGTTTTCCTAGCAGACGATGGAAACCGGTGAACCTGAGCCGAACACTATTCAGCAACTGCAATGGAACCAGCATCACCAACAGCGTACCTGCAAAGATATGCAGCATCATGGCCGCGTTGCCGACGCCCTGCTCATTTGCAAACAAGTAGCTCTGCTGAGGGGCATTTTCGGACAAGCCAATGCCGATCATACCAAAACCATGCACAACAAACGGCAACAGTGTCAGATAAAACACCGTCAGCATCAGGCCGGTTGCCAGTTTCGCCTTCGAGGAGCGCATGCCGAAAGTCTAGCGCCGACGGGCGATCCGTCCATGGGTTCAGAGCCCGAGCACATCCACCATATCGTACTGCCCCGGGGCCTTGCCCTGCCCCCAAAGCGCCGCCTTCAGCGCGCCGCGGGCAAAGATCGCGCGGTCGGTGGCCAGATGGCGCAGGACGATGCGCTCTCCGGGGGCGGCGAACAGGACGTCGTGTTCACCCACGATGTCGCCGCCGCGAATGGCGTGGAAACCGATATGACCGCGTTGCCGTGCCCCTGTGATACCGTCGCGGCCCCGGTCAGCCACATCCGCCAGCTTGACACCGCGCCCTTCGGCGGCGGCTTCGCCCAGCATCAGCGCAGTGCCCGAGGGCGCATCGACCTTGTGGTGGTGGTGGCCTTCGATGACTTCGATATCGAAATCCTCGTCCAGCGCTGCGGCAACTTTCTTGGTCAGCTGTACCAGCAGGTTGACCCCGAGGCTCATATTTCCGGCCCGAACGATCACCGCATGGCGCGCGGCTGGTTCCAGCGCCGCGATCTGCTCATCACTCATGCCGGTGGTGCCAATGATATGCACACAGCGCGCTTGCGCGGCCAGCGCGGCAAATTCCAAAGTCGCCTCGGGCGCGGTGAAGTCGATCACCGCCTGTGCCTGCGCGAAGGCCTCCAGCGGATCGTCGGTGACGGTGACGCCCAACGCTTGGCCGCCCATTGCAGTACCCACGTCTTGACCAACCCAGTCGTGGCCTGTGCGTTCTACCACGCCAACCAGACGCGCCTGATCGCTGTCGGTCACGGTCTTGATCAGCATCTGCCCCATACGGCCCGAAGCCCCTGTGATGACGATCCCCGGAATATGGGTCATTGCGCTGGTCCTTTTCGCTAAGTCGGCTCAAAGCCTCCTACCCCGTTCGCGCCCGCTTGGCAAAGCCCTGCTTTGCGCTTAGATCGGGGGAATGGCAAAGAACAAATTCCACGATGGCCCCGGCCCGTCCCAACGACAGCTGCGCGTCGGCGAACTGATCCGCCGCACCCTGTCCGAGGTTCTGGCGCGCGGAGATGTCCACGACCCCGACCTGAACCGCATGTCGATCACCGTGGGAGAGGTCCGTACCTCGCCCGATCTGAAGATCGCCACCGCCTATGTGCTGCCCCTGGGCGGCAAAGGGCAGGAAGACGTGATCGACCTGCTGGCTCGCAACAAGGGCGAGCTGCGGCGCGTAGTCGGCAAGAAGCTGAACCTGAAATTCTCGCCCGACCTGCGGTTCCGTCTGGATGACACGTTCGACCGTCTGGACGACACCCGCCGCATGTTCGAACAGGACGCGGTGCGCCGCGATCTGGACGAGTGATCCGCACGCTTGTCACATTGGGCGCTGTCCTTTGGGCTGCGCAAGCTTCTGCAGTCACCTGCGAGAAGCTGACCCATGAAGATAAGCGCTACACGGTCTGCGAGGTGGACGCGTCCGCGGCGGATCTGCGCCTGTTTCTGAACGATGAGAACGGCGAAGTGCTCGGCCATTTCTCTTCGGTGAACGAGGTGCTGGAACCTCAAGGCAAACGGCTGGCCTTTGCGATGAATGCGGGCATGTACCATGACGACCGTTCGCCCGTCGGCCATTACGTCGAAGACGGTCAGGAGCAGATGCGGGTGGTCTCAAATGCCGGACCTGGCAATTTCGGATTGCTGCCCAATGGCGTGTTCTGCATCCGTGAAAGCCGCACTGATGTGTTCGAGACATTGGACTTCGTTGATCAGGCGCCCGAGTGCCGCTTTGCCACCCAATCCGGTCCCATGCTGGTGATCGACGGAGAATTGCACCCGCGCTTTCTGCCCGATTCAACCTCGCGCTACATCCGCAACGGGGTGGGCACCAGTGCCGATGGCACCCGCGCTGTGTTCGCGATCTCAGACGACTACGTAACCTTCCACGAATTCGGCGGCCTGTTCCGCGACGTGCTGAAGACGCCGAATGCGCTGTTCCTCGATGGCAACATTTCCCGCATGTATGAGCGCGCCAGCAACCGGTCGGATATCGGGTTCTCGTTAGGCCCCATCGTGGGTGTGGTCGAAGACGCACCCTGAAATTGACAGCGCCTGAGCGATCCGCTAGGTCGCGCGCCTTAGCAAGATTCAAGGTGCAAGATGGGACGCAAACGCAAGGGACGAGACATTTCCGGTTGGCTGGTGGTGGACAAGCCCGCGGGCATGACCTCGACCGCGGTGGTCAACAAGGTGCGTTGGGCCATGGACGCCAAGAAAGCGGGCCATGCGGGTACTCTGGACCCTGAAGCGACCGGTGTTCTGGCCGTAGCTTTGGGAGAGGCGACCAAGACCGTTCCTTATATCACCGACGCTTTGAAAGCTTACACCTTCACCGTGCGGCTGGGTCAGGCCACCAACACCGACGATGCCGAGGGCGAAGTGATTGCGGCAAGCGATGCGCGCCCGTCGGATGATGACATCAAGGCGGCGCTGGCTCCGTTCCTGGGCGACATCATGCAGGTCCCGCCCAAGTTTTCAGCCGTGAAGATCGATGGTCAGCGTGCCTATAAGTTGGCCCGCGATGGCGAGGATGTGGAACTGACCGCCCGCCCCTTGTGGGTCGAAGAACTGGTTCTGGTCGACCGTCCCGACGAGGAGCATGTTGTGCTGGAGATGACCTGTGGCAAAGGCGGTTACGTCCGCTCGATTGCGCGTGATCTGGGTGATGCGTTGGGGTGCCACGGCCACGTGAAGGTACTCCGCCGCATCTGGTCCGGTCCGTTCGAGGTCGAGGACGGGTTGTCCATCGAACAGATCGACGAGATGGCCAAGACCACCGCGTTGGACGAATATCTGCACCCGTTGGAAACCGGTCTTGCCGACCTGCCCGAGCTAAAATGCACCCCCGAGGGGGCCACCCGTCTGCGCAATGGCAATCCGGGCATGGTGCTGGCCTCAGACGTGGAATACGGCGACGAAGCTTGGGCCTCGCTCGATGGCAAGGCGGTGGCCGTAGGCATCTACAAATCTGGTGAGCTACACCCAAGCCGGGTGTTCGTCACCTAAACTCCGTGCTAGGCGAAGGGCATGATCACCCGAACGCACACCAAGGGCGATGCGCCCTCGACCGCCATTTACTCCGATTGCGAGAAGTATCGCTACAGCCTCACCCGCGTGTGGGATCCCAAAGGCCGCAAGGCGCTATTTGTGATGCTGAACCCCTCGACCGCGACCGAGGTACAGAACGACCCCACGGTCGAGCGCTGCGAACGCCGCGCGCGGGCGCTGGGGTTCGGGGCGTTTCAGGTCACCAACATCTTCGCCTGGCGCGACACCGACCCGCGCAAGATGCGCGCCGCCGCCGATCCGGTGGGCCCCGAAAATGACGCAGCCATTCTGGAAGGCGTGGAATGGGCTGATCAGGTCATCGCCGGATGGGGCACGCATGGCGCACATCTGGACCGGGGTCCGGCGGTTGAGGCGCTACTGCGCGGTACCGGGCAGCCTCTGTTCCATCTGGGGCTTTCCAAGGCCGGACACCCGAAACACCCGCTCTATATCGCTTACACCCAGCAGCCCGAGCCGTGGTGACAAAGGGTTAACCACGCCTCCAACTTGGCTTTGACCAAGCGCCTGAGAACATGGGACATTTCACTCTCGGAGCAGTATGCTTGCGGAGGGTATCATGTTTCTCATCGGATTGTTCGGGCTGGCCGCAATGGGTGGTGCGGCATATGCTATGGGAGATCTCCTCGCCCCAGAAGAAGAGGATGAAGACGACCGAATCGAAGAAACGGTCGAGGAAGAGGTACCCGAGGGTAATCTTCTGGATCCCGACGAAAACATCGACGAACCGGCAGACCCCGAAGAGGTTGGCACGGGCGAAATCATCTCGGAACATGAAGGCGATCTGATCATTGCCGGAGACGAGGGCACGGATGCCCTGACCGGGAAAGACGGCGATGATCAGATCAACGGATATGGCGGTGAAGATCAGATCGACGGTGGCGCCGGGGATGATGTCCTGCATGGTGGCGCGGGCGAAGATGTTCTGATGGGCAACGCCGGGAATGATGTTTTGCACGGCGAAGCGGGAGCGGATGTCTTGCTTGGGGAGTCTGGCAACGACATTTTGTACGGCCATTTCGGCGCGGACAATCTGCAAGGTGGCGAGGGTGATGATGCCCTCTATGGCGGTCAGGATGACGATACGCTTGAGGGCGGCAAGGGCGACGACGCACTGCAAGGCGGCAAGGGCGCAGATTATCTGGCTGGTGGCACAGGCGAAGACGCTCTGTTCGGGGGAGATGGGGATGACGTTCTAACCGGCGACGACGGCCTGGACGACGACACACGCGACTTCCTGAATGGCGGGGCGGGCGATGATATCCTGATCGCGCATGATGGCGATGTGGTGACGGGCGGCAGCGGCAGCGACAGCGTTGTGGTTCATGCGGCACCCGAGCAGGACGGCGTGACAATTATGGATTTTGAGGTGGGTCAAGATAAGCTGCTGGTCACTTGGGACAGCGCTGATGATCCGGAAATCGGGATTGAAAAAGATAGCGAAAACAACGACCTGACCCAAGTAAACATCAACGGGGAAACGATTGCTCAGCTCTATGGTGCCGAAGGGTTTTCAGCCGAAGACATTCAACTGGTGACTGAAGAGTATCTGGCGCAACTGACCGCAACCGGTTAACCCATCAGAATCCCTTTGCCATTCGCAGCAAAAGCGCCTATACGCGCCCATCCGCATCGGAATCGGTGCGGTTTTCTCCATGGGCCTGTGCTGGACGACATCCCGGCCTGCGCCATCAACTCTAACCTTTAAAGGAGACCCCGATGTCGATTACTGCCGCTGAAAAAGCACGCGTCATGAAAGAATTCGCAACCAAGGACGGCGACACCGGTTCGCCTGAAGTCCAGGTTGCCATCCTGACCTCGCGCATCACCACCCTGACCGAGCACTTCAAGACCCACAAGAAAGACAACCACGGTCGTCGCGGTCTGCTGAAGATGGTTGCCCAGCGCCGTAAGCTGCTGGACTACCTGAAGGGCAAAGAAGAAGCGCGCTACCAGGACCTGATCAAAAAGCTGGGCATCCGCCGCTAAGCGCGTTTTGTCCGAGTTGTACACGATCTGAAGATCGTTTCTTCCAATTTGTACATCTCTTACGCCCGCCATTTTGGCGGGCGTTTTTCTTCCGGATGGGCCACACAGCTGCCGTTCGCTGCTCTTGCAATATTAAGCCCTACCGAGGTCAGCTTTGCGCAGGAAGCGGACTTTGCAAATTCCGAGCAGCAGCCCGATGCTACCTTTAGTTCAAAGAAAGGTGATTTTGCGACGAACCTAACGATCCCACATATTTCGCTGGAAATCACAAATACCAGAAATCAAAAGAGGTATCCTGCAAGGCAATCACGAAAACGCCAGAACCCGTTATTGCCTGCAAGTCGGGCTTTTTCACATCACAGCTCAGGTACTATTGTCTCTACTTGCGTTTCGGCATCGTTCTGGATTTTCTGAAGCTCGTCGAGCCAATTATCTTCGTGAAATGCGAGCGTTGCTTCGAAATGGGCATCCAAGACGCCAAATGCTTGGTAAATTGCAATAAAAGCCTTGTCTTTGTCCGAACGGTTCTGTTCCCGAATGCCAAAAAAAGCATCTGTGGCGCAGTTAGATGGAATTGGAAGACTAACCTTATTTGCAAAAACCACATCGACTGCATCAAAGCGGAAAGAAATCATGCAACCGTCTTTGATGTTTGGTTCACGATGCAAATTCGCGATCAGTTTCTGATCGATTAACGTGGCATCTGAGCGATAGCTTGAAGCACCCCATCTGCCCTCGCGAGAACCTCCAAATACTTGAGCGCCGCGGTTCGGATCGGCACCCATAAAAAACTCACTATAGGCGACGTCGCCTAAATCGCCGCGCCCCGCGTAAGTCCCTTTTTCAAAGGAGCCGTATTTTTCGTTCATGGCCGCGTAGACAGCATCCAGAGAGTTCTTATCAACAGAGAGTTGCCGAAAAACTGCAAACACTCGATTATCCAAAAAGCCAACAGAAATTCTCTCATCGCCAGGGTTGGCCTCATCCAAAACGAACTGCATTCCTTCTATTCGAGGGTTGTTTTCTAGGGCATCTCGCATCGAACCTTGTTGTATCAAGTCCAGGTTGGTGGTTGGTAAAGTGTAAGATTGACCATCAGGTCTGGTTGAGAACCAGCTAAGATTTGAGAGGATGAATGCCCCGTTAGCAGGGTAATTTTTGTCGGCGGGGCTCTCGCTATAGCCGCGCTCGTTGATCAATATTTGTATGACATCCTCTTTACTCATACCGACTTCAAGTCCCAATACGTCGAGGTTTGCGGGGCTTTTTGCTTCTGACGTAACAGAAAGTGGCAATATCCGCTCGGCAGAAAACTCCGCAGATTTGTTGCCCGCGGAAACATCTATCGACGCGACACTGTCCGCTAGTTCGACATTCATCAAAAAAGATTCAGGACAGCTTTGGGGGTCAGGTACAGACACCCAATTTTTACTGGCTTCCGATTTCCGTAATAAACCGTTGCACCGAAGTACTTTGTGAACCAGCCGAAAACGGCCTGCATTTTCGCCAATTGCCAATTCAATAAAGCCTTCAGGCTTAGCGTTGGGACCGACACTACCCGCATAGAACCCACCGTTTTGTTCCTGCGCCTGTGCGCCTTGCCCCAACAAGAAGGTAAACGACACCGCTGTTGCAGCTACAATATGCTTCATGATTCTATCCCATTTTACTCAGGTACATAGTCGAACTCGAAACCGGCTCTAAATTTACGAACGGCGCAATCTTCACATTTGAGACGCGTCAAAAATTTTCACATCTGTGCATGTTGTTTAGCAGATCACTCGAAATGTTTCTTGTTGGCAACCCCTTACGCGTCGGTACACTATGCGTTGACGGATGCTTCCGGTGTCGTGCAATGGCGATGCAGGTTGCTGCAACATCGCTCAGCCTGGACGGCTGGCATTCGGTCCAAAGCCGGTCTATGACAGTCCGGAAAGCTGTTTTGAGATTGCGCGATGTAGCAAAAACGGAAAGGCTAGGGAATTTTCCGGGCTCTGGCGTGTCCCAAACTTGCCGCAGATGGGCTTCAGTTCTTCGCACGCTGGTCCCCCGCGACAGTCTATACAGGCCCTGCGCAGAATTGGATGACACCAAGATGATCGTGTTCACATGAAGAAGACGAAAAGTTTTTTCGGGGCGGCCTCTTTGGATGTGGGCCGTTCCATTTTCAGCCGAAACCAACTTAAAAGGGGCTATTCATGATACCCGCAAACTGGAAAACACTTACTGCTATTGCGCTATCCGTGCCAACGGCTTCTCACGCCCAAGAAATACGGAACGGTAATTACAGCGGAGCCACGCAGGCCAGCACGACCGTGGTCGTGAACATCAACAACAAGCGGGGAGACATCACAATCCTCGCCAATGGCTGCCTTGGCTTCGTGGAGGGCATTCTGGCGCGCAATGACAAGGGACAGCTCTTTCTGGTCGATGACCTCTATGACGAGTCGCAGTGCGCGGTTGCCCTCATTCCTCAGAGTGCGACGAGCTTTCAGACACAGGAAGGGCCAGAATGCAGTTACCACCACGGGGCTGCTTGTGACTTCAATGCTCTTGTTCAGTTGCAACAATAGTAGGAATGCGAGATGCGATGGATTCTTAGAGCAAATCGATTACAAGACGTTCTGAACATCACGCCTCTACCATTTTCTAACCAGTTAATAAGACTGATCCCAACACTGCTGCCCGCCAAACCAGATGTTGACACTGCTGCCTAGAAATGTGGATTTGCCGGCTTAATCGGGTCCATTAATGAGCTATTGCACCATTCAAGAGCAAAGATGCGGAAAGCAGTAAAGCCCGCAATCCGCACTTGCAGAGTCTCGTATTGAAAGTCCGCTTCGGGCTGAGACCTGCCGAATGCCGCTGCGGCAACTTAGCGGTACGGCAAAGGCTGCTCAGGGCTCATAACATCCCGCAACCCGCACAAAAAACGCCCGCCAAAGGGCGGGCGTTTTGGTTTGGCAACGTCAAGATTTACATCTTGGCTTTCTCGGATTTCAGCGCCAGCCACAGGCAGTAGCACATCATCAGAACCACCAGCGTGAACGGGATGCCGGTCGAGACCGCGGCACCTTGCAGGGCCGAGAGACCTCCGCCCAGTAGCAAGGCGATGGCCACCAACCCTTCGAGCGTGCACCAGAACACGCGCTGGATCACCGGCGCGTCCATCTTGCCGCCTGCGGTGATCGTGTCGATCACCAGAGACCCTGAGTCAGACGAGGTGACAAAGAACACCACGATCAGGATCAACGCGATGGGGGCGATGATGCCATAAAGCGGAAGCTCCTTGAGGAAGCCGAACAGTGCGCCTTCGGGGGCGTAGCTGTCGATCACCGTGGCGCGGACACCTTCGGCTCCGCCTGCGTTCAGCATGTCGATGGCGGCACCACCGAAGGTCGACATCCACAGGGCACAGACCGCTGTGGGCGCCAGCAGCGCGCAGATGACAAACTCACGCACCGTGCGACCCTTGGAGATGCGGGCGATGAACATGCCCACGAAAGGCGACCAAGCAATCCACCACGCCCAGTAGAAGGTCGTCCAGCCGTGGAAATAGCTGGTGTCTTCGCGTCCGAACGGGTTCGAAAGTGCAGGAAGGTGGAACACGTAATCGACCATCACGTTGAAATACCGCGCGATGGCGGTGCCGATGCCGGTGACGGCGATGACAAAGATGAACAGGCCCACGGCCATGATCATGTTGATCTCGCTCAGCCGTTTGACGCCCGCATCCATGCCCATCAGAACCGAGCCAAGCGCAATCGCGGTGATGCCGATAATCAGCAGGACCACCACCGTTGGGCTGGGTTCGATGCCGAACACCTCATACAGCCCCGCCGCGACCTGCTGCGCGCCCAGACCCAGTGATGTGGTCAGGCCAAAGAGCGTGGCAAACACCGCCAGCGTGTCAATCATGTGACCCCACCAGCCCCAGACGCGCTCACCCAGGATCGGGTAGAATGCGGACCGCAGGGTCAATGGCAGGCCGAGGTTGTAGCTGAAGATCGCGAGGCTCAGACCAACGGCAGCGTAAACCGCCCAGCCTTCCAGACCCCAGTGGTGGATCGTGCCCACGATACCGGCATATTCATTGCCGGGCACCGCGATATCGATGCCCAATGGGGCGGCGTTACCGCCTTCGGCAAAATTGTAATAGACCGGCTCCATCACGCCAAAGAACAGCAGCCCGATACCGATGCCAGCCGCGAACATCATCGCGATCCAGCCCGCGTAGGAATAGTCAGGCTTGGCGTCCTTGCCGCCGATCCGCACCTTGCCCACCGGCAGGATGATCAGCACCAGACAGAACAGGGTAATGGCGTCGACCGACAGCACGAGGAACCAGTCAAACGTGCTGGTCAGCCATGGTCTGAGCCAACCGAAAAAGGTAGCTGCGGCCTCTTGGTTGGCCAATGCGATCAGGACGAACGCAAAGATCAATATACTGGAAATCAGGAAAACCGGATTGTGGATATCGAGCCCGAACGGGCGCACATTATCCTGCCCCAGTTCATACTCGGTTTCGAAGTCGTAGATCCGTGGATCGGGATCCAGCATTTTCTTGGTTTGAGCCATACTTCGCCCCTCTGTTCGCAAGCTGCAAACGCCAAGGTAGTCGGCCGGGTGACGGTTATGAGTGTATTGCCCCCTTGGCGCGTTTCCGTCTGTTCGACCGCGGGTTCAGTGGTAACAGCCTACACTGCAATCAGTTTTTATCAAAATGCATTTATATTCTTAAAGATGTAGGGCCAAAAATGGTGATGTTCTGCAGTCGCCGAAACAGCGTTGTACAGGGTTCTCAAAAATGCGTCTGCGCAAGTCTGCCAATCCCTTCAGTTCCCCTTTCCTTTCAACGCGATCTCATGTATGCGCGCGGTATCTGAGACGTTGTGCCCTGACCCCGGCACTCGAACGGAAGATAAATGGGGTCGGCGGCAATGGGGCCGCCATGCAAACCGGAGACCCGCAGGGGCGGGAGTGCTCCGTTCTAGGATACGCATATGTTTGATGTAACAAAGAAATCGATTCAGTGGGGCGAAGAGACGCTGACACTGGAAACCGGCAAGGTTGCCCGTCAGGCGGACGGCAGCGTGATTGCCACGCTGGGCGAAACCAGCGTCATGGCGAACGTGACCTTTGCCCGTGCTCAAAAGCCCGGTCAGGATTTTTTCCCGCTGACCGTGCACTATCAGGAAAAATACTATGCCGCCGGTAAGGTTCCGGGTGGCTTCTTCAAGCGCGAGGCGCGCCCGACGGAGAAAGAGACGCTGACCGCGCGTCTGATCGACCGTCCGATCCGCCCGCTGTTCGTTGACGGCTTCAAGAACGAAGTTCTGGTGATGTGCACCGTGCTGAGCCACGATCTGGTCAACGATCCCGACATCGTTGCGATGATCGCGGCCTCCGCCGCTCTGACCATTTCCGGCGCGCCGTTCATGGGTCCGATCGCTGGTGCCCGCGTTGGTTTCGAGGATGGCGAATACGTTCTGAACCCGACCGTCGACGACATGCAGGACCTGCGCCTGAACCCTGAACAGCGTCTGGACCTGGTTGTTGCCGGTACCAAAGACGCCGTGATGATGGTGGAATCGGAAGCGTACGAACTGTCCGAGGCGGAAATGCTGGGCGCGGTGAACTTTGCGCATGAGCAGATTCAGCCGGTCATCGACCTGATCATCTCGCTGGCCGAAGAAGCCGCGAAAGAGCCGTTCGAATTCGTTGCCCCCGACTACTCGGAGCTGTCTGCCGCTGTTTCAGCTGCCGGTGAAGAGCAGATGCGCGCCGCCTTCGCGATCACCGACAAGCAGGAGCGTACCGCCGCTGTTGCCGCTGCCCGTGAAGCGATCAAGGAAGCGCTGACCGAAGAGCAGCTGGAAGACGGCAACCTCGGTTCTGCAATGAAGAAGCTGGAAGCTGGCATTCTGCGCGGCGACGTCGTCAAAGGCGGCAAGCGGATCGACGGTCGTTCGACCACCGATATCCGTTCGATCGTTGCAGAAACTTCGATGCTGCCGCGGACCCACGGTTCCGCCCTGTTCACCCGTGGTGAAACACAGGCGCTTGCCGTGACCACGCTGGGCACTGGTGATGACGAACAGTTCATCGACGCGCTGCACGGCAACTTCAAATCGAACTTCCTGCTGCATTACAACTTCCCTCCCTATTCGGTTGGTGAAGTTGGTCGCGTGGGTGGCCCCGGCCGTCGTGAGATCGGCCACGGTAAGCTGGCATGGCGCGCCCTGCAGGCGGTTCTGCCTGCGGCGACCGACTTCCCCTACACGATCCGCATCGTGTCCGAGATCACAGAATCCAACGGCTCGTCCTCGATGGCATCGGTCTGCGGCGGTTCGCTGTCGATGATGGATGCGGGCGTTCCGCTGAAAGCACCGGTAGCGGGTGTGGCCATGGGCCTGATCCTGGAAGATGACGGCGAATACGCCATCCTGTCGGACATTCTGGGTGACGAAGACCACCTTGGCGACATGGACTTCAAAGTGGCTGGTACCGAAAACGGCATCACCTCGCTGCAGATGGACATCAAGGTTGCTGGCATCACGCCCGAGATCATGGAGAAAGCCCTGGCGCAAGCCAAGGACGGCCGGATGCACATTCTGGGTGAGATGGGCAAAGCCCTGTCCGAGACCAACGAATTCTCGGTCCACGCCCCGCGCATCGAGACTATGAACATCCCGACCGACAAGATCCGCGAAGTGATCGGCTCGGGCGGTAAGGTCATCCGCGAGATCGTCGAGACCTCGGGTGCCAAGGTCGACATCAACGACGACGGCGTCATCAAGATCGCCTCGCCTGATGGGGAGTCGATCAAGAAGGCTTACGAGATGATCCACTCGATCGTTGCTGAGCCGGAAGAAGGTCAGATCTACACCGGTAAAGTGGTCAAGATCGTCGACTTCGGTGCCTTCGTGAACTTCTTTGGCAAGCGCGACGGTCTGGTCCACGTGTCCCAGATCGAAAACCGCCGCCTGAACCATCCGTCGGATGTTCTGAAGGAAGGTCAGGAAGTGAAGGTCAAGCTGCTGGGCTTTGACGATCGCGGCAAGGTGCGCCTATCGATGAAAGTTGTCGATCAGGAAACCGGCGAAGAGATCGTGCCCGAGAAGAAAGAAAAGAAAGAAGACGCAGAGTAATCTGCCCTCGCTTTCCAGAAACGAAAGACCCCGGTTCAGGCCGGGGTCTTTTTTTATGCTGTGGCCGGAGCACAACTGTTCACTTTATGTTCCTTTTCGCTATGCTGACCCTATCTTCTTCTACACGCGGGGTCACAGCTATGAACCGAAGCGAGAAATACCAGCATTTCAAGGCGCTGCATGAACGAGACACCGCCTTTGTCATGCCTAACCCATGGGATGCCGGGTCGGCCCGGCTGCTGACAAGCCTTGGATTCGAAGCATTGGCCACCACCAGCGCGGGTTACGCTTTCTCGAAAGGCAAGCGTGATTCCTTCGCAGGCCTGAGCAGGCAGGAGATTCTGATCAATGCCACCGAAATCACTGCGGCGACCGAGTTGCCGGTATCGGCAGACCTCGAAGATGGGTTTGGCGCAACCTCCGACATCTGCGCCGAGACGGTCGTAAAGGCCTGCGCCGCCGGCCTTGTCGGCGGATCGATCGAAGATGCCACGGGCGACCCCGGCACCCCCATCTATGAGTTCGCACAGGCCATCGATCGTATCCGCGCTGCGGCAGAGGCGGCATCGGGGCAAGATTTCCTGCTGACCGCCCGCGCCGAGAATTTCATCTGCGGCAACCCCGATCTCACCGATACAATCCGCCGCCTACAGGCATTTTCCGAGGCCGGAGCAGATGTGCTCTACGCCCCGGGCCTGCCCGATATCGAAGCGATCCGAACGGTCTGCCACGAAGTGGACAAACCCGTGAATGTGGTGATGGGATTGAGCGGCCCGGGATACAGCGTCGCTGAACTGGCCGATGCCGGTGTGAAACGCATCAGCGTCGGCGGGTCTTTCGCACGCGCTGCATTCGGGGCGCTGATGCGCGCTGCGCAAGAAGTCCGCCTTTCGGGAACCTTCGACTACGCGCGGGACGCAATGCCCGGCGAAGCCATAAGCCAGCTCATGTCGCAGACCAAAACCACAAACAGATCCTAGTCCCCAGCTTCATCTGGCCAGAAATATCCTCGGGGGGGATCGCGCCCTCAGGCGCGATGGGTGGCAGACAGCCCCCCTGACCAGTCTTCAACTCAGGCCGGTGCTTTGGTCTTGCGCAGATACGGAAAGATCGTCTCGAACTCGCCGAACTTCTCTTTGGCTTCTTCGTTGGAAACCGCAGGCGGGATGATTACGTCTTCACCCGGAACCCAGTTCGCAGGCGTCGCAACGCCCTTGGCCGACATCTGCAACCCGTCCAGCGCGCGCAGGATTTCGGCAAAGTTGCGGCCCACGGTCATCGGATAGGTCATCGACAGTTTCAACTGCTTGTCCGGCCCGATGATAAAGACCGAGCGCACAGTGGCACTGTCAGCAGGAGTGCGACCATCGGGCAGGTAGGCTTCGGCGGGCAGCATGTCGAAGGCTTTGGATACCGCGAGCCCGTCATCGGCGATGATCGGAAAACCGGGATTGGCCTTGCCATACTCTTCGATGTCTTTCTTCCACTTCTTGTGGTCTTCGACACCATCAACCGATACGCCGATCACCTTGGTATTGCGGGCCGCCCATTCGTCGTTCAGCTGCGCAACGGCAGAAAATTCGGTGGTGCAGACAGGGGTGAAATCCTTGGGATGCGAGAACAGGATCGCCCAGTTGTCGCCGATCCAGTCGTGGAACTGAATGGTTCCCTGATCCGTTTCTGCCGTGAAATTCGGGACCGTATCATTGATGCGTAAACCCATGGGGCGTCTCCTCTGTTTGTGTTTATCGACTCGGTTGCTGTCAACTTAATCACTTTGCCGCCGGGTTAAACCTTTCATTCCTGACCCAGCGTCATTTCAGCCGGTGCCGCAAATCTATATAGCTTTCTACTTGCCCCGGGAAACATGCAGTGACAAAGTGCTAATAACCGACCAAGCGGTCGATTTCTTTTATTGCGGAGGCACGCTCAATGATCGAAAAACGTGATTTCTATATCAATGGCCAGTGGACTGCACCGGCCGAGCCCAACGATTTTCAGGTTATCGACCCTTCGACGGAAGAACCCTGCGCGGTGATCTCGCTGGGCGGTACCGCCGATACGGATGCCGCCGTTGCCGCAGCCAAGGCCGCCCTGCCCGGCTGGATGGCAACTCCGGTTGAAGAACGCATCGCGCTGGTCGAGAAGCTGGTCGAGGTCTACAGCACCCGTACCGAGGATCTGGCGCAGGCCATGTCACATGAAATGGGCGCGCCCATCGATATGTCGCGCACGCAGCAGGTCGGGGCCGGGATCTGGCATCTGAAGAACTTCATCCGCGCGGCCAAGGCGTTCCCCTTCGAGCGTCCGCTGGGCGATCACGCGCCAAACGACCGGATCATCTATGAAGCCGTCGGCGTGGCCGCCCTGATCACGCCGTGGAACTGGCCGATGAACCAGATCACGCTCAAGGTCGGTGCGGCGGCGATTGCCGGGTGTACGATGGTGCTGAAACCGTCGGAACAAAGCCCGCTGAACGCAATGATCTTTGCCGAGATGATGGATGAGGCTGGATTCCCGGCTGGTGTGTTCAACCTTGTGAACGGCGACGGCGTTGGCGTGGGATCACGGCTTTCGGGTCACCCGGATGTCGATATGGTCAGCTTCACCGGCTCAACCCGCGCAGGCACGGCGATTTCGAAAAATGCCGCGGACACGCTGAAGAAAGTGCATCTTGAGCTGGGTGGCAAAGGTGCCAATGTGGTCTTTGCGGATGCGGATGAGAAGGCCGTGAAGCGTGGTGTTCTGCACATGATGAACAACACCGGTCAAAGCTGTAACGCGCCAAGCCGTATGCTGGTGCAGCGCCCGATCTATGACCAAGCGGTTGAGACCGCTGCCGAGGTGGCCAACAAGGTCGCGGTTGGCCCGGCCACAGAGGAAGGCCGTCATATTGGCCCCGTTGTGAATGAGGTACAATGGACCAAGATCCAGGACCTGATCCAGAAGGGCATCGATGAGGGCGCACGGCTGGTTGCAGGTGGCACCGGTCGGCCCGAAGGTCTGAACAAGGGTTACTATGTGCGGCCCACGGTCTTTGCCGATGCCAACAACCAGATGACCATCGCGCGCGAGGAGATCTTTGGCCCGGTTCTGACCATGATCCCGTTCGATACCGAGGAAGAAGCTGTCGAGATCGCCAATGACACGCTTTACGGGCTGACCAACTATGTCCAGACGCAGGATGGCGACCGCGCCAACCGTATGGCGCGGGCGTTGCGCTCGGGCATGGTTGAGATGAACGGGCAATCGCGCAGCGCAGGCTCACCCTTTGGCGGCATGAAGCAGTCCGGAAACGGGCGCGAAGGTGGTGTTTTCGGGCTGGAAGACTTCCTTGAGGTCAAGGCCGTCGGCGGCTGGGCGGCAGAGTAGTCGCGGCCCGTTGTGATCCAATTGTGAGGCACCCAAGGGTGCCTCGCTCTGTTTCTCAGGCATCCGCCTGAGCGGCTTCATACGCCAGCATGGCGCGCTTCACTGGCAAACCCCAGTGATAGCCGCCCAAGCCCCCCGATTTACGCAGGGCGCGATGGCAAGGGATCAGCCAGCTTACCGGGTTGCGCCCGACGGCTGTCCCGACCGCACGCACGGCTTGCGGTGAGCCGACCCGCTCAGCAATCTCGGAATAAGTTGTGACCTGGCCCGAGGGGATATGCATCAGCGCCTCCCACACCTTGATCTGCAAGGGCGAGCCGATCAGGTACAAGGGTGTCGGCTCCAACTTTTCACTGGCGGCGCCAAAAGCGCTTAGAACCCAGGGGCGCAGGCGCATCGGGTCTTCGATAAACTCTGCCTGCGGCCAGCGGGAGAGCATGTCGTCCATCGCGTCTTCTTCGCCGGTCTCAGCGCCGAAAGCCATGCCGCAGATGCCCTTGTCGGTGCCCATGACCAGTGCCGGGCCAAAGGGGCTTTCGAACCAGCCCCAATAGATGGTCAGCCCTGCGCCTCTGCGGGCGTATTCGCCGGGGCTCATGGATTCCCATTTCAGGAACAGATCGTGCAGTCGCCCGCTGCCGGAGAGGCCCACGTTATGGGCGGTCTCCAAAGTGGTGAAGCGTTCCCGCAGCAGCGCCTTGGCGTGGCCAAGTGTCAGGTATTGCTGGTAGCGTTTCGGCGAAACCCCGGTCCAGCGCGAGAACAGGCGCTGAAAATGCGCGGGGCTCATGTCCATCTGGCGGGCAAGTTCTTCGAGGCTGAGTGTTTCCCCGCCCTGATCAATCAGCTCGATCGCGCGTCGCATGACGTTGTAGTGATATCCGCTTTCCGGTGTCTGGATGTTCATGGGTCTCACCTCATTCTCTGGGTTAAACCATAACGCGCGGGCCACGCCCAAGCGACCCGGAACTTGCGCATTGGCTTTGGGCTTGTGTCACGGCCCGGCGGGCGGCATTAAGGCGCGGATGGCAAAGCAACTCGATTATCACACGATCCGCGAGATCTTTACGCGTTTTCAGGACGCCGACCCCGAACCCAAGGGCGAGTTGGAGCATGTGAACGTCTATACTCTGGTCGTCGCCGTGGCGCTGTCGGCGCAGGCGACCGATGCGGGCGTCAACAAGGCCACGCGCGAACTGTTCAAGATCGCCGACACGCCGCAGAAGATGCTGGATCTGGGCGAAGAGGGGCTGATCGAACATATCAAGACCATCGGCCTGTTCCGCCAGAAGGCCAAGAACGTGATCAAGCTCAGCCGTATTCTGGTCGAGGAGTATGGCGGCGAGGTACCCAATTCACGCGCAGCGCTGCAGTCGCTGCCCGGGGTGGGCCGCAAAACCGCCAATGTGGTTCTGAACATGTGGTGGCGGCAACCGGCGCAAGCGGTGGATACGCATATCTTTCGTGTCGGCAATCGCACCGGCATCTGCCCCGGCAAAGACGTGGACGCGGTTGAACGCGCCATCGAGGACAATATTCCTGCTGACTTTCAACTCCATGCGCATCACTGGCTGATCCTGCATGGCCGGTACCATTGCAAGGCGCGCAAGCCGCAATGCCCGACCTGCATCATCCGTGATCTCTGTCAATTCGAGGACAAGACCCAATGAAGACCTACCAGCTCACCGGCATCGGAAATGCCGTTGTGGATGTGATTTCCCAGGCCGATGACAGTTTTCTGGAGCTGATGGGCATCGAAAAGGGCATCATGCAGCTGATCGAGCAGGAGCGGGGTGAGCTGCTCTATGCTTCGATGGAAAGTCGGGTGCAGACGCCGGGCGGCTCGGTGGCCAACACGATTGCCGGTGCAGGTGCGCTGGGTTTGGATTCCGCGTTCATCGGACGGGTGCATGATGACGCCTTGGGCCGGTTCTATGCGGATGCGATGAACGAAGACGGGGTGGATTTCGTCAACCCGCCGGTGCCGGGCGGTGAGCTGCCGACCTCACGCTCGATGATCTTTGTATCACCCGATGGCGAGCGGTCGATGAACACCTATCTGGGGATTTCCTCGGAACTGTCGTCCGAGGATGTGTCCAGTGACGTCGCAGGCGGCAGCCAGATCATGTTCCTTGAGGGCTATCTGTTCGACAAGGAAAAGGGCAAGGCCGCATTCCTAGAGGCCGCGCGCGCCTGTCACAAGGGTGGCGGCAAGGCGGGGATCGCCATTTCGGATCCGTTCTGCGTGGAACGTCACCGGGTCGATTTCCTGCTGCTGATCGAAAATGAGCTGGATTTCGTGATCGGCAATGAGGAAGAGATCAAGTCGCTGTTCGAAACCGACGATCTGGAGGAAGCGCTGGCCAAAACGGCTGAGATCTGCCCTTTGATCGTATGCACCCGCTCGGGCGATGGCGTGACGGTGCTGTATGACGGCCAGCGCGTTGACGTGCCGGTTGAAAAAGTGGTGCCCGTGGATGCCACTGGCGCGGGCGATCAGTTCGCCGCCGGGTTCCTGTTCGGCATGGCCACGGGCCGCGATTACGAGACCTGCGCCCGGATCGGCAATGTCTGCGCGCGTGAAGTGATCAGCCATATCGGCCCGAGGCCGGAAGCGAATATGCAGGAACTGCTGCGCGCCGAAGGACTGCTCTAGAACGCTGAGTCGCGCCTTTAGGAACCCACCGCAGCGTTGTTCAGTGCCCAGTCGTATTCATAGGCACTCACGCGCGGCGTCTCCTGCAATCGCGCCCGTAACTCGGGCTCCGCCGCCGTTTCGAGATAGGCGATCACCGCCTTCTCGTTCGGCCCGAAATCCTCGCGGAACCAGATGTAAATCTTGGACAGGATCAGCCGTCCGCGGGCGTCATACCGCACGCCGCGCGGGTCGTTGACATAGGCGCGTTCGGCCGCTGCGAAGTCCCGCTCCAGTGTCTCTGCCTGCCACGCACGGTCCATCAGATTGGGGCATCCTACGGCGGCGCAGTTCAGAGCATAGTGGATGCGCGGCTCATCGAATGTGGGGCGGATGATGCGATGTTCGATTTCGTTCAGCGTCAACGTCTGCCCTTGCACCAACGCCAGAGGCCGATCCCATGGCCCAAAGGAAAACGCGCCATCCGTGATGTCCCGGATCGAGGCGACGGGATAGTTTTCAAGGATCAGATCAACCGTCAGAGCGTTATACAGATTGATCCAGTAAACGAGTTGCTGATCACGGGTCAGCGCTGCCGGGTCAACCTTTTGCAGATCACTCAGGTACCGGTCCAACCGCGCCTTGTCCGCCTCGGTGACCTGCGCGTAGGTCACGCGGTTCACACCCTGCGCATCGGTCATAACATAGCGGTTCAGAAAGGTGCTCCAGTCGCGATGGTCGACACGCTCACCGGGTGGCAGCGCGGTGCGGGTCAGGGCCGTGTTCTCAAGCGGCGCGGCGGCGGGCAAGGCGAGACGTTCGACGCTGGCGCAGGCGGCCAGCAGAGGAAGCAGCAGCAGGATAAGCAGGTTTCTCATGAGGCGGCCTTCCGGTTGGCGCGTTGCGCCCTCAGCTGTCCTTTGAGCTTTTTCATCGGCGCAAGCGCGGGGTCGTTCAAATCGGGCAAATCGGGGCCTTTGGACAGATCTTGCGCGGCGGCGTTCCACCAGCGCGGACCGTCCTCACCGTCAATCCGGTCGGGGGCCGCAAGATGCAGATCGCGTTGTGCGTTGTGGGCGCACATCGACAGCGGGCCATTGGCGGTGGCGACCATGAAGACGCAGGAGGCGCAGCGATCCTCCTCCAGCGCGTCAGCCGCCATGAAGTTATGGATGAACACCGCCTGCCGTCGCACAGGACCCCGCAGCAAACCGGTTCCAAGACGCAGCACGCATTCCACCAGATGCGCCGCGGCGCGCAAGGCCAGCAAGGGCCGACGCAGTGCCAGGCGCCGCACGCTGTCGTGGATGTCCAGATGCCCGTCCTCGGACCGGTCCTGCTGTTCCAGCGCGTCGATCACGCGATGCACGAGGCGGTGATTGGACAAGGTCGACCGGGCCTTGCCACCCGCCGTGAACACGCTGGCATAGCGGTTGCATTTCGCATGACCCACTGCGGCGGCGCCAAAATGCAAGGGGGTCTCGTAGCCCTCTTCCACGGCACTCATAACACTGTCCTGCGTGATCATGTCGGGCCGTTCACGCAGTACGCCACGCCCGGTATCGGCCTGCATCTGGAAGGACACGAAGGCAACCTCGGGTTGGTCGCGAAGGAACCGTGCGAGCGCGGGCAGTTCGGCAAAATTTCCCTCGAACACGGTGGTGTTGAACAGGATGCGCAGACCCAGCCCCTCGGCCCGACGGATATAGGCGCTGCGCACCGTGTTGAGTTCGACCTCGGTTTCGAACCCCCGACGTTCCTGCGTCAGGTCGACGTGAAAGGCCACATCATCCAGCCCCGCCGCCGCCAACCGTGTCAGAGCGGCCCGGCTGGCGCGGATGCCATTGGTCATCAGGCAGGAGCGCATACCCAGACGGCTGATCTCGCGGCACAGCGCCTCAAGGTCTTCGATCTTGCGCAGGGTCGGGTCGCCACCCGTCAGCTGGACCGAAACACCGGGGCCATAGTGGCTGTGGATCGTCGCCAGCCGCGCGAACAGGACCGAAAGCGGGGGGTCATAGGTCATCTCGGCCCGGTCCGAGAGGTAACAGAGCGTGCAATCGAGGTTGCAGCGCTGAGTCACCTCAAGCGCGACGCAGGCGATGGGATAGAACCGCCCCGCCGTCTGGCCGGGTCCGTATTCGCCAGCGGACCAGAGCCCGTCTCGCAGCGGCGCGCGGCGGTCGGCCCCATGAAATCGGCGACCTGCGGGGGCTGTTCCGATGGCGTTTGAAATTTGGTGATCTGCGCTGTCCTTCATGCCTCAGAGGCTAGGGAGGCATGTGGCCCAGCGCTACGCCACTCACGGCAAGTTGTCAGGTCATGAGGTTGAGGTGATCAGCGCAGGTGCTCTGCAAACGCCGCGACCACCTGTTCATAGACTTCGCGCTTGAAGGGCACGATTTCGGCAGTCAGGCGCACGGGGTCCTGCCATTTCCATTGGGTGAACTCGGGGTGATCGGTGGCGATATTGATCTGATCGTCACGACCGGTGAAGCGCATCAGGTACCATTTCTGCTCTTGCCCGCGATAGCGGCCTTTCCAGATTTTCGGCACGATATCGTGGGGCAGATCATAGGGCAGCCAGCCGTCGGTCTCGGCGATGATATCGACCAGATCGGCGGTCACGCCGGTTTCTTCCCAAAGCTCGCGCAGGGCCGCGTCGCGCGGGTCTTCGCCGTTGTCCACACCACCCTGTGGCATCTGCCACGCGTCTTTAGGGCCGTCATTGCGCATACCGACGAATATCTTGCCTTCGGCATTCATCAGCATCAGCCCGACACAAGGGCGATAGGGCAGTTTGGCGATCTCATCAGGGGTCATGTGCGGCCTCGTGAACAAGCTTTGCAGCGTCTCTAGCAACTGGCGCGCCGAAGGCAAAGGGAATGACGTTAGGTTTCGCGTGACAAAGATGACGCGGAGGTCAATCTAGCCCTCGAAATCGGGAGGGAGAGTTTCGCCATGACCGCGTACCCAAACATGCTGGCCCCGCTGGATCTGGGCTTTACCACTCTGAAAAACCGGGTGCTGATGGGGTCGATGCATACCGGGCTGGAAGAGACCGGCGACTGGAACCGGGTGGCCGAGTTCTATGCCGACCGGGCACGTGGGGGTGTGGCGCTGATGGTGACGGGCGGGATTGGTCCGAACCTTGAGGGCTCGGTGCTGCCGGGGGCGTCAATGATGACCACCGAGAAGGATGTGGCGAACCATTCCATCGTGACCGACCGTGTGCATGGGGCCGGTGGCAAGATCGCGATGCAGATTCTGCACGCGGGGCGCTATGCCTATGGGCCGAAATGCGTGGCGCCGAGCCCGGTGAAATCTCCGATCTCGCCCTTCCCGCCGCATGAGTTGGACGAGGACGGGATCGAGAAGCAGATCGCCGACATCGTCAACGCCGCTGTTCTGGCGCAGCGGGCGGGCTATGACGGGGTCGAGATCATGGGGTCCGAGGGGTATTTCCTGAACCAGTTCCTGGTGAACCATACCAACAAGCGTGAGGATCGCTGGGGCGGGTCCTATGAAAACCGGATGCGCCTGCCTATCGAAGTTGTGCAACGTACACGCGAAGCCGTGGGCACCGATTTCATCATCATCTATCGCCTGTCGATGATCGATCTGGTGCCCAATGGCTCGACCCATGAGGAAGTGGTGGAGCTGGCGCAGCGGATCGAGCGGGCCGGGGCGACGATCATCAACACCGGCATCGGCTGGCACGAGGCGCGGATACCGACCATCGCAACCTCCGTGCCTCGCGCGGCGTTCGCATGGGTGACGAAGAAGCTGATGGGCAAAGTTTCGATCCCGGTGATCACCTCGAACCGGATCAATACGCCGGAAGTGGCCGAAGAGGTTCTGTCGACCGGATGCGCCGATATGGTTTCGCTGGCGCGGCCCATGCTGGCGGATGCGGATTTCGTCAACAAGGCGATTGCGGGCGAGGCTGCGAAGATCGCGCCATGCATTGCCTGCAATCAGGCCTGTCTGGATCATACGTTCGGGGGCAAACTGACCTCGTGTTTGGTGAACCCACGCGCCTGTCATGAGACGGAGCTGGTGATCGGCAAGGCCGAGGCGCCCAAGACCGTGGCCATCGTGGGTGCCGGTCCGGCTGGTCTGTCCACTGCGATGACAGCGGCCCAGCGCGGCCATGCTGTCACCCTGTTCGACCGCGCCGCTGAGATTGGCGGCCAGTTGAACATGGCCAAGCAGGTGCCGGGGAAAGAGGAGTTCTGGGGACTGGTCGACTGGTATCGCACCATGATGGACGATCTGGGTGTGACCGTTGAACTGAACCGCGAGGTCGGTGCCGATGATCTGACCGGCTTTGACGAAGTGGTCATCGCCACCGGTGTCACCCCACGCGATCCGCAGATTCCAGGGCAGGAGCGCGACTCAGTCCTCAGCTATATCGACGTGCTGCGCGGCAAGGCCGAGGTTGGCAAATCCGTCGCCGTGATCGGCGCGGGCGGGATTGGTTTTGACGTGTCCGAGTTCCTGCTGGAGGACGGGCACAGCCCCGCCACCGACCTGCCGCTGTGGATGAGGGAATGGGGCGTGACCGACCCCGAGGCACACCGTTCGGGCCTGGCACCGGAGGGACCGCAACCTGCGGCCCCGGCCCGCCAGGTCACGTTGTTGCAGCGCAAGGCACAGCGGCACGGCAAAGGGCTGGGCAAGACGACGGGCTGGATTCACCGGGCGACGCTCAAGATGAAGGACGTCAATTTCGTGGGCGGCGTGAATTACGAACGCATCGATGAGGACGGCCTGCATGTCAGCTTTGGCGAAACCCGCGACGATCCGACGGTGATTGCGGCAGATACGATAGTGCTCTGCGCCGGACAGGTCTCGGACCGGTCGCTGGCCGATGAACTGAGCGAACGCGGGATCGCCTGTCACGTGATCGGCGGCGCGGATGTGGCCGCCGAACTGGACGCGAAACGCGCGATCAATCAGGGCACGCGGCTGGCGGCGACGTTTTGATGTAAAGGCAGCACTAGAGCGCTTCGCTCTCGGAGGTCGCTTCTCAGGAAGCGGCCTTTTTTGCGCAGTTGACTCTGATGTTGTCTATGTACATATGTACCATATGAGTAAAAAGATTGAACGCACCCAGACTGGAATTCGAATCGAAAAGCGGCTGCTGAAAGTCCTCAAAGGGCTGGCGGAGTCGCTGGACATGTCTCTTGGTGATCTGGTTGAGGGCATTGCGCTGCACAGTTTTGAAAACAAACCACCGTTTTCCGAAGAAACGCTTGAGAAAATCAAACAGCTAAAAAGCGTTTACGAACTGGAATGGACCGCCGAGGACAGCCACAACTTCAAGGAGGATACAGAATGAATGACTCAGGCCAATGCGCCGACATCACCCGCGCAGTTGAAGCACATTCCATCGACAACAGTACCTTCGGTCATGCAGAACATGTACGGGTGGCCTATGATCTGTTGCGCAAATATGACTTCATCGATGCGGCGGCGACATACGCTAAAGGCATTCGGACGCTGGCCGCCAAGGCCGGTGCCCCGATGAAATTCAATCTGACGATCACATACGCGTTCATGAGCCTGATTGCCGAGCGTATGGCCGGCACTCAGGCCGCCGGTTTTGAGGATTTTGTATCGGCCAACCCGGATCTGATGTCCAAATCCGTGCTGAAGCAATGGTATTCGAACGACCGTCTGGACTCCGACCTTGCCCGTGGCGTGTTCCTGCTGCCCATCGCCGCATAACCGGCATCGGGTAGAGCGCGAGACGCCTACTCGACGTTGATCGTGATCACTTCGGACATGATTGGCGTTGCGTGGGGCACGTGGCCCGCATCGCCCAGAACCAGCTGCAGCGTGTGTGCGCCGGGCTCCATGTCCAATGTCACCTCGGTCTGGCCGCCGCCGAAATGCATGTGGTTTTCATCGGCGGGCAGGCCGTAAGCCAGCTCATCCGCACCGTCCTCGCCCTGCCCCAGCGGAGGGCGATCAATCAACAAGTGGTGGTGGCCGGTGTTTTCAGCCTCGGTTCCGGCTGGCGCGACGCCCATACCGCTGAGGCCGAATACAATCGTGACGGGTGATTGCACCGTATCCCCGTCAGACAGGTTGACGAAATAGACCTTCGCATCGGGGTTCGCGGGCGTCTCACCCGCGGCCCAGGAAAGGGTTGCTGCAAGACTCAGGATGGCGGCTGTGAAATAGGCTTTCATACTCTCCTCCTTGGTCACAAAAATGCCATCCTGATCATAGCACGATTGGGAAAAAGTCCAGAAATCGGGGATTTGCGCATAAACCCACAGGTTGGCTCCTGCCCATTTCGGCGTTTCCCAGTCGCAAACGATCCGATTCAAAACCCTGATATTATCCCATGTCTGCCCAGTTCTCGCCCAGATTGATCGCAATAAAGAGACAACGAACAGAAGACCTGGGGAACGAGAATGGATCGACTGACCGAAATGGAGGCCTTTTCCAACGTGGTGGACCAAGGGGGTTTCACCGACGCGGCCAAAAAAATGGGCATCTCCAAATCGGCCGTTTCCAAACACGTGTCGAGCCTTGAGGCGCGGCTGGGTGCGAGGCTGCTGAACCGCACCACACGCCGTGTATCACCGACCGAGATTGGACTGGCCTATTATGACCGCGCCCGTCGCGTTCTGAATGACGCGGGCGAAGCGGATGCGCTGGTGACCTCGATGCAATCGGCGCCCTCTGGTCTGTTGCGGATCAGTGTGGCAACGGATTTCGGCGTCAATCATCTGTCGCCGGTACTGTCGGATTTCCTGTCTGCCTATCCCGAGATCACTGTGAATATGGTGCTCAACAACCGCTATGTGGAACTGATTTCGGAAGGGTTTGATGTGGCCGTGCGTATCGGAGAGCTGGAGGACAGCACCCTGCGCGCCCGTAAACTGACCGAGACGGTCAAACGTCTGGTCGCATCGCCGAAATATATCGAACAGTTCGGCCGCCCGCAAAAGATCGACGATCTGAACGAACACAAGCTGCTGCATTATTCCAGCCAGTCTTCGGGCAGTGTCTGGAAACTGACCGCGCCGTCGGGTGAAAAGCGTCAAGTGCGCACAGCTGGCTGGCTGAGCGTGAATGACGGGCAATCGCTGCTGAATGCCGCCATTTCGGGGCTGGGGATCGCACATCTGCCCAGCTATCTCTATGCTGACGCGCTGAAATCGGGTGAGGTTGTGGACGCCATGCCGTCACTGCCGGATGAGGTTCAGGGCATCTATGCTGTTTACCCGCCAGGCCGCTTCACCCAGCCCAAGGTTCGGGCATTCATTGATTTTCTTGTCGACGCCTATGCTGAAAAAGGCGCGATGGACTGGTAGAATTCTCCCTGAAGTACCTCGGTGGCCCGTGCTGAAAAGCGCGGGTCTTTTTTTGTTTCAGGGATCAGTTGATCAGCAATACGGCCTCGACCCGGCGGTTGATGTCGCGCCCCTCGGGTGTCGCATTCGAGGTGATGGGGGCGAGATAACCCGCGCCCTCTGCCTCGATCCGGTCGGCGGCGATGCCGTGCGCCTCGATCAGGCGGGACCGAACCGCGTCGGCACGCTTCATGCTGACCGTAATATTGGCCTGCAGCGCGCCGGTATCATCGGTGTGCCCGACCAACGCCAGACGGACCTGCGGATTGTCGGTCAGATAGTCCGCAAGCAGGCTCAGCGAGGTAAAAGGCCCCTCGCCCAATGCAACCTCGCCGGTCCGGAAATGCAGATCGTCAAGGATCACGTGACCGTTCTGGCTGAGCTCACTCAACAGACCGGTCGTACTGTCGGCAGCTTCCTCGATCACCAAAGGTGGCGCAGGCTGGGTTCCGACAGGCGTCACGCGGATCATCTGCACATAGCCGTCGGGCTCATTACGGCTGACCAACAGGCTCAGCGCGTCGTCACCCTTGGTGGCGGAAAGAAAACGATAATCGTGGATCGCCACATACATGTCAGGGGTCGGCACGACCTCGGTGCCAAAGCGAAAATCGAAGCCGCCGCAATTGCGCGCCTCGCATTCGAAGGTGATGTCATAGCCCTGCGCCTGCAGCTGATCGCGCAGCGGGGCGAGGATCTGTAGCGTCGTGCTGGACCCGGCCTGCAAGCGCCATGTCAGGCGCTCCACCCGCCCCTCGACCGTTTGCACGGGCACCGCGCCATCGGCAAACACGCCAGTGGGCAGATCATAGCTGTCGAGCGAGCTGATCCGTTCACTGATTTGACGGGCGCTGCTGGGCAGGACAAGCTCCTGCGCGAAGGCGGTTCCCGCCAGAAGGACAAAGAATAGAGAGAGGCAGCGGATCATCGGAACTGGGCGTGATACTCGGGGTTCGGGACCATCGCGGTGGCGCTGGCCACGCGGTTGGTCATGTTGAAGAAACCGGCCACATTGGCGATGTCCCAGATATCCCGGTCGCTGAACCCTGCATCGCGCAGACGCTGGCGATCGGGTTCTTCGATCGTAGTGCTGGCCGAGGTCATTTTGGCGGCGAAATCGAGCATCGCGCGCTGGCGGTCATCCAATGGTGCGACGAGGTAGTTCATCACCAGCATCTCACCCAATTGTGGATCGCCGGAAAGCTGTCGCACCGCCGCGCCATGGGCCACGAGGCAATAGAAACATTTGTTGATGGACGAGACGACAACCGCGATCATCTCACGCTCCAATTTGGACAAGCCACTCTCGGCCAGCATCAGATCGTTATACATCGCCGTGAATGCACTCAGCTTTTCGACGTCGAACGCATAGGCCCGCAACACATTGGGCACCATGCCCAGCTTTTCGACACAGATATCAAAATACTTCTGCGTCTCTGGTGGCAGAGGGTCCATCTGAGCCAGATTCAGGGCGGTGGGCAGGTCCTGCGTGGTCACTTCACTCTCCTCAAACGTAATGCCGGTAGTGATATTCTCCGGCGATCTCCATCCCCAGCGCGTGGTAGAGCCCGTTGGCCCCCGCATTCGCCTTTGTGCAAATCACGCTAAGGGTCTCGGCGCCATTGTCCAGCGCCCAGAAAGCCGCAGCACGCATGGCCCATCCCCCCATGCCCTGACGGCGATGGTCCGGCAGGATTTCCAGCGCGTGCACCATGGCGACGCCTTCATGGATCGCAACAAAGCCGGTCCCCGCAGGCTGATCGCTGTGGCGCATCAAGAGGCCCGTCTTCGGCCCCGGCGCCCGGTGCATGATGGCCAGACGCTCTGGCCCGATCCCGCCCTGCGCCCAGATCTCGCGCATGATCGCCAGTGGTTCCCAGATGTTGAACACGGTCACGCGTGGGATCGGAGTAGCGGTCAGCTGTTCTGCCGGGCAGGTATAGATGTTGACCGGGTCGAGGATATCGTAGCCACGCGCGGCAAGCTGTGCGTCCAGCGCCTCATCCCCCGGCCGGAGGCAAAAGATCCGTTTCTGGCCCATGGCCTGCATCGCGGCCTCGGCGGCGTCGATATCTGCGTCCGTCATATCGCCGACAAGGCTGGCCGCGGACACGCGTGAGCCGCCACCCTGCCCCTTGCGCAATCTGAACGGCCCCAGCGTTTCAAACCCGGCGGCGGGCCATGTGCCGTCAACGACTTCAGACCAGTTGACGCTCAAAGCTCAAGCTCTTTTGCGAGACGGGTGATGGCGGCGTCGATGCGCCCGCCTTCGATGCCGCGCACCACGACATTGGCCCCAAAGACGCCGTTGATCTGAAACGGATAGCAGCCGATCGAGAGATCGTCGAAATCCTCGGCCAGCACGGCCAACGTTGCCGCGATGTCACCCTCGCCGCGATCCACGCGCAGGGTCTGGGACAAGAGCGGGCTGCCGCCGGTCAGCGCAGGCAGCACGCTGGCGACCATGGCGCGAAAGACCGATGGGACCCCGGCCATCACATGCACATTTCCAAGCGTGAACCCCGGCGCGGTCGAAACCGGGTTGTCGATCAAGGCAGCGCCATCGGGGATACGCGCCATCCGCAGCCGGGCCGCGTTCAGTTCCAACCCCGATTTGTCGTAATGCGCCTCAAGCAATGCGCGGGCATCGGCGCGGATATCGATATGCGCCCCAAAGGCGCGCGCGATGCAATCGGCAGTGATATCGTCATGGGTCGGACCGATGCCGCCGCTGGTAAAGACATTGTCATAGGTTTCGGACAGAGCCTTGACCGCAGTCTCGATCGCCAGGGCGTCGTCGCTGACGATCCGCACCTCTTTCAGGTCGATGCCCTGTTTGGTCAGTTCGCCAGCAAGGTAATGCATGTTGGCGTCGCGGGTGCGGCCCGAGAGGATCTCATCCCCGATCACAAGCATTGCAGCGGTTGGATTGGCCATGGCGCGCCCTCCCTCTTGATCGACCGTTAGGGCAGGTATAGGCCCTTGGCCATGCGATTTGAAACCCCCCTTGTCCCCGCCCGCCTGATCCGCCGCTATAAACGCTTTCTCGCCGATTGCACGTTGGAGGACGGGCGAGAGGTCACGGCCCATTGCGCCAATCCCGGATCAATGATGGGTCTGGCGGAACCGGGTGAGAAAATCTGGCTGGAACCCAATGACGACCCGAAGAAAAAGCTGAAATACGGCTGGCGGCTGGTCGATCATGAGAACGGGCATTTCACCGGGGTCGATACTTCTGTCCCGAACAAGGCATTACGCGCGGCTTTGATGGCGCGGAAAATCCCCGAACTGACAGCCTATGAAACCGTGCGCCCCGAGGTCAAATACGGCGAAAACAGCCGGATCGACTTTCTGCTGACCCAGCCGGGCCTGCCCGATGCTTATGTCGAGGTCAAAAGCGTCACCCTCTCGCGCCAACCCGGTCTGGCCGAATTCCCCGACAGTGTCACCGCACGGGGCACCAAACATCTGGGTGAGTTGGCGATGATGGCGGCGCAGGGACACCGGGCGGTGATGCTGTATCTGGTGCAACGCACCGATTGCGACCGATTTGCGCTGGCTGCGGATATCGACCCGGCCTATGCCGCCGCATACGAAGCCGCAACAGGCGTTGAACGCCTGATTGTCGGCACCCGGATCACACCGGAAGGGGTCTGGGTTGACCCCGCGCAGAGCCTGGCCGCTCCGGCATAGGTGAACCGTTTGACCGCGACCTCGGGGCGTTTGCGCATCCGAGCGTCGGCACATTTCTGCGCCCCATGTCGGCGGCCACAATTCATGAGACTTGATCAGGGATCGGTCGCAAGCTCGGGCCATAGCTCGACATCGAGCGCACCTATGAAGGGGGCAAAATGGTCTCCGACCGTTCGCCAACGTCCAACCGAAGATGTCGTGACCGCTTGCCTGACCTGCAGCTCGCTGGCGGTTCTGACGGCATCTGTCGAGCTTTGCGGTGACAACATCGCCTCTTCGAACGGCAGATCGCAAAGCGCCGCAAGCTCGGAAACAGAGGTCTCCAGGTCGCTGACAAGCGTCTCGTAGCGGATGGTGTGGATGCGCCCCGGTAACAGGTTCTGCCAGTGGTCGATATAGCGGCGATACCGGTTGGCCTCGGCTGCCATCCATTTGAAATCATGCGTGAAATACAATCCACCAGCCCCGAAATGGGCACGCCACATCGACAGGGCAATGTCCCGGGGGTCGCGGGCGACATTCAGGATCAGCGCATCCGGAAAGGCCTGCGCGATGGCCCCGAGATAGGCATAGTTCCCGGGCGCCTTGTCTACAAAAGCCGTCAGACCCGTGCTCAGCTCAGGTAAATGGTCGACGTAGAATTGTGCAAGGGTATCAGCCTTTTTCAAGTCTGACGGGCTGGATTTTCTGGCCCAGTTATCAACGCTTGCAAGTTCGCCCAACCCCTGAACGCCGGAATGCGCGGACAAGATCCGCTCGACCAGCGTTGTGCCAGACCGCGGAAGACCGACCACGAAAATCGGACGTGGTACATCCGGGCGCGGGCCGGGGGCAGCGGCGGGCAGAGGCGCAGCGAGACGCTTATGGAAAGCCTGCGCGCTACGCTCCTCCCATCCTTGGAAGCCCTCACTCAGCAGGCGGTGAGCCTGATCCAGATGCTGCAGCTCGGACGCTTGGTTCTTGTCCTTGCGGGCCAGCGTCGCAGCCGCAAACTGCACCATTGCGTCACCCTGCGGATTTGCCGTGGGCTGTTGCTTGATCAGCAACGAAATCTGCACCTTGAGCGAGGACAGATCATCCGCCGTAAGCCCCGGCAGCGTGGTCATCAATTCGAGCGTTTCACGATCAGAAGGGGTCAGCTTGAAGGCAATGCGCGCGCGCTCCAGCGCCTCGTCCAGTCGCCCGACACCGACCAGCGATCGGGTCAGGCGCAAATGGCCAAAGTGGAACTTCGGGTGTTCTTCGGTCAGGGTGGTGAGCGCGCCAATGGCGTCTTCCCACCGGTGAAGCTCATCCAGGATATCCGCTTTGAGGCAGTGCGCCTCCAGATGGTTGGGTTGCCCCGCGATAACCTCGTCAATCGCGATCAGCGCCTGTTCACCCTGATGTTCGCGCAGCAACGCCATGGCCCGCAGAAACTGCTGTTGTGGCGTCAGAGGTGCCCGCGCCGCGATCTTGTCGATGAACCGCACCGCATCCGCCGAGTCGCCGGCCTGAATCAGGCTCAGCCCGTAGTTCTGAATCAGGTCCGCATTACCGGGGTCCATTCGCCAGGCGCGCTGGAAATAAGTCTGCGCCATTTTCGGGTTTTGCTGCTGAACCGCGCAAAGACCCGCCAACCGGGGAAGCGCCGCCACCTTTGGCCATTTCTTGGCCGCCTTGGTTGCCCGTTTCAAAGCCCGGTCGGGCCGACCTTTCTTGAGCAGGTCGGTTATGCTGGCAATCTCAGCCCGCAGCTGGTCCACTTTCGGCATTTGCCTGCCCTTCCGTCATTTCACATATGTTCTGGTTCACCCTGTGCTAGATCATAGATGCGGGGGGGTCCACATATGATCACGCCCGATGCATCAATCATGTGACGCTGAGACCTCTGGAACTTTCTGCACAAGCATCGTAAATAGAGTGCTGCGCGAGATATTTGGAGCTTGGCGTCGATGAAAGAGCATCGTGGCCGTCTGACCAAAGACGGTATCCGCATCTATGAACAGGGGGACTTTGCCGGGATGCACGCGGCAGGGGCCTTGGCTGCGCGGATTTTGGATGACATCGCAGAGCATGTGTTTGTGGGTCAGACCACAGGCGCAATTGATGGGCTGATCACCCAGATGGTCGAGGACGCAGGCGCGACCTCGGCGACGATCGGCTACAAGGGCTATCAGCACGCCAGCTGCATCAGCGTGAATCATGTGGTCTGCCACGGCATCCCGGGTGAGAAAAAGCTGAAGGATGGCGATATCCTAAATATCGACGTCACCGTCATCGTCGATGGCTGGTTCGGCGACACCTCGCGCATGTATGTGGCCGGGAAACTGCCGCGCAAGGCGGAACGTCTGATCCAGGTGACCCATGACGCGCTGTTCAAGGGCATCGAGATGGTCAAGCCGGGCAATACGTTCGGTGATATCGGCCACGCCATTCAGGCCTATGTCGAGGCGCACCGGATGAGCGTTGTCCGCGATTTCTGCGGCCACGGGCTGGGCCGGGTGTTCCACGCGCCGCCGAATGTTCTGCATTATGGCCGTCCGGGCACCGGCGCGGTTCTGGAAGAGGGCATGTTCTTTACCATCGAGCCGATGGTCAATCTGGGACGCCCCGAAACCAAGACTCTGTCCGATGACTGGACTGCCGTGACCCGCGACAAGTCGCTGTCGGCGCAGTTCGAGCATTCGGTGGGTGTGACCGCAGACGGGGTTGAGATTTTCACCCTGTCACCAGGCGGGAAATACCACCCGACTTATTCGTCCTGATCTTCGGCCTGATCGCGTAACAGCTTCAGCAGCAAGGTTTCATCCCGCCAGGGGATGACCGCGTCGTGGATGAATACCGGCGCGCGCATCGGCTTGGGCGGCGGTCCGGTCGTGGTGTCGCTGTCTGTCGAGAAAGCCCAGAGCGGAGGTGTGATGGCGCGGTCCATGGCGCGACCATAACACGTTTCGCACTCAGAGTCCCAAAAGCCCCGGCACTTGTGACATGTCCGTAAAAACCTCGGCCCCAAGTGCAGCCAACCGCGCGCCGTCATCGTGGGCTGCATAGGCAAGGCAACGCATATTGGCCCGGATGGCTGCGTTGACACCGTTTTCGCTGTCTTCGATGACAACCGGGGATTTGGCATTGAAATGCTGCGCAGCGGTCAGGAACAGCGTCGGATCCGGTTTGCCGGTTCCCAGCACGTGGGCCGAGAAACTGACCTTGCTGAACCGCTCCCACAGCCCGTTCTGACCCAACGTGATTTGCATTTTGTCGGGGCTGCCATTCGAGGCGACACAATATGGAAGGCCCTGCGCATCCAGTTGCGCCAGCAGCTCCGGAATGCCTGTGACCAGCGGCGTACCTGCTCGCAGCGCCTCATAGGTTTCAGCATAGATCTGATCGACCCAGTCATCCGGCAAATCCGCGCCGAGGTTGCGCGCCTTATCACGCACACCGGTCATGGTGCCGCCAACAAACAGGGACATGCATTCGGCGAGAGACAGATGCAGGTCATACCCTGCGAGATTATCGACGATGACCTGATTGGACCGGACTTCGCTATCCACCAGAACGCCGTCGCAATCGAAGATGACCAGATCGTGCATCTCAGCCCCCTATGCGCCACATCAATGAAATATGCGTGTCGCCATATTTCCGCGTATCGTGCAGCGAGAAGCCCTCGGGCGCAGTCATGGGGGCGTTTTCCTCCCACACGATCAGGGCGTCATCGGCCAGCCAGCCGCCTTGCAGGGCTGTGGCCAGCGCCTTTTGGCCCAGAGATTTGCCATAGGGTGGATCGAGGAAGACCAGATCGCAGGCCGTGCCCGGATTTTCACCAAGTCGGGTCGCATCGCGGCGGATCAGCGTGGTCTGGCCTGGGCTTCCGGTCAGGTCGATATTCTTTCGGATCAGACCCTGCGCGACCCGCCCGTCATCGACGAAGGTGACATGGGCCGCACCGCGCGACAATGCTTCCAGCCCCAGCGCTCCGGTTCCTGCAAACAGGTCGAGCACATGCAAACCCTCAAAGTCGATCTGATGGGTCAGGACGTTGAACAGGCTTTCCCGCACCCGGTCGGTGGTGGGGCGCAGATGCGCGCCCGCATCGCCTTTGCCGACCGAAGCAAGCGCCCGGCCCCGGAAATCTCCGGCGATGATCCTCACGCTTTGAGCAACGGTTTCAGGTCCGCATCCGGGTCAGCCACAACCGCCGGATCAGCGGTCTTGCCCGCATCGATCAGGCGTTTGCCAACCATATAGGCGCGTGGGTCGTTCATCGCGTCCACCGCAATCAGCTGATCACCGTTGTAATACCAGAAGGACACCGTCGCGCCTTCACCCTTGCGAGTCACAACGCGGTCGTAGCCCGTGTTCAGCCCGGCGATCTGCAGCTTGACGTCATACTGATCCGACCAGAACCACGGCGTTGCGGTGTAATCCTTAGCCGCGCCCAGCATGTTCTGGGCCACAATCTCAGCCTGATCAATGGCGTTGGGCACGCTTTCCAGACGGATACGACCTTCGCCATGCGGGAACGAGGCGCAATCGCCCGCCGCCCAGATCGACGGATCCGAGGTGCGGCCATGGGCGTCGGTCTTGATGCCATTGTCCAATTCCAGCCCCGCCAGTTCAGCTAGTTGCGTTGACGGCGCAATGCCGACGCCAACCACGACGAAATCCACCTGCAATTCGGTGCCGTCGGTCAGAACGGCACCCGTCACCTTGCCGTTTTCACCAACCAGACGATCCAACCCGACGCCCTCACGAATATCTGCACCGTATTCGCTGTGCAACGCGCGGAAATAGTCGCTGGTCTCTTTCGCGGCGACGCGCTGCAGGATGCGCTCGGCCATCTCGACCAGAGTCACCTTAACCCCGCGCTTGGCGCAAACCGCTGCGGCCTCAAGCCCGATATAACCGCCACCGACGATCAGCGCGCGTGCGCCTTCGGTCACGCGAGGCTCCATCTCGTCGATATGGGCCAGGTCGCGCACCACGTGGACGCCCTGAAGATCGCCCCCGATGGCCGAGGGCAGGCGGCGCGGGTCGGACCCGGTGGTCAGCGCCAGTTCGTCATATGCGATGACTTCATCGCCAACCATTACAGTCTTGGCCCGCGGATCAATCGCCGTGACGCGCTGACCCAGACGCAGGGTGATGTTGTTGTCGGCATAGAAGCTCTCAGGCCGCAGGAACAGGCGTTCCAGTTCCATCTCGCCCAGCAGATACGCCTTGGACAGAGGTGGGCGCTGATAGGGCAGATGCGGCTCGGCTCCGATCAGGGTGATGTCGCCCTCAAATCCGTCCTTGCGCAGCCGTGCTACCAAAGAAGCACCGGCCTGCCCTGCCCCGATCACGACGATATGGCTCATGTTGTGCCCACCCTGCAGAATATCCATGGTCTCTTTCTTTCGACCACCTATATTGCGGCAAAGCCCGACTCTGCAAATCCAAATGACAGGAGCGTAAAAATGATTGCAACAGGTGACATGCTGCCCGAGGCCACGCTGATCCAGATGGGTGCCGAAGGCCCTGAAGAGGTTCGGATTTCAGATAAGACCAAAGGGCGCAAGGTTGTGATCTTTGCTGTACCCGGTGCGTTTACCGGAACCTGCACAACCGCGCACGTACCAAGCTTCATGCGGACCAAAGACCAGTTCGATGCCAAAGGTGTGGAGGAAATCATCTGCATCTCGGTCAACGACCCATTCGTAATGGGCGCCTGGGGAGAAAGCACCGGCGCAACAGCGGCCGGGTTGACCATGCTGGCAGACGCGGCGTCCGAGTTCACCAAGGCCATCGGCATGGATTTCGACGCCCCGCCTGTGGGCCTGATCGCGCGATCAAAACGTTATGCAATGCTGGTTGAGGACGGCAAAGTCGTCGCCCTCAACCTGGAAGAAAGCCCCGGCACTTGCGAAATCTCGGCAGGCGAAGGCCTGCTTGAGGTGATCTGACCCATCAAGGCCTCGGTCCGGCCGGGGCCACATAAAGCGCAATTAACTTGATGCAACGTCCCGATGCGCCAATACTTGGCGCATATAGCTTGGGAGTTGATTGATGCGTTTGAAATTACTCACCCTACTTCTTGCCGGAACGGGCGCGCTTGCCGCCTGCGGCCCGGCCCCCACCCCACAGCAACAGGCAGCCCGGCAGCATGAGATTGCGTGTCTCAGCGGCACGCTGGGCGGCGCGCTGATTGGTGGTGCGATTGGCAATCAGTTCGGCGGCGGGTCGGGCAAAGCCATCCTGACCGCGGCAGGTGCCGCTGCTGGCGGCGTTTCCGGCCAGCGCTATGCATGCTGAGAGGGTCCAAGATGAAACATATATTGATTGTAATCACTGCTCTGACCCTGGCCGGGACTGCAGGGGCTCAGAGCGTCTCGGAACTGAATGAGGCCGAGTTGAAGAACATCGACACCAACCATGACGGCTTCCTGTCGCAGGACGAGTTCAACGCCTTCTCGGACTATGCCTTTCAGGCGATGGACGAAGACAAGAACGGCACTCTGGGTCTGAGTGAAGCCAAACCGTTTCTGGATCTCAAACAGTTTCAGGCGGTTGACCGCGACGGCGACAGCCTTATTTCCAAAGCTGAGTACGCCACGCAAATGCAGCGCGATTTCGAGGCGGCGGATCAGGATGGCAATGGCCGGTTGGACTGACACCCGGCTTTGAAAAAGCGGGAGAGTGTCATGCGTATTTGGGTCGGTATCGGGGCGATGGCGGTTCTGGCGGCCTGTGATGTGCCACAATCTCCGGTTGTCACCGGCCCTGACGGGCAGGCGCGCATCCAGATCAATACCAGCGGTCTGACCTGTTATGAAACGCGCTGTCTGGATATCAATCCGGCGGCCCGCAGCGTCCGGTCAATCGGCAGTCGCACGATCCGCATTCCCGGTAATATCGATGTCACCGATGGCACAGTGACGGTTTCCGAGTTCAGAGAACTCGGCACCGCCGCCTTGCTGGCCGGGGGCACAGGGTCGCAGTCCGACCGGGGCTGAGGCGCTTAGATCAGGCTGTCCATTTTTCGCGCCAGCTTGGCGTCCAGCGCCGAAAGGCCGCCTACGTCGTGGGTGGACAGGGTCACCTCGACCGTGCGGTAGACATTGGACCATTCCGGATGATGGTTCCACTTCTCGGCAAAGATCGCGACCTGGGTCATCCAGCCGAATGCGTGCACGAAATCTTCGAAGATAAACGTCTTGGTGATTGCATCGCGGTCCTCGACCATGGTCCAGCCATTCCTGAACAGCGGGTCCAGCAGCGGGCCGCGGGTCTCGGTAGACAGAAGTTCGGTCATTGCTGTTCCTCCGGGTTCGATTTCCTGAACGGGCCGTAATCCGTCAGAATCTCGATCTCTTCTCCCACTGCGTGGGCCTCGGCGTCCAGATATTTCTGTACGGCATCAGCAAAGCCCGGATCACCGACCCAATGCAAGCTATGCGTGCGGGTTGGCAGATAACCGCGTGCCAACTTGTGCTCGCCCTGCGCCCCGGCTTCGACCCGGGCCAGCCCTTCAGCAATGGCGAAGTCGATCGCCCTATAATAGCACAGTTCGAAATGCAGGCAGGGGTGATGCTCGACACATCCCCAATAGCGGCCATAGAGCGTTTCCCGTCCGATGAAGTTCAACGCGCCGGCGACGGGGTAGCCATTGCGTTCAGCCAGCACCAAGGCCATATCGTCGGCCATGGTTTCCTGAGCGATATCAAAGAATTGCCGTGTCAGATACGGCGCACCCCACTTGCGGGCTCCGGTATCCTGATAAAACCGCCAGAACGCGTCCCAATGCTCGGGGCGCAGATCACCCCCTGAGATCGTGCGAATCTGGCCCCCAAAATCGCAGGCCTGCGCACGTTCCTTGCGGATATTCTTGCGCTTGCGCGACGACAGCGCGGCCAGAAACCCGTCGAAATCCGCATAATTGTCATTGAGCCAGTGAAACTGCTGCGAATGCCGGACCATGAGGCCCATTTGTTCACCGGCCAGAGCCTCTGCCTCGGTACAGAAGGTGGCATGCAGGGAAGAGACGCGGTTTTCGGCGGCCAGCTGCACCGCCCCCTGCACCAGCGCCGACATGCCGATGGCGTCATAACCGGGCCGGACCAGAAAGCGTCGGCCCGTTGCGGGCGTGAACGGCACGGCGATCTGCAGTTTCGGGTAATACTGCCCGCCCGCGCTCTCATAGGCATGGGCCCAGCTATGATCGAAGATATATTCGCCCTGAGAATGCGATTTTGCGTACATAGGCGCTGCGCCAATCAACATCCCATCCAGATAGGCGGTCAGGAATTGCGGCTGCCAGCCCGAGCCGCGCCCGATCGAGCCGCTTTCTTCCAGGGCCAAAAGAAACCGGTGCGTGGTGAACGGATCAAGGGGTCGCCCCCCCTCGGCCGTCTCGGGGCAGGCGCAACTGTCCCAGTCGCTCGCGGCAATCTGCGAGAGCGATGTCATAACCCGAACCTCGATCTGTGCCTGATCCATGTGCCCTCCGCGCCTAGATCTTTATCTGTGACGGACGGGTCGCGGTTCAACCCGGATGCGCGGCCAAATATCCCTCGAAGGTCACATTATCGGCAACCTTGCGGGTCTCTGCCTCTTGATCGTGCGAGCGGACGGTCCAGCACAGGATCGGCACGCCCTGCGCCTTGATCTCAGCGACACGGGGGCGGTTCAGGTCGTCGGCTTCATGGCTGATGAAACTGGCCTTGACCCGGTCGAAATCCGGGATCGTGCGCAGATGATCACAGACCTTGGCGGGCAGCAGCTCGACCTTCGGGTCATAGGAACAGGTGACGATGCCGCGTGGCAATTCGGGCGCAATCTGCGCCAGCTCGGCGACCGAGTTGGGGTTGAACGACATCAGCGCCACTGGGCCGTCGTAGCCTTCCATCGCGCGCACCGCATCCGTTTCGAGCGCGCCTATATTCGTGCCCATCGCACCATCCTGATCTTTGAGCTCAATCAGCAGGGGCACGCGGCCTGCGACCAGATCAAGCACTTCGTCCAAGGTCGGAATGCCTTCGCCATCCGAGTGCAGCAGAGGCAGAGCCTGCGCCCGCGCGGCGGTGATCTGCTGAATCGGGCCGGACTGGCCGGTCAGGCGTTTCAGGTCGTAATCATGAAACACCATCGCGCGACCATCCGAGGTCAACTGCAGATCAATCTCGATCCCGTATCCGGCCTCAATCGCTGCACGAATCGCGGCCCGGCTGTTTTCGGGCCGCTGATCCGAAACATCGTGCAACGCCCGATGCGCGATCGGGCGTCGCAGGAATTCCGAGGGCAGAGGTGGGGTCATTGAACCTCGAAGATGCCTTCGATTTCGACCGCTACGCCAAGCGGCAGCGAAGCCGCGCTGACAGCGGAACGCGAGTGGCGGCCCGCCTCTCCCAACGCCTCGACCAGGAAATCAGAGGCACCGTTGATGACCTGCGGCTGCGCGGTGAAATCGGCGGTGGAGTTCACGAAACCGGTCAGCTTGATCACACGCACCAGTTTGTCGATATTCCCGCCGCAGGCCGCCTTGACCTGAGCCAGCAGGTTGATGGCGCAGACCTTGGCGGCAGCTGCGCCCGCTTCGACATCCATGTCATCGCCCAGCTTGCCGGTGATCAGACCCTCATTTTTCGAGATCTGACCCGAGATATAGACAATGTTGCCGATCCGCACGAAAGGCACGTAATTGGCTGCCGGGGCGGGTGCGTCAGGCAGGGTGATGCCAAGGCTGTCCAGTTTTGCTGCGATGCTCATGAATTGGGTCTCCAAGATTTTGACTCGGGCGGACGCTAACCGGGAAACGCATCTTCGGAAAGCGGGAAAGCGGCTTTTTTCCGATTGCCCGCGATCTGGGCACCTCTCCACTTATTCAGGATGTGTTGATATCGTGTCACTTTACCCCGACCTATCGGCTGGGGTAAACGCGAGTTGTTGTTTCAAATTCCCTGCGAAAGGTCTATGTGAGACCAATTGCACCACCGAGACCGCAAAGGCCGTATTGATTGAAGGCCCGGCAGCACCACCGGGCAATTTTTGGAGTAACGAAGACCGTGCCGAGCCCTATTCGCCTGAAGCACCTGATCATTCTGGCCGTCCTGACGGCTTTGTCCGCCTGCGCATCGCAGCCACAGGACGCCGCCGCCCGGGGTGAGATTTTCGACCCTTACGAAAACGCCAACCGCGGCATTCACAAGTTCAACCTGGGCGTGGACCGGTTCCTGTTTCGCCCGGCCTCGAAAGGGTATGTGAAGATCGTGCCCGACCCGATGGTCACAAGCTTCAGCACCTTTGCCGAGAATATTTCCCTTCCGGGTCAAGCAGTTGACTATCTTCTGCAGGGCAACCCCAAACAGATGGGCAACGCTTTGCTGCGATTTGTGATCAACATGACCGTGGGCGGATTTGGCCTGTCGGCCCCGGCGGATGAGCTGAACCTGCCACCCGTCGATACCGATTTCGGCGAGACGCTGCATGTCTGGGGCTTCGGCGAGGGTGCCTATGTCGAACTGCCCTTCTACGGCCCGTCTACCACCCGCGATGCGGTGGGTGTGATTGTGAATCTGTTCTCGAACCCGATCAATTTCAGCCCCACCCGCCCGGCGGACAATCTGGGCGTCTATGCCGAGGTCGTGCGGCGCATGGGGGATCGTGGACGTTTCTCGGATACGGTCGACTCGATTCTCTATGAAAGTGCAGACAGTTACGCGCAGGCCCGCACAATCTATCTTCAAAATCGTCGTTTTGAACTGGCACGAGACGATGAGGACGCCTATCTCGGGCTGTATGACGATCCCTATGCAAACACCGGGACCGACCCTGTCAGGGACCCCTTCCTAGACCCCTACGAGGACCCCTATGCCGAATAATCTGATGAACCGACGCCAGTTTGTCGCCACTGCCCTGACCGGGCTGACGGTGATGACCCTGCCCCTGCCCGCCTTTGCGCTGACCGAAGCGGGCGCCACACAACTGGTCAATTCGGTGGTCGCCGACATCAACCGGGTGATCGCCTCGGGCAAATCCGAAAACGCCATGTTGCGCGATTTCGAGAAGATCTTTGTTCAGTATGGCGATGTGCCAATCATGGCGCGCTATGCGCTGGGTGTCGAAGCCCGCAGCGCCTCGCCCGCCCAGCTGCGCCAGTTCACCCGCGCGTTTCAGGGCTATATCTCGCGCAAATACGGCCGCCGGTTCCGCGAATTCATCGGCGGAGAGGTCACCGTTCGCAACGCCCGCAAGATCAAGGCAGGCTACGAGGTGCGCACCTCGGTCAAGCTGCGCGGCTCTTCTCCGTTTGAGGTAACCTTCCTGGTGTCGGACAAGTCCGGCAGCGGCAAGTTCTTCAACATGTTCATCGAAGGCGTGAACCTGCTACTGACCGAACGCACCGAGATCGGAGCCATGTTGGACGCGCGCGGCGGTGATTTGAATCGTCTGATCAAGGATTTGAACAAGACCAGCTGATAAGCGTAGCTATTCTGCGCAGGCCGCCGCCCGACCCGTTCGTGCGGCGGCTTTCATGTTCAGGCAGCGGGTTTGCGCGCGATCTGGCTGACATAGGACATGTAGCCGAAAAAACGGCTCGCATCGACGCGCGCCTTTGCTTCGGACTTCAACGCCTGCGCTGTTTCAGGTTGTAGCAACCCGGTTTCCGCCATGCGGTCTGCGCCGCGGTCAATGACCGTCAGAAAATATGTCGCTTCGCCTTCCGCCACATAGCCATGCCCTCGGCGGCGGCCCAGTTCAAACCCGGCTTGCGTCAGCAACCCACCGATCTGGCGCATGATCCAAAGACTGGTCACGTTCTGATTGATCATGAAGCGGACAAGCTGATCCAGCGGATCATAATCGGCGATCTGGGCAGTTGCAGTGTCATAATCCCCATCGCAAATCGCAAATATGCCGCCGGGCTTCAAAATGCGAAATGCTTCCGAAATGACATCCTCGGGGCCAGGCACGTGGCACAGCAAAGTGTGCGCCAGAACAAGGTCTACTGAATTGTCCTCAAGGCCAGTTGCTTTGGCGTCGCCAGTTTCAAAAACAAGGCGGCTTTCGCTGGAAAAGCTGTTCCGCGCACGCTCCACCATAACCGGCGAAGGTTCGAGCCCAAGCGCGCGCTCAACTCCCGGCACCAACAGCAGTTCATGCGTGACGTGGCCAGTTCCGGAGCCCAGCTCGACCGCAAAACCGCCAGCTGGGACACACAGATCGCTCAGATAAGTGCCTCTGATCTCTTTTTGCGCAGGTTCGAGACACCGGGCCTCCATCGCCTCGGCGATACGTTCCTGAACAGAGATATCTTGCGCTGCCAGATCGGAATAGGGGTCGGACATTGTGCGCCTCCCTTGGTGAGCGCACACCCTAGCATGATCCCTCTCTTACAGCCAGAATCTGTCATTCAGGCGTGGCCCGCAGCAATCACGCTGCGGACCTGCCCGTTCTCAGTTCAATCGCTCGCCCGTTTCTTTGGCGAAGTACGAAACCTTGCTCATGTCGAACGCGAGGTTCAGCATATGCCCGGCCTGAGCGCTGGTTTCGGCGTGCAGGCGCGCGGTGACCTGTTTGCCTCCCAGCTCCGAGACCACATAGGTATCCGCACCCGCAGGTTCGACCATATCGACCATGCAGGCCGCCTCTTGCACGCCCGCCCCGGCGCGGAAGCCGGCCTCTGCGATGTCCTCAGGACGCAGGCCGAGGATGACGTCTTGCGGCAGGGACAGTTCGCGCGCGTCGTTGAGCACCAGTGTCTCACCCGATGGGCACGCAATGGCGATTTGCGTCCCCGCGCCGGTATTCGATGCTTGCGCCGGGATCAGGTTCATCGCGGGCGAGCCCATGAAATCGGCCACAAACAGGTTGGCCGGGTTGTTGTAGATCTCGGCCGGGGTGCCGATCTGCTGCACGACACCGCCTTTCAGAACCACAATCTTGGTCGCCAGTGTCATCGCCTCGATCTGGTCGTGGGTGACGTAAACGATGGAGGCATCCAGCGTCTGGTGCAGTTTCTTGATCTCGGTCCGCATCTCGACCCGCAGCTTGGCGTCGAGGTTCGAAAGCGGCTCATCGAACAGGAACAGCTTGGGGTCACGCACCAGCGCCCGGCCCATGGCCACCCGCTGACGCTGCCCGCCCGAAAGCTGGCTGGGGCGGCGGTTGAGCAGCGGCTCGATCTGCAGCAGCGAGGCAACCTCTTTGAGCTTGGCCTCCTGCGTGGCCTGATCGACCCCGCGCACCTTCATACCGAAGGTGATGTTCTTGGCCACGGTCATCGTCGGGTAGAGCGCATAGGACTGGAACACCATCGCAATGTCGCGGTCCTTGGGGCTGACATGGGTCATGTCGTTGCCGCCGATGGAGAGCGTCCCGCCGGTGATCTCCTCCAGCCCTGCGATACAGTTCAGCAGGGTGGATTTACCGCAGCCCGAGGGGCCGACCAGCACCAGGAAATCGCCCGGATCGATCGAGATGTTGATGTCCTTCAGAATCTCGGTCGCGCCGTAGTTCTTGTAGAGTTTGTTGATATCAAGGATGGGAGCCATGGGTCTTATCCCTTCACTGAGCCAGCGGTCAGGCCGCGGATGAAATACTTACCGGCTACGACATAGACGAGCAGCGTCGGCAGCCCCGCGATGATCGCGGCAGCCATGTCGACGTTGTACTCTTTGACGCCGGTGGTGGAGTTTACGATATTGTTGAGCGCCACGGTCACGGGCTGTGTGCCCGCCTGGCTGAACGACACGCCGAACAGGAAGTCATTCCAGATCTGCGTGAACTGCCAGATCACGGTCACCACGATGATCGGCAGCGACAGAGGCAGGAAGATCGACCAGAAAATCCGCAGGAAGCCTGCGCCATCAACCCGGGCGGCCTTGGTCAGCTCAGCCGGAATGGTGACATAGTAGTTGCGGAAGAACAGCGTGGTGAAACCCAGCCCGTAGATCACGTGGACAAAGATCAGGCCCGGAATGGTCCCGGCGATCCCCATCATGCCCAGCAGGCGCGCCATCGGCAGCAGGACCACCTGGAACGGGATGAAGCAGCCGAACAGCATCAGCGAGAAGATGATATTGGCCCCTTTGAACCGCCACTGCGCCACGACATAACCATTCAGCGCGCCCAGCAGGGTCGAGATCGCCACCGCAGGCACCGCGATCAGGACCGAGTTCCAGAAATAGGGCCGCAAGCCCTCACACTGGATACCGGTACAAGCGCCAGACCAGGCGGTCTTCCAGGCATCAAAGCTGACCTCGCGGGGCAGTGAGATCAGGCTGCCGGTGCGGATTTCCTCAAGACTTTTCAACGATGTGGTCAACATCACGAACAGCGGCATCAGGTAATACAGCGCGAACAGGCCCAGCAGGACATAAAGCAACCAACGCAGGGCAATCTTACCAGTGGCGCTTTGGGTGCGGGTTTCGGTTTGGGGCATCGACAGATCAGTCATTTTTCGCCCTCAGCTCTGAGTAAAGATAGGGAACCACGATGGCAAAGACGACCAGCATCATGATCATCGCGGACGACGCCGCCTGACCGATATCGCCGCGCGAAAACGCCATGGCGTACATGTAGGTGGCGGGCAGGTCAGTTGCGTAGCCGGGACCGCCGCCGGTCAGGGCGATGACAAGGTCGAAGCTTTTGATCGCGAGGTGCGCCAGCACGATGAAGGCGGACAGGAAGATTGGGGCCATCGAGGGGATGATGATCGCCGTATAGATGCGCCATGTGGGGATACCATCGACCTGCGCGGCCTTGATAATCTCACCATCCACCGACCGAAGGCCAGCGAGGAAAAGCGCCATCACGAAGCCCGAGCTTTGCCAGATCGCGGCCATCACGATGGTGTAGATGGCGTAATCGGGGTTCACCAGCCAGTCGAACTCGAAGTTTGTAAAGCCCCAGCCCTGCACCATGGATTCAATGCCCAGACCCGGATTCAGGATCCACTTCCACGCGGTGCCGGTGACGATCATCGACAGCGCCATGGGGTAGAGGTAGATCGTGCGGATCGCCCCTTCGACGCGAATCTTTTGATCCAGCAAGATGGCCAGCAGCAGACCCAGCACCATCGCGATCACGATGAACAACGCGCCAAAGATATACAGATTGTTGATTGCCGTATCCCAGCGCGGGGACTCGAACAGGCGTTCGTATTGGATGAAGCCCTTGATCTCGTATTTCGGCAGTAGTTTCGATCGGGTTAGCGACACCCATGCGGTCCATCCGATAAAGCCGTAGACAAAGATCAACACGGCGATGAACGACGGTGCCAGCACCACCTTGGGCAGGTGGTTTTCCAGCCATTCGGACATTTTTTCCTCCGGGGAAAGGTGCTCTGCCCCTCACTATAGGGGGCAGAGCGATTTGGATCAGTAGCTGTTGGCCACTGCGGCCGCCAGTTGCTGAACCGCGTCAGCCGACGACATATCCGAGTTGAAATGCGCGGTCACAACATCCGTAATCGCACCGGACTGCGACCCGCGCAGCGCCATGCCATGGGCATAGGACGGCAGCAGCGAACCCGCGTCCGAGGTCGAACCCATATCTTCGGCCGACAGGTTGGCGCAGATGTCGAAGTCATCCAGCGCCACGTCGGTGCGTGCGGGGATCGAGCCCTTGTTCAGGTTGAACACTTTCTGGAAGTTCGGCGCAACGATCAGCTTGGCCAGCAGGTCCTGACCGGCTTTCTTGTCGTCTCCGTCCACGTCGAACATGGCAAAACTGTCAACGTTATACAGATAGCCGTCACCGGGGGTCGAGGCACACAGGAAGTCCTCACCCGGCTTCTTGCCAGCCGCCAGGAATTCACCCTTGGCCCAGTCACCCATGATCTGGAACGCCGCTTCGCCGTTCATGACCATGGCGGTTGCAAGGTTCCAGTCGCGGCCCGAGAAGTTTTCGTCCACATATCCGCGCATGGTGCGCATCTGGTCAAAGACCTGAACCATGGTGTCCGAGGTCAGCGCGTCGGGGTCCAGATCAACCAGTGCTTTCTGGAAGAACTCAGGCCCACCAATGCCCAGAACCACGGTTTCGAACACGGTCGCGTCCTGCCATGCCTGACCACCATGAGCCAGCGGGATCACCCCAGCGGCCTGCAGCTTGTCAGCGGCGGCGTTGAATTCATCCCATGTGGTCGGCATTTCGATGCCATTGGCGGCCAGAACATCGGCATTGGCCCAGATCCAGTCGACGCGATGTACGTTTACCGGAGCGGCGCACCATGTGCCCTCACACTGCATGTGACCGGCAATCGAGGCGGGCAGCACATCTGCCCAGCCCTCGGCCTCGGCCACTGACGAGATGTCGGCCAGAACGCCCTCTTCATACCATTCCTGAATGGCAGGGCCTTTCAGCTGAACAGCGGTCGGCGCGTTACCGGCCAGAACCCGTGCGCGTAGCGCGGTCATCGCTGCATCACCGCCGCCGCCAGCAACCGGCATATCGGTCCATGTCCCGCCGTTCGAGGCGAACTCTTCCTGCAATACGGCGACCGACTTGGCCTCGCCACCCGACGTCCACCAATGCAGAACTTCGGCCTGCGGCTCGGCCACAACGGACGACGCGGCCGCAACGGCCAGTGTCGAAACGGTGGCAAATGCAAAACGTTTCATTTTGTGTCTCCTCCCTAGAGAACTTTGTAACTGCGAAAAGCAGCGATGCTCGATATAGCGCTAACGGATTGGAACCTGGCAACGCGGAATCCGTGCTAAAACTCAGCCATGATCCAGATTTTCACCGCTTTTGTTACAGCGTGTTACGTTGACATTGAATCTGTTTCCGTTCGTTACAATGCATGATGTCGGAGGAGCAGAAATTGGGAGGAGAAACCGCGTGAGCATTCCGCGACTTTTGGTGGTGGATGACGACCCTGAGATGCGGTCGATGATGACCCAGTTCCTGCAACAGAACGGGTTCATCGCCCTGCCCGCCAGTTCGGAAAACGAAATCCGGTCGCATCTGGCTGCGGGTCGGATCGACCTGATCTTGCTGGATGTGATGTTGGGCGATGAGAACGGAGTCGAAATCTGCGCCCGCCTGAGGGCTGAGCAGGATGTGCCGATCATTCTGGTTTCAGCCCTGTCAGCAGATCATCAGCGGATGGCGGGGTATGAGGTCGGGGCCGATGATTATATCGCCAAACCGTTCAACCCGCAGCTGCTGCTGGCCCGCGTCCGCGCGGTGATGCAGCGTGCCCGGCGTACTCCGTCACTGGTGTATCGCCGCCGGACCAAAAGCTTTCGGTTCAACGGCTGGCTTTATGATGGAAAACGGGACGAGGTGCACTCGCCCGAAGGGTTTCAGGTCGCGCTTTCGCAACGGGAATCCGCACTTTTGAAGGTGCTGCTGGCCAACCCGCATATCCCCCTGACCCGGGATGAGATCGCTGCCGCGCTGGATGTCACAGGCGAAACAGACAAGCCCGAGGCGCAGGGCCGCGCCATCGATATGCTGGTCGGACGGTTACGCTCGAAGATCGAGGCGAACCCGAAGGATCCGCAGATGCTGCGAACCGAACGGGGCGTTGGGTATGTTTTTGCCGCCGAAGTTTTGGTGGATGAAAGCGCATGACCCTGCGCCTGCGCAGTCTCGGTTGGATTTGGACCTTGTCGGCTTTTGCCGCCGGGCTGATCTCGGCAGGGCTGTGGTTTGCGTCTGCCCAGGCCTGGAACCGCTACTTGACCCAATCCTTTGTGGCAGGGTTCGCCGCTTACGAAGAGCTTCGTACGGGTGTGGCCCCGCCCCCCGGGCTGAAGATCACACCGCTGGACGTTGAAGAGACCGAACTGGCCGAACGTGGCGAATTTCAGCAACTGCCCGCTGCCGCTGGCCGCCGCTTTATCACTAATCTGTCCATCCTGACCGACAGCTCCGCCCCGCTGAGCGGGCGCGAACTCACGCTGGCGGTGATGTCGGATCGGCTGATCTATCCGGTGTCGGATATCGTTTCGGGCAGCGATCAGACAGGGCCCGAAAAGATGGGCAACCTGACCCGCCTGCTGGCCACTTACTGCAGCGAACCCATACTCATTGCCCAGTTTGGACGGGGGCCGTGGCAGCAGGTCGACGGAACCGAGATCTGGGGCTGCGGGGCAGCGCCCACAGATCTGCGGCTGCCTGCCATTCTGTTTGGTATCGTGGCGCTTGGGGTGCTGCTGACCTCGGTCGGGAACGTCTCGGACAGTTTCACGCGTTTTGCCCAGGCCCTGCGCGACCGGAAACGCCGTGGGGGGCCGCAGAGCTATGATGCGGATGGGCCGGATGAACTGCGTGATATCGTTGCCGCTGTAAACGATCATCTCGACGCCGAGCGCGCGCAGCTTGAAAAGCGCGCCATTGTGCTGTCGGGTGTCAGTCACGATCTGGGCACACCCGCCACACGCGTGCGCCTGCGCGCGGCACTGATCCCGGATGTGGAACTGCGCGAAAAGCTCGAAGCCGACGTGGATCAAATGACGGGAATGATCGAAAGCGTCCTGACCTATACGCGGTCCGAGCTGAGCGTTGAAGAACCGCGCCAGCTCTCTCTGACTTCGCTGGTTGAGGCTTTGGTGGCCGATTATCAGGACATGAACCTGCCGGTCACGCTCAAAACCGTTGATCCGGTCGCGCTGGAAGGGGCGCCATCTGTGTTCATGTCGCGCCGGGGCTTTGGTTCCTTGCCTGAGACACGGCGGATTCTGGTGACGGGGCGGCCAATCTCGCTGAAACGAGCACTGACCAATCTGATCGACAACGCCTTGAAATACGGACGTCGTGCCGAGGTTACGCTGGAAACCGATGCACAAACCGCCACGATCATCGTCGAAGACAAAGGAGCCGATTTGTCCGTCGCCGATATCGAGGCGCTGTTGGCCCCCTTTCAACGCGGCTCGAACACGGGGTCATCGGACGGGTTCGGGCTGGGCCTGACCATTGCCAGCACCGTGGCCGAGCAGCATGGAGGCACGCTCAGCTTTGAAGCCGGGGATCACGGGCTGCGCGCACGACTTCAGATCACCCGACACTGACATCAAGGTAAATAACTGCGCACCAGAGCACTGGCGATCAGGGCCCAGCCATCTGCAATCACAAAAAAAGCCAGTTTGAATGGGAGCGAAACCGTCGCGGGTGGCACCATCATCATCCCCATCGACATCAGAACCGCCGCAACCACCAGATCGATGATCAGGAAGGGCAGGAAAATCAGAAATCCGATTTGAAATGCCCTCGCGATCTCCGATAACATGAATGAAGGCATCAGAACCGAGAGCGGCGCTTCAGGTGACAATTGCATCGTAGCACCTTCGGGACGCAAAGCGGCCATGGCCTGAAACGTCTCTGCATCAAGGCGTGCTGCCATGAAACTGCGAAACGGGATCAACGCACGCTCAAGCGCCGGTTCGACATCCAGCGTTTCGTTCACCATGGGCTGGATTCCGGTGGTCCAGGCTTCGGTGAAAACCGGTTCCATGATGAAATAGGTCAAAAACAATGCGAGGCTGACGATCAGCATATTGGGCGGCGATTGCTGCAACCCGATCCCTTGCCGCAGGATCGCCAGCACAGTGATCAGAAACGGAAAACAGGTGATCATGATCGCGAGTCCCGGCGCGAGGCTCAGCACCGTGATCAACAGGATCAACTGGATGGTTCGGGCAGAAATCGACCCGCCCTCCCCCAGTGACAGGGAAAGTTCCTGCGCACCGGCCACCGTAGGCAAAAGCAGAACCACCAGCCAGATGGACAGGCGCATTACCCGATCCCGTTCTGCAGATCCGAAATCTCGGTCAACCGCACAGCCAATTGCCCGGCCTGTTCGCCCTCCATCTCTTCCAGTAGCCCGCGCGCGACCAGTTGGTCCCCGACATAGAGATCCACCGGATCTTCGATCCGTTTGTCCAGCGTCAGCACTGCATTTTCACCCATATTCAGCAAATCCCGGATCAACGGACGCGCGCGACCGACCGAGACTGTCACTTCGATCGGCACCGCCTCGAACGGGTTGGCTTTTTCGGTTTTTGCGGGGTGGGGATCACTCATTTGACAAAGCCTCTTTTGCTTCAAACAGATATGCATCGAACGCCTCGGCAATGGCCTCAAGCATGGCGCTGCAGTCTAGCTGCTGCCGGGCGATGCCCACTTGCAGATAGGCCTGGCCGGGTTCCAGAGCGGGGTCTTCGATAACTTGCGGTGCTGGGGTCAGATCCTGTGGCAATGCCGCTTCGATCTGGGCCAAGGTTCCGTCGGGCACGCGCAGCAGTATCGGCTGCCCGATCTGCTCCCGCGCCATTCCGGACAGTTGTTCGGCAAGGCGCGGAGCGAAACCCTGCTTGATCGTCTCGGGCAAAACGGTTTCGACAAGGCTTTGAAACATCGGCTCCAGTGAAAGCGTCATGCGTGTCAGCGCCTCGTGATAGGTGAAGGACAGATCAGACAGGGTGGAGGCCAGATCGGCACTCAACTGATCGCGACCCCGTTCCTGCGCCTGAACAGCATCTTCCCATCCCGCGCCATAGCCTTTTTCGAATGCGGCAAGCCGCTGTTCTTCGAGCGCTTCTTCATCCAGCAGATGCACCGCACCACCACCGGCTTGCAGGGTGAAATCCTCAAGAAGATGGGCAATCGACATCACACCTTCTCCTCGCTTTCCTCAAGCCAGCTGCGCAGGATCTCGACCGTTTCTTCCTGCTTGTCGCCGATCATCGCGCGCAGCCGGTCAACCGGGTCTTCAGTCGGACCGTTGGCAATGGCGGGAACACGCGATTGCACCGGATCGGCAAGAGGTGCAAATTCCTGCGTGTTTCCGTCGGCGATTTCTCCGGTGAGGTAAGATGCCGGGTCAGCCTCGGAGGTCGAAGTCGCGGGCAATAGCGCCGCCGCAGTTGCAGGTTTCGTCAGGATAGGCCGGATGACGAACAGACCTAGGACAAGCGAAACCAACGCCAGAACCGCCATCTGGATCAGCGACATCGCGTCCAGATGGATCTTCTGCCAGACTGAAGCCGACACCAGCGTGCCTTGCGGTTCAACAACCGGCAAATCGAGCGATTTCAACGTAATCACATCGCCGCGTTCGGGATCGAAACCCACGGCCGAGGCCACCAGTTCCTCCAGCGCGTCCAGTTCGGCCTGCGGCATCGGCACAAATATCTCTGCGCCATCGGTGCCGACCTCGCGCGCGCCGTTGACCAGAACGGCAACGGTCAGACGTTTTATCGCTCCCGGTGCGCGATGCACCTCAAGCTCGGTCTCGGACACTTCGTAATTCACGCGCTCGCGGGTCTGGGTTGCGTTCGAATTCGATTTGTCACCGCCGCCGCCATCGCCGTCCGGCAGGTTCGACGCGACGGTCACATCTGCGGATTGGTTGCGGGCACTGTCCGAGCGTTCTTCGATATCCGTGCTGATCGCAACGCGACCTTTCGGATCAAAGCGACGCTCCCGGATCGATTCGGTTTCGGTCACCGTATCCACGCTGATCTCGACCACCGCATTGCCCGCACCCACACGGGCCTCAACCAGCCGCATGACCCGGTCGCGCAGCTCACGCGCCTTGTCATCTGCGGTATCAGCGGCAACAGCCGTTTCCTGCGCCCCGATCACGGCCCCGTTTGAATCGATCACCGTGACGTTCTCGGGCATCAGACCGCTGACTGCCGAGGCCACCAGAAACCGGATCGCCTTGGCCTGATCGCCGGTGATCTGCGCACCAGACGGCACCAGATAGACCGAGGCGGTCGGCTCGACACTGCGCTGAAACGGATTGGTCGAGCCGTTGGCAATATGTACGCGCGCCTGACTGACATGCGGGCTGCCGACGATGGTGCGGGCCAGCTCACCCTCTTTTGCACGCCAATAGGCGGCGTCGAACATCTGCGACGTGGTGCCGAACCCGCTGAGGGAATCCAGCAGCTCATAGCCGCGATTGCCGTTCGCAGGCAGGCCTTCACTGGCCAGAGTCATGCGCAGCTCATCCCGCTGCGAACCTGGTACGTAAATCGAACCGCCACGGATCTCATATGCAACGCCACGCTGATCCAGCGTGCGTATAATATCCCCCGCGGCCCCGCTTTCGAGCCCCGCATAAAGCAGGGTCATCGACGGAGCAGTCACGATCCGCGACATCGCCAGCACGCCCAGAAACACCAGCGCAACGGCGCCGGCCACGATGATTTGTTTGCGCCTGTCCAAACTTGCCCAGACAGTTCCGATCTGCTGCACGCTCACCTCCGACTCACCGACATTCTGTTCGGCTCAGCCCCTGTTTGGACGATTGCCCTTAACAATCGGTTAGTCCCTGACGGGTTATGACACTGACCGAACGGATGGATGAGGACGGAATGACCGACGCAGCTGTAGATGAGGCGGAAGCCCCTAAGAAGTCAGGGAAAAAGGGTTTGGTGCTTGGGATGATTCTGACCGTCGCGGGCGGGGCCGGAGGGTATTTCTCAACCGCGTCCGGCCTGCTGCCCATCGGTGGTGACGAGAAGGCGAAACAGGTGGAAATGAAAGACATTGACGCATCGGTGAAGGCATTGCCTGACGTTGCATTCGTCGATCTTCCACCGGTGATCGTTTCGGTCAATGCAGGCGATTCGCGGCATCTGAAATTTCACGCTCAGCTTGAGGTGAACGCAGACTACGCCGCTGACGTGGAAAAGATGCAGCCTCGAATCATGGATGTGCTGAACGGCTATCTGCGGGCGGTGGAGTTGTCCGATCTCGAGGATTCTCTGGCTCTGATGCGCATCCGGGGCCACCTGCTGCGGCGCATCGGGATCGTCACCGGCGAAGGCCGGGTGCGGGACGTTCTGGTGATGGAATTTGTGTTGAACTAGGAGGCGAAGTTGGAGCTGATTGCCGATATTCTGTTGGTCGCAGGTGCGATTGGGGCCGGGCTGTACTGCTTTGTCCTTTCGCGGCGGCTGAGGCGTTTTACCGATCTGGAAAAAGGCGTGGGCGGTGCCGTTTCGGTGCTGTCGACACAGGCCGATGAGCTGCGGAAATCTCTGGATACAGCCCGAGAAGCATCGGATGAATCGGGCGTCGCGCTACGGGATCTGACCGAGCGGGCTGAAACCGTGGCAAAGCGACTCGAATTGATGATGGCCTCGATGCATGACGTCGCGCCGGAAAGCCCCGTGGAAGCTGAAAACCCCGCGACAGAGCCCTCGGTCGAAAGCCATGATGCGCCTGAGCAGCCTGAAGAACACGCAGAGGCGCATTCAGAGGACAGCGATCCGAAGCTCGAAGCGTTAGAGGAGCCCATCAAGAAACCGGAAGGGTTGATGTTCTTCCGGCACGCCCGTGTGCAGGATGGGGCCGGATCATGAGGCGACGCCCGGCAAAACCGGTTGATCGGCGGGGGCGTAGCGGTGTTCTAACCGTGATCTCGTTGCTGATGATTGGGTCCGCCATCATCCGTATTGGGCTGGAGGCCGGGCCTGCGCTGGCCCGCGGCAACGAACCTGCGCCAAACCCACAGGAAAAGACCACCAATACCGACCCGGACGCCGCGGATTTACAGCTAATTTTGACAGAATTGCTGCGCCGCGAGGATGAACTGAACCGGCGCGAAGCTGCCATCAAAGATCGCGAATACGCACTGAAAATCGCGGATCAGGCCATCGAAACCCGGCTGACGCTTCTGGAGGAGGCTGAAGACTCCCTTCGTGAAACGGTGACGTTTGCCGAGAAAGCCGCCGAGAATGACCTGACCCAGCTGACCGATGTGTATCAGAGCATGAAACCCAAGGATGCGGCTGCTCTGTTCGAAACCATGGACGCCGTTTTTGCCGCGGGGTTCTTGTCGCGCATGCCACCCGATGCCGCCGCGAATGTGATGGCCGGACTCAGCCCGGAAACCGCCTATACGATCAGCGTGGTCATGGCCGGTCGCAATGCACGCGCCCCGCAGGAGTAGCCCTCATGCCCACGACACCCCTTAACTTCGGAGGCCACACATGATCGGACTCATCGGAATTGTCGTCATCTTTGTCATGGTATTCGGCGGATACCTGGCCGCAGGTGGCAAAATGACCATCATTCTGAAATCCCTTCCGTTTGAGATGATGATGATCGGCGGTGCCGCAATCGGTGCATTTCTGATCAGCAATGACATGGGCGGTGTCAAACATACGGCCAAGGACATGGCCAAGGTCTTCAAAGGCCCGAAGTGGAAACCCGAAGACTATCGCGACCTGCTTTGTCTGCTGTTTTCCCTGATCCGGATCGCGCGCGCCAACCCGGTCGAGGTTGAGCAGCATATCGAAGAGCCTGAAAATTCGTCTCTGTTCTCGGCCTATCCCAAGATTCAGGCAGACAAGGAAGCCGTGGACCTGATCTGCGACACCATGCGTTCCGCCTCGATGAACTATGACGATCCGCACCAGGTTGAAGAGGTGCTCGAAAAGCGGATGGAAGCCAATTTCCACCACGCCATGCATTCCAGCCATGCGCTGCAGACGGTTGCGGATGGCCTTCCTGCGCTGGGCATCGTGGCGGCGGTTCTGGGGGTGATCAAGACGATGGGGTCGATTGATCAACCACCCGAAGTGTTGGGGAAACTGATCGGCGGTGCTCTTGTTGGCACATTTCTGGGGGTCTTTCTCGCTTACGGTCTGGTCGGGCCATTCGCTGGCAAACTCAAGGCGGTGGTCGAGGAAGACAATCACTTCTACCAGCTGATCAAGGAGGTGTTGGTTGCCAATCTGCACAACCACAATGCCGCGATGTGTATCGAGGTTGGGCGCCAGAACACACCGACCCATAATCGTCCCGGCTTTTCCGAGCTTGAGGACGCGCTGAAAGAGCTTAAGCAGGCCGCCGCATGATGCGCGTTTTGCTCCTGATGTTGCTTGTCTGGGGATCGGACGCGACAGCGCAGGCCTTGCGTGTACGCTCAGGCGAACATGATGGATATACGCGCATCGTCGTTCAGGTGCCTGCCGGAACCGGCTGGAACCTGACTCAGCACACGAATGGGGCGCGGCTGACTGTCGGGATCGATGGCGTGACTTTCGACACCCGTGCTGTTTTTGACCGTCTGTCTGCCAGCAGGTTGCAATCGCTGAGCCAAGCCAAAGCAGGTGGCCCCCTTGATCTGGAGTTCGGCTGCGAATGCGTTGCGAATGCGTTTCTACACCGCGATTCCATGGTGGTGATCGACATTTCTCCGGGGTCAAACGCAACCGCAACGCTACCCGACCTGCCATTGTCAGCGAGAGAGCGGGTCACACCGCCTGCCGAAATCCCCGCAACCGAGCTTGCGCTGCCTCTCCTGCAATTGGACCGGGGACGTTTTGAGGACCAGTTGATATCACGCATCATTCAAGGGGCCGACCGCGAGGTTGTGGACCTCAATCTGGCGGATGTCGGGCGCAGATCGTCTACCGCCTACGGGCCTTTGCGCATGGACCGCGCATTGTCATCAAATCTGAAACTACGTTCGGTTCTGGATGAGATTGAGGGGCTGGAGGCATTGGAAGTGCCACAGCTTGAACCCCGTACGGAATGTATCACCGACAGCGAACTGGGATTCGACAATTGGTCAAATGAAACGCCCTTTGCCGTGCAGGTGGCCGGGCTTCGGGTCGGGCTATTTCAGGAATTCGACCGGGTGGACGAAACACATGCGTTGAAACTGGCGCGTCTTTATACCTATCATGGATTTGGTGCCGAGGCTTTGCAGGCTCTGAATCTGTTGCCCGACAATTCGACCCAGCAAGAACAGCTTTCGGCAATTGCCTTTGTGATGGACGATCTTTCGGTACCATTGCCAAATCCTTTTGCGGGGCAGCAGCAATGCGTTGGGGGGCCAGCGTTTTGGGCCGTGATGACAGAGCGTACGCTTGATCCGGATGCCAACCTGGATGCGATTGAGCAATATTTTGGCCGCCTGCCTCGTCATCTGCGCCGACATCTGGGGGCGAAACTATCTGAAATACTGGTCAATGCAGGCGAGCTGGAAGCCTCGCGTCGGGTATTGCGATCGGTCGCGCGTGTTCTGAACGAAGCTTCGGCAGATGTGGACTTGGCCAAAGCTGAGACAGCCGCTGCTGCAGGGGAGAATATCGTCGCCGAAAAGCTGCTGTCCGATGTCGTGTCGTCCGCCGCCGCAACCGCCGAGGCGCCGCTGGCATTGGCGCGCCTGGTTGAAAAGCGGTGGGCGGATCGGGGCGCAGTCTCTCCGGCCGATCTTGATCTTGCGGCAAGTTATGCGCGGCAATTGCGGAGGTCCGATCTGGGTCCGATGATGGCCCGAGCTCACGTTCTGGCATTGGCTTTGTCGCAGGAATTCGATGCCGCGCTGAATCAAATCAGAGCCGCGCCTGACACATCAGAGTGGCAGCGCGCACAAGATCAGGTGCTGCAGCTTTTGGCGGAACGAGCGGACGACATCACCTTTCTACGACACACGGTCGGAATGCCAGATCAGACGCGAAGCGCAATCTCGGTAGACACCGCTGTTTCGCTTGCAACGCGGTTGGCCGATCTGCGCTTCGCCGCCCCCGCCTATGCACTGGCCGCCCGACCTCAGGATCGGAAGCGGCGATTTGATCGGGCGCAGCTCAGAGCGCGCGCCGCGTTGCTGCAGAACAAGCCGCGTCAAGCTTTGCTGGAAATTGCCGGGGATGAGTCAGATGAGGCGGAACAGTTGCGCGCGCGGGCAATCTCACAAACTGACGATTACGCAGAAGCTGCGCGGTTGCTCCGCGCAATTGGTGACGGAGACGCAGCGGACCGGTACGCCTGGTTGACCGGGGACCCAGATATTGGTGCGGAAACACCCTCGGCCTTCGGAGAAATCCGACAGATCAGCGCGCGATTGACACAAACGGTGGACCGGCAGCCGGACAAACCGCTGGCCGATGCTGCGGGTTTGCTGAAGGACAGCGCAACCGCGAGGGGGCGGATCGCAGAACTGCTCGAACGTGTTCAGGTACAGCGCCAAACCGGTGACGAATAGGTGCAGGCACCTAGACCGGATCTGAAGGGGTTGCCTAGCTGAATGGTCTTGAAGCCGCATGATCAGTCAGAGGGCATTGATCCTGCCTTGGCCGATATCAGGTTCGAACACGACATGGCGCACCTTGGCGAAAGGCGCCAAAGGATCGCGCCACGCAATTTTTGGGATGGTATAAATTTCTTCAGGACGAATGTCCGCGCCTTGGCCATCTAAAGATGCAAGGCGTGTTCTCAATCCGCGGCCAGTTATCCATCACCAGTTCCGATACTGGTTCATCATCTACAATCGACCCCTCGTTTGCCATTCCAGCCTCGATAAGAAGCGCCGGTAACAACCCTTGGAGCGGCAAGATCAAGCGCTGAATCGGCGGATCGCCGCCTCTGCACGCGATACGCGCGATGTCGTGAGCATCTGTGTATTGAAATGAGACGCGCTGATTCTTTGATTACTGTTGAAGCACGGAAAAACGTGCCGAATTGGTCGAAACACGACGGGACAGGTTGGTTTGGAAAGCGGTGAAAATCGCTTGAATCAGCAGAAATCTTGAAAAAGTTCCTAAAATGTTCTATATTTGTTCTGCAGAGATGTCTGACGCGGAACGGAGGTATTCGAGCTATGACCAACGCTGCCCGTCAAAGCTGGTACGACGCGCCCAGCAACGATTATCACATGTTGCCTGTCACTGACCGGCAAATGCGCTATGCCCGTGCGATTGCTGAGCAATCCGCCCTGGAGATCCCGGTTGAAGCGCAACGGGATCGGCGATCGCTGTCGAACTGGATCTCGGCACATAAGCCGCATGATCCATCACCTTTTGCCAACTATCCCACCGGCAAACAGGTCGCCTTTGCCGAACGGATCTCGCGCAGCAAGCGCCGTCCGATCCCGTCAGAGTGCTTTCGCGACAAACAGATGATGTCGCGCTGGATCGATCAGAACAAATAGGGTCGCATCACTTGCCATGATTGCGCGCATAAAGCGCGACTGCTGCGGCGACGAAGAGCCCCAACAGGATGTATCCTGTCACCGCTTCGGCCACAGCCAACCCACGGCAGAGGCCGGTTGGGGACATATCCCCGTAGCCGACCGTGGTGAAGGTGACGTAGGAGAAATACAGAATATCCGCCGGTCCTTCCGCGCCGATGACGCAATTGTCGTTATATCCAAACGCGCCGTACACGGCAGCGAACAGGAACGGGACGACCTGAATGAAGGACACCCCCATCAGGAACAGAAGCCGACGCGGAGATTTCACCTGAGTCATGTAGTACCACGACTGCGAGGCGATCCAGATCAGCAGACCGACGGATGCCACCGTACCGATCGTGTCGCCGGCGGTTGCCTCACTCAGACGCGACAAACCGAACCAGGCAAGAAAACTGGCCAGAACAAGCCCGAGTGCGGCCAGCAGGGTGGATTTCCATTCTTCCAGAGTTCGGGGTTCGTGGATCATTTGCGCTCCGTCAGGCTGGCCTGTGCGTGATCATCCGAATTCCGGCGCGGCCTGCAAGCGTTATTCAGTCTGAGCCCAGATGCTCCGCACCGCGCGCGCGGGCCAGTTGAATCTGTTTCTGGCGCTCTCGGAACCGCATTTTGTCGGCGTCCGAGGTCTCATTGATGCATTGATGACACGAGACGCCATGTTCGTATTCCGGGCGCTTCACGTCTTCGGGCAGGATCGGACGGCGGCAACCATGGCACAGCTTGTGCGGCCCCTCGACCAACCCGTGGCCAACCGACACGCGGTTGTCAAAGACGAAACACTCCCCCTGCCAGGTGCTGTCCTCGGGCGGCATTTCTTCCAGATAACGCAGGATGCCACCTTTCAGGTGGTAGACATCCTCGACGCCCTGACCCAGCAGGTAATTGGTGGATTTCTCACACCGGATGCCTCCGGTACAGAACATCGCAACGCGCTTGTTGTGGAACCGATTCTTGTTCTCTTCCCACCACGCCGGGAAATCGCGGAAACTGGCAGTATTAGGGTCTATTGCACCCTCAAATGTGCCAATCGCCACCTCGTAGTCATTTCGCGTGTCAATCACCACGACATCGTCCGAACGGATCAGCTCGTTCCAGTCCTCAGGTTCAACATAGTTCCCGACGCTGGCACGTGGATCGACGTTGGGCTGGCCCATCGTCACGATCTCTTTCTTCAGACGCACCTTCATCTTGCCAAACGGCGGATGGTCTGAAGTTGCCTCCTTCCAGTCCAGATCGCTGCAACCCGGCAAAGCGCGGATATGCGCCAACACGGCGTCTATCCCGGTACGGGGGCCTGCGATGGTTCCATTGATCCCTTCCTGCGCCAGCAGCAAAGTACCTTTGACGGATTGCGCACGGCAGAGTTCCAGCAGCGCGGGACGCAACGCTTCGGGGTCCGTGAAACGGGTAAAGTGATAGAGGGCAGCGATCGTATACATGGCCGCGATCTAATGCCCCCGGCAAAAACACGCAAGAGAGCGCATTGACGACCCCCTCCCCAAACCATACCGATAGGGCAGCTAAAGGAGGCCCCCATGTCCCACGCCCTGCTCGTCATCGACGTCCAGAATGATTTCTGCCCAGGCGGTGCGTTGGCCGTGCCCGAGGGGGACCAGATCGTCGCTCCGATCAACGTGCTGATGGACGATTTCGACGCGGTGATCCTGACGCAGGACTGGCATCCGGCAAGCCATTCTTCATTCGCCAGCGCACATACGGGCAAAGCGCCTTTTGAAATGACCGAGATGCCTTATGGTCCGCAGGTTCTGTGGCCTGATCACTGTGTTCAGGGTAGCGAAGGCGCGGCATTTCATCCCGATTTGCGCACCGATGGCGATCTGATCATCCGCAAGGGCTTTCGTAGTGCCATCGACAGCTATTCGGCTTTCTTCGAAAATGACCAAACCACTCCGACCGGTTTGAAGGGCTACCTTGAAACACGCGGGATCAGCCAACTGACGCTGGTCGGGCTGGCCACGGATTTCTGCGTGCACTTCTCGGCCGTGGATGCCGCGCGTCTTGGCTTTGACGTCACGGTCCGCACCGATCTTTGCCGCGCCATCGACATGGGCGGGTCACTTGGTGCCGCAGAAGAGGCCATGCGCGCTGCGGGTGTCAAACTCGTCTAGGGTGTTGCCCCACGCTCAGCCAGATATTTCAGGATCACAAACAGGATCACGGCCAAGCCCAACGCAAATCCGATGCGCCCTGGAACCGTACGGCGCGCGGGCGGCTCTGGCGCGGGGCGTGGCGGCTGCAATGGCCGCGGTTGCTCCTCGGGTGGTGCTGTACCCGGCTTCGCAGATCTGACGTGATGCAGAAACTGGTGGAAATCAAACTCACCACTGTATTCACCCTGCACCCCCATATTGCGAATATTCGCGAAGAGCCGTTTCAGAATCCGCTGGCGATCCATAATGTCCTCGGGTGCATAATACCCGCGCGCGGTTTCCCCATCCCGCGTGTCCAGACTGAACCCGGATTCCAGAAAAATCCTACGTATCTTCGGCGATGCGGCTCGCAAGGCGTCCGCAGTCTTCACATCCCGAAACCGCGCTCGTACCGGAGGCCGCCCTGTTACCGATGTGTGACCGTGTTCCGGATCAACTTCGTCCGGTCCAATCGCCACTATGTCAAAATCGTACTCGAGACCCATTCACTAAACTCAACCTTCTATTCCATCCCCACCCCCTCACTAAAGCGTGAAGGATACTCATAATATGCCCGCAATGTGTTTTGTCATGGGCATTGTTACCAATCCGGCGACTCTTGCCATTCGGCGCTCCGATTGATCTAACAACGGAAATCGCAGGAGGTCCCCATGGTCGACATCGCGACGCGGGTCTACAATCATAAATGGAAGATCGACCCAATTGTGCGGTCATTGATCGATACAGACTTCTACAAACTGCTGATGTGTCAGTCAGTGTTTCGCAATAAGCCCCAAACAGACGTGGTTTTTTCGCTGATCAACCGATCGAATCACGTTCCTCTGGCCCGTTTGATCGATGAAGGCGAGCTGCGCGAGCAGCTGGATCACATCCGCTCGCTCCGGCTCAGCCGGGGGGAAAGCACTTGGCTGCGGGGCAATACATTCTATGGCAAACGGCAGATGTTTCGCCCGGATTTCATGGAATGGTTCGAGAATCTGCGCCTGCCACCCTATCACCTGGAGCGTATAGGCGATCAGTATGAGCTGACCTTCGAAGGCAAGTGGCACGAGGTTATGCTGTGGGAAATCCCGGCGCTCGCCGTGCTCATGGAACTGCGCTCGCGCGCGGTTCTGAATGGCATGCGCCGGTTCGAGCTACAGGTCCTTTATGCCCGCGCCATGACACGCGTGTGGGAGAAAATCCAGCAGCTGCGTCAAATCGATGGGCTGGGCATCGCCGACTTCGGAACGCGTCGGCGGCACTCGTTCCTGTGGCAGGACTGGTGCGTGCAGGCGATGATCGAAGGGTTGGGTCCGGCCTTTACCGGCACCTCGAACTGCCTGATCGCCATGCGGCGCGAGGTCGAGGCCATAGGCACCAATGCGCATGAGCTGCCCATGGTCTATTCCGCGCTGGCCGACACTGATGATGAGCTGGCGCAGGCCCCCTATGATGTTCTCAGCGATTGGCATGAAGAGCATGATGGCAATCTGCGCATCATCCTGCCCGACACCTACGGCACACAGGGCTTTCTGGATCGCGCACCCGACTGGCTGGCGGGCTGGACCGGCATTCGCATCGACAGCGGGGATCCCGCGACGGCGGCCAATATCGCCATCAACTGGTGGAAATCACGCGGTGAGGACCCAACAAAGAAACGGATCATCTTCTCGGACGGCCTGGACGTGGACAAAATCCGTGAGCTACACGCGCAGTTCGCCGATCGCACCAATGTTTCTTTCGGCTGGGGCACACTGTTGACCAACGATTTCCGTGGATTGGTGGCGGATGACGCGTTGGCCCCATTCTCGCTGGTGTGCAAAGCGGTATCGGCCAATGGGCGCCCGACCGTGAAACTGTCGGACAACCCGGAAAAGGCCATGGGGCCGGCGGATCAGATCGAACGTTACAAACGTGTGTTTGGCGTCGGTGCCCAAGAGGCGATCGAAGTCATCGTTTAGCCGTGATAGGCGGCGACTGTTTTCAGTTGTGAAAAACCATAGAGCGCCTCGAAACCTTTTTCGCGGCCATGCCCGGATTTGCCGACGCCGCCGAACGGAAGCTCAACTCCGCCTCCGGCACCGTAGTTGTTGATGAAGACCTGCCCCGACTGCAGCCCCCTGGCCAGCCGCATCTGGCGCGCGCCGTCCCTTGTCCAGATACTTGCGACAAGACCGTATTCGGTAGAATTGGCTATGGTTAGAGCCTGTTCTTCGGTGTCAAACGGGATCAGAACCTGCACCGGGCCAAAGATCTCATCCCGAGCAAGCACATGGTCCGGAGGCACATCGGCGAAGAGCGTGGGTTGGACATAGGCTCCGGCCTCGGGTGCGCCATCAACGATCTGTCCCTGACCGGCGATGGTCAGATCCACCCCCTTATCAAGAAAGCCGCTGACAATCTGTTTCTGCCGATCCGAGATCAAGGGTCCGACACGTAAGTCCTGCATCGCGGGGCCAACAGTCAGCTGCCCATACGCCTCAGCCATGCGGGATTTGACCTGCTCATAGACACCACGCTGCACCAGAATGCGGGACGAGGCCGAACAGGTTTGGCCTGCATTCTGAATACCCGCGTTCACCAGAAACGGCAGGGCCGCATCCAGATCAGCGTCATCAAAGACCAGTTGCGGGGATTTTCCACCCAGTTCCAGCGTCACCGGCACCACGTTGCATCCGGCTGCCTGCTGCACCAATGCGCCCGTAGCGACCGACCCGGTGAAGGAGATATGGTTTACCCCTGGATGCCCGGACAATGCCGCACCAGCCTCGGCCCCCAATCCCGGCACGACGTTCAAAGCACCTGCGGTCAATCCGGCCTCAACGGCCAGATGCGCGAAGGCGAGTGCAGTCAGGCAGGCTTCTTCCGCGGGTTTCAGCACGCAGGCATTGCCCATCGCAAGCGCCGCTCCGACCGAGCGGCCAATGATCTGCATCGGGTAATTCCACGGCACAATATGGCCTGTGACTCCATGCGGTTCACGCAGGGTATAGACGGTGTAGCCATCCAGATAGGGGATCGTCTCCCCCATCACCTTGTCCGCCGCCCCACCATAGAATTCGCAATAGCGTGCAAGTGCCACCGCGTCGGCGCGGGCCTGAGTGAGAGGTTTGCCGACATCCATGGCCTCCAACGCCGCCAGATCCTCGACCCGATCCAGCACCAATTGGCCGAGGCGCGTCAGGATGCGACCGCGCTCCAGCGCAGTCATACGACCCCAATCGCCCTGCATCGCGGATCGGGCTGCGGTGACCGCAGCATCGACGTCAGGGGCCGCGCCGCGCGCGATCCGACAAATCTCGCTGCAATCCGAGGGATTGATCAGGGGCAGGGTTTCACCCGAAACCGCCGGGACCCATTGCCCCCCGATCAAGCATAGCGTGGGGTCGAACCATGGCTGTTGACTCATTTTGACCTCCATTTAGTCTCTAACAAGGGCATTTACGCGACTCCCAATCCGATATCGGGCAATTGGGGTGCGGCGGCGATCAGCGTTTTGGTGTAGGCGTGCTGAGGATCCGAGAAGACCTGTTCCGTTTCGCCCTGCTCGACAATCCTGCCGGATTGCATCACCAGAACGCGGTCCGTGATGGTGCGCACGACGCTCAGGTCATGGCTGATAAACAGATAGGTCAGATCATATGCGGCACAGAGCTCGGCCAACAAATCAAGGATCTGCGCGCGTACTGAGACATCAAGGGCCGAGACCGCCTCGTCAAACAGGATCAGCTCAGGCCGGATGATCAGTGCCCGTGCAATGGCGATGCGTTGTCGCTGACCGCCTGAGAATTCGTGAATGTATTTACTGGAGTCATCGGGGCTGAGTCCCACGGCGGTCAGCATTTCGGCAATGCGATCCTGACGTTCGGTCCCAGTAGGTTGCGTGTCTAGCAGGTGAAACGGCTCGGTGATCAGACGTGCGACACGGTGCCTTGGATTGAAACTGCCATAAGGGTCCTGGAACACCACCTGCATCTTTCGACGCACGGCAAGGTTGGGTTTGTGGCCCGCGAAGACAGGCTGCCCATCCAAGTGGATATGACCGGACTGCACCTCCTCAAGGCCTAAGATCGCCCGTGTTAGGGTCGATTTTCCGCATCCGGACTCCCCAACAAGCCCTAACCGCTCCCCTCGGTTAAGAGTAAAGCTGACACTATCCACCGCGCGGTGATGGCGGGGCGTTTCGAACAGACCTTTGCGTGGCAACCGATAGTCCCGAACGACCTGAGCCACCTCAAGCAGCGGCTGAGGGCTTGCGGGTTCAGGCAGATTGATCTGATGGCCCGACGCCTCGAACAACATGCGGGTATAGGGGTGCTGCATGTTGTGCAGCAGGTGTTGGGTCGTACCGCTTTCCACCACTTCTCCGTGGCGCATGACGGTAATCTGGTCCGCCATGTCGGCCACCACGGCCAGATCATGGGTGATCATCAGCAGACCCATATCAAACTCGCGCACCAAGCCTTTCAGCAGGTCAAGGATCCGGGCCTGCGTGGTCACGTCCAGCGCGGTGGTCGGTTCATCCGCGATCAGCAGCCTAGGGCGCATCGCGATGGCCATCGCGATGACCACACGCTGGCGTTGCCCGCCTGACAGCTCATGCGGATAGCGGCTAAGCGGGAAACGCTCGGAGGGCAGGCCCACGCGGGCCAGGACCTTTTCTGCACGGGTTCGGGCCTGGGCCGGGGGCATGGCCTTGTGAATCAAGATCGTCTCCATCACCTGATCCCCGATGGTTTTCACCGGATTGAGTGCTGTCATCGGCTCCTGAAACACCATGCCGATTGCAGCGCCGCGCAGGGCACACATCTCGGACTCGGGTCGGTTCAAGAGATCCTGCCCCTCCAGTTCCAGCTTACCCTCAGCCTCGGCCCCGTTCGGCAGCAATTGCATCACCGCCATCGCGGTCATGGACTTGCCCGAGCCGCTCTCACCCGTGACAGCCACAATCTGGCCGGGATCTATGGACAGGCTGACATCTTTCAGAATCTGCAGTCCGTGGATCGACACCGAGAGGTTATGGATACGCAGCAAACTCATGCCCGGGCCACCCTGATTCTTGGGTCCAGCCAGTCGCGCAGCCCGTCGCCCAGCAGGTTCAGACCCAGCACAGTTACGATGATCGCAAGACCCGGAATCAGAGCCAAATGCGGGGCAAAACTGACCATCGTCTGAGCATCGGCCAGCATGCGCCCCCAGCTGGGCGTGGGGGGTTGCGCGCCCAGACCCACATAGGACAACCCGGCCTCGGCCAGAATGCCAAGGCTGAATTGGATCGTGCCCTGCACGATCAGCAAGTTCGCCACGTTGGGCAGGATATGCTCAACCGATATCCGCGCGGCCCCTTTGCCCGACACGCGGGCGGCGAGGATGAATTCCCGTTCCCACAGTGACAACGCCGCGCCTCGGGTGATGCGGGCAAAAACGGGTATGTTGAAGATACCGATGGCGATGATCGCATTGATCGCGCCGGCCCCGAAGACGGCGGTGATCAGAATGGCGATGACCAGTGAGGGGAAGGCAAAGACCAAGTCGTTGCCGCGCATTATGACCTCATCCAGCCACGAGCCCTTGCGTGCCGCAGCCGTCAGACCCAAAGGCACTCCCAGCGCCATACCGATTCCGACCGCCACCAAGGCCACGGCGATCGAGGTGCGCGCGCCGACCATGATCATCGAGAACATATCGCGCCCGAAATGATCCGTGCCGAACCAATGCCGGGTGCTTGGCGTTTGCAGCTTGTCGGGGATATTCAACGCCGCGTAGTCGTAAGGCGTCCAGACAAACGATATCAGCGCCGCCAATACCACCAGCGACGACAGCGCCGCGCCAAGGATCAGATTGCGGCTCATGTCCTGCTCCTCAGCCTTGGATCCACGGCGGCATAGGCGAGGTCGACAAGGAAATTCACGGTGATCACAGCAAAGACCAGCAGCATGACCACGGATTCCACCACAATCAGATCGCGGGCTGAGATCGCCTGAAACACCAGCCGCCCGAGACCGGGCAGATAGAACACCTGCTCGATGATGATCGAGCCCGCCAGCAGGAAGGAAAACTGCAGCCCGATGATGGTCAGAACCGGGATCAGAGCATTGCGCACCCCGTGCCGCCACAGCGCCTGGCGGCGTGACAGGCCCTTGGCGCGGGCGGTGCGCATGAAATCCTCGCCCAGAATATCCAGAAGCGCCGAGCGCATGACGCGTGCAAGGATCGCCGCCTGCGGCAGGGCCAAGGCAATGGCAGGCAGGGTCAGGGAATGCAGGCCGGTCCAGACCCCGTCCTGCCATCCGGCGAACCCTCCGGCATTGAACCAGCGCAGATTGATGGCAAAGACCAGCACCAGCATCATTGCGAACCAGAAATTTGGCACGGCGATGCCCAACTGGGTCGCCCCCATCACGGCCACATCACCCGGCTTGCCGCGCCGCGCGGCGGCATAGATCCCGGCCGGAAAGGCGATCAGGGTCGAAAGCGTCAGTGCGTAAAGCGCAAGCGGCAACGACACCCAAAGACGATCCCCGATCATCTGCGACACCGGCGTGCGATAGGTGTAGGAGGTGCCGAAATCCCCAACCAGCATGCCGCCGACCCAGTTGAAATACCGCTCGACCTTTGACACGTCGAGGCCCAGTTCAGCCCGCAGCGCGGCCAGCGTATCCTCTTGCGCATTGACGCCCAGCATGAATGACGCCGGATCACCCGGCGCAATCTCGATCACAGAGAAGATGACGACCGAGGCCACGGCCAGACTCAGGATCAGGGAAAGCAGGCGTTTGAGGGCATAACGAAGCATTGGTAACAGGTTAAGTGTCTGAACCGCGCGGGCGCAACAGCTAGTTGTAGGTCTGCCGCTCCATCCGGATCAAGTCGATGGCGCAAGCTGAAAGCTGATTGGCAGGCGCACTGTCGGCCAACCATTCGAGATTGGTTTCAGTCCGGGCAAGTGCCACGCGGCGCAAGGCCATCAGGCGCGCGCGCGGGCTGTCCAGAAACTGATCTTGCGGGATGACCGATTCCAGCGGGCTGTCGATGCGGATGACTTCAAAATACCCTCCGAACAGGGCCAGAAAGGCAAAGGCACAGGCCGGAGCGTCATCACCACAACGTTCAGAGCAGAGCTGCGCGATGGGGCGTGTCGCTTCGGACGTCATCAACCAGTTTTCAACCGCCGGACGCCACGGATTCTTGGGCGACAGATCGCCGTATCCCAGCCCCAGCGCCAGCAGACCCGCCATGCCCAGAGCCGGATCGGAACCCGCATCAACCGGGTCGGGCTGAATATGACGCAGCGCGGCCAGACCATCGCCGCGCGGCTCAGGTTCTATCGACAGATAGGTCAGGTAGGGCTTGAGATCCTGCATTAGACGCGGATTCGCCAGCAGTCCGGCTCGCATCTCGGGGTCTCCATAAAGAGCAACGATGCGCGTGGGATAGTCGGTGGCCTGATGCTCTCCCAGCGCGTTCAGCCGGTCGATCAGGTCCAGGTCGGGGTTTGGGCGCTTGGCCGCCAACAGGGCCTGAGCCAGCGGATTGCCGCCCTCAGCCTCTGCCGTCAGCCAAGAGCGGCCGAATGCGTTCCAATCCTTCTGGCGGAACAATGCGCGCGATTGCGCGGGCTCCAACGACTGCCGGAAAGGCGAAGGCCCAAGATCCGCGGTCTCGATCCGACCAAGCAGCAGACGCGCATCAGCATCGCCGTCCACCGCCAGTTCGGCCAGCATGGGCAACGCCTGCGCATCGTCACCGTCGAGCCACAACGCCACGGCGCGCTCCAGTGATGTATCGGCGCGCGCTGTGGGCACAGTGATCGCCAGCATCGCAATCGCAAGCGTGGCGAAGAGGGAATTGACCATCTATGGGCCTCCTACCTCTGGGGCGGTCATTCGTCCCAACTGATCGCGGTCAGGTCGATGGCAGCGGTTGGGGCGTTCTCCCACAGTCCCTGCACACCCGCTTTGGCGATGCCCAGCTTGGCCAGTTGGAACAGGTAGCCATTGACATAATCGCTTGAGATCAACCGCTGCGCTTCGCCCAGCAGACGGGTCCGCTCGTCCGGATCAGTGGTCGCGTTCAGCGTATCCATCAGAGCCTGAAAATCGGTGCTCTCATACTGGAAGTAATAGTCAGGCCGGGCGTAGATGCCGATATCCATCGGCTCTGTATGGCTGACGATGGTGAGGCCGAATTCCTTGCCTTTAAACACGGATTCCAGCCATTGCGCCCATTCGACATTGATGATTTCGGCGGTGATGCCAACTTCAGCCAGTTGCGCGGCGATGATCTCACCCCCACGGCGGGCATAGGAGGGCGGCGGCAGGTGCAGCGTGGTTTCGAACCCATCTGGGTATCCGGCCTCGGCCAGAAGTGCCTTGGCCTTTTCCGGGTCATAGGCTGAATTGCCGGTCAGATCGACATAAGCAGGGTTATGCGGTGCGAAATGGGTGCCGATGGGCGTACCATAGCCGAACATCGCGCCATCGATGATGGCCTGCCGGTCGATCGCGTGGGCCAGAGCCTGCCGGACGAGGATATCGTCAAACGGTGCCTGCTTGTTGTTGGTGGACAGGATCGTTTCCCCTTCGGTCGAGCCGACAAGCACCTGAAAGCGCGGATCAGCCTCGAACTGAGGCAGGTTTTCGGGTGCCGGGAAATTGTCGAACACGTCCACATCCTCGGCCATCATGGCGGCAAAGGCGGCGGTCGGATCAGAGATGAACTTGAACGTAGCCGTCTCTAATGCGGGCTGATCGCCCCAATAGTTGGGGTTGCGATTCAGTGTGATACTATCGCCCTGCACCCAGTCGCCAAAGGTGAAGGCCCCTGTCCCGACCGGGTTTGTCTTGATGTCTTCGATGCTTTCTGAGGCCACTATCACCGCATCACCCCAGGCAAGGTTGAATAGGAAATTGCCATTGGGTTCGGACAGAGTGATCTTTACGGTCAACGGATCGACAACCTCGACATTCTCGATCCCTGCAAACAGCGCCTTCTGCGCATTGGCACTGTCATCGGCGCGGGCTCGGTCCAGACTGAACTTGACGTCCTCGGCATCCATCGTGGTGCCGTCATGGAAGGTTACACCGTCATGCAGCTTGAAGGTATAAACGGTACCGTCCTCGGAAATCTCCCAGCTTTCAGCCAGCCCCGGCACGACGGATCCGTCACCCATGAACCGGGTCAGGCCTTCAAAAATATTGGTGTAAACCACCGAATCAATCGCCTGCGCGGCAGCACTGGTCGGGTCCAGATGCGGCGGTTCCAGCTGCATCGCGATGGTGATGTCCGATTTCGCCAACGCCTGCGACGCCAGCAAAGACGCGCCCAGCGCAAGGGCCGAGGCCAAGGTCCGAACCGATTGCATTCCCATGAAATTCACTCCCCACTGTGTCAGGTTGGTCCGCCGATTGCGGATCGTTCTGAGACCAATTTCCCTTTAAACCTCAGGTCAATCAAGGAAATGTTCGCGCAACCGGGGTTTCATGGTCCCGGTCCGATCTGCTATGCCGCGCTGCAACATAAACCCTGCGAGGAGCGAGCATGAGCGCCACCGCCCGCAAGACAGCCCCGAATGCCGAGGATATCCGCGCCCGGAAAGGCACCGATCCTCTGGTTTCGCTGACCGCCTACACGACACCTATGGCGCGTCTGATGGATGCCCATTGCGATTTTGTTCTGGTGGGCGACAGCGTCGGCATGGTGTTGCACGGGCTGACTTCGACCCTTGGCGTGACGATGGAGATGATGATCTTGCATGGTCAGGCCGTTGCACGCGGGCTGGACAGGGCGATGATGGTCATCGACATGCCCTTTGCCAGTTACGAGCACGAGCCTGCACAGGCGTTTCGCAACGCCGCCAGGCTGATGTCGGAAACCGGTGCCGGGGCGGTGAAGCTGGAAGGCGGCGTGGAAATGGCCGAGACCATCCGCTTTCTGGTCAAGCGCGGTGTCCCGGTGATGGCCCATATCGGCCTGACGCCGCAATCGATCAACACCTTGGGTGGCTACAAGGTGCAGGGCCGCGATGAACAGGCTGAGGCGGTGCTGGCCGATGCCCAAGCGGTAGCCGAGGCAGGTGCGTTTTCGGTCGTGTTAGAGAAGGTTCCACAAGGTCTGGCAGACCGGATCACCCGCGAAATCCCGATCCCGACCATCGGTATCGGCGCCTCGGCCGGGTGCGACGGACAGATTCTTGTGGTTGACGACATGCTCGGCTTTTTCACTGCCTTCAAACCGAAATTCGTCAAACGCTATGCCGATCTTGGCCCGCAGGCCGAAGCTGCCATCGCCGAATATGCCGCCGAGGTCCGCGCACGCAGTTTCCCTGCAGACGAACACGTCTTTGCAGACCAAGCCCCTGCAAAAGGCAATAAATCATGACCGCGCCCATTCTTCGCAAGCTTGCGGATCTGCGCGCGCTGACCACGATGTGGCGCAATGATGGAGAGACCATCGGTGTTGTCCCGACGATGGGTGCGTTGCATCAGGGTCACCAGTCGCTGGTCGAGGCGGCAAAGGCGGGCACGGATCGGGTCATCGTTACGATCTTCGTGAATCCCAAGCAGTTCAACAATCCCGAAGATCTGGCGAACTATCCGCGCACTGAACATGAAGACGCCGAAAAGCTGTCCCCGTTTCAGGTTGATGCGATCTACGTTCCCGATCCGGATGAGATCTATCCGAAGGGCTTTGCCACCACCGTTTCGGTCGCGGGGCTGACCGATGTGATGGAAGGCGAATTCCGCCCCGGCCACTTTGACGGCGTGGCCACGGTTGTCGCCAAACTGTTCCTGCAGACACAGGCCGATCGAGCCTATTTCGGTGAAAAAGACTATCAACAGCTGATGGTCGTACGGCGCATGGCCCGCGATCTGGATATCCCCATCGAGGTGGTCGGCTGCCCGACAGTGCGTGAGGCATCAGGTCTGGCCATGTCATCGCGCAATCAAAGACTGTCGGCTGAAGGGCTGCGGGTTGCGGCCGAAAAACATCGCATCATGCACGCACTGGCCGAGGCTTTGGGAAAGGGCGTCCCTTTCGATACGCTTGCCGCACAGGCGCAAACGGATCTGCTGTCGGCGGGGTTTACGGATGTGGAATATGTGCAGTTGCGCTGCGCTGACACGCTGGAACCATTGACGCACGCCGACCGTCCCGCCCGTCTGTTCGCGGCGGCTTGGGCAGATGGGGTGCGGCTGATCGACAATCTGCCGGTCTCAAAGGCGTAATTCCACTCTGGCAGTTTTCCCGTTGTTTGCGCTAAAGTCCCGCAAAACCAAAGCGGGAGGGGCGCAGGCATGACCTATATTCTGGCAATCGATCAGGGCACGACATCATCACGAGCCATTCTGTTCGACGCGCAAATGCAGCGCGTGGGCACAGCGCAGCAGGAATTCCCACAGCACTTTCCGCAGGAAGGCTGGGTGGAACATGACCCCGAAGATATCTGGACCAGCGCCCTGAATGTTTGCCGCGAGGTGATGGAGACCACCGGCATCTCGGCCGATCAGATCGCCGGGATCGGCATCACCAATCAGCGCGAAACCACTGTGGTCTGGGACCGTGCAACCGGCAAACCCATTCACAACGCGATCGTCTGGCAGGACCGCCGCACCGCCGAGATATGTGCACGCTTCAAACAAGCGGGCTGCGAGGATGACGTGACCGCTCAAACCGGCCTGCTGCTGGATCCGTATTTCTCGGGCACCAAGGTCAAATGGATACTGGACACCGTCCCGGGTGCGCGCGATCGGGCCGAGGCCGGAGAGCTTTTGTTCGGCACTATCGACACGTTCCTGATCTGGCGTTTGACCGGGGGCAGCGTCCACGCCACAGACGCCACAAACGCCGCGCGCACCCTGCTGTTTGATATCCACAAAGGCGAATGGAGCGGCGAAATCTGCGATATGCTGGGCGTTCCTGCGACTATGCTGCCCAACGTACAGGATTGCGCGTCGGACTTCGGCTCGACCACGATGTTTGGCGGTGACATTCCCATCTTGGGCGTCGCAGGCGACCAGCAGGCTGCCACCATCGGGCAAGCCTGTTTTGAGCCGGGAATGATGAAATCTACCTACGGCACAGGCTGTTTCGCGCTGCTCAATACCGGTACGCAGCCAGTGATGTCCCAAAACCGCCTGCTGACAACGATCGCCTATCAGTTGGACGGGCAGAAAACCTATGCGCTCGAAGGTTCGATCTTTATTGCAGGGGCTGCTGTGCAATGGCTTCGCGACGCGCTTCAGATTCTGGAGGCAGCACCCCAAAGCGGCGATCTGGCCGCGCAGGCCGACCCGAACCAGCACGTGGTGCTTGTGCCGGCCTTCACCGGGCTCGGCGCGCCTTATTGGAAGCCCGATTGCCGCGGTGCCATGTTTGGCCTGACCCGCAACTCGGGTCGCGCGGAATTTGCCCGCGCGACGCTGGAGAGCATCGCTTTCCAGACCCGCGACCTGTGGCACGCCATGCAGGGCGACTGGGGCAGCGAGGCCGATGTCATCCTGCGCGTCGACGGCGGCATGAGCGCCTCAGACTGGACCATGCAGGGCCTGTCAAACATCCTCGGCGCACCGGTGGATCGCCCGGTGATGCAGGAAACCACCGCTTTGGGGGCCGCGTGGCTGGCCGGGATGAAGGCTGGCGTTTACCCGGATCAGGCCGGGTTTGCCACCACATGGGATCTGGACCGCCGGTTTGAACCGAAAATGTCCGAAGCGGATCGCGATGCGGCCTATGCACGCTGGCAGCGGGCCGTTCAGGCGACCATGGCGTTCTAGCTGTGGTCTTTCATCAGGCGCTGCTTCTGACGTGACCAATCCCGCTTGGCCTGCGTTTCGCGCTTGTCGTGCAGCTTCTTACCCTTGGCGATACCGATCTTCAGCTTCGCCCGGCCCTTGTGATTGAAATACAGAACCAGCGGCACCAGTGTCATGCCCTTGCGCTGAGTCGCGTTCCACAGGTTCGACAGTTCCTTGCGTGACACCAGCAGCTTGCGGCGGCGACGCTCTTCATGCTTGAAGACCTTCGCCTGCTCATAGGGTGCGATATAGCTGTTGATCAGCCAGAGTTCCCCATCATCGACCGAGGCGTAGCTCTCGGCGATGTTCGACCCGCCTGCGCGCAGGGATTTGACCTCGGACCCTTCCAGCACAATACCGCACTCGATATCGTCCTCGATCGCGTAATCGAAGCGGGCACGCCGGTTCTCGGCGATGACTTTGTAATTCGGGTCTGTCTTCTGCTTGGCCATGACGCGTTGATGTATGCCGCTTGCGCGCGCCTTGCAAGGCAGGCTTACGAAGTGGCCGAGATTATTAGATCGGGTCCAAAGATCGTGTCTGCATGATTGTGCAGGTAAATCTTCAGCCATGGCGTAAAGCGGGTCGGGTGGCGCTGCACTTCGGCCAGAAGATCGTGATAGTCGATCCAGCGCAGATCCATTACTTCGCTGGGATTAGGCTCGATCTTCAACGGTCCGCGCACATGGGCCAGAAAGACATCGACCACCTCGTTCTCGACCAGCCCGTTGCCCACATCCGCGTGATATTCAAGCCGGTGCCGGTATTCGGGATAAAGCCCGGTGATGCCCAGCTCTTCCTGCAGGCGACGCACGGCACACGCCGAAGCTGTTTCGTTCCAGTCCGGATGGGTGCAGCACGTGTTCGCCCACAGACCCGGCGTATGGTATTTTTCCAGCGCCCGGCGCTGCAGCAAAATCTCGGTTCCACGGACGGCAAAGACTGACACAGCCTTGTGCTTGAGGCCTTTTTCATGCGCTTCAAGCTTGTCGACGGGAGTCAGTTCACCCTCAACCCAGGCCGGGATCATGATACCCATCTGTCGTCTCCTGTTGTCGCAACACCGGCGCGAAACACATCACCGGCATCCGTTCAAGGTGGCGCTGAACAGGCATTTGTTCAATCGCACGAAAGGCCGCAGGGGCTGCGGCCTTTTGTACGTCTCATGGGTTGTGAAAGGCGGATTATTCGCCGGATACGCTCACGATATAGGCGTAAACATCTTCGGCGCCCTTCTTCAGCTTGAAGGTCATCTTCGATTTGGCCGAGGTTTCGCCCAGATAGTCCTTCAGAAACGCTTTGGGATCCTGGGCGTAGGAGACAAAAGTCTCTTCATCCCAAACCAGCCCGTTTTCACCAGCGGCAACGATGCTGTCACCGTATTTGAACCCTTCGACGGTCCCCGCGGTACGGCCCGCGATCCCGTAGAGGTTCGGGCCGGTCTTGCCGCCCTTGACGATCACTTCACCTGCAGGGTCAGCGATCTGATGGCAAGACTTGCATTTGTTAAAGGTCTTCTTACCAGCTTCGGCGTCGCCTTCCGCATAAACGGGAAGGGCCAGCAGGCCGGCAATTGCGGTGGCAAGGATACGATTCATAGCTTTTGCTCCGATACAAATTGGCTGCACCGAATGGACCGCTGGCACAGCAGAGAGTCAACGCGCAGATTGCCGCGCGAGGGCACCCTGTCACAAGGCGTTACCGGTCGTCCTTAACCGAAGTCATGTAATTGTGACCAACAGGGCAACAGATCGCCTGGGCGGGGTGTGGCCAGATAGATTGCACGCGCAATCGCTCGCGCAAGGCATATCGAAGCCGCGTGACCAATCAACGCCATGGCCTCGGGCGCGACGGCGTGAGTGCCCGTGCTGAGGCCAAATACCAGATCTCCGTCCCCTGGCGTATGGGCGGGGACAATCGCGCGTGAGATGCCATCATGGGCCGCAACCGCCAGCCGTTGACATTGCGGCTTGGTCAGGGCCGCATCCGTTGCGACAATGGCTATCGTGGTATTTGCGTCGTCCGGTGGGGCCGGATGCATCGCCTGTGCCTTACGGCTGACATGGCTGCGCCCGAGACCCGAGGCCGGATCTGGCCCGAGGCCGCCGAACTCGGCATCGATTTCGAACGGAGCAGCCCAGAAATGACGGTCACCCGACGTTGTCACACTGCCGAGAGGGTTTGCCGCGACCAATGCGCCAACGGTTACGCCCCCCTCAAGCATCAGCGATGCCGAACCCAGCCCGCCCTTGTGCATCGCCGCCAATGCGCCGGTTCCAGCCCCGACTGACCCCAATTCAAATTTCGGTGAGGCGGCCAGATAAGCGGCTTTGCCAAGCGCGCGATAGGGGTTTTCGGTCCAGTCCTTGTCTCCGCCATTCAGCAGGTCGAACAGAATCGCCCCGGGCACAATCGGCACGACAGCCGGACCCACCTGAAATCCGCGCTTTTCGGCATGGAGGGCGTCAGATACGCCCGAACAGGCATCGAGCCCGAAGGCCGAACCTCCGGACAACGCGATCGCGTCCACATGTTGAACCGATTTGTCGGGTGCCAAGAGGTCCGTTTCGCGCGTGCCGGGCGCGCCCCCCATGACATGCACCGAAGCGACGAAAGGATGCTCCGCCGTCAGCACGGTTGTACCCGATTTCAGCGCCTCATCCTGCGCGTTGCCGACCTTCAGGCCAGGGATATCGGTGATCAGGTTGCTGGGTCCGGGGGTCATTTGGATCTCGGATGTTGTGCTGGGAAGCACGCTGGCGCGCGCCGCCTCCGGCGGAGATATTTTTGGCCAGATGAAGAATAGATCAGATACATCGTCCTCCGTCCACTTCGAGGGCCGCTCCGGTGATCATGCTGGCTTCGTCCGAACAGAGAAAGCAGGCGGCGTTGGCCATGTCTTCTGGGGTCGAGAAGCGGCCCAGCGGAATCGTCGACAGGAACTTGGCGCGGATTTCGGGCGTGTCTTCGCCCATGAAGGATTTCAGCAGAGGGGTTTCTCCGGCAACCGGGCAGATGGCATTGACGCGGACGCCGGAGGGGGCCAATTCCACCGCCATGGTTTTGGTTGCGGTGATCATCCAACCTTTGGAGGCGTTGTACCAGTTCAGGTTGGGACGCGGCGATAAGCCAGCCGTTGAGGCCACGTTCAGGATCGCACCGGTGCCCCGCGCTTTCATCTGCGGGACAAAGGCGCGAGCGGTCAGGTAAACCGATTTCATATTCACATTGAAGATGCGGTCAAAGTCGGCTTCTTCGACCTCTTCAAGTGGGGTGGGCAGATGAGTCACGCCTGCGTTGTTGACCAGAATGTCGAGATGCCCAAAGGAGGCAGCGACCGCATCCGCCATCGCTTGCACCGACTTCGCCTCGGCCACATCCACCTGCTGCGCGATGGCACCCGGCCCGTGCTGCTTTGCCTGAACCTCGGCCGCGTCGCCATTGATATCGGCGATCATGACCCGCGCCCCTTCGGTCAGGAATTTCTGCACGATACCGGCACCAAAGCCGGATGCGCCGCCGGTGACGATTGCGGTTTTTCCCTCTAACCTCATGATCTTGCTCTCCCTTGTCGGGTCAGACTAGCAAGGCCGCGCGAAGTTACCAGATTAATCTTCCGAGATCTTGCCCCGCAGCGCCTTCACGTCCGATCGCGCCTTTTTTGCCGCCAGCCGTCGCTTGACCGAGCCGTAGGTGGGTTTGGTAGCAATCCGGCGCTTGGGTTTGAGCAATGCGCGGGTGATGAGTTCAGCCAGCCTCGCACGGGCGATTTCGCGGTTGCGGGCCTGCGAGCGGGTCTCTTCGCATTGAATGATGATTGCACCATCTTTGGTCCAGCGCCGACCGGCCAGACGTTTCAACCGGCTCTTGACCGGATCAGGCAACGAAGGAGAGCGCGCGGCCTCGAACCGCAGCTCAACGGCGGTCGAGACCTTGTTGACATTCTGCCCGCCGGGACCGGACGAGCGCACAAAGCTCTCGGTCATTTCCCAATCCTGTAAGGCGATATCGTCGGTGATGCGCAACATGGGGCAGACCTTACAAGCCGCAGATGGAAACAAAAAGGGCCGCCCCGGCGGGACGGCCCTTCGAAAGTTCAGGAGGTCGGGTCGGTTAGATCAATCGACCAGCCGGAGCGAGCGCTCCGCCAAGGGCTGCCTTAACAGGCGATCCCCCCGGTTGTTCCGACACCTCTCTCCAATCTCTTTCTCGACACTGGATCACCTCCTTTTCTATCTGTTGCGGTTAACAAGGAGCGTGACACAAGTTGTGCCAATCTCAAAGAACTTTTTTACGCAGGCTGTGCGGCGGTCAGACGGGCGACGATCACCTTGAACGGGATCAGGGCGATCAGGGCCAGCGAGAGTTTTACCAGCCAATCTGCGAAGGCCAGCGTTACCCACAGCGGCGCCATCGGGCCGGACAGCAAGAAGGGCACCGGTTCCCACGCCCAGTTGATCGCAGCGTCAGCGTCTGCGCCGAAGAATGTGACCGAGGCCGAGAAGGCCAGGGTGAAGAAAATTGCGGTGTCCAGCGCTGAACCGACCAGTGTCGAAACCAGCGGAGCACGCCACCAGCGACCACCGCGCAGCGAGTTGAACACGGTGACATCGGTCAGTTGCGCGATCAGGAAGGCGGTACCCGAGGCTACAGCAATCCGCAGCGGTACGGCGGCATAGGTAAACCCGTCGCCCTGCAGCATGATCTGGCTGCCGATCAGCGAGCAGATCATACCGGTGACAAACCCTGCGAACACGACCTTGCGGGCCGGACCTACGCCATAGACGCGGTTCATGATGTCAGTGACCAGAAAGGCCAGCGGATAGGAGAAAGCACCCCAGGTCAACAGACCGTCAAGGATCAGGAACTGGACCAGGATGTTTGAGGCCACGACGATCGAGGCCATGGCAAGGATGCCGGGAATATAAGAGCGTTGCATTTACAGATGCCCGTTTTGACAAGGTAGCGGCGACTTGGCCCCGGGCTCATCCCAAGGCAAGCCGTGCGTTTAGACCTTTGGCATTGCCCTGTCAATCAGGCAGCAGATATTCCACCAACTCGGTGCGCTGCAGCGCCAGAAAGTTGTCGTCCGAGATCATGGTGGCCCGGAGCCGGTGCTGATCGTCACGCCAGACCGATAGGCCTTCGAGGTTGTCATGGGTGCCGGTGCTTGTTTCAAACAGAATTTCTTCGGCGATGGGTTGATCACGATCGATCTGCCAACGCCGCAACCGGGATCGGAATCCGATCAGAGCAACCTTTCGCTCCAGCAAATAAAAACGGCCATCTGGGCCGAAATCGGCTGCGACCGGCAGAAATCCGTCGCGTGGCGCTAGCATGAAAGGCGTCGACCACGACAGACCATCCCAGCGATAGACGGGAATTTCGCCGCGTGCCGTTCGGCTTTTTTCAGGCAGGGTGTACAAGCGGTCTTGCTCATCCAGCGCCAATGCCTCGAACGAGCCGTTGATGTCGAGGGTTTGAAACTCTCTGGGGCGCGGCAATACCCGTGCCCGCGCATTCGGTCCGGTAAAACGGGCGACGCGATGCACCCCTTCGAACGAGATGTAATGGCTACCATCTGGCGCGAGGGCAATCCCCTCGGAATCTCCGGCACGCCCTTTCATCCTGCTGCCATTGCTGGACAGGACAGGCCATTGGCCGTGGATTTGGATTCCGATGATCCGATCCCCTTCTCGATCGATATTCGCGGTCACCAGTCGGGCGCGATCGCTGACTGCAATCATATGCCGCCCGTTGTCCGAGATATGGATGGCCGAAAACCCGCCGAACCAACCGGCATCATGACGCCAGGCGAAACTGTCCAAGGGCGTTGCTGTCTTGATATCGACAGCCCAAGCGATCCCGGCCAGCGCCAGCCCAACAATCAGTTGGATTGCAAAACGGATGCGCATTGTTGCGGCAGATCGGCCAGGCGGTATTCACGGCGTTTCTTCGGCGGTGGCGCGTTCGGATCGGGCGGCGGCGGGTTCAGGATATTCTGGACCCATTGCTGCGCCTCGGCGCAACCGTCGCCCTTGGGCGGCGGGTCCTGATTGACGCAACCGCGCGACCCCTTCGGGCAGTTCAGGCGCACGTGGAAATGATAGTGATGCCCCCACCACGGCCGGATTTTGCGCAGATAGGCCCGGTTCCCCTTCTCGTCCTTGCACATCTGCACCTTGGCACCGGGGAACACGAAAATCCGCGCGACGCGCTTATCTTTGGCGGCTTCACGCAACACCGCATGATGCTGCTTGGTCCAGTTGCCGTTCACGAATGCACCATTGGATCGGCGCAGGGAAATCGACGAGATATTCTCGCGGGCCTTACGGCTGAGGCGCATATCATTGCCGGGCAGCATCCAGATATCGATATCCAATCCCAACTGGTGGGATCGATGGCCCGAGGTCATCGGCCCACCCCGCGGCTGGCTGATATCCCCGATATAGAGACCATTCCAACCCGGCTGTTTCGCGGCAAAGCGGCTAAGGTCCTGCACATAGTCGATCGCCTGAGGATGCCCCCAATTGCGATTGCGCGACAGGCGCATGGCCTGCCATGTCGGACCCGTTTCAGGTAATTGCACCGACCCGGCGGCGCATCCGCGCGAATAACTGCCGAAAGCGGCAGACTTCTGCTGCGACCCCACCTTTTGGGACCCGAACAATTGCTTCGCCAGGGGTTGCGCCCCTGCGGTGCCTGCCAATGTCAAAGCGGCCAAAACGGCCAGAAAACGTAGTAAAATCATCTGCTCTGATCCCCTTCCGGTTTCACCCAGCGCATCAGGACTAGACCCAGAATAAACAACAGAATGATCGGTGACACCCCCAGACGTGCACTGCCGGTGACAGTTGTGGCAATTCCGATCAGCAGCGGCGCGGCAAAGGCGGTTGCCCGGCCTGACAAACCATAAAGTCCGAAGCTTTCGACCGGCGTTTCTGGATCGGTATGACGCACCATCATCGAACGACTGGCGGATTGCAGAACCCCGCCCATCCCGCCGATCAGAATACCGCATCCAAAGAACACCATATCCGGCAGCCCCGAGCCTTCGGGCAAAGCGATGCCATAGATTTGCGTCCGGTCCATCAAAACCACGGTGAGGCAGACGAAGATCAACACCCAGATCGCCACCAAAATCACCGGTTTAGGGCCGTATTTCCGATCCATCTTGCCACCAATCCACGCAAAAATGGCCGAGGCCAGAACGCTGACGATTCCGAATACACCGATCTTGATCAGGTCCCATTCGAGCACCAACCGCGCATAGACGCCGCCAAAGCTGTAAAGCCCGTTCAGCGCATCGCGGTAGAACATCGAGGAGCCCAAATAGGTCGCCAGACTGACCCGATGACGCAACGCGGCCACGGATTTGCCGAGCAGGCGCAGCGCGTCTCCCAAACTGCCCTGTTTGTTGGCCTCCGGATCGTCACGGACCCACAGAAAGTACGGCACCATGAACAGCATGAACCAGCCCGCAGTGAACGGCCCGACAAACCGCGTACCCTCTTGCGCGGCAGCATCCAGCCCGAGGATTGGTGCGATTCCGATCAAGGTCTTGCCATTGGGCTGCTCAACAAACAGCGCCAGCATGATGGCCAGCGACAACAGCCCTCCGAAATAACCGAAGGCAAAGCCCGAACCCGAGATCTCGCCCACCTCATTGTCGTCACCCAGATCGGGCAACTGAGAGTTGATGAAGATCAGAGCATATTCCGCACCCACAAAGCCCAGACCAAAGGCCGACAGCATCAGCCACATGTTGGAGCCATCGGGCATCGTGTACCACAACGCGGCAGACCCCACCGCGTACATCACCGAAAACCCGAGAATCCAAGGAATACGCCGACCCGAAACATCCGCCATCGCGCCCAGAAACGGCGCGCCGAACGCGATGATCAGCCCGGTGATGGTCAGGCAGTTCGCCCAAACCGTCTGTGCCTGTGCTGCCGCTGTATCAGTGTCTAATCCGGTATTTGCGTAATACTGCGCTGCGACCCCTGCGAAAAAGGGGCCAAAGACAAAGGTCACCAGCAATGTATGGAACGGCTGGCTGGCCCAGTCGAAAAACCACCAGCCCCAGATGCGCTTGCGCTTGGAAATCTCAGCCATCTCTGCCCCATATTATTGTTGCTTTCATAAGACGGGGCTTTCAGCAGATGCGCAAGCGCTGAGTGCGCCGCACTTGCTCTTTGCGGCTGTGACGCTTAGGTCTCAGGGCAATTGACGAACGGAGTGCCCATGCTGTCGCTGATCCAAATCCTTCTGCTGATCCTGGACATTGTCTGGTTCATCATCCTTGCCCATGTGATCATGAGCTGGCTGATCAACTTCCAGGTGCTGAACCTGCACCAGCAACTGGTGGCACAAATTTGGTACGGGCTGAACCGCATATTAGAGCCTATTTATGGACCCATACGCCGCTTTCTGCCCAATATGGGCGGGCTGGACCTGACGCCGTTGGTGGTGCTGATCGCGGTCTATGCGCTACGGATTATCCTGATCAACAATGCGGTCTATTTCTACTGACCTCTTGTTCACCGAATCTTAGTATGTGATGGTCCTGTCTTAAGAGCAGATAAACCATAAAACAGGGCCATCCGACGCATGTTCGACTCCGCACCCTTGTTGCGAGACGTCTTTGGATTCGACGCCTTCCGCCCCGGGCAGGAAGAGATCGTCGATGCCGTGACCACGGGCGAAAACGTGCTGGCCATCATGCCCACCGGGGGCGGTAAATCCTTATGCTTCCAACTGCCCGCATTGCTGCGCGACGGGGTCACGGTGGTGATCTCTCCGCTCATCGCGCTGATGCGGGATCAGGTTCGTGGGCTGCAGGAAGCCGGGGTTGAGGCGGGTGCTCTGACCTCTGGCAACACGCCCGAGGAAACCGATGCGGTATGGGAGGCGCTTGAGGCTGGGCGGCTCAAGCTGCTCTACATGGCTCCGGAACGTCTGGCCGCTGGATCGGCCTTGGGAATGCTGCGGCGGATCAATGTCAGCCTGATCGCCGTGGATGAGGCCCATTGTGTCAGTCAGTGGGGCCACGATTTCCGCCCCGATTACTTGCGGATCGGAGAGCTGCGGCGCGCGCTGAATGTGCCGCTGGCCGCGTTTACCGCCACAGCGGATGCCGAGACACAGGACGAGATTGTCGAAAAGCTGTTCGACGGCACGGAACCGCGCAAATTCTTACGCGGGTTCGACCGGCCCAATATCCATCTGGCCTTTGCCGCCAAGGACGGGCCGCGCAAGCAGATCCTCGACTTCGCAGCAGCCCGCAAGGGGCAATCCGGCATCGTCTATTGCGGAACACGCAATAAAACTGAAGTGTTGGCGCAGGCGCTGCGTGCCGAAGGGCACACCGCCTGCCACTATCACGGCGGGATGGAGCCCGACGACCGGCGCATCGTCGAAACTCGCTTTGCACGCGAGGACGGTTTGATTGTCGTCGCCACCGTGGCCTTTGGCATGGGCATCGACAAACCCGATATCCGCTGGGTCGCCCATGCGGACCTGCCGAAATCCATCGAAGCCTATTATCAGGAAATCGGCCGCGCGGGCCGGGATGGTGGCCCCGCCGAAACCCTGACCCTGTTTGGCCCCGACGATATCCGCCTGCGCCGGTCGCAGATCGACGAAGGGCTCGCGCCGCCTGAACGGCGTATGGCCGATCACGCCCGCCTGAACGCTTTGCTGGGTCTGGCCGAGGCTCTGGTGTGTCGCCGTCAGGCATTACTGGGCTATTTCGGCGAACACACAGAACCCTGCGGCAAATGCGATCTGTGTGACACGCCACCCGAAGTGTTCGACGGTACGACCCCGGTTCGTATGGCCTTGTCTGCAATCCTGCGTACCGAAGAATGGTTTGGCGCGGGCCACCTGATCGACATTCTGCTGGGCAATGAGACTGATAAAATCCGCGCCCGCCGTCACGATGCCTTGTCCACCTGGGGCATCGGAAAAGACTGGTCCCGCCCGCAATGGCAGGCGATCTTCCGGCAGATGATGGGCCACGACCTTGTCCGCCCCGATCCCGAACGGCACGGCGCGTTGCGTATGACGGAAGCGGCGAAACCGATCCTGAAGGGCGAGGTGCAAATCAATCTGCGCAAGGATACGATCCGCAAAGCCACACGCCGCCCCGCGGTCAAGGCCATGGTCGCCGAAGAAGATGCGCCGCTGCTATCCGCCCTAAAAGCCAAACGCCGCGCTTTGGCCGAGGCCGCACGGGTTCCCGCTTATGTCATCTTCCCCGACCGTACACTGATTGAAATGGCCGAGAAACGCCCCATGACGCTGGACGACATGGCTCGGATCGGCGGTGTGGGCGCGAAGAAACTGGAACGCTACGGCGACACCTTTCTTGAGGTGATTGCCGGAGAAGCCGAAGTGTTGCATCCGGCGCGCCGCAAGCTGGCGGGCCGGGATCAGGGTGAGATCTACGATCAGCTTTTGGCCGTGCAGAACGATCTGGCGCGTGGACCGGCAGGCATCGACAAACCTCTGACCTGTTCGGCCTCGCAACTGGCCAAAGTGGCACAGCTGCGCGCGGATGATCCGCGCGGGATGGAGCAGGTATTGGGCGACCGACGTCACGAAAGGTTTGGGGCCGCCTTTCTGGACGTGCTGCGTCAGGCGAGCTAGATACAGCCCATCAGGCAAGGAAAGAGGGCGGATATGCTGGTAGTGATTTCCCCGGCCAAGCGGCTGGACTGGGCTGAGCGCGATATCGAAGTGACGCAACCCGACTTCCAAGACGATGCGATCCGATTGTCCAAGACAGCGCGAAATCTGACTTTGGGTGACCTGAAGAAGCTGATGGATCTGAGCGATGATCTGGCCCGGCTGAACCGTGACCGCTATCGCGCATTTTCGGACGCACCGGAGGCGGACGCCACACGCCCCGCGGCCCTGGCCTTTGCAGGCGACACCTATCAGGGCCTTGAGGCCGCGTCCCTGGACGCCGATGAGATGGCCTGGGCGCAGGATCACCTACGTATCCTGTCAGGTCTATATGGCGTGCTACGCCCACTGGATGCGATCCAGCCCTATCGGCTGGAGATGGGCAGCAGGCTGAAAACCCGGCGCGGCAAGAACCTCTATGAATATTGGCGTGACCAGCTGAGTAAGGCACTGAATGCGCAGGGCGCGCAGATTGGCGCGGATGTTCTGGTGAATTGCGCCAGTCAGGAGTATTTCGGAGCGGTAGACCTGAAGGCGCTAAAACTGCGAGTGATTACGCCGGTGTTCATGGAGGACAAAGGCGGGACCCCGAAAATCGTGAGCTTCTTTGCAAAGAAAGCACGCGGGGCGATGGCGCGATATGTCATTCAGCATAGGCTGAACGAGCCAAAAGGATTGCTGGATTTTGATACGGGCGGATATGAGTATCGCCCTGAGCTGTCGGAAGAAGATAAGCCGGTTTTTGTACGCCCCTATCAGGCCTGATTTTCTGCGGGTGTTGAGGGCGGAGCGAGGGGCCAGCCCCTCGCGCTCCCCGAGATATTTATAGCCAGATGAAGAACAGATCGAAGCATACAGCTCTGCCTGAATGCGAGCCTAATTGGCAGGTTCGGAGTCTTTGGACACCGGATGAGCGCCGTCTGGACAGTAATTCACGATCATCTGATGGATCAGCCTTTTGTGCAAAGGTTTGGTCAAATAGTGATCCAGCCCTGCGGCCAGAATACTCTGATCGTCCCCGGCCATGGCGTGTGCGGTCAATGCGACAATGGGAACATGGCGGTCAGTTCCGATTTCACGCCGTCGAATTTCGGTTGTTGCTTCTTTGCCGTCCATCTTGGGCATTGAGATATCCATGAAGATCAGGTCCGGGTTGAATTCGATGGCAGCCTCGACCACCTCCAACCCGTTGGAGACAAATTTCAGATCGATGTTCAGATCTTTCATCATCTTTTTCAGGATCAACTGATTGGTTCGATTGTCCTCAGCGGCCAGAACACGCATCCGCCTTTGATCCGGAGTATCGGGCTGTGCGCTTGTTCGGACCTCGACGGGCCCACCATGAGCCGCTTCGAAGCCGGGCGCGCCCAGGGCAAGAAGCCGGGAATAAAGCTCGGCGCGGGGGATCGGTTTTTGCAGAACGCCCTCAATCAGATGTTGAGCCGGATCGGCATGGATGACGCCCGGGTTGGCAGACATCACAACGATCGGCAAATCCCCCCATCCCTTTTCACGCAGGGTGGTGGCCAATTCTAACCCATCCATGTCCGGCAAATCATGATCGCACAGGATCAGGTCCATGCTTGCATCCACCAGCGAGAGCGCCTCGCCCCCCGTGGCGCAAACTGATACGCGTGAGCCGAGACGGCCCAATTGTTTGGTCAGGATGGCGCGGTTCACCGCGAGATCTTCGACCACCAAAACATGGCCCAAGCGCCCGTTCAGATCGGGCGGGGCGGGTTGCGGACCTTCGGCCGTTGGCAAGGAAATACGGAATCCGAAGCACGAGCCCTTTCCCACCTCACTTTCGACCCAAACCCCGCCGCCCATGATGGTGATCAGGCGTTTGGTGATGGCAAGTCCAAGGCCGGTGCCTTCGAACTGACGGTTCTGCGCATCCTCAACCTGATTGAATTCACCAAAGATATGAACAACCTTGTCAGCTTCGATGCCGATACCGGTATCCTCGATCGCCACATGGACATCGCAGCTTTGGCTGCTGGTATCCGGCACGCCGGTAACCCGGATAAGCACATGACCCTGCGTGGTGAACTTGACCGCGTTGCCCACCAGATTGGTCAAAATCTGCCGAATCCGCCCCGGATCGCCGACAAACAGCGTCGGCAGAAACAGGTCGTAATCCACCAGCAACGTCAGCCCCTTGTCGCGCACGCTGGGTTGCAACAGCATCGCCACTTCAAGAATGCAGCGTTCCAGATCAAACTGTTCGGGGTGCAGGGTCAGCTTATCAGCTTCGATCTTGGAGTAGTCCAGAACATCGTTGATGATGACCAGCAACGCCTCTCCCGAATTGCGGATCGTGCTGAGATAGAGCCTCTGTTCCTCGTTCAGCGGGGTTTCTGTCAACAGCTCGGTCATGCCCACGATGCCGTTCATTGGCGTGCGAATCTCGTGGCTCATATTGGCCAGAAAGGCGGATTTGGCACGGCTGGCAGCCTCGGCGCGTTCACGGGCCGCGTTCAGCTCAGCCTCGTGCCGGACCGAAGCAGTGATGTTCAGCGCCAGGCTCAGGACATCGCCGCCGTGACCACGTTGGTCGATCAGCCGTATGTACTGGCCGTTCCACAATTGTATGACCTCAGGTTCGGGATATGGTTGAGCCCAACGTTCCAGCATTCGGGCCTGCCAGTCGGTCATCGACTCGGAGCCGATATCTACGATCCCTTCGTGAGTCAGGATTTCCAGAATTCGCGCGTAGGTGATGCCCGGCGCGACCTCTTCCAGCCCGTCAAATACACTCAGATAGGCCGCATTTGCCCCAATCAGGGTGTTCTGGCCGTCAAAAAACGCAAACCCATCGGGGATGGTCTGGATCGAGTGCCACAGGCGGCGTTCTGCAACCTCGACCTTGGCATTGGCAACGGTCAGGTCTGATTTGACCTTTTCGTTTTCATCGCGGACCGTCGCCACCTCGGCCTGAGTCTGGTCGATCTGCCGGGTCAGAGCGATGGCATGGCGGCCAAGTTTGCGATTGGCCGCAGACAACTCAGCCTGCTTCTGCTGCAACAACCGTTCGGCGGCAAGGCGCGCGCGCCGTTCCTGCGCCAGTTTTTCTGCAAGACTCATGAGGCTTCCCGCACTGCTTCGGGCACAGCATGGCTACAGAGCGTGAAAAAGTGCTTAAACGCCTTTAGCGCCGTCCCTCGCGCAGCCAGCCAGCCAACAGGAAACCTCCTGCCAGCAGCAGCACCAGCCAGGGCGGTAGCAGACCAGCCTGTGTGACGTCTCGGGTCTCGTAGGCGTTTCGCGGGGTCAGTCCGATCCAGCCACGTCCTGCGGCGGGGCGACCTGCTCGGACATTTCGGATCGACGGCAACCCGTCTTCGACGCGGACCGCCCCACCGCGCAGAGCCGCCAGCGTCGGGTTTAAGATTTCATCGGTTGCGATTGTGCGTTCGAACTCTTTCGGGGCGGCTGGGCCAAGACCGATCACCGCGGAATGCTCGCCTTCCTGCAGGCGATAAAGGCCGATCTCGGGTCCGAAATACTGCGTCTCGAACCGGCCCGGAGACACTTCGTTCAGCGTGATCTCAAGCGTTTCGCCATTGGGGCGTGTAACAGTGACCGGACCAACATCATCTGAGAGGGTCTGACGGATGATGCGCATCGACTGGCCATTGGCTTCGGCCCACAGCGCCTCTTCCTCAAGCTCGGGTTCTCTCATCATCCAATGGGCCAGCCGGCGCAACAACTCCAGCTGCGGACCGCCACCCTCAAAACCACGACTCCAGAGCCAAGCGTGATCCGAAGCAATCAGCGCTACGCGCCCCTCGCCCACGCGATCCAGTACCAGCAAAGCGCGATCATCCACGCCGGACATCAGCACATCGCCAGATCGTTGCCTTACATCCACCTGCCGCAACCATGCGCCCCATTGCTCGGCATCGCCCAATTCCGTGGTCACCGGGTGGCGCTGGCCCAGGTCGGTAACCATGGGCACATAGCGTTCTTCAATGACACGCGCGGTGGGCTGTGCGGGGATCATGGGGCCAAGCGGTGAGCGGAAAATACTGTCAGCCGTTGCGAAATCAGGCCCGGCATTGATCAGCACAGCGCCACCGTCGTTGATATAGTTGGTGACGTTGTCCAGATAGATTGCGGGCAGGATACCACGCCGTTTGTACCGATCGAAGATGATCAGGTCGAAATCATTGATTTTCTCCAGAAACAGCTCACGCGTCGGGAACGCGATCAGTGAAAGCTCATCCACGGGAACGCCATCCTGCTTTTCCGGCGGTCGCAGGATAGTGAAATGGACCAGATCGACCGAGCTGTCGGATTTCAGCAGGTTCCGCCATGTGCGGCCACCCGGATGTGGCTCGCCCGAAACCAGCAGGACACGCAGACGGTCTCGCACCCCGTTCATCTGGATCAGGGCTGTGTTGTTGCGGTCGGTCAGTTCCCCCTCGGCCTCGGGCACGGTGAACTGGATGACGTTTCGCCCGCCATGCGGCAATGTGATCGGCAGTTCGACGTCCAGACCGATGGGAATGGTGAATTGCTCGGGCTCGGCCCCGTCGACCGAAATCTCAAGCGGCGCTGTGGCGACACCAGCAGGGGCCGCCCCAGTATCCTCGACACGCAGCGTCAGAGTGACGGGTTCTCCGATAATGGCGAAGGCAGGGGCATTGCGCACGACGAGACGGCGATCCCAATCCATTTCCCGCCCGGTCTGCAGCAGGTGCATGGGGGCAGGCAAATCCGGGGCCTGATCGGCGTCGTGAACGATACCGTCCGAGACAACGAGCACGCCAGCAATCCGCGCACGAGGCTCTTCAGCCAGTGCCGCATTCAAGGCAGCCATGACCTGCGTGCCTTCGTCCCCATCGCCATCGCCAACCTTGATCCGGCGCAGTTCGGTATTGTCTCGGGATTCTATGTCTGCTGCGAGGGCGTCGGCTGTCTGCATCGTCTGCTCAGCCCGGTCCGAGAGCTTCTGGCTGGCACTTTCATCTTCGATCATCAGCACGATATCGGTCAGCGGAGCGCGATCCTCGACCTGATAGACCGGGCCGCTAAGCGCCGCGAGAACGACCAGAGCCGCCAATCCGCGCAACGCCCATCCCGACAAACCACGCCAGAGCGCCAGCACAACACCGGCGAGTGCGATAGCTGCAACGGCGACCAGGATTGGCCACGGTATCAGCGGATCGAAGATGACAGTTCCGGTCATTGTCCCAACCTGTCCAGAAGAGCGGGCACGTGGACCTGATCGGATTTGTAGTTCCCGGTCAGTACATGCATCACCAGATTAACGCCAAAACGATTGGCCAGCTCCCGCTGTCGTTCCCCTGCATAGCCCCGACCCACGGGCAGGAGGGATTGGCCGTTGCGATCCACCGCCCAGGCTCCGGCCCAGTCATTGCCGCCGATCACCACGGGCGTCACGTTGTCGTTGAGATTGCGGAACGGCATCCCCTCAATCTGCTCGGCATCGGGTGGCGCGGCCTCGACCCAGACCTCGGTCCCGGAATAGCGACCGGGGAAATCCTGCAGCAGATAGAAGGCGCGGGTCAGCACATGATCACGCGGAACAGGCTCTAACGATGGGATATTCAACGGCGCGGCCAGCTGTTGCAGCTTACGCCCATTAGGGCTGGAGGCCCCGAAGCCAGCGATATCGGCGTCGCGGGTGTCGAACAGGATCATTCCCCCAGATCGCAGATAGGCGTTGAGCTTGGCATACGCCTCAATCGAGGGTTGCGGCTGATCGGGTGAGATCGGCCAATAGAGCAGCGGGAAGAACGCAAGCTCATCCCGTTCCAGATCGACCCCAATCGGATCGGCAGGTTCCACCGATGTGCGATAGTGCAGTGTCTGCACAAGCCCACGCAGCCCGGCCAACGCGATATCGTCCACCTGCGCGTCCCCGGTCAGCACATGAGCCAAAACCAGTTCCTGCGTTGCACTCAGTGCGAAATCGGTATCGTCAGGCGTCTGTGCCTGCGTATCCGGCGCAATCAATAATGCACCCAGCGCAACTGCAGTTGCGCGCGCCAGACCCAGCCGCCCGGATAGCGCGAGCGAGGCGATCACATCAATCGTCAGCAATACAAGGGCAAGGCTGAGCAACAGGCCCGCCAGCGGTGTCTCGGTAGTGATCTCCTGCCCGCGGATGGGAACGCCGGCAGGCCAGACCACCGGCGTCAGCACAGCATCCTCGGCCAGTACATTCCGTGCCAGTTTCTGCTTGCCGCTCTCGTAGAGACCCGGGCGCAGGTCTGGTCCGATCTGGCCCGAGACCAGCTCAACCCCGTCCACTCCAGGCAGTGTTCCTGCGTCAGTTAAAGTGCCGAAGCCATCCAATATCTGGACCGGCTCCCACACGGTGCCCTGCATTTGAGCTTCTTGCCGCGATTTAGCCGCCGACGCGACGGCGAGCCGGTCCAGCATCTCGACAAACAATCCGGACAGGGGCAGGCTCGACCATTCGGCATCCGCCGTGACATGGAACAGTACCACTTGCCCCAATCCCAAAGGTTTGCGGGTCACCAAAGGTGTGCCATCTGACAGCGACGCAATCACCCGATCTGCCAGATTAGGGTCTGGTTGCGCCATAACTTGTGTGGTCACCGATACGTCCGCCGGAACCTCCAACCCATAGAAGGGCGAGTTTTCAGGGAACGGCGCCAGCCCCTTGGCCTCACCCCAGCTCATGGCACCGCCGACCGAGCGGCCACCGCTCCGCAGGCGAACCGGCAACAGAATATCTTCTTCGTCGCGGCCCAGATCACTGGCCGCCATACGGGGGCCTGCAAAGCGCAGCAACAGACCGCCCTGTTCGACCCATTCGATCACACCGGCCTGCTCGGCCTCGGACAGTTTGGCGACGTCCGCCAGCACAATCACATCGGGGTTGGCTGGCAGAACTTCGGCCAAACCGCCTTCGACAAAATCTGCGGTCGGGATCAACACCTGGGTTAGATAGTGTAGCGGCGATAGCAACTCCAACCCTTCGCGGTTCAGAGTGCCCGCAATCAATGCCACCTCACGACGCCGCAGGCTGTCATCCGTCAGCGTGACGGCACCGGCAGAGCGCTGACCCTGAAGTTCGAACCGAGTAATGCGTGCGCGCAGTTCGGATGGCAGTGCCAGATCGATTTGCGCCTGATTAGAGCCGTTTTCGAACTCCAGCGGCGTGGATTGCAGCACGCGCATCGCGCCCGCGGGATCGCGCCCTTGCGCCAATACGGTGACACTTTCTGCCGAACCTGGGTTCGCGCGCAATACATTGAGCGCTATCGCACCGTCCTGATACGTCGCAGGCAGGATCGCGGTCACGGGTGCGGAGGATTGATAGACAATCACATCCCCTCGCGCTTGCAGGGCGGACGTCAAACGATCGTGGCCAGCATAGGAAAGACGGTCGCTAAACCAATGGGTGTCAAAACCGCCGTCTACCTGCTCCAGCGCAGCCAAGGTTTGGTCGATCTGCGCCTCGGTGGGTTGCCAAGGCATCGGTGTAAGGCCCGGCAAACGTCCGCGCCACGCCTCGGCGGCTTGGAATACGGGAGGCTCAGGCTCGGTCAGTCGCAGGATCGAAACGGGGCGGCCGGCACGGCCAGCCTCGGTCAGTTGTACGTCGATCTGGTCCAGCGTCGATGACCAGCGCGTCGCACCTGCCCAACTGGCATCCAGCACCAGCAGCAACGGCCCAGATCCGGTCTCATCACGCGAAGGGTTCAGCACCGGCCCCGCCAACCCGATGATGATCGCCGCCGCCGCCAGCATCCTGAGCAGCAACAGCCACCACGGCGTGCGGTCCGAGACGCTTTCGTCATCCTTCAGACCCAGCAGCAAGGTAACCGCCGGGAACAAACGGCGGATAGGCGCAGGCGGGACGGCACGCAGGATCAACCACAGGATCGGCAGGGTCAAAAGCCCCAGCAGCACCCATGGTGCGGTAAAGCCTATGCCCGCCAGAACCGTCATTGCGCACCCCCATCCAAGGCGCGATAGAGCCACAGTAGAGCCGATTGAGCACTGTCACCGGTGTGATGGAGCCCCAACTGCCATCCGGTCGCACGACAAAGCTGCGACAGTGCGTCCTTACGCTGCGCAAGGCGATCCAGATAACGATCACGCAGGTCTGCGGCTTTCAGCGTTTCATGCCGGGCGGTGCCGCCGACACTTTCAAAGATGGTACGGCCGGCATAGGGGAAGGATTCTTCGCTGGGGTCCAGAACTTGCAGCAACACGCCGCGCACACCCCGGTCGGCGGCTTTGGTCAGCGCAAGCTCGACCTCATCCAATGGCCCAAGGAAATCCGAGATAAATACCGCACGCGCATGCGGGATCATGGCGCGGTGTTCTGGTGGTGCGTAATCGGTTTGCGTGTCCTCAGACCAGGCCTGCGCCAGCCGAATGATCTGAGCATTCCCCCTGCGTGGGGGCAGCGTCGTGCCAGTGAGGCCAACGCGCTCACCACCGCGCCCCAGCAGGATTGCCGTCGACAGTCCCAGCAGGCGCGCACGATCGGCTTTGGTCGGCAAGCGCTTGTCCGAAGCAAACCGCATCGACGCGCCCTGATCGACCCACAGCATGATCGACTGCGCAATCTGCCATTCCCGCTCACGCACAAACTGCTGATCCCCACGGGCGGAGCGGCGGTGGTCAATCAAGCGACGACTGTCACCGATCTGCGCAGGGCGATATTGCCAGAAATCATCTCCCAGACCCGAGCGTCTACGCCCGTGATCGCCCAATAACACGGTTCCGGCCAAATGCTCGGCGCGCGCCAACAGGGGCGGCAGCCGGGACGCTTCGGCCTCGGAGCGTTCGCGTAGGGTCTGGGCGGCGTTCACGCCGCAGCCTCAGTTCGGACCAGACCAGCGGCGGTGGACTCGATCAGGTCAGAGAGGCTGTCGCCGCGTGCCCGTGCCGCAAAGTTCAGCGCCATACGATGACTGAGAACCGGGCGGGCCATGGTCAGCACGTCCTCGGCATTGGGAGCCAGACGGCCCTGCAGCATTGCATTGGCGCGCACGGTCATCATCAGCGCCTGTGCAGCCCTTGGACCGGGGCCCCAGGCGACGGTTTCCTTCACCCGCTCGGACGCGCCCACCTCATCCGGGCGGAAGGCGCGGACCAGATCGAGGATCAGTTCCACAACCGATTCCCCCACCGGCATCCGACGCAGCAACACCTGTGCGGCCAGTAATTCCTCTTTGGTGAAGATTTGATGCGCCTCTGCTTCCTCGACGCCCGTTGTGGCCAAAAGGATATCCCGCTCAGTCTGACGATCCGGGTATTCCACATCGACCTGCACCAGAAAACGGTCCAGCTGAGCTTCGGGCAACGGATAAGTGCCCTCCTGCTCAATCGGGTTTTGGGTTGCCAACACGTGGAATGGAACGCCCAAATCCCGATCCTCACCCGCAACCGTCACCGTACGTTCCTGCATCGCTTGCAACAGCGCCGATTGGGTTCGTGGGCTGGCGCGGTTGATCTCGTCCGCCATCAGTAGTTCACAGAAAATCGGGCCGGAGATAAATCGGAAATGGCGGCTGCCATCCTCAGCGGTATCCAGAACCTCAGACCCCAGAATATCGGCTGGCATTAGGTCAGGTGTAAACTGGATGCGATTGCCATGCAGGCCCATCACAGTCGAAAGCGTCTCGACCAGTCGTGTTTTCCCCAGTCCCGGCAAACCGATCAACAATGCGTGACCGCCGCACAAGAGTGCAGTCAGCGTAAGGTCCACGACCCTCTCCTGCCCGATAAAGCGACGGGTGATCGAGGATTTGGCCTCTTGCAGCTTGTTTTCCAGCGCTTCGATCTCGACGACGAGGTCGGCAGGTTCGGACATGAGGTTCCCTTCCGTGGACTGTTATGCTTGAAGTGTATCGCGCTGAGAGGAAATGGCAAAAGCTATGAGCGGACAAAAACCCGTGACACCTTCACCGGATGGTCTGGCGGCTTCGGTCAAAGCGGCCAAAACGCGGGGTTTGCCGCCCGTTCACCTGTGGAATCCTCCGTTTTGCGGCGATCTGGACATCAGGATCGCAAAAGATGGCTCATGGAGTTATCTAGGGTCGCCCATCAATCGGTTCGAGCTTGTTAAGCTATTTTCTTCAATTCTTAAGAAAGAAAACGACAGGTTCTACCTGGTGACCCCGGTCGAGAAGGTAGGAATCACCGTCGAAGATGCGCCGTTCATCGCCGTCGACTTCGAGCAAGACGGTGAGGACGAGGCACAATGCCTGACCTTCACGACACAGGTGGGCGACACAGCCATCGCCGGGCCCGACCACCCGATCCGCATTGTCCTCAATACAGAAACGGATGAGCCTTCACCCTATGTATTGGTTCGCGCCAACCTTGAGGCACGCATTGACCGCAAAAGCTTCTACCGTCTGGTAGAGATCGGCACCCATCACCACGGTTGGTTCGGCGTCTGGTCAGCTGGTCAGTTCTTTCCGCTGATCGCGTCTCAGGCGCTGGAAGATTGAATCGGTCTGGGCCTGCGGTCCTGTGCCAGAACCACCGCAAGTGCCACAAGCGCCGCGCCCAGAGCGCGGGTCCAATTCCAGTCCTCGCCCAGCGCCATCATGATCACCATCACGTAGAACGGCGCGATATTGATATGGAACGAGGCAAGTGCCACACCCAGCTTTCCAACCGATGCAATGAAGAAAAACTGGCTCAACCCCAGTGAGAACAGCGCATAAAACACCAACATCCCCAGCTGCGCAGTATCAACGGGACGCGTTGGCATAACCTCCAGCCCTAGAAATCCGGCGACCGATAATAGAACGACGGCGGTCGACAATCCTCCGGCCAGGGTGATGGTGCAGCGGCCCAGTTGACTAAGCTCGGGGAAATCGCGCGCCGTGGCCATGCTGGCCCAGCAGAACAACGCAGTCGAAACCACCGCGCACGCTGCGCCGAGCCCGAGTTGTGCCGGTGCCATGGCGCTGGTGGTAATCAGCCCGCCGATGATCGAAATCGCTATGCCCAGCGCAAAATTCCACCGCAATCGTCGTGTTCCTGCCGCCAGTTCCAACAGCGTAGCGATCAGAGGCGCGCAAGAGGCGATGATGGCGACAGTGACCGGGTCGGTCAGCTTCTGCGCCACGAGAATCAGGAACATCCCCGTTCCGATCCCCAAACCGCCCACAAACAGCGCATGCCCCCATCGGGCACGCAGCACGCGCGCAGGGCCATCCAGCATGAACCAGATTGGCACCATAACCAGCACCGCCAGACTCATCCGCGCCGCGAACAACGCGATAGGTGGCCAGCTTTGCAACAAAACCTCAGCGGCCGGGAAACCTGCCGCCCATGTCAGCATCGATGCCACCGCCAGCGTATTGCCGGTGAGTGCGGTCTGCCGACCGTCAGATACAGCAAGAACAGTCCCGCGCGCGGGTTCAGGGCTCATGGCCATCGTGATCGGACCTTATTGTTGGCACGGCCCTCGCAACGAGACGCCGCATGGCTCAGATGGTTCCCGATTCGAAACTCTTTATCTGGTCGATTTTCGACAAACTGTCGTTTTCAACCTCTTTCCCACGACGGTCGTGATCGCTAATCTCCGCAGCGTCAGAAACCGGACGACCCATGCCTCGATTTGCCGCTAATCTTTCGCTGCTGTTTCCTGAGTTGCCCTATCTCGACCGGTTTTCCGCCGCCGCGCAGGCCGGATTCATAGCGGTTGAAATCCTCTTCCCCTATGACGTGGCAGCCAAAGAAACCCGCCGGGCGCTGCTGGCCAACGGGCTTGATCTGGTGCTGATCAATGCCCCGCCTCCCAACTACACCGGCGGCGAGCCGGGCTATGCGGCGGTGCCGGGCGGCACTACCCGGTTTCAATCCGACATCCGTCGCGTGTTGCGCTATGCCGATATCCTGCAGCCCCGCTTTGTCCATATCATGGCCGGATATGCCTCGGGGTCCGAGGCCCAGAGCTGTTTTGTCGAGAACTTGCAATGGGCCGCGGATACCGCGCCGGATCAGCACTTCACGATCGAGCCGCTCAACCCCGTTTCGCAGCCAGATTATTTTCTGAACAATTATGATCTGGCGGCCGAGGTGCTGGATCATGTCGACCGGCCAAATATCGGGCTGCAATATGACAGTTTTCACGCCCAGATGATCCATGGCGACGCGCTGGCGATCTGGCACCGTTTTCGGCCTCAGATCGTCCATGCGCAGATCGGGGCCGCACCCGATCGCTCGGAGCCCGGACGGGGTGAAATGGATTTCCCTGCGCTGTTCGCTGCGATGGACCGTTCCGGCTATGATGGCTGGGTCAGCGCCGAATACACGCCCTCAACCCAGCGGACCGAAGCTTCGCTAGCGTGGATGCGGCAATAGCACCGGGATGAACGCTGGAAATTTGCGTCGAAATCGCGCAATTGAAGGTATCGACACGCCAAGGATATCCGTCATGATCCCCGCCCGCTTTGCCAACGCCCTGTTCGCCCTGATCATGTCCGGCCTCATGTCCTGCGTCGTCACCGGCATCGCCACGGTCAAAGCCATCGGCTTCGGCCCGTCAACGCTCGGAGACTGGATAGCCTCATGGGCGTTCTGCTGGCCCATCGCCTTTACTGTCATCCTGACGTTGGGGCCCGCCGTGAAACGCCTGATCGCACGCCTGGTCAGACCCGAAGCCTGACCCGCTGCGAAGAGGGCCCGCAGGGCCTGATGAGCAGCGCCGCCCCTAGTGCGCCTCGGCCCAGTTTGCCCCTTGCCCGGCATCAGCGACCAGTTTGATATCCAGCTTCACCGCCGGATCTGCCGCCCCCTCCATCACCGCACGCGCGACCGAGATGGTCTGATCCACGGCGTCTTCGGCCACTTCGAACAGGAGTTCGTCATGCACCTGCAGCAGCATCTTGGCTGGCAGGCCGTCGATCGCATCCGGCATCCGAACCATCGCGCGCCGGATCACATCCGCCGCCGTGCCTTGGATCGGTGCGTTGATCGCCGCCCGGCGCGAGAAACCCGCATGCGGGCCCTTGGCATTGATCTCGGGCGTATGGATTTTGCGCCCGAACAGGGTCTGCACATAGCCATTCTCTTTCGCGAATGAGATCGTGTCGTCCATATAGCGACGGATTCCGGGAAAGCGCTCGAAATAGCGGTCAATGAAGCCCTGTGCATCGGCGCGGGGGATGCGCAGATTGCGCGCAAGGCCGAAACCCGAGATGCCGTAGATCACACCAAAGTTGATCGCCTTGGCCTGTCGCCTGATCTCGGGTGTCATTTCGTCCAGCGGTACGTCGAACATCTCGGAGGCGGTCATCGCGTGAATGTCCAGCCCATCGGCGAAAGCCTGTTTCAGAGTCGGAATATCGGCAATATGCGCCAGAATCCGCAACTCGATCTGGCTATAATCCAAACTGACCAGCACATTGCCCGGTTCGGCAATAAACGCTTCACGAATACGCCGCCCTTCTTCGGTTCGAATCGGAATGTTCTGCAGGTTCGGATCGGTCGAAGCCAAACGGCCAGTATTGGCCCCGGTGATCGAATAAGACGTATGCACCCGGCCCGTATCCGGGTTGATATGGGTCTGCAGCGCGTCGGTGTAGGTCGATTTCAGCTTGGACAGCTGCCGCCAGTCCAGCACCCGGCGCGGCAGTTCATGTTCGGTGGCGAGGTCTTCAAGAATATCAGCCCCAGTCGAGTATTTCCCGGTCTTGCCCTTCTTGCCGCCCTCAAGCCCCATCTTGTCGAACAGGATCTCACCCAGCTGTGCGGGTGAACCGACATTAAAGCTCTCACCTGCCAGCTCATGGATTTCAGCCTCTAACCCGGCCATTTTCTGCGCAAACGCATTGGACATACGGCTCAGCACATCGCGGTCGACCTTGATGCCATGCATCTCCATCTCGGCCAGCACCGGCACCAAAGGGCGTTCGAGCGTTTCGTAGACGGTCGTCACCTGCACCTGATGCAATTGCGGCTTGAACAGCTTCCAAAGGCGCAGCGTGATATCCGCGTCCTCGGCGGCATAGGCTGTGGCCTCATCAATCGGCACTTTGTCAAAGGTGATCGCCGACTTACCCGAACCCAGCAGAGGCTTGATCGGGATCGGCGTGTGGCTCAGATAGCGTTCCGACAGCGTATCCATGCCGTGCCCATGTTCACCGCCATGCATCGCATAAGACATCAGCATGGTATCATCGATGGGGGTCACGTCGACGCCGTATCGCCTAATGATCTTGGCATCGTATTTCATGTTTTGCCCGATCTTCAGGATCGAGGGGTCCTCAAACATCGGTTTCAGCAATGTTAGAGCCTCATCCAGCGGCATCTGCCCCTCGGCTAGTGCGTCTGAGCCAAACAGATCATCCGTCGCACTTTCACGATGAGTCAGCGGGATGTAACAGGCTTCCCCAGCCTCCACGCACAGCGAAATCCCGACCAGATCAGCGATCATCTCGTTCAGGCCGGTGGTCTCCGTATCCACGGCGATCCAGCCCCGCTCATAAGCCTGATCGATCCACTTCTGCAGAGCGCCCGCGTCCCGCACGCATTCATATTTCGACGCATCAAACGGCAGGGCCTCAGCCTCCTCTGCCTCAGCAACCGGCGCGGGCGCGTCAGCGATCACCGGAGCCTCGGCCCCCAGCTTGTCAGCGATGCGCTTGGTGAGGGTGCGGAACTCCATCTCGGCCAGAAAGCCCAGCAGGGTTTCAGCATCGGGGTCTTTGACCTCAAGATCGTCCAGAGTGAAATCCAGCGGCGTGTTTTCATCCAACTGCACCAGCTTTTTCGACAGCTCGATCTGGCCACGCTTTTCGATCAGTGTCTGGCGACGCTTGGGCTGTTTGATCTCTTCAGCCCGATCCAGCAGCGTTTCCAGATCGCCGTATTCGTTGATCAGCAACGCAGCAGTCTTCACACCAATGCCCGGAGCGCCAGGCACGTTATCCACCGAATCCCCGGCCAGCGCCTGAACATCGACCACGCGCTCGGGACCCACACCAAATTTCTCGACCACCCCGTCGCGGTCGATGCGCTTGTTCTTCATCGCATCCAGCATTTCCACACCGCCGCCAACCAGTTGCATCAGGTCCTTGTCGGAACTGACGATGGTCACGCGCCCTCCGGCTTCGCGCGCCTGAACGGCCAGAGTGGCGATGATGTCGTCGGCCTCGTAGCCTTCCAGCTCTTTGCAGGCGATGTTGAAGGCTTTGGTCGCCTCGCGGGTCAGCGGCATCTGCGGGCGCAGGTCCTCGGGCATCGCCTCGCGGTTGGCCTTATAGAGATCGTAGAGGTCGTTGCGGAACGTGTGTGATCCCTTGTCGAAGATCACCGCCACATGGGTCGGCGCATCCGGCCCGGCATTTCCCTCGACATATTTCTGCAGCATGTTGCAAAAGCCCGATACCGCCCCAATCGGCAGCCCATCCGATTTCCGCGTCAGCGGCGGCAGCGCGTGATAGGCGCGGAAGATAAAGGCCGATCCATCAATGAGATGCAGATGGCAGCCTTTTCCGAATTGGGTCTGGGTCATACGAGGGCTCCTGCGCTGGGTTGCGCCAAGTTGTATCGAATGCGTTGACAAAAGACGAGGCCGCTCATGGCCCCATCAGTGGTCCGAAAACCTGCGCTGCGACGCGTCCCAGATCAGCCCCGATTTCTGCGCGATAACCGCAAATTGACGGCTGAGCGAGCGGTCATTCAGACGCTTGGACATGCTGCGCAGGGGGATCAGGTTCCGCTCCCCGTAGCCGTCGATCAGGAAAAAGGCCGGGGTTTCGCCGCGGACGCCATAGACAATGTTTGACCGCTTTACGTCACGCGCAACGATTTGAAGATCGAACATCTTGGCGACAAAGGCGTTCAGGTCTTCAAGGATCACGGGGGTCATCCGTTTCTGACCCGCAAGCTGGCTGAGCTTCTGCGCCAGTCCCCCCTCCGGCCCGCTGATCCGCTCGACCGCAACGCCCGGCCCTTGCGTGGTCTGCACCACGCCCAGCATACGCGACAGCGGCGAATCCTCGATCTTTGCCCCCAGCTTGAGCGACACGCGCAGCTCGCATTCGATTTCCTTTAAGGTACTGCGATAGCGCGCGCCGGGCACCAGTTTCCACGCCAAACGCTTGCCCCAGCGATGCGAGACGCGGTCCTCGGCGCGGGTAAACACCTTGATCAACAGATCGGGCTGGCCGGGAAACTCATAGACGCTGCGGACGGTGCCGTTTGCAATGGGCTGCTGGTCGGAGAGATCAATGGTCGTGGCTGCAAACAGCATCCTCTCTCCTTTCCATATAGTCGCGTGTCGGGGTCAGGCCGATCAGCCCTCATGCCCTTTCAGCACATATTTGCAGTCGCAATAGGGGCATTCGACCCAACCGGTATCTTCGGGGATCTGCAACCAGACACGCGGGTGGCCCAATGCGCCTTCGCCACCGTCACAGGCGACGCGGGAGGTTTCCACGATCTTGGTTTCCGGCGCTTCGATGGTCACGGCTGGCGATCCTTCTTCGGTTGTCGGCCTCGCGGGCATGTATTAGGTGCGTTTATGAGCGATGAGCAAACCGGGGGCAAGAGCCACATGGCCGATGCGGCAATCAGAATCGAAGGGCTGCGCAAAACCTATCGCGGCGGCAAGGGCCAACCCGAGAAACAGGCGCTGAAGGGGATCGACCTGACGATCCCGCGCGGTTCGGTCTTTGGCCTGCTGGGGCCAAACGGGGCCGGGAAATCGACCCTGATCAACATTCTTGCGGGGCTGGTGGTCAAAACCTCAGGCCAGGTTTCGATCTGGGGCTATGATCAGGATCGTAATCCGCGCCAGTCGCGCGCGGCCATCGGTGTGATGCCGCAAGAGCTGAACCTTGATCCCTTTTTCACGCCGCGCGGCGCGTTAGAAGTGCAGGCCGGCCTCTACGGTGTGCCCAATGCGGAACGCCGTAGCGACGAGATACTGGAACTGGTTGGCCTCAGCGACAAGGCCGAAGCTTATGCGCGCACACTGTCCGGCGGGATGCGGCGGCGATTGCTGCTGGCCAAGGCCCTGGTGCATCACCCGAAGATACTTGTGCTGGATGAGCCGACAGCAGGCGTGGATATCGAATTGCGCCAGATGCTCTGGGCCAATGTGCGCAAGCTGAACGAGCAAGGCATGACCATCATCCTGACCACGCATTATCTGGAAGAAGCGCAAGAGATGTGTGACGAGATCGCGATCATCAATCAGGGTGAGAAAGTGGCACAGGACAGCACCGCAAACCTGCTGGGTCGTATGGACAGCCGCACCATGGTGATCACGCCTGATAGCCCGGTTCAGAGCCTGCCCGAAACCGAAAACGTCGCCGCCTCGCTGCGCGACGATGGAGATTTGGTGCTGCAGTACCACAGCGGTAAAACCAGTGCCGAACAGGTTCTGGAGGCCGTGCGGCACGTCGGAATCCGTATCCGTGACGTCCGGACCGAAGAGGCCGATCTTGAGGATGTCTTCCTCGCGCTGACCTCAAGCCGGTCCGACAACCTGCCCGCAGATGACCCGGATCAGCCGCGCCGGGGTATCCACCGCGTCAAGCTTTAAGCCCGATCGATCCGTGCGTGATAACAATTGTTCAACGCTGAGCGGATGTGGATGTAAGCAACCTCTGCACGGGTAAAGATCGCTTCGGCAGCCTCCTGCAGTTGCGCCTGCGGCGTGATGATCCCAGTGCCATATACGATCCGGTCGTCTGAACCGTATCCCTTGATCAGGTAGTTGGGCGAATCCGTCAGCGCCTCGGGCAGGTCAGCCGACGGCTCATAGCGTTGACACGGCTCTGCACACAGAAAAATCGGTCCTGTTTCGGCATAAGGCTGTGTTCTGGGAAAGGGTCGATGGGCCAGCACCAACATCTCTTTTCCTTCCGGGATATAGGTCAGGCAATGTCGGCAAGGGTTGCCTGATCCGTTGGAAATCGCCCGCTCGGGCGGGTTTCCGTACCCATCCGGTGCTCCATCGCGATAGGCCTGAACCTGATCTGATGGAAGAGCAGAAATATTTTGCATGATATGTCTCCTTGCTGTGAGAAGATCATGCTTCTGTCAGCCCCCTGCCTTCGACCCGTTTCCTGCGCATTGCAAATACTGCAACCCTGCTCACCAAAAATGTTAGCGGTAAAGTTTTCACTACCCGCGCCGGGGTTTTGGGTCTAATTAGGCATCGAAACTCCAAACGCATTCACCGAGGCCGCTGACATGAGCGCTCAAGATACCACCCTGCGCGGGTTAGGTTTTGCATTTCTGGGATTTGCGGTCTTCGCCTCCCACGATGTGCTGATCAAAGTGCTGGGCGGCACCTATTCGGTGCTGCAGATCATCTTCTTCGCAACGCTGTTTTCCTTCGTTCCGATGGCCGTCACGATTCTGGCCGACCGGACGACCGGCAACTTTGTCCCGCGCCACCCCTGGCTGATCCTGCTCCGCTCGACGCTGATGATCACCGCGATGTCCTGCGCATTCTACGCTTTCTCGGTACTGCCCTTGGCCGAGGTCTATTCGCTGCTTTTCTCCTTTCCCCTTATCGTGACGGTTCTGTCGATCCCGATATTGGGCGAGGTCGTCCGTGCCCAGCGGTGGGCTGCTGTCGGGGTGGGCCTGATCGGCGTTCTGATCGTCCTGCGCCCGGGCGCGACCGAGATCACTCTGGGTCATATGGCGGCACTGATGGCGGCGTTCTGCAGCGCCTTCGCCTCGGTGCTTGTGCGCAAGATTGGCAATGAAGAACGTTCAGCCGTTCTGATCCTCTATCCGATGCTGTTGGCCATTGTGGCCATGAGCGTCGCGCAACCGCTGGTCTATCAACCGCCTTCGCTGCTGCATTTGGCAATGATGGCGCTGGTGGGTGTGTTTTCGGTCATCGCGCAGCATCTTATCATCCTCGCCTACCGCGCCGCGCCCGCCGGGGTTGTCGCCCCCAGCCAGTACAGTCAGATCATCTGGGCCACGATCTTCGGCGTCATCTTCTTTGGCGAGCATCCAGATATCTGGGTCGCAGTGGGTGCCAGCGTCATCATTGCATCGGGCGTCTTTGTCGTCTGGCGCGAGAGCCGGTCCAACACCACTTCGGTCAATACCCCCGTTTTGCGGGTACGATCCCCGCGTTCGGACACCGGTGCGACTCGGCCTGGAAAATAAAAACGGCGCGCCGGTTGGCACGCCGTCTTGAAACAACTCTTTCGCAGGGTCTTAGTAGACGACCACGGATCGGATGCTTTCGCCTTT
>NZ_JBQFRJ010000009.1:0-144340 GCF_056537345.1 Ruegeria sp. CF4 | reverse complement strand
GGTCAGTTCACGCCCGGACTCCGTCCGTTTCGTCAATTCGCAGAACTGGCTGCCTAACTTTGGTATAATCGCCAAGACAATTTGGCGCGTTCAGAACTTTGCAACAGAGCCATCCCCGATGATCATTTCTTGCATCCCCACATAGTCCCGGCGCAGCGCTGCTTTCAGCTCAGGGTTTGGTAGCAATCTTAGAGATCCAGGCCTGGCATTCTCGTAGTTAGCCCAAGCCGCTTTGAAGAAGACGGACTTATGGTGTGCAACCTGATCCAGCAAGTCGATCTGTTCGATAGCACGAGAATGGGACTCGTGTCTGATCAACTGAGCCATGTCGTAATAATGGCGCGACATACGGTCAGCCAGAGGTTTGGTGATGTTCTGATGAAAGAGCATATGCAGGATCGTGGCTTTTTCCCAGAATGTGCGTTCAACACCCAAGACCTTCACATCGACGTCGCCCTCCCCCAAAAGGTCTGGAAAGGCCTGATGCACATAAGGTGATATCCTGCGGGACTCGGCTGGTAGGTGAACCCCACGGGCGCCAAATTCGAACCGCACTACCGGCTGGATGTAGCCGCTGGCCGCACTTGTCTCGGATGGATAGGCGAAAAGCAAGGTTTGTGCATCATTAGGATCGACCGACAGGAAAAAGTGCTGATCCAGCGCGGCGCCAAACTTGATCTTGGTTTCTTTCAGAAGCGGTCCTGAGACTACTTTGGTGGCCGTATCCTGAAGTTCCTGCAATAGTTGCTTTTGTTTTTTGCCGGAAAGGGCAGGGTGCTCGGGGTCACGTTCGCCCTCGAATCCAAGCTGCGCTCGGTCGAGTGACAGATCCACGTCTTCCGAGAACCGATGGATGATGTCATAGGCCTTGGATAGCGATGTCCCACCCTTGAAGATCATGTGAGTGCCAAAAGAGGGCAGGGCGAATAGATGTTTCAGCGACCAGCAGACCCAGAAATCCTTCTCAACGATTGCCTTGGACATACCAAGCTTTGCGGCCGTTTCCTGAAACGCTTCTTCACGGTTCTTTGGAGTATCGTTGGCAAACTGGTCCAAGATCAGACCCGTGCCACAATTTGCTGCACTACCGGGTGCATCCAGGCCGGTACATATCTACTTTGTTTTGCGAGCAATGCGCGGTCCTTAACATCCAGATTGCGGGCCAGCGTGTCGACAACACGGCTATCCACCTGGTTTTTGCCAACATAGCGTAACGCCTGAAATATGGCGCCGGTTTTCTGGCCTGCACCAACTAGCGTTTTGGATGATGCATTTCGAAACTGGATGACTTGTCGACCAACTGTCTTGGTGCGGGTCGGGCCGTCGGTCATATAAGTCGGCTTGGACGGCACTTGGGTCGACAGCCCCAACTGGTTGGCTGCCATGGCAGGGGAGGGCTGTAGAACCTGATTGTCTTTGCGTGCAATCGCTTTGGCAATGTCATCGGCTGACGGAGACAACAGCCCTAATCGGGCGCTCTTTCTCGGATAGTCATAAAGCCCACGCGTTAACCGTCGGATCATCCCTTGATCCGCCAAACGCGACAATGCCTGATCCACGCTTGCGCGGGAGCCGATATCCAAAAAGTCCAGTGGCGCAAAGATTGCCCCCCGGCCTTTTCCGATGATGCGTTGTTTAATCGATGAAGTGATCATAGTTTTCTCCTTGTCAGAAAATATAGTACTTTTTTCTGACATTCAAGTTAGGAGAAAGCTGAGGTGATGTGTAAGTCGGGCGGACAGCTGACTTTCGCTGCATATGCGAGAGCAACTCTACCAATCTGTGAAAGCGGTCATTTACAGTCAGATATGCGATACACGCCCGATCCAGGTACGGATGAAGTCCTTTGTGGCGCGGGATCAGAGCGACCTGGCAAGGTCGCCAATATCCCAAAAAAGCCCGGCCATTGCGCGCAATGCATCACGCGAAACTGACTTTAACACGTGCTCGTTTGGCGCGTGCTGCGAACAGCCACGATAGGAGTGCGGCACCCAAACCGTTGGGAGACCGAGCAAATCGGAAAAGACCTCGTTGGGCAAGGAACCGGCGAGATTTGGCAGGACATGGGGTGGCTTCCCACACGTTTTTTCAAGCGAACGCGCGACAAAAGACACCCACGGATGGTTGGGCGACGTTCGCGTTGCATCAAAGAAGCTGCGGTCATGAGGCTTGATCTGAACGATCTCAAAACCTCTCGCATCAAGGTGGCGTCGAAGGGCGGGCAGGATATCGGATTGGTTAGTGCCAACAACGAAGCGGAGCTGGCAGGCGGCTATGGCAAATCCCGAGATCGCGTTGACCGGTGCCTCGGGGACACCGCTTTTCATTGCGAGGACCGCAAAACTGTTCCAGCCGAAGACGCGTTCGGCCGGTGTCAGGCCTTCCTCTCCCCAATTCTCGTCAATCTTCGGACCACCATCCCCGCCAACCGGCAAGTTGCGCAGGGTGTCCCGGATGTCTTCAGTCAGGCTGGTCGGCCGCCATTCTGGTATTTGGATTTGGCCCCGCACATCGGTGATCGTCGAGAGGGCTTGTGCAAGGATCATCGCGGGGTCGGCAAGCAAACCGCCCCAGTTACCCGAATGGTGCGCGCCGTCTCTTAGATCAACGATGAGGTCGAACGAATTGCCGCCCCTTGCCCCCATGAACAACGTGGGCGTGTCGGACTGAAGGCGCGGCCCGTCCGATGCGATCAGGACGTCTGCGGCTAGGTTGTCCTTGTGCTTGGCGCAAAACTCCGACAACCCCGGTGATCCCATTTCTTCGCCCATTTCAATGAGAATGCGCATGTTGAAGCCGAGCGCTCCACGGGCCTCAATGACAGCGCTCAGCGCCGCCAAATTGATGAGATGCTGCCCCTTATTGTCGGCTGTTCCGCGTCCATAGAGGCGGTCGCACTCATCAACCAGTCGAAATGGGTGAAGCCCGTCGCGCCATTGATCCGTTTGCGCGCGGATCACGTCGCCATGCCCGTAGGACAGGATTGTCGGACGCGTGTCGTCCTCGATGCGCTCTGCAACCAAGATCGGTCCGGCATCGTGCACAGGGTTCGGGTAGATTTCACAGGAGAACCCGAGTCTGCTCAGGCGCGGAACGAGGGCTTCCTCAAGATAGCGCGGAAGCTCCGCGGCTTTTTCTTGTGTCTGGCTCTCCGTCTCATGGGCAACCAGTTCGCTAAGTTCTGTTGCAAATTGACCGGTGTCGAAAAACTGGGCGGCGTTGTCTATTGCAGAGGCGCGGGTCACGGTTGTTTTGCCTCAGACAGGTGGACGCACGTCGTCCGGGATCGGACATGTGTAAGGTGTTTGGCCCAGATGGTCTTGATGCGTCGCGCATGCAGCTTCGATGCGCGAGGGATCCTCAACCAGTCGACAAGCTGTCGCGGCCATTGCTTTTGCCGCGTAGACCATGCCTTTGTGAGCCGCGGGCGCCTTGCCTTGTGCCACTGTTTGCCACGTATGAAACGGCGTTCCTATAGCACAGGTGGCAACTCGTGCCTGAACGGTTGGGACTGCCCAACTCACGTCGCCAACATCTGTCGAGCCTTCGCCGCCATCGCTGTGGCGATCAAGAGGTGCGATGAAGTCGCAGAGTGCGAGATTTTTTTTGGGCTTAGCACCGATCCGCTTGAAGGTCGTATTGATGTCAGCGGCGGTTAATGTGGTCTGAATGTCGCGGGCAAAACTGAGATCTGCCTCGTCAAAGGCGACGGGTCCAAGTTTCTCTAGCTCGTGCTGCATGGTTTCTTCCAAAGGACGGTTGCCAAGCAGGTTTGAAACGCCGGAAAAGACCTGGCTGGTAACTTGCGTTCCTGTCATCAGCGCCGCGCCGTCCGCAATCTTTCGGACGCGCGTAACCAAATCGGCGAGGTCCGGTAGCGAGCTGGCGCGGACGAGTTGGCGCACTGTGGCCTTGGCCTGCACCACGTTCGGCGCAACACCACCTGCATCGAGATAGGCGTAGTGAACCCGGGCGCTGTCGGGCATGTGCTCGCGCAGGTAATTTACACCGATGTTCATCAGTTCAACCGCATCAAGCGCCGACCTACCCAATTCCGGTGCACCCGCCGCATGGGCAGCTTTTCCATGAAAAGTGAAATCGATCCGGGTGTTCGCGAGCGATCTGGCCTCATTCACGCCTGTGAAGGTCGCTGGATGCCACGAGATGGCTGCGTCGACATCATCGAACAGTCCTTCGCGCACCATGTATGTCTTGGCCGCGCCCCCTTCTTCAGCGGGGCAGCCATAGTATCGCACACGGCCCTTGATGCCGTTTTCGGCCAGCCAGTCTTTCACCGCCGTCGCGGCCAAGAGTGCGGCGGCCCCTAAAAGATTGTGACCACACCCATGCCCGTTGCCGCCCTCTTCAAGCGGCTGATGTTCAGCCACACCTGGCGCCTGGCTCAGATATGGCAGCGCATCGAACTCGCCGAGGATGGCAATCACCGGACCCTCGTCTCCTGCTTCGCCAATCACGGCCGTAGGAATGCCAGCTGCGTTCTCTGTTATCTTGAAGCCCTGAGCGCGTAACATCTGCACATGTTCGGCGACGGACTTGTACTCGGCATAAAGCGTCTCGGGCGTGTCAAAGACTCGATCTGACAAGGCGATAAAATCATCACGATGGCGGTCGACGTGGTCCCAGATCGGATCGGCGTTTTTCAAGGGGCTCTCCAGCTTCTCGTTCAAACGGTTTCGGCGTGTTCCAGCAGGCAAGCCGTTTCGCGCCCGCCGCGCCCCGCTTTCAGTTCAGGAACAGTGGTGCGGCACTCAGCGGTCGCCACCGGGCAACGCGGGTGGAAGGTACATCCAGATGGCGGATCGAGCGGCGACGGAATTTCCCCCTCAATCGGGGCAAACTCACGCCGGCGCTGATCAAGGCGCGGAGCCTCTGCAAGCAGCGCTTTCGTGTAGGGATGGCGTGGGTCCGAAAAAATTTCCTCAGTCGATGCGCTCTCGACAATGCGGCCCAGATACATGATCGCCACGCGGTCGGCGATGTGTTCGACGACGCTCAGGTCATGGCTGATGAACAGATAGGTCAGGCCCAGCTCTTCGCGCAGATCCATGAACAAGTTGATAACCTGCGCCTGGATCGACACGTCCAGCGCAGCGATGGCTTCGTCGCAGACAAGGAACTTCGGCTTCACGGCGAGCGCACGTGCAATTCCAATCCGTTGCCTCTGACCGCCGGAAAACTGATGCGCGTAACGCCGCTTGAGCGACGGGTCGAGGCCGACCTTGCGCATCACGTCGTCCACGTATTCCGCACTCTCTGCCTTGCGGACGATCCCATGCATACGCGGTGCTTCGCCGATGATATCTTCGACGCGCATTCGCGGATTTAGGCTGGCAAAGGGGTCCTGGAAGATCATCTGAATTGCGAGGGTCGCCGCGCGTTTGTCGGTGCCGTTCAACGTCGCAACATCTTTGCCTCCGTAGAACATCTGTCCGTCACTTGCAGGGTGAATGCCGGCAACAACACGTCCCAAAGTGGACTTGCCGCAGCCGGATTCGCCGACCAATCCCAGAACCTCACCCTTTTGAATCGACAGGTTCACGTTATCGACAGCATGGACCGTTTCTTCCCGGATGTTTGCGCCAAGTCGCTGTGCGATTTTCCCCGCGACGTCCAAACGTTTGGTGAAGCGCTTCGAAACGCCTCGGATTTCAACGAGCGGCTCACTCAAAGCGTCGTCTCCTTGGTGCGTTGCGGATTGAAACAGCGAAGGCTGCGGCCATCCACGTCCTTAATCGGGGGGCGCTTGGAACACGCTGCCGTTCGGGCCTGACAACGCGGTCCAAAGGCGCATCCTTCAGGCAGGGCGAGCATGTTTGGCGTCATCCCTTCGATCTGGAACAAACGCTGCCCGCGCCGGTTCGCCGTCGGAACCGATCCGAGAAGCCCGACCGTATAGGGATGCAACGGACGGTCGATAACATCGTCGATACTGCCTTGCTCAACGATCCGTCCTGCGTACATCACCGAAATCCGGTCCGCGAGCCCTGCCACAACGGCAAGGTCATGCGTGATCCAGATCATCGCGGTTCCCGTGCGTTTCGTCAGCTTCTGTGCCTCGTGGATGATCTGCGCCTGAATTGTCACGTCGAGCGCTGTCGTCGGCTCGTCGGCAATAATGAGGTCCGGCTGGTTCAAGAAGGCTGTCGCAATCGCCACGCGCTGCCGCATCCCACCGGAAAGCTGATGCGGATAGGCTTGCAATCGCTCTTCCGGCGATGGGATGCCAACCAAACCAAGCGCATCACGGCTTCTTTCCCAGGCGGTTTGGCGGCTTACGTTTTCATGGGCGAGAATGGCCTCGATCATCTGCGTATCGACGCGCAGGACCGGGTTGAGAGTCATCATCGGATCCTGAAAGATCATCGAGATTCGGTTGCCACGCAAGGTCTTGAGTCGCTCTTCCGGTGCGTTCGCGATCTCGTCACCATTAAAACGGATTGACCCATCGACGATGCGCCCGGGAGGATCGATCAGCCCAAGGATGGAAAACCCGTTGATCGACTTGCCCGACCCGGACTCACCCACCAGACCCATTACCTCGCCCTTGGAGACGGTGAAATCCACACCATCTACGGCCTTGACCACACCCGCGTGCGTGAAGAAGTGGGTCTTTAGCCCGCTGACTTCGAGTACTGCCGTCATTTCTTCAACCTCGGGTTCAAAACATCGCGCAAATGGTCGCCCACAAGGTTGATGGACACGACCGTCAGCAAGAGCGCGATGCCGGGGAAAACGGATATCCAGTAGCGCCCGGACAGCATGTACTCGAAGCCATTTGCGATCAGCACCCCAATCGACGGTTCAGTCTGTGGAAGGCCTACGCCAAGAAACGAAAGCGTCGCTTCCAATGAGATTGCGCTGGCGGTTTGCACCGTGCCAACGACGATCAGAGGCGCCATGCAATTCGGAAGGATATGGCGAAAGACGATCCGGGGTCGCGATATTCCAAGGCATTGCGCGGCTTCGACATATTCCTTGCCACGCTCGACAAGCGCGGTCGCGCGAACCGTGCGGGCGTAATAAGCCCATTGCGCGATCACGAGGGCGAGGATGATCTTGTCGACACCCTTACCAAGTGCCGCAACCATCATCAGCGCAACAAGCGATGCCGGGAACGACAGTTGAAGATCCACGATGCGCATGATGAACGCTTCGGTCCGGCCTCCGGCGTAGGCCGCGACCAGACCGATCGCCATACCGATCAGAAGGGCAATCACCCCAGATGCAAGCCCAACGGTCAGAGAAATACGCAAGCCATAGAGAATTGCCGAGTAGAGATCGCGTCCAGACCCGTCCGAACCGAGCCACATCGTGTATCCGTCGAATGCTTCGGAACCTGGAGGCAAGCGCCCATCCATGACGCTGACCTGGCCAAGATCGTAGGGGTTCTGCGGCGTGATCCAGGGTGCCAGGATGGCCAGCAGAACGATGATCAGGAATATGCCGAGCGCCGCTGTTGCGATCCTGCTTTCGAAGAACTCGGCCCGAAATCGCTGGAACGGCGTCTCGACTTTAGGGGACTTGGCGGGGGTCAGAGAATGATCTGTGACGGTGTCGGTCATGCGCCCTGATCCTGCAAACGAACCCTCGGATCGAGGATCGAGTAGAGTATGTCGACGATCAGATTGATCAGCACGAAGAACAGTACGATGATCATCAGATAGGCGACGACGACAGGCCGATCCAATTGCAGTATTGCGTCGATCAGCAGTTTGCCCATTCCCGGCCACGCGAAGATTGATTCAGTCACCACCGAGAACCCGATCAAACTACCGAATTCGAGGCCCATGACGGTCACTACCGGGATCATGATGTTTTTCATTACATGCACCAGAATGATGCGTCGGGTCGAAAGCCCTTTGGCCCGGGCATACTTCACGTAATCCTGTCCCATCGCTTCCCGGACACCCGCTCGGGTAAGGCGGATTGCCAGTGAAATCTTAAGAAGCGCTAGGTTGAGAGCAGGCAGGAAGATGTGGCTCAACCCATCGAGCGTAAAAAGGCTGCTGTGAATCCCAAGAAACGAGCCGATATCGCCGCGCCCTGTCGCTGGGAGCCATCTAAGTTCTACGGCAAACAGCATGATGAGCATAAGCCCGACCCAGAAGGTCGGCAGCGAAAACCCAAGGATTGAGCCAGCCATAATGCCCTTGGACAGCGGGCTGTCGGGATAGAGCCCGGCATAAAGACCCAATGGAATACCGATCACGATAGCAAGAAAGAGTGCACTGAAGGCCAGTTCCATCGTGGCAGGCATATGGTGCAGGATCAGTTTGAGCGCGGGCTCACCGAAGACGAAACTGTCGCCGAGGTCACCCTGTGCAGCACCTTTGAGGAACAACCAGTACTGTTCCCAAATAGGCCGATCCAATCCAAGCCGTCGAATTGCAGCTTCGATGTCAGCCTGATCCGCGTCGGGGCTGACCAGCATGTAGACCGGGTCACCAACGATATTGACGCCGAAAAAGACAATCACCGACATCAGGAACACAACAAGCATTGCTTGCTGCAATCGGCGAATGACAAAAACGGTCATGAGGACATTCCCTGGGCAAAGGCTCCGGGCCGCTGCGAAGGCGGCCCGGATGCATTGCGATTACTCTTTCACGACGCCTGTCGCGAGAGTGTATTCGTCGGTCCGAGGGATGTAGCTCAGACCTTTTTTGGCCGCCCAGGTGTTGACCTGGAAGTGCGTCGGAATGATCGCCACGTTCTCGATCGCGCGCTCTGTCGCCGCGGCGAGCAGTTCCTGCCGCTTTGCGTCATCGACTGTTCGCAGGGCTTCTTCGATCAGTGCGTCGGTTTCAGCATCCGAGTGCCGGCCACGGTTCGATGATCCAAAGCCCGCATCCTTGTCATGGGTGTGGATCAGCGATTTGAGAGGCGAGGACGCTTCGCCGGACCCCGCGCCCCATCCGACGAGGATAAAGCTGAACTCCGGCAGACCCTCTGGGCTGCCTTTGGACGCGCGTCCAAAGTATACCGAACGCGGCATTGTTTCGACGGCTGTCTTGATGCCAACACGGGTCAACATTTGCGCAATTGCCTCGGCAATTTTGGCGTCGTTGATGTAACGGTCATTCGGCCCATGGATTGTCATTTCAAATCCATCGGGATAACCGGCTTCAGCCAGAAGCGCTTTAGCACCGTCCGGGTCATAAGCCACGACGTCCAGATTGTCGGACACGCCAAAGAACCCCTCGGGCAGAAGCTGGCCGGCGGGCAGGGCAACCCCCTCCATGACACGCTCAACGATTGCATCGCGGTTGATCGCCATGCTGATCGCCTTGCGGACGCGGACGTCCATGAGGGGGTTCTTGATATCGCCGCCACCGTTGGCCTTCACAAAGGGTGAATCCTCGCGGAATTGGTCCATGTGAAGATAGATCACTCGGTTGGACACGCCCTGGCTCAGCTGGATACCATCATTGCCCTGAAGTGTTGTGATATCGGTCGTTGGTACGCCCGATATCATGTCGACGTCACCGGCAAGAAGCGATGCAACACGGCTCGGACCGGACGTGATTGGGCGGAATTCCACCTCGGACCAGATCGGCGCGTCACCCCAGTAGTCGTCGTTCCGCACCAGTACGATGCTTTCACCCGGTGTGTAACTTTGGAACTTGAACGGCCCTGTGCCGATGGCGGCCGTACCCGCGTTGAAGTCTTCCGTCGTTGCTTCGCAGCCCACTTCTGAGATCACAGGGATCGTGGAAATGTCATTGCCCATCAACGGATAAGGTGCGGCCGTTTTGAAGTGCACCGTGTAGTCATCGATCTTGATGACTTCCTTACCCTTTAGATAGGTGCCGTATCCCGATGGAGAGTTCGGTACGTCCGGCGCGCGCGCCATGGTGCAGACTACATCGTCCGCCGTAAAGTCACTTCCGTCGTGAAACTTTACGCCCTCACGCAGCTTGAACTCCCAAGTCAATTCATCAATCGGCTCCCATGACACGGCAAGACCCGGCGATAGGCGCTGCTTCTCATCCTGCGCGATCAGCCGGTCAAAGATGTGCACGGACATCGCGTTGTTCGGACCCAGGTTGTGAAAATGCGGATCGAGTGACGTCGGCTCCGAAGCGAGGCCGATCGTTAGTTTTTCGGCCGAAACAGCACCGGCGCCGAAAGCCAAAATGCTGACAGCGACGGCTGTCGCAGATGTGAGTTTCCTCATCAAAAAGACTCCCTGTTTGTTTGGCGCTTGTGAATGGGCGAATCTTTGGCCGATCCCGCGCCCTATAAAAAAAACTAGCTACCGCAAAAATCATTGCCAATACTTATTGCTATGCGACTTTGCATAGACCAATCCAAGAGTTTGGATGTTCAGCCGCTCGTACCGGGGGAGTAATGTAGTATGACGGAACACAGACACAGACTGCGCGAGTTCGAGTCGCTAAGAGCCGTGATCACGACTGGGACAACCATCGGCGCCGCGCGGCGTCTCGGGATTTCGCAGTCTGCCGTGAGCCGGTCCTTGTCACAACTCGAGGCCCGTGTTGGGCGATCGCTCTTTCTCCGGCGATCGGGACGTATCGACCCAACAGACGAAGCCTTGCGTCTCAACGAAAAACTGGACCCAATTTTCGAGACGCTGGCGGACATTGAGGGCGCAGAATGGGCTACTCCGGATAACGAGCCGTTACGCCTGATCGTGCCGCCGACTCTGGCACATCACTTTGTCATCTCCAGGGTGGCCAGTTTTCTCAAGAAGAATGAAGGAAAGCAGCTTCAATTGGATATTCAGGCCACGGACGTGCTGGTCGCCGGCATTCTCGACCTCCGCTATGATCTTGGTTTGACGAGTGCGATGATCCAACGAACGGGTGTTCATCTCATGCCTTGGCGCCGCAGTCAGGTGGTCTGCGCCATGCCGAGCAACCATCCGCTATCGGAAAAACGAGTGGTGACGCCGCACGACCTTGAAGGCGTCGCGCTGATCGAGTTTCTGCGAAGGCTGGGGACGCGAGCGATCACCGAAAAGATCTTTGCGCGCGCTGGAATTCGGCCGAAACAAGTCGCAGAAACGGCAACGAACATGGCCGCACTGGAGCTCGTCCGCGAGGGTTTGGGCGTGACGCTGATCAATCCCTTCCCGTTGTTGTCGTCAGGGATGGAAGGTGTCGTCGTCAGGCCATTTGACGCCGCCATTTTTTATGACACGAGCTTTGTACTTCCATCAGGCAGGCCACCTTCTCAGCTTGCCCGCCAGTTCATGCGATTTGTCAAGTTGACGACGCCGCAGGACAAATACTCAGAGCCCGTCTAGCGCAGCATCTTAGCCGACCACGAGGTGTCGACGTCCATCGGAAAGTTCGGTCGTGGCAAATTCGCAAACGGCCAGCGGTCGTGAACTGGCGACGTAAGCCCGCCCGTGTCGACCTCAAATACCTGGTTTGGCCCAAACCAGTTGGAAAACCCGGCCCGAAAGTGGCCTCGGGATTTCACAACAACAGTCCGGGCAGACGCAATATCCAGCCCGAACATATGAAAGAACACGGGGTCGGCAGTCTGTGTGCGATCGGTGATCACCACCACGGTGATACCACCAATACGAAGCGCAGCGGATGGCCCTAGGGCCAATCTCCGACCAGCCGTCATGCCCAGTTCACCTACCACATCTCCATTATGGAGACCCAAGACCTCTGCATCCACCTCAAAAGGCACATCCCATTGCGCCCAGAAAGCGCTGGAATCGGAAGACCGGTTGAATCGTGCCCTGAATTTGCCGCCGACACCGATGCCATGGGCTTCGTTCGCAAGTTCCGGATCACAAAAGGAACCGAATAGGCATTCTTCGACTTTTGCCGCATGAAGAGCGGCTATCAGTTCCGTCGTCCTGCCACTGCCGCCGCCACCAGGATTGTCACCGGCATCGGAGAAAATCACAGGCGTGCGCGCTTGGTCAGCGGAAATTGAGATCGCTTCCGTCACGGATGTCAGTTTCCGAACGAAATCCTTCCTCAATGACCAGGCCATGTCTGCCAATTCTTCCGCCAGTGCATTGGCCGCCTTCTGGTCCTCACGCGCGGTGACAACGATGCTCAGACCGTTGTCGGGCGTGTCGGAGAAAAGAAAATTACCGAAGATCGATACGTTTAGAATCTCACCTCGACCTTCGGCTTGTCGTCGCTGACCATGGTCGATCAGCGCGCCATACGGGTGCTCGGCACTTAGCAGGGTCACGGATGCCGGAACAAGAGGCAGTTTGACATGCGCGGTTTGGGGCCGGACGCCCGACGCCAAAACCCGGTGCAGCGAAAAGGCGGCTTCCTCGCCACGTTCTATTTGATCGACGTGAGGATTGGTCCGATAGCCGACGATCAGGTCACAGGCATCGACCATCCGTTGTGAGATATTTGCATGCAAATCGAGTGTCGCGATGACAGGTACGTCCGGTCCGACAACTCTCCGAATGCGTGACATCAACAAACCGTCGGGGTCGTGGTCGTGCTCGGCAACCATCGCGCCGTGATTGCAGATGTAGACTGCGTCGACAGGGCCAGCTGAGCGAAGCATGTCTTCCGAAGTCACCATGATCTCTTCGATCACGGTTTTTCGTACTGGACCTGCGGGATGGCTGGCTGCCAAGATACAGGGTACCGGCGTCCAGTCGCCCGTAGCATCCATCGCCCGGACAAAGGCCGCAAATTCTATTGCCAGCTTTGGTGTCGCGGATCTGGCTTCAGACATCAAAGCATCGCTTGTAAGCCATGTCAGAGACTTAAAGTCTGACAAATCAGCCGGGGGTGCAAAGCGATTTGACTCGAGAATTGCGCCAAGGAGGGCGATCTTTGGAGCCGTCATGCGAGAGGCCTTTGGAAATGCAACACAGTGCGAGGAAACATGAGTAGGTGATTTCAATCAAGATATCATGCGTCTTCTCTGTTCTAGGAAAACCACTGCCGCCTTGCGTCTTTCCTATAACGCGACGCGCAAACGATCAGTGCCACCCGTTATGCTGACAGAAGTTTCCGGAGAATTCGTAAAGATTGTTTGGGCCGATGACCCAGACGTTCACCTCATGCGCGGCGCACCGGATCGCCCACCCGCCCGGTTCAATCGCCGGGGGCAGGACGCTTTGTATCTGAGCCCTGATGTCGAAAGCGCAAAAGTCGCTATTGGTCAGGACGTTAGGAAGGATGATCGCCCGCGGGTTGTGCTGACCTTCGAGGTGGAACGATGTGCGTTATTCGATCTGCGCAGCCCCGAAGCCGCGGATATCTATGCACTCGCCAGTCAGCCCTGGCGCAAACTCTTAGCTGCGGGCGGAGAGCCGTCTTCATGGCTCGCTGCTGATCGGCTCAGAACAGATCGGCATATCGGGTTGATTGACCCTTCGCGAAGGCGTCCGGGTCTTTGGCACATAACTTTATTTCGATGGAGCGAGCCAGGCGCACCTGGCGTGTTTCGGCGTAGTGAAGTGAAGCCGGTTTCCGTCCTGCCGGATTATCGGTGACGTTTAAGGTGCGACCAACTATCATTTCGCAATTATGGTCATCGCGAAAATTGGCTGTGTGGAGGACATTGTCATGAGTTCTCTTCTGGCACGCCAATGACATTTTTTTGCATGTTGTTTGAGCGCTCGTGACAGTCTGCTTTCAGTGCCAAAATGTAGCTTCGCTTTGGGTAACGAAAGGCGGCTTTGGGCCGCCCGTTTCAAAAAGAATTTGTGTTCAAGATGCTGGCGGGCACATGACTTCGATCAAGGAAGGGCCGTCACGTGATAGCCCCGCGGAAAGGGCTTTTGCAAAGCTATCGGTGTCTTCAATTCGTATTCCGGGAACCCCATGCCCTTTAGCGAGCGCAACCCAATCAAGCGTTGGGTTTTCCACATCAAACATTGCCTCCGCATTCTTGCCAAAACTCTCAACACCGACATTTGCCAGCTCATCTCGAAGGATTTGATAGCCGCGGTTTGCAAAAACAATCACCGTAACGTCCAGGCTTTCGCGTGCCATCGTCCACAAAGATTGCAACGTATACATGGCTGATCCATCGCCTGTTAGAGCAATTACTTTTCTATCTGGACATGCAATTGCTGCGCCGGTTGCGCACGGTAGGCAAAGCCCTATCGCACCACCGGTTCCCCCAAGCAAGTCATGTGGTCGCGCGGTTGCAGTCGGAGGAATGACGTGAAACCCGGACGTCACGGATTCATTGCAAACGATAGCATTCTCGGGAATGAGGGCCGCTAACGCTTGGCCGACTTTCGCTAGGGTGAGATCTCCGGTTGGGATTGGAGGCAGGTCGAGAGCGTATGTGTTCAGCTGTGTCTTGCTCGAAACACCAACCGCATCTGCCAGTGTTTGAAGAGTCCAGGCAATATCATCCGTCGGAGCACACAGGCTTGAAACCGTGCAACCGGCGGGCTCGGGTGTGCTCGGTTTGCCCGGGTATGCAAAGAAGGCAACGGGTTGGTCGGCGCCGATCAAAGTGATTGACGATGTCTGTTCAAGCTGAGCGATCTTGGGTGCAATTGGATACACAAGTTGATCCAATTTGGCAGCCCCGGCCCCCTTCGAAATTCGAGGGATTAGAGTATCCGCCAACAGGCGGCATCCGGTTTTGACGGAAATTTTTCCAGCCAGTACACGAAGTGGACCAAAAAGCGCGGAACCACCTATCATCAAAGCCGCGTTTGCAGTCTTCAGACGCATGGCTGCGGCCTCGATGCCTTCCAAGGACGGGCGATGAAGTGGTTGGGCCAGAATGCTATTCGTCGCAGGGCCAGTCGCTGCATCCCAAGCAGTATCGGCGGGAAGAACAAGAGTGGCGATCTGGCCGTTTTGAGATCGGGCGGCCTGGATGGCTGCGGCCCCGTCCGATGCGACGCTTGTGGCCTGATCAGAAACTCGTGTCCAATGGCTTATGGCCTGACTTACGCCAATAATGTCGCCTCTGAGTGGGCTTTCATAGCGCAGGTGATGTGTTGCGTGATCTCCCACCACATTCACGATCCCGGACCCTGATTTTCGGGCGTTGTGTAGATTGGCAAATGCGTTGCCTAGCCCCGGTGCAAGATGCAGCAGAGTGCCGGCGACGTCCCGTTTCATGCGGTAATAGCCATCAGCGGCGCCCGTCGTTCCACCTTCGAACAGGCACAGAACACAGTTCATCTCGGGATGTCTATCAAGAGCCGCAACAAAGTGCATTTCAGACGTGCCTGGATTGGCGAAAACCGTATCCACACCATTGTGAAGAAAGGTTTTGACTAACGATTCTGCGCCATTCATTCGATCACCGCCAACTCTGATTTCAACGAACTTTATGGGAGAGACAATCTAAAAGTAACTGAAAAAGCTTTCGATGATGTGCAGGCCGTCAATCGTCATCGATGCCCTCGCCCGTAAGACATGCCATGTTGAACAACGCGAAATCGCGGTGGTTTTCGGCCAGTTCAAGTCGAACTCGGGTCGCCCAGACATGCTTGGGTTTTGGCGGCCGCTTCTGACCGACGATACGTCCTTTGTTCCAGGTTGGGCGAAGCGCGCGAACGGCAGGTATGTTTGGGTTTCCATGACTGATCCTCCGATCCGCCATGCCCTCCCACAACGACAACCCGACATTGACGAGAAACAATATTACAGGATGCTGCGTCGCCTCAGAGGCCTGCTGGGAGCTCGACGTAGCCATCCATCGTTGCTTGAGCAGGACAATAAATTGCGCATTTGACAACAAGTATTTGCGGCCCACATGCTGAAACGTGAAAATCGAGGTGTAACGACCAAAGGTAATTTCATGTTTAGATCATCAACCCGAAGTGAAGCAGAAAGTTTGTTAAGCGGACTTGCTCTTGGATTTTCTGCGGACCCGTTCATGCGTTGGCTGTATCCTGAACCTGCCGATTTCCTTACCCACTTCCCGCGAGTAATGGATTTCTTTGGCGGGCGTGCATTTGAACAGGGTAGCGCGTTTCGGAACGATGATTTCACTGCTGGCGCACTTTGGCTTCCGCCAAGCATTCACCCTGATGAAGAACGGCTTGTCGCCTGTTTTGAGCAGACGGTCTCACCAGAAAAGCATGATGCGTTGTTCGAAACCTTCGGGCAGATGGACAATTATCATCCCGATGAGGATTGCTGGCATTTAGCATTTATTGCGGTCGATCCAATTCGCCAAGGAAAAGGATTGGGGTCCGCGTTGCTTGAATGCTGCCTCAAACGTTGTGATGAAGATGGAAGACCTGCTTACTTAGAGTCGACAAACCCTACAAATCTATCGCTGTATAAGCGCTATGGTTTCCAAGAGATGGGTCTAATCAAAGCCGACCAAGCCCCACCCCTGTTTCCGATGTTTCGAGCCGCCCAATAGCGGTAGATCAAACGGCTGCATTGTCTGCAATCTGTGAGTTCGGCAGTTTCAGGATATTTATGTCCGTAGCGAATGGCCGGTCTGGTGAAGCCGCACTGCGGCACCAGTGACTGCGATGAATGTCTCTTATGGGCCGTCTGCTGGCCCTGTCGCTGATACTGTGATGCACCCTAGGTCAACTGTGAGCCTAGCCTGTGAATTCGAATTTCTCGCTTGGTGCAGCCGCAGTACCAGAAGTGTTGCAAACGTTAAGTATGGTCACTGTTGCTAGTGCAGAGGGAACGTCTATCAAGCCGGAGTTGGGCCGGACAAATGGGGTTGTCATCTATAACTTGACGATCCGTTCTCGCGATCCAAACATTTTCCGTGGAAGCTGTGGCAGCTTCACAATTGCGCATGATAAACTGCTTGCAACGCATAAGATCAGAGATGAACCATGCGGTTACCGGATGAAAGCGATACGGAATATGGAACGGGCAATGTCCGGGCATTTCTGGAAAGCTTGACCGGTCCGTCTCGCGGAACCGTAACCTGGCTTGTCGGCACCGCTTTGTCCGCTTCACTAGGTCAAGACCGTATCCTGAAGATAAGGCGGAAAGAGGATGTACCCCCACATGACGAAGATGTGGCGACCTTTCAATGGTCGCAAGGCGGTTACACGCTAAACGCGCTGCCCGGCCGGGAAATCTGGGTCAATGGTCAAAAGACTGCTTCGGCAGTTCTTAGGCATGGCGACATGATCGAGTTTGGTGAAAAGGGTCCCATGTCGCGCTACAGGATGTGTGACCACTCATTCCCTGCACATCAAACGGTCGAAGACATAATAAGTGACGCTTATGTGTATGCGCGCTCCAGCCGACGACCCTTCGCCAGCAAAATGTCCAGTGCGCTGCGCGAAGGCGGACGTCGACTGACATCACAAACCACGGTTTTGTTCCGGTTTACCGTTATCTACTTCTACTTCTACTGATTACAGCCTTTGGCTATTTGCTTTTTCAGAACGATCGGAAGCTGGCGGATAGCCTGAAACAGGAATCTCTCAAGATCGAGGCGGTTGCTGTCATGCTTACGCAGACGCGAGAAGATGCATTGACGGCGGATGATCTGGTCGCGCTCAGAGAAGCGTTTGACAATCAGGTGCTTTCCACCGAACAGCGCCTTGGGACATTGGAAGAGCGTGCTGGTGCATCCAGGCGGGTAATAACGGGCTCGACGCGATCCATTGCCTTTATCCAAGGGGCCTACGGATTGCGTCAAACCGAAAGCGGCAAATTACTGCGGCATGTGCTTGGCCCAGACGGGGAGAAACTAAAAACTCCATTCGGGAAACCGTGGATTGAGCCAGATGCGGCAGGCGCGCCGGCAGAGTTTCAGTTCACCGGGACCGGGTTTCTTTTGCAGGACACCTCTCTGTTGGTGACCAACCGTCATGTCGCCTTGCCCTGGACGACCGGGGATCGGGCACAGGCCCTGAAGGCAGCAGGGCTTGAAGCCGAGATACTTAGTCTGCTGGCTTATCTGCCAGAACAATCCGAGCCAATGGAAGCGGTATTGCTTAGGGCAAGCAAAACGGCCGATCTGGCACTTCTGTCCGTTGATGCGAACCGTGTTCAAGGGCTTGGGCTTACACTGGCACCTGACCCGCCGCGTGCAGGTGAAGAAGTTTTCCTGCTTGGATTTCCAACTGGCCTAAAGGCCTTGATTGTGCAGGCCGGGCCGGATTTTCTGAAAACGCTGGAGAGCGATGGCGCCGTCGACTTCTGGACGATTGCAAAAAATCTTTCAGAGCAGAACAAGATCAGGCCTCTGGCCAGCCGGGGAATCGTCGCCCAGACCAGTCCCGGTGCAGTCGTTTATGATGCTGAAACCACAACCGGCGGAAGCGGCGGACCTGCCCTGAACCGAAATGGCGAGGTGGTGGCTATCAATGCCGCGATCTTACCTGAATTTGGCGGCTCCAACATCGGTGTTCCTGTATCGCACCTCAAAGTGCTTCTGGAGGAAATCCGGTAGCAGCCACTGGGGCGAAACTCCCGCTGACTGTTACCGTCAACAGAGATAGCTCAGAATTGTATCAGTTCTGCGCTTAGCTAGGGTCTAAACATTGTATTCCTTGTTATGGATCGGGAACGCAGGCCAACGCGTACCCGATCAGCTGAGGCAGGTCGTGTAGCATGAAAGATGCTTCGCGCTGCCGGGAGCCGTTCTTCGACACTCACTTCGAGATGGGGGACTCTGAGACCCTGGGGTCGCAACCGAACAGCGGCAGCAGTTTCATGCTACGAGCCAAATCTGCCACATACTGTTTTAGTTGAATAGCGAAATTGCTTCATGCATTATATTTGAAAATTAAATAGATACCCCATGGATATTGAACTCGCGCGAACATTTCTGGCGATTGTCGAAACGGGCAGTTTTCTGGAGGCTGCCAACAAGGTTTACGTTACGCAATCAACAGTGAGCATGCGCATTCGGTCACTCGAACAACAGCTCGGACGACCAGTATTCGAGCGCGGAAAATCGGGTGCTACACTTACTCCGGCCGGGCACCGCTTTCATAAACACGCGCAGGCACTTGTCAGGTGCTGGACACAAGCCCGGATCGACGCCTCCCTGCCTGATGCGGTGGAAGCTGCTCTGGAAATCGGTGCTGTGCCCAGCTTGTGGGACGGGTTCCTGATCGACGCGATGCCAGCGTTCATGCAAGCGTTTCCGAATGTGGCGGTTCACGGGTCTACGGTTTCAACTGAAACACTGCTAAGCCAAACGACTGCGGGCGCGCTGGATTTGGCTGTGATGTATGATCCGCGGAACACTGTCGGGCTGACCGCAATGCAGTTGTTCGAAGATGATTTCGTACTCGTGAGCAGCGATTTCGATACCTCGCGAAGCCCATTTGAAGAAAACTATGTTCTAATCGACTGGGGGCCGGAGTTCCGTGCCGATCACCTGCTGAACTTTCCGGAAATTCCGACGCCAATGTTGCAGCTTGGAATTGGCACTCTTGGCCTGAACTACTTGAAAGCCCAGCCGGGAGCCGGATTTTTTCCCTGGCGGGTAGTAGCGCAGGAAGTCGAAACCGGTTGGTTGAAGGTGATTGAGGATGCTCCTCGGTTTGCTTATGCCGCCTATGCTGTTTTTGCAGACGATGATCCTGAAAGCCTCCCCTGCAAGGCCGCCCAGCTATTGAGTGCCTTTGCAAAAGAACAGTTTCCCGTCACGGCCTGAGATGGCGGACTACTCGCGGCTTACCATGTAGAAGGCGAATTGTCAGTTTTCGGAAGCCTCCAGGGCTTCGGTTGCTGCGGGTTGCATTTTGCCAGACTCGAACATTAGACCTGCAGTAATCCCGACCATCAAAACGCCGCCCATGACGGCCCAGTACCTCCAACCAAAAGACCTGTGCAAACGCATTTTTCTCTCCACGGTCGTCCATCGAGACCAGAACAGTATAAGGAGGGATAGAAATCTGCCAAATCGTGGGGACTGACCCTCAAAAAGGCAATATACTGAAAACAAACATCTATTCAGATCATCGATAGCACAGTTGAGAAAAAATCATTAGGTTTGGCACTCCGAAAACGAAGATTGATCCCCTAAAATATCGAAGCAGAGGGAAAGGAGGTTTCGATGGATAGGCGTTGGATTAATCGCGTTACCGAACACATAAGGCGTTTCATAGCGTCACAACGGTTCGGGATCGTGAAGCATTCGGCAGCAAAACAGCAGGATTTGCAAAGCCCACAAGATTGGGACGATGCCGCCGAGATATGGGACCCGTCCGAATTCGACCCGGAAAAAGAAAACCGGGAACGACGTTTGCGCCCGAGCGATTACGAATGGGAAGCAACCGGCGAACTTCCTTGGCGCGGGCACAATCACCGATTCAAAGGAGGTTGAGGGAAATCCAAGGCCTGAACATTGGTTATTACAGTCTCAGGTGACGCAATACTCGCGTCCCCTGATCCCGCATCGCATACCGTTTGGGATCCGAGCGCACCGAAGATGAATTCCCACTCCGGATAGCATGACCGAATACATTTGAGATTATGGAAAAAAATTACGTCGCTTTCGGCCTCTTAGGTCGAAAACAGCGCAGCGCCTTCTGTGTGTTTTGGCAAAATCCAGTACCAATCAAAAACGGTGTACAGAATGCTGGAAGTTCATTCGATTCCCGGCGCTTTTACCGCGCGGGAATGTGAGCAAATTGTTGCTGAATCACAAAAAGCCCCGGCAAACGAGGCCCTGCTTGTTGGGCAGAACAAGGGTCATAATCTGCGCAGAGCGGATGTGACTTGGCTGGACGACGTCGACGGCTCTGATTGGGTGATGTCACGCCTGATTGATGTGGTCCGTCGCTCCAACACCGACAAGTTTGGCTTCGATCTGAGCGAGTTCGCCGAAAGTCCGCAGATTGCCTGCTATAAAGCATCAGATGGTGGTCATTTTGCGTGGCATTCCGATATTGGCGACGGTCCAGTCGCCCGAAAAAGAAAGCTGTCGTTGGTTGTTCAACTCAGCAAACCCGGAATGTACGACGGCGGAGACTTGGAGATAATGCCGGGCGCTTATGCTGTAACGGCCAGCCGGCATCAGGGCAGCGCAACCATCTTTCCCAGCTTCTTGTTGCATCAGGTGACACCGGTCGAGAATGGTGATCGGTATTCGTTGACGGTCTGGGCGCATGGCCCGGCGTTTCGGTGATGATTTCCGAACTCGATTGATTAAGAGTCCGAGACTACAAGGCTAACGATTCCTTTCATGTAGGAAACAGAGTCGAAAGAGTTAGGCTTGCCTTTAACATATTCGCTGAAATGGCATTTCCTGTAGTCCAACGTATCTGCTAAATCCTGGAATCCGCACGGTACTGACGCCTGAGTTGCTTTGGTCACTCAATGGCTGGCCTCTATTATGTATCCGTCGGTAAGCGACTGGCGACTGATTTCTCATGGACTAAGTTTGGCAGGCTCACCATATCAGAAGCAACTTTGCCAGCTGCCTTTGAAGTACTTTCGACAGATATGCGTGTCTGACCCAACCGGGGGTGCAGCTTACGAGCCAGAACCCACGTCCAAAGCAAACCCGCGCCACCCGCGGCGAACACGCCAGAGAGCGGTGCCACGAGAAGAACCAGCCAGGCGGCACCAGGTGTAATAATACCCGAAACATCGCGAAAGCTCGCGTAAATTGCTGACATCTCAGTTCGTTCGGAAGGTTTGACTGCGAGAAGGAAAGGCAAACCTGCGGAAACATCAAGTAAGATCAGGAAAATCGAGCCCATCATCAAGAACGCGATTGTGACTTCAGGGATTCCGAATGGAACTCCAGCAAAAAGAAATAGCAGCCCGGACATGAGGAATCCGGTTCTGACTGCTGCGCGCACCGAACTGCGCTGCATAAACCTAAGCATCAGCGGGGTGCAAAACAGGGCGGCATTGGAAATCGATAAAGCAATCCCTCCAAGCTGGCTGCCTAGCCCGTTCTGAACCGCATAGATGGGCAGATATACGACATAAATCCACCACCCGCAGGAACGAACGACTGCGAATACCCATCCGGCAACCAATCGCGGTTGCGCAAAAAACCTCCCGAAATAGGCGAACGGATTTGCGGGAGCGCATTGGCTTCTGGTGATGAGCCTGCCGTTTCCGAGGCGCATAACAAGAAAGATGAGAAGCATGACAATCGCTGCACCGGCTGCAATCAGGAACGGTGCAGGTTGCCACCACTCGTACAATATCGCGCCAAGTGCAGGGCCAGCCGTCCAACCCAGCGCACTGTAGAAAAGCCGAGATGTCTCAAAACGTCCCAGTTCAATCCTGGCAACATGGTCGAGTACATAGGCGTTGAAGCACACAAATGTCGTCACAACGGCGAAAGTCGTGAGTGCGAGCCCCGCAATAACGGCAGCAGGGGTCGCAACGGTCGTCACAACCGCACCCGCGACGTACGAAAGAGTGCCGAATACATAGACCCATCTCCTTGGGACAAACCGGATCAGGTAGGGAACCAGAAGACCGATCAAGAGTGAAACTGTGCCAATGGCGAAATAAATTTCGGATACAAATCGCGCATCCTTCAGCGCGTTGTATATCGCTACCGGAAAAACAGAGATCAAAATACCCCTGGCAATCGCCTCTGATCCCGCCAGAATGGCGAATCCCGGCACACTGGGTGCTGGCGCATGGCGAAGCCATTCTGGTATTCGGCGTTCATGCATGAGAAGTGCTCAATGGACTGGGAATCAGTCAAACCTGTTTCCTCATTTTTTCTCTCCTGGCAGCGACCCGATGTCGTTTTTGCTAATCGTGTAAGTTACAAAAATTCCATAACTGAATTTCGTTTTTTCTTTTTGGGAACCCGCTTCGCTGGCGTTCAATTTAAGCGCTGAATCCAGCGAAAGCATAGCTTGAACTCGGGCTGGATTCGCCCAGTAGAATGGCCGCAAACGGGAAATCACTGCACGACCGAAAAATCTACCGCTGCGGATGCGAGCACTTTCAGCATGAGCAAAAGTCGTGGCTGCAAAAGTCGGTTTTTTCCGCGATCTGTGAATTCAGGCTCGCCCAGATTTTGCTGCCGCAGCGAATGTCGGCAAAGCGGGCTGCTGCTGCAACACCTGATGGCCTCGCTCAAAGTCGGCAATGGGCCGGACCTGTCACAGATCGCTTACCCGTCCTTCTTACAAAGTCGCACTTCGTGGCTGGTGCTATTAAATATGGAGCTAGGAAACTGGGGCGATTGTCCGGGATGTTGAGAGTAGTGACGGTTTTTCGAGTGAACAAGCTTCTGATAGGAGAAGACCATCGACAAAACAGAACCCGATTGGTGCCCATGAGACAACACCGTTGTTTCCGCGGCTCCTTTCCAATTGATGATCTTTCAAGACAATTAACCCTGTTCAGAAAGCCCTGCACGCTGATCCAAGTCCAGCACCGCAGGGTCTATCATGCGGTTTTTTGCGCTCATTCTGACAGAATTCCGCATGGCTTCACTTCGGCGAAGCAATCGACGGAAACGCGCCTCGTCGAGCAAAAGTAGTGTCGAGGGCGCCAACGCCCGCACGTTAACGCGACGGGGCCGTTTCAACAGCATGGCCAATTGCCCGAACATTTCGCCACGACCTAACCGCGTAGTGTGTCTGCCTAACTCCACTTCGACTGCGCCAGAAGCGATGAAGAACACACTCCGGGCGAGTTCATCTTTGGAGATGATGGTTTCACCTGCATTGGCATAACGGGTACGCAGTGCTCTGCTGAGTTTTCTCAGTGATGCTTTGTCGAGATCAGAGAATAGCGGAAACTGCCTGACCAGATCCCGTCCTTTGAGGGCGATGTCCAGTACCGGACGCCCTTCAGTTAAGGCACGGCGTGCCGCCATTTCCTGCATCAACACCGAATAGAGTTCTTCACCCACCAGGCCGTCTTCGCGCATGACCGTGTATTCACGCTCTTCCAGTCGCAGCGCAGTTCGTCGGATGAACCGCCGCTCCAGTTTTTCGGCATAGCCTGGATATTGTAGCCGCAAACCATCAAGCGCGGTCTCAACCGCCTCGGATCGACGTGCCAACAGATCATCGAGCAATTCCGCAACCCGGCGGCCGTGAATCCGTCGTATGCGGCCACGGACAAACCCGTCGAGATCCCGCAGGATCAGGCGTTGCATGAGCAGTCTTTCAAACCGATCCGTTGTGATACGCGTGAGTGGAAACGAGATTCGAAGCCGGTTGTGCAGAAACACAGCGATCCGGAAAGACTTGCCGTAAACGACGGACCGATTTGACGCGCGTTGATAGCCGATCCGGCCTCCGGTCCGTGCCCCTTCAATGAGTCTATCCGCGTCGGACAGAACTTTTTCACTCAGAACCGACGACATGGTGCGCTCTCGCATTCGGGCCAACACGGAATCTCGCTCCGCACCGGCCAGTGCAATCAGGCCAAGCGTGATCCGGTCACGATCAAGGATCTGAGCGCTGTCTTCGGCGGCCTTTACAGCTTCATCGAGGCGTTCGCTGAACTGTTTGGCTTCGGTTCTGATGATATCGTGAGTCAGGTTGTAGTTTTCTGCGGTGCGGGACACGTCCTCGCGCACTGATTGCAAGGCGACCGCGACCACCTGGCGTGATAGTGCCGTATCAAGCGGAGAGAGCTTGTCGAGCCCCAGCTTTGTGATCACCGAGCGCAAGGTTGTGCCCTGAATAATCAGCGTAAACAGTGTAAAGCCTGTGGCCAGGATGCCAACCAGACGCTTGGTCTCGAGCGGGATATGCGTGCTTTCAGTGACTGCCAGCGCCAGCGCCAGAGTCACGGCACCCCGCAGCCCACCCCACAGCATCGCGGTGCGATAGGGGCGTTCCACAGCCGGCGACAGACCGATTGTCGTAAGCAATGGCAACAACCCGAACAGAACCGCCGCCCGCGCGAGTGTTGCAGCAAGAACCACCACAGCCAACAGGCCAAAGTCAGACGGTCGCACGCCTTCCAACAATCTCGGTATCAGCAATGCTGCAAGAATAAAGATCAGCGCCCCGGCCCAATGCGCCAGAAGGTCCCATACTTCTTGCAGATTTGCCCAAGCGACCGGTGACACTCGACCGGGGCCGGTCAGATTGAGAGTAAGCCCTGCCGCCACAACAGCGATGACACCCGAAGCACCGATGCTTTGTTCAGCAACGATATAGGAGAGATACGGCAGCGCAACGGAAACTGAAATTTGCGCCATTTCCCAGCGGTCTACGAAAGCCATCAGCCAAACCGTCATGCGCGCCATGAGCCAACCGGTGAGTACTCCGCCTAAGATCAACAGAGGAAATTGCCCCAAGGCTTCACTTAGTAAGGGATCGGGTCTTCCGAGCATGACAAAGCTCATGAATAGCCCGAAAAGAGCAATCGCTGCGGCATCGTTGAGAAGGCTTTCGCCCTCGATAATTCGTGACAGCCTGCGTGGTGCGGAGATGGATCGAAAAATGCTGACAACCGCCGAGGGATCAGTTGTCGACACAATAGCACCGATCAACAGGCAGGCGGCCAGCGGCAACGTACTTACCCAACTGAGCGCGTAGCCAATAGAAAGTGTAGCCACAATCACTGCCACAACGGCCATCATCAGGATGGGCATCCAGTCGTCCAGCATCCTGCGTAGGTTCATGCCGAGTGTGGCCTGAAAGAGCAACGTTGGCAGGAAAACATAAAGGAATGCGTTGGACCGGATCGGCAGATCAATGATCGCTTGCGCCCCAGGATTCAGCGCATCCGTCAGGTCAGTGTTGAGAAAAAAGGTCGCGCCAAGCCCGATCACCACCCCCAGGACGGCGAGAATAACGCTGAAAGGCAAGCGCAATCGAGCAGCCAGTGGCTCCGCCACGCCGATTACAACAAAAAGCGAAGTGATGATGGTCGTAATTACGACTATGTCCATCAATACCTATTACCTGAGAACTCGAACTAAGGGAATCCAACCTTCAAACCGGATCGACCCTGTGGGATCAATGTGTGAACTTACACTCGTCAATAATGTGCAGTTGCAGCGAATGTCAGGAATGACGGGCCGCAGTGCGACACCAGAGCGGTGAGTGAACGGCAGGTTTGGGCCGTCCGCAACAATCCCTCAGACTGAACTTTCGGCTGATGCTGCAATGCATCCGATGGCCTCGAAGAGCCCAAAATACAAAATGCTTCAACGCGCTTTAAGGTCAGCGATGCGCAGAAAGCTGACTTTGCAAAGTTGCCGTTCAACGTTTCGCTTGCCCGACCTGACCGTCCCAGATGGTCGGAGGCTCTTCTTGGAAGTGCGGCACTTTAGATTGTTGTCCTAATTGAGGCAAATTTAGGTACAGAGCATTTTTGGGCTACGTCAGCCAACGTAAACGCCAGGGAATATGGGCAATACGAAATCCAATTATCCAGATGACAATTGACGAACTATTGGTCGACTAATCTCATTGTCCGAGCAAAACCTACCATGCGAGCTTCAGCGCTGCTTTCGTTTGACCGAAATAATGCATCCAGAATGTTTTGGATGCCTTGCAGGCACATCCCGTGCCATTGCGTCCACGTTTCCCAGGTGCCGTAACGCTCCGTTGTTCAGCAACACGCCTCGCCCAGCATCATAACGGCGCTGTCCAAATCCGCTGGCAACGCATTCCCAGTCTTCCTTGGCTGCCGCGTCGCGGAATCTCGGTAGGTCGTGCGGGTCATGTCGTCCAGGTGTTGCTGCGACGTGATCGTGTTTCTTCGCATTACTTTGGTGGGTTACATGGTGGGTCACTTGTGTTGTGCCAGGTTGCTGTACAGTACCGGTTGTCGGCCTCGGTTTGGGGCGCATGATTGTCACGACGCCTTGAGGCTTCGGATGTCCTGGGACGGCCACGTGAGTTGCCGTAGGTTTTGGTGTCAACTGTGGAACCTGGCCAGGAACCGCCGTGGGAACCTGATTGGGGATTGCGGTTGGGATAAGCGGTGGTGTCGCCGTAGTACCGCTGGGTTGCGGAACACGGCCGGGCACTGCGACCGGAATCTGGTTTGGTGTTGCAGTCGGGACGAGCGGTGGCACAGCAGTTTGTCCAGTGGGCTGAGGTGGGACCTGACCAGGAACTGCGACTGGTATTTGGTTTGGTGTTGCGGTGGGCACAAGTGGCGGCACCGCTGTTGGGCCGGTAGGTTGAGGCGGAACCTGGCCAGGGATAGCTATCGGAACTTGATTGGGAGTTGCAGTCGGAACTTGCGACGGCACCGCGGTAGGACCGGTAGCCAATGGTGGAACCTGATTGGGAACGGCTGTCGGCACCCGGTTTGGTGTCGCGTTTGGTGCCAAAGGCGGAGTTAGAGTTGGCGCTACTACCGGCGTGGGAACCTGACCAGGAACCGCTATTGGTGTCGCAATAGGAACCTGATTGGGAATTGCGTTCGGGACCGCGCCCGGCGCAAGGACTGGAACAGTAACGGACGTGGGCGTTTGCTGCGTTCCCTTAGGCGGCAACTGATTTGCCACCGGTTGAGTTGGGCCAGTAACTTGATTACCTGCTCCTTGCCCACCAGCCTGCCCGCATCCTTGGCTCGACTGGTGTGGGTTCCCTACGCCTCGGCACCACCCGTAGTGATTTCCGCGGGCAAAGACTTGAGTAGCGGCTAGTTCTGCAATTAGACAAGTTGCGGTAAGTACAGCAATGCGGTTCAGTTTCATAATATCCTCACCAACTTGTTGTCAGAGCAAGATACGCGCCAGGATCGCCAGAGTCGGTCAATGGGCCGTCTCTCAAAGGGACACCGACGTATCCGGATAGGAATAGGTTTTGCTTAAACTCAATGTCCAAACCCAGACCTGTCGAAGCCAGTGTAGCATTATCAACTTCAAAACTCGCAGGGTCATTGTTCGAGATGTAACCCACGTCGAAAAAGGCAAAGGGCGTCAAGCGATGTATGCTCTGGGAACTGGGGAAGTAGGAATGAGACACTTCGAAAATCGCGGAAATCCCGGAATCACCATCCACTTCGTCAAAACGATATCCGCGCAAAGCATAACGATCACCAAGGAAGTACTCTTCGACTGAGGGCAGCCGGTCTGTTGTGTACTGCCCCCAGATCTCGGTGCGCCAAGCTGTGTTGGGAGACAAGCCCTCTAGCGGGCTTTCGTATCCGACGCCACCTCGTAGATGCCAGAACGAAGAGTCCCCGTCGTCAAAATTCGCGTCTGTCGTGTCGTTGTCATTGTCACCAAAAGATAAGGTTAGCCCCGCTTCCAGAGCTTGTCCCTTTGGATAGTTTTGCCCGTAAAGATATGTAAGGCCAACGACACTCGCGTCACTGGATAGTGGAACGCCACCACTGACTGAATCCGCTTTTGAAAGGCGATAGTCCAGCAGAAGATACCCATAACGGGCCACATCGCGGATCACGGGGTAACCCATCGCGACTGTGAAGTTCTCGCCGTCAATATCTGTTCTCGCAAAGCTCCCTGAGAGGTCACGTTTTGCGTTTATGTTCCCGTAGAAAATCTCACCGTATAGACCATTGCTGCTCAGCGGTGTGCGATAGGTAAGAGCGCCCCATAAAGAGTGTTCATCGTCTTTGTCCCAATTGTAGTTGCCTGAACCCTCAAATCGCAGCAAATCCCCGACGGTCAGCGTTGAATAAAACTCTTGTACGACATAGAAACTGAGCGCTTCTCCAAGCTCTCGCGGAGGGTTGTCGAGTGTCGCGCTGCCTGCTTGCTTGCGCAGAGGTTCTCCCAATACTCTCAGCCGCGCGCCGGCCTGATCTGGATAGTCAAGTTCGGTCGACAATTCCAAGTCAGGTAAATCCTCGGCCAGCATGACAGCCCGCTCAAATCGTTTCAGTGTTGTGGGGTAGGAGGTGGTGAGAGGCTGAAAAATCTTCTCTAGTGTCTGGAAAGTACGCGTATCCACGCCTTCAATTTCGATGGTTTGAATACGCCCTTCATCAACAACAATGCTCTGCCCGTCGGGACCAGGCCAGGCCTCAGCCAAGAAGTAACCGTCTTCCCGGTATATCTGAGTGATCGTTGATGCGACTTCCACCGCTGTGATGCGCCCTGACCGATTGAAGGCCAATTGACCGGCAAAAGTTAGCAGCTCATCCGTATCATACACCGTTACGCCGCTGACCGAGTGTTGTGATGCAATGTCCCAAGTTTGGGCAATGCTACTTCTAGGAACTGATGCAGTTGCCACAAGAGTGCAAATGATCGCAAAAACAACCGAGCTGAATACGCGCATTTTTGACAACCTTAAAGTGACTGAGCATGTTGAAGTCCAATGTTATTATGTGGTTCGCATGTGTGAACCTGACGCTACTCGAATGTATTGATGGGTGATGTTTTTAAGAAACACAGTGAACAGAACGCAGATTTACTTATTACGCCGCACATACGACGGCGCTGAATTACACAAACCGGCTTTTCAACAAGTTAGAGTAGAGAACTAGTAGGACAGTCCTCACAATTCCGGTTGCTCAAAAACATAAAGCCGCGATTTCTTGGCATCGTCTGTTAGGACATAGAGAAGCCCTTTGGTCTCATCGAGAGCGATTCCTTCGGGATGTTTAACTTCCTTTTGTTTGCCATCTTCTGTGAACGTCAAACTGATAGACTTTACGGACTTGGACTCTGGATTGTAGACGAAGATTTGACGGCCTTTGTCACTTACAATCCAAAGAGAACGTGAGGACGGGGACCATGCTAGGCCGCTCAAATCCAGTTCATCATCATCTACACGCTCGGAGATAAAACCTGCATCGCGGGCTAAAGGAATGATCTCAACAATTTCGTCTAGCGCTGGTGATACGACCATTAACAACCTTGGTTGTCCTTCAATGCCAATGAAGACCCGCCCCGATTCCGGGTCAACAGCGATACCTTCGGGTCCCTTGTTTAATGGGTTGCCAACGAGTAATTCAGCGGCGGCCGAGTAACCTTTAAGAGATGTGAGAGGTATTGTTGTCAATTGAATGGGTTCGGTTGGGTGAACGACTAGAATTGATCGGTCAGTTTCCTGAAGCACCAAAACAGACCCATCCTTTCGAGGTGCAACACCCTCCAAATCTGATCCTGCCAATGCTGGCAACTTGAAAGAGTTTCCTAATACCCCGTCGACTCTGAGTAGGTGCAGTTTAGGTTCGGCATCACTTACAGACCACAAGAAGCCTTCAGCGTTAGACATTGCCAAACCGGAAGGCTCTGAAAATCCCTCTGATTTGTCTGCCACCTTGAATTTATCGACCAGAACCAAACCAGCACTTTCGGCGTAGGCAAAATTGGTCCAAGGCAAGAAGGCTGCCGCAACCGAGCTGGCCGTAAAAGCGAGTCGTCTAAGTTTGCAGAAACACCGTGAAATTTCAGCTTTTGACGAAAACACTCTGTTTTCTGTCATTGGATTCTCTCGCGCTTGGACCACATCCCTGTATCAGCGTTCGTATCACAGTCCGGATACGATGTCCGAAGAATGCACTGTAATCTCTTTACCTGATCCCGCCTGTTGCGATTGAATTGAATAGGGCACGATGTGCCTTTGGTTAAGCGTAAGCCTTTGGCGTGAGCAGGGAGGAAGACAAGTTGAATACGACCCTCACATTTGTGACCGTGTTGTTGATGCTGCTGTTGCCAGGTGCTGCGGTGTCACAAGTCGACCCTGCGACGATGCTGGCCGGGGCTTCGGGGTCGGAAATCGTTATCGAACGCCGGTGGACGCAGTTTCGTGGCAAACAGGAACTGTATTTCTTTACTCTCGATGTGATCGTCACGATCATTCTGGCTGGCTTGATCGTATATCATCCGGTGAGACGTAAAGCCCGTAGAAGCGTCCGCGACATAGTTATGCCAAGGCTTTTCTTCCTGTATGCGCTTATCGGCATGGCGGTTGGTTTCCTGGTGGTTCAGCACGGGTCAATGATCGGTTTCGTTATCTTTGGTATCGGAGCGTTGCTCAGGTTCCGCTCCAATCTCGATGATCCGGTGGACACTGTCGAAATGATAATCGTGACTGTTCTTGGTCTTGCGGTCGGTTTGGGCTTGCCGCTGATGGCCACACTAGTGGCGGTTGTTTGTTGGTGTTTCATTTGGCTCGGAGGGCGAAACAAGGGTGTGGAAATTTCGCTCAAAGCTTCGGACGAAGAGCACTCATTGAAAGTCACCGGAGCCATTGAAGCCATGGCCACAGAGGCTGGCTGGAAGCTGGTCAGAAAACACCACGTCCCCGGAAAATCTCGGGTTTCATTGCTTTTCATCACCTCGGGTGGACTGACGGAAGCCCGGATCGAAGAGATGATAAATGATCTGGTCCCTGAAAAAGTCGAACTGAAACTCAACCTCTAGTCATTTCACAAGGTCTAAGCGTTTCAACACCGCATTCGGGGATCTGATCTCTTTCGGGAGCGACTTGAAGTTTACCGACCTTTCGAAGTCAGGGCCTCGATATACGGCTATCTCAAACTCTCCGTTCGGCTGGAACGTAACATGAGTGAAGCTGTGAGGTGATCTGGCGCTATCGCCAATAAGCCGCCGCGGACCACCTCCCAAACAAGCTTGAGAGACATAAGCCACACCGTCTTTCCAACCGGGGTAGAAGGCATGATGGTGGCCTGAAAGATGCAGAACAACACCGCTTTCCAGATAGATTTTTTCAAGTGTTGGGTCACCGATGATTTCGCGTTCGCGCTGGATCGCGAACGGCCAAAGTGGGAGGTGACTGAAAGTGACAATCGGGTCTCCGTCTGCACCCAATTCCTGTAACCGGTCCTGCTGGTCACCGGATAGGGGTCCTAGGGTCGTTGCATCCAAAGACGCAAACGTAATGCCCTGCATCTCAAATGCGTAGAAGAACGGGTAGTCATCTGAAACCAGGAAGTCGACGCCTGGTTTTCTCGGCGTCCATTCCTCTGCGTATATTTTCCTTTCACGCTCGAACCCTCGGTAGGCGGAGGCATCATGGTTTCCAGGTGTGACCGCAAATGGAATGCCGGCAGCCTCTAATGGATCTGATACGACCTCGTGAAACGCATTCCACATATCCCTGACCTGTTTGTCGGACAAGTTGGGAATGCGCTGTCCCGCAACCATATCTCCGGTCGAAATAACCAGATCTGGATCAAACTCGATTATGCGCTCAATCGCCTTGTCGACGCGGGCATCGTATCTTACCGAACCATAGCTTCCATTCAGATCCGATATGACGATGACATCCAATGCCGCCGCTTTGCAGGCGAGCAGAGCGGTCCAAATACACACCGCAATAAGAGCAGAACACCTACGGTACATAACAGTCCACAGCCTCTACCTCGGTGCCGTTTCTCAAAAAGAATGCGACAGGATCCAAGTCGAACATCAAATCGCCATTTGAGCAATTGCTCTGGAGAATGGACGTTGCCAGCGCAGTATTTTTGACAACTTGTGCAATCTGACTGTCTGACAAACCAAAGCTTTGCGATAGCCAGTCATAGACTGGGCCTTGGGATAGAAGGTCACTATTCAATGCAACCAAGCGCCGATACGTGCTTGGAGAGAAGTGGCGAATTTTCTCCAGCATTTGAGTAGATTTCGCGAAGTTGGCGTATTCGACACGCCCACCAGCATCGTTGTCGTTTAGATTGCTGCGACGGATCAATAATGCGTCGTCGGGAACGTCTCCATCGTTTGGCTCATGGTGCTTGGCTTTCTTATGCTTCAGCTTTCCGTCTTCGACCCAATACCAATAGGGTGTGAAGTCTATGTTTCCTACGCGGTCCTGCTGGCTAAAGATGAAATCGAGGAGTACAATCTCGGTAAGTTCTTGCATCCAAAATGCCATCTGTTGGTCGCTGACATCGGGACCGAGATCCTTGTTGATCATCCGGTCTCTTCGACCTTCTCCAACGCCCTCTACAATGGCCTCTGGCAAGGGTTTTGAAGAACGCAAAGCCAAGAAAGCAGGAGTTTCCTGAAAATCGCGGTTCTGACCTTTCCCCCAACCAGATTTACGGGTGCCGTTGATTTCCGAGCCGTATCGATGCCCAGGGCTATCAAGCAGCGCACCGTATATTTGCGTTCGATCTGCGGTGAACAGATCGTCGGTTGGCTGGTACGAGTTCGGGTCGGCATCCGCAGCCGCGAAGACCCGCCAGCCTTCGTGGTTCATGCGCCCACCATGAGAGCCGCCAGAAATCGCAAGGCCGGGCTCTGCGACCTCGGAAAAGTGCGCCTGGGCGTCCATGCTACGCCAAACGGCGACTGGAACTTTTACAGTCGTGTCGAAATATCTGGAGAAATGATAGTAAAGCAGCGACGAGGTGGAAAAGGTTCCACTGGTGCCCTTTTGGTTCATGGTGGATTTGAATTTGGCCACCCTGTCCTTGGCCAGATCTTTCGCCGCCTTCCCCTCTTTGCAAGCGTTTCTCTCGAACTCAGTACGGTTCCCTGTGTAGGGTCCTTCCGAAATATCGTACACGGCCATTCCTGGGCTGGTACTCCAGGTTTTTGGGCAAATAGCAATTTCGGAGGCATAGAAATCGATCTCGCAATAGGCCGTTTCTTCCTCAAGATCGCTTTTCTTATACTCGCCCGTTGAAACTTTTTCGATCCGAATACAGCGTTCAGTAACGCCGTTGGGACTATCAAATGTCGTGGCTTCACCGAGGACATCGTCGTTCGCCCACAAGACGGTGGGTGCAATGAAAGCAAGTGACCCCAGAAGAATGAACTTCATTTGGATAGTTCTCCCAATATCATTTGGGGCAAATCGCTGCCTGTTGTTCGGTAGAGATCTTCAAATTGGGGTCGACACTGAAGTTGGAGAACTTTGAGTCAATCCACTGGTCACACCCGCCTGAACATGGGGCCCCGTTTCGGGCCTCATTCCAATATTCCTTGGCCCTTTCTTCTGTCCAACCGCAAAACTGAACGAGCGCCATCGCCGACAATGCACCTGAGGAATGAACGCCCCACATGCAGTGCACCAGAACAGGGCCCTTTCCAGGGTTTTGAATCACCTCGTGTATGGACGCCATGACAGCACTGGGTCGGGAGGATCTGGCGCTTTGATAGTCGAAAGATCCGTTTCCGCAACTTGTGCGGCCGTATTCGGTGTTCTTGCCGAAGTCTGCGTAAAACCCGGTTGAAAACCCTTCATCGCAAAGGGTCTCGCGTTGAACTTTACTCAGACCCGTTCGATCCTTGTCGCCGCCTTTGAAACCAGAGCGATACAATACTCCGCTTAAGACTGGGCGAAAGAAAGCGACGCCATCAACACCTCCGTCGCCACCCTTTGAAAGCATTTGACTGTTGCTTGGGCCACCGTTTCGACTGGTTACGTCAGAATTCGCCGCGGTTGCCAGAGCACCAAATATGAGGGACGTCAAAAACCGCATGCCAGCTCCTTTCTATTTTTCAGCCTGTTATGCTCAAACTCTTCCTACTTGGTAATCTATTGGAGCGGCTCATTCTCAACAGCCGTATCAAGTGCGGGATAGACTTTCCGACCTGAAGCTTTAAATCGGCCACACCAGATTGATGATAAAGACGACCACGAAGTAGGCCAGAAAAACTTTCCAGTTCCATTGGTGTTTGCTTTCTTCGTTGATCACGCCGGACGACTTCAATGCCAGGTTTGTGACAATCAGAGCGACAACGATGACCGCCGCATGTGCCAGATCAAAATGCAAACTTAAGCTCCCTTTTGCAGATGTTTGATTTATGAAAAATGTGTCAGCAGTCACCTGATGGCAGCATAGCTACATCTGAGTACCTTCCCTCAGATGTCGTGATCCGAGCACATGCACCAGTATCCGTGTTAAACCAGTACGAGGTGAGCCCTTCGCTTCGGATGAGTTCAAATCCGAGACTCTGGATGCCCATTTCAGCCTGTCCCGCTCTTGCCCCTTCAAATGACGAAAGATCGCTAGAGCTGCCCACAGTTGGTGCACTTGCATCCACTGATCCGCCACTCTCGTCGCATGCTGCAAGCGCAGTAATACACGTCGTGCCGATCACCAATAGGACCTTGGGATTCATCTGTGTTTCCCTCGCTTTTTTGGACTTGCGTTCCAGGGTTTCTGATTGATCACCTATTCAATTCCGAAAATTACGTTGTAGTCGACGGAAGAGTTGCTGCGATTGATAACTTCCACAACATGATCACCGGATTGCCAAAGCTGTCCTCGATACTCCTTGTCCGCCGACATCAATCCCAACAGTTCAGAACCATCGGGGTTACGAATGACGTAGTCCAAGGAGCCATTTCGCGGAGCAACGCGGACGTAAAGGAACTGTTCGTTCTTTGCACCGAGAAGGTATTGCTGCGACGCTCCGGGCGCGAGTTGGCCGCCAAGTTCGGCGCCAGTGGAACCGACATCGAATTTGACACGCTGGCTACCGGTAGAACCGGCGACGCCTGCAATGGCTCCACCGCCATCATCCATCGCCTCGACAACCGACATCTCTCCAATGCTTCCATCCTTGTACGCGATGCAGCGCCAAAGTGTTCCACCTGCATCTCGTAGCATGACGAGCGTACCTGCTTCCGAGAACTCTGAGCTTTCTATCGTACCTGATTGACCGTCTGGTCCTCCAACCTGCCGTAATTGGTCGATACACGCGTCATCGGCTTCTGACATTGCAAAAGCAGCAGTGCCCGCGATTGCGAACATGGGAGTGAGGAGTTTGAGTAAAACGAGTTTCATCAGATGGTTCCCTGTTGGCTTGTCCTTACAGTTTTGTTCCGTACTAAGCGGAACCTCACTTTGCATCCCTCAACTTTGATAGAAACTCATCGCATGCCTGTGCGCTGCCGACGACCTCGTCTGTCGTTTCAATTCCTTGCAGTGATGCCATCTCGGAATTTACGCGATTGAGGATCTGATCCGCTTGCTCGGGGGTGATCAGGTTCTCTGCTTGTGCTCCTTTCAATGTGGTGCAGACACCGGCGGACAAGCCTGTCGCAACGCCGACACCCACTGCGGCCCCGCCACCTAAGGTCATCGCCCCAACCACGCCGAGGACGAGCCCGATCACAATACCCAAGATCACTTTTCCCATGTTTTCCTCCCTTTTGGTGAGAATAAGCGCGGCTTTCACTACCGGCGCAAACCATGTGCCCATCTGCAAATCAAGACCAGCGCTAACAGGTTGAGCACCGGTGCGAGCGCCGCGAACCACGGTTTGGCCGACTCTGAGATCGAGTCCGCTACAAGTATCCAAGGTAGTCCCAACGGCAGAAGGAACACCCCGGACAAAGGGTCTCTTTCCTGTCCCAACCAGCCAAATGTGCCCGTCAAGAATGCAATCAACGCCAACAGGTAAAGGATCGCGAATACAATGATAGTGGTTCTACAAACCAAGTCGAGCCTCAGCAAATCAAGCCAGTGCTACGCAGCCGTTTTCGGCTACGCAGCAGACTGGTCACAATGCGCCTTCGTCGCCCAGGAACTCGATACCAGCTGTCGTGCCATCACTGTAAGCAATGCAATTCCAAGGAGCACGATCCTCGCCAACGCCTACAGTGACCTGTGTCCCCGCCTCGCTAAACGCGGATGAGAGCACCACGACTTGCGAATTGTTCGTTGTGCTGGCTACATCTCGCAAACACGCCTGCTGAGCGGGTGTGAGTTCGGCGGACGCACTGGATGTACTCGTATCGTCGCAGGCCGCAAGCAGTGCGAAACAAGTTGCGCCCGCAATCATCACCATCTTTTTAGACATTTTCTTCTCCCTCTGGTTCCGTTGAAATTGGTGAAATTGGATGGCTTGTTTGAAGTTCTCGCGTCAGAGCAGGCTATGAAACATACTTCGGCCCTGTAACTTCCCTTCCCAACAACTTGTCGCGGGGGGTGGCGGGCGGAGCTATATTACTTTGACAACCGAGACCGCCGACAACGTGTGAAGGCTGAATGACGACAATGGCAGAAGCTCGAGCGAATTCTGGAGGTAGGCCGAGTACACTAAGTATAAGCATCGCGTCCTCCCAACGCTCAATCATTGTAAAGTGCCTTCCGACCGCCAGCACTCACTCCAGCGGCCGGTAGGGCCCGACAAGTCGGGCGACAGCGATCACAACGGAGGTAAAATGAAAGTTGTGTCAAATTCACATGTTTGAATCTAATTTTTAATAAATCAACATTTTTTCCGCGCGTAAACTTCATTACGCTCTCGTACGATAGGCGTCTGCCCTCAAACAAAAAGGTAGGTGGGAGCACCCATGAGGGCGAATGTGTTCTTTTGGGTCGGCGAGGCGTTCTGAGGTCGCGCAGAAACCAAGAAAGGATTGAAAATGGGTTTTGTTGAAGCCGTCAAAACGTGTTTCTCGAAATACTTCCAGTTCTCCGGTCGGGCTATGCGCTCAGAATACTGGTGGTTCTTCTTGTTTGTGGTTCTCGTGAGTTCTGCTTTAGCTGTGGTGGATGCGATCATATTCGGGACCAACCCAGAAACAGGGCAAGGATCTCGAGTTCTGTCCTCTGTTTTCCAACTGGCCGTTATCATCCCTATGCTGGCCGCCGGTTGGCGGAGGTTGCATGATACAGGGCGACCTGGCTGGTACTTGCTGCTGCCGATGGCGCTTAGCATTACAACGCTTTTTGTTATGCTGGGTGGCGTGGCGTTCTTCTCGGCATTGGAGCAAGGGGCCGAAAACCCCGATGCATTGCGAGGACCCGCGGCAGTTTTGGGCGTGACCGGTATTGTTGTTGTCTCAATTCTTCAATTGGTTCTGTCCATCCTGATGATCTGGTGGCTGACGCGACCTTCTCAAGAAGGCGCAAACGAATACGGCGCACCTGTTCCCTGACCTGGTTGCGCAGGCAGCGGGTCAGAATCTCTGCTGAATGACAGTTCGATTCTTAATACCAGGGAGAGAGAAAATGAGTTTCAAGCTGATTCCCATTGGAACGCTACTGATGGCTATGGCGACCACAGCATCAGCAGAATGGTCGTTCAGTTCCGGGCCTAATCCCAATGCATTTATTCAGACTGGAAACATGACATTGGAACTTCAGTGTGACCGTATCCGCTTTGCTCCGGCTGGATACGAGGACAGCCAGGACATTGTGGACAAACAAGGGCTTTCCATTCGTTTTTTGAAGAACGGCACCACCGAAGTTGGGGCATTTCAGGTTGGCGCAGAAAACGCTGCCGTGCAGATCGTCGACAACTATCCCGTCGAGGTCAGTTTCAATAGTCAAGAGGACTATGGTTTTGTACTGGACCAGCTTGCGGCCAATGCATCGGTTAATCTGTCGATGATTGATCAAGATGTCAGCTACGGAATCTTTGACTTGAAAGGTTCCAGCGCGGCAATTCAGTCCCTTCGTTCCGCCTGCGATTCAGGTGCTAGCCAGGGGGCCTCCTACGAACCCCCCGAAGGCATCGTCTATTGTGGTGGCGGAGCGATAAAACGCCAAATCGAATATGTAATTCTGGACAATCCGGAAGGAGAGTGGGACGCGCGAGTAACGGTCAACGGCGAGTCGATCAGAGCCATGACGGCCTACAGTTACTTCGGAAACTATGAGCCGCCCGCCGGGTTTGTCGTTGCCCTGCTTGGGGAGGACAGGTCCGAGTTTCTGATTTTTAGCGAAGGCTCGGCAAACTGGCTGGAATATGGGGACTACAGGTATGATCAGTGCAATTGATGCCACCCTCCAACCGGCTTCCCAATTAGTGGGCCTGTTGAAAGGGTTGGTTTCCGGGATTGTGCTGGTTTCGAGCCCAGTATGGACCTCACCAGCTGTCGCGGCTGATGTTTCGCAACTTCCAACTGGTTTGCGGGCTAAGGTTGATCTGGCAGAACAAGCCTGCGCAGAGTTCAACGACGGTCAGTTTGACTTAGATTGGGGTGCGGTTGAGAGGGTCGATCTCGACGGAGATCTACAACCCGACTGGGTTCTGAATGAATCTGGATTCGCGTGTTCGAGTGCTGCATCTCTTTATTGCGGAACTGGTGGATGCATGTCGCACTTCTTGATTGAAGAGGAAGTTCACTCCTTGCTCAATCGAGGCTGGACGGTTGTCGAATTCGGGCGTCAACGCATTGTCCTTGCAGATGTCCACGGAACTAATTGTGACGGAATAAACCCGACGCCTTGCGCAACAGCCAGTGTTTGGGATGCGGAAGCAAAGACGTGGCGCTCGTCTGCTGGTGATTGGGAGTAAACTGTAATTGGGCACCGCATATAAGCCTGAGAGCCTGTATGTTCGGGTTCCTCAGTGGCATGCAAACCTGTTGGCAAACTTCCAAGCTTTTCTTTTATGAAATCAATGTCAGAAACGCAGCGTTATGAGCGTACCCACATCCGGTCTCGGAAATTGCAACGTCTTGTTACGAAGGTCCGCTTTGGGCTGAGACTTGCCGCCATCGCGACTTGCAGAGAGCGACAACAGTAAGCCCATACCGGAAACGCTCGTTAAACTGCACGTGCACTCGTAGCATTCCCTTTGCAGAGAAATAGATAGATTTGAAGCCGTCGTGCAGCGGAAATTGCGGCCTCTGATGCGGTATTCAACGCGGTTCAGGTCGTTACTGACGAGGTCGCGGACGGGCTGGCCGTTCGGCGTAATGCCATTTGCGATGCTTGCCATATTGGCGGCAGCTGAATCGTGATGCGGCTACACCCGATCTCCTCTGTTATTGAATAACAATTTATGCAGGCCGTAAGGTTTGGGTGGCTGCTTTATCGACGACTACAAACTCTATTTCGGCTCAAAAAGTAGAAAGGTGCATTTATGAAGCGGAGTGTCTTGGTATGGGTTGTTTTGTCGCTGGCGGGATGCGTGTCAACCGCGCCTCCGCCATCAGCACCCATCCCCAATCCCGGTCACGCGAGTGCACCAGTCAGTTCACAGCAGGCCCAAGTGAGATTTCGTCAGGTCGCCTCTCGAATTGAGCCCGTCGCAGAGCGAGAATGCCGCCGCCAAACGCGCGGAGTGAATTGCGATTTTTTAATCCGTATTGATCCAAACAAAAAAGCACCCTCAAACGCGTATCAGAGCTTAAGCAAGTCGGGACGACCGGTGATCACAATGACCCAAGCGCTGACACGGAATGTGAACAATACCGATGAACTTGCATTTGTTATGGCGCATGAGGCCGCTCACCATATTCAAGGGCATTTGGCGCGACGTGCTCAAAATGCAGCGGCCGGTGCAGTTATTTTGGCGGGTCTGGCAACAATAGCAGGGACCGCGCCGAATGACATTGCCGCGGCACAAGACCTTGGAGCCTTTGTTGGTGGGCGCAGCTATTCGAAGAACTTCGAACTGGAAGCTGATCGGCTAGGCACGGTGATAACTTACAAAGCGGGCTATGATCCACTCAAAGGTGCGTTGTACTTCGCACGAGTTCCTGATCCTGGTGATCGTTTTCTCGGCACACATCCTCCCAACGCTCAAAGATACTACGCAGTGCAAGATACAATGGCCCAGATCGGTCGCTGACCAATTTGAACTTATGTTTTGCAATCCTGATCTTGGTTTTGCAAAGCTGAGTGATAAAGGTCCGCTTCGGGCTGCCCATCGGTCACAGATGAGAAGAGCTACGGACTGACACCTTTAGAATTGATATTTCGAAGTGAACCTTAGTTAGCAACGCGAAATGCGTTAATCATTCACCTTAATTCTAGGTTTCGCCAGCCGATAAAACATTTTGCTCGGCTGTGTTTCAACGCAAGTTTGGGAACTTGCAGGCTTAGCAAAATGCCCAGGCACAAGTTTTGGTCACAAAAATCTATTCCTCTGTTAATTTTAGGTCACAAGAATTGGTTTTAGCAAAAAGGATCACATCAACTGATGAAGCGGAAAATTGCTGCGATCCTGAGCCTGGATGTCGTCGATTATACCAAGCGTATGTCAGAGGATGCTGAGGCCACGCTGAACACTCTACAACACATCTTGGATGATGTGATCAGGCCGTTGGTCCATGAATACAAAGGGCGAATATTCAAGCTGATGGGAGATGGAGCTTTGGTTGAGTTTGTCGCTGCCACAGATGCAATTGATGCTGCAAGCCAGATTTTCAATCAGATGAGAGATGAAGACGTAAATCTTCGAGGAGGTCTCCACGTTGGCGACGTAATGCCAAATGGCACAGACTTGTTCGGAGAGGCCGTGAATGTTGCGTCTCGCCTTCAGTCCAGTGCCCAAAATGGAAGTTGTCTCGTCAGCAAGACCGCTGCTGAAGTTGCGGGAACTTCGCTGGCAGTTGCGTTGCGACCAGAAAGCTCGATACGGCTGAAGGGAATTCCAAATCCGGTGGAAGCCTACTCAATTGATTTGGATGGTGACAAAAGACGCGCAAAGAACAAGCTGCTGGCTAACTCTCAAGACGTGCGTTTTGCAAAATCGAAGGACGGTACAACGCTTGCTTGGACATCGACTGGAAGCGGTAGAAAGCTACTGGTCACACCAAACTGGCTTAGGCATCTGGAATACGATTGGACGATGAACACCATCGCCGGATGGTTGCCTCTACTTTCGGAGAACCACTGCCTTTATCGGTTTGATGGTAGAAACAATGGCTTGTCCCAGAGGGGTGTGCAGGATGTATCTCTGAACCGGATCGTCGAAGATGTTGAAGCCGTTTTGGACGCAGCCGGGATCGAAAAAGTGCCATTGTTTGGCATTTCCTTCGGGGCAACTATTGCTGCAGCTTTTGCCGCACATAATCCTAACCGTGTTTCGGGGTTGGTTCTACTTGGTGGATTCGCACAAGGGCTTGCGGTGCGCTCACAGCCCGGTATTGCCGCGCTTGGGCAAGCTATGATGGATATGAGTCTTGAGGGCTGGAACGATGAATATCCTTCTGCAAGAGACTTGATGGCCCAGTCATTTGCTCCAACTGCAAGCCCGCATGACCAGCGCGCTTATGCAGAGTTTATGAAAGTTGCAATGGACCACCAGGATTGGCTCAAGATTGGACCACTGGTCGCCGAAGTCGACGTAACCGATCTGCTTTCGCAGATCTCGTGTCCTGCTTTGGTCATGCACGCTAATCGAGACAGGATGCACAGTGTTGAACAAGGCAGGATATTCGCCTCCGGCATCGAGAATGCGCGCTTCATTGGCATTGAGACAGCAAACAATACGATGCCAGAGTATGATCCTGCCTGGCCTAAAGCCCTAGTGGAAATAGAGCGTTTTTTGAATTCAATTTGAGCAGTGTACGTTGTTCATCGCCAAAACTTTATTGTTCGAAGGTAAGAGGATGCCGTGCGCCCTTCGATTTTCGATACTGGAATTTGAAATCTCAAGGCTTCTCGTCGTCGCCTGCTTTGTCCCGCAGACTGTGAGTTCGTGCACCCTGAAAATTTGCGCCTGCAGCGAACGGCCGGTTCGACGGACCGCACCGCAGCGGCGACATGTGTCGATGAACGTCCGCTTCGGGCCGTTGGATAGGTTGTATAGAACAGGGTAGGGACTTGTGCTGCTTCTGCACCGAGGTCTGCAGTGAGCCCACTTCGACCGATGCTGCGCATCGCACTGACGTCTGCTCTTCAAGGGTGGCCAATAACGTGACAAAACCAGATGCGGTTTTGCCAAGGGTCTGCGGCACAAGATATTTCAGGGATTCTGTCGGGGCGGTTATGAGGGACAAAAATGACCGTTACCGCCGGTGACACACACGGTTGAGTTTTGGCACATCCTACTATCTAGAGAAGGCTTGGAACGAGCCCGTTTGAGACCTTGGGTTCGTATCGCAAGTGGATGATCAAAGCATCTTGTTGAACGTGTAGTTGAATCTTAGTCTCGGATCTTTTTTGCATGAGTATGCATTCCGACCAATATTGGAATTGAAAAACGTAGCAAAAAGAAAAATAACTATATCAGTTCTGATCAAGCCAACCACCCACGAGCAGAAGTCTTCTCCAGTTCGGCAAATCTGAAAAAAGTTGCAATCGTATTCGAACTTGAAGTAGTAGGTGATCAGCTTGTTAGCCGGATTGCCGAATAATTGGCAATTTTCAAGAGTTACAGATCAAATCAGGAGCTGGGTTTTGGAGTTTGACTTTGTGGTTGTTGGCGCGGGGTCAGCGGGCTGTGCAGTAGCTAGCGGCCTCGCCGAAGCGAATATTGGGACGGTATGCGTTTTGGAAGCCGGGCCCACGGATGCCGTCCCGCAGGTGAAAATACCGTTTGGGCTTCTTTACACAATGGGGAGCAGCCGGGACTGGAAATTCAAATCGAAGTCCCAACCTGGCGCGGCAAATCGTATTCTGGACGTTAACCGCGGCCGAATGCTGGGTGGGTCCAGCTCGATCAACTCGATGGTTTGGTTTCGCGGTCGTCATGACGATTTTGACAACTGGTCGGTGCCAGGATGGTCGTGGTCGGACGTCGAACAGGACTACGAAGAGGTCGAAGCCCGTATTGAACCGCGCAGACTACCGGAGCCGCATCCAATTTCTGAGGCATTCGGTCGATCGTTTGGTTCGAATGGCTTTGCGCCTCCTACACCGGAACACGAAAGTGCAGGCGTCTTTCACACAAATATGCGAAACGGCCGGCGTTGGTCCGCAGCGGACGCTTTTCTTCGCCCTGCAAAACAGACCGGCCGATTGGAAACGATAACGGGAGCCAATGTCGATCGGATTGAATTTGAAGTAGATCGCGCCAGACACGTTGTTCTCGTAGACCGAAGGATTGTCACCGCACGGTGCGGTATTATCCTAAGCGCTGGAAGCATTGGGTCACCCGCGATTCTGATGCGATCTGGCGTCGGCCCAGCCGCTCATCTCCAAGAACTTGGTATCAACGTCCAAGTAAATGCGCCGGGGGTAGGCAAAAACTTGCACGACCATCCAGCTTGCGGCGTTCATCACAAGGGACCAAACTCCGGCTACGGCCTGACGGCGAACCAGGCTCTGGCCTGGGCAGTTTCACCCTTCCACTGGCTCTTGCAGCGGCAGGGCCGCATGACTTCCAATTTCGTTGAGGCCGGTGCATTCTTTCGAGCGATGCCCCCAGGGCCGGATGGCGACATCAGGCCGGACGTACAGACCCACTTCATTCCTTATATGATGGGTCATAAAGGCCGTTCGATCACACTTGGTTCGGGCTACTTTGCGGATGTTGGCGTGTGTCGACCCTTGTCGCGAGGCCAACTTTCACTGGTATCAAAGGACCCGCGCATTTCGCCCGAGATCGATCTTGGCATCCTTTCCGATCCTGCCGACGTTGCTGTTCTGGTCAAAGGAATAAAGAAATTGCGGCATGTTCTTGCTGCCGCGCCGTTTGAGTATATGTCAGCACCGGAGGTATATCCGGGTGAGTGTGTGGTTACTGACGCACAGATTGCTGATTATGTGCGATCTCACTGCGGAACGGCTTACCACCCAGTAGGAACGATTAGCATGGGAGTCGATGGTACAAACCCAATCACGCCAGATCTGAACGTTAAGGGTATTGATGGCCTTTGGGTGGCCGACGCCTCGATCATGCCAAAAATCACTTCGGCAAATACAAATGCTCCGAGCATGATGATCGGACACAGGGCAGCCAAATCTATCCGTGTTCAAATTTCAACTACTTAAGTTGGGCCATGACAAGAAACGTGACTACCGCGCGAGGTAATCCGGGATGCAGCATAAATCTGCAATAAAATGCTTTCGGAAAGTAAACACAACCGCCTGGCTGATACGAGATATCAGAATGCCCACCATTGGCAGAATGTCTGCTCCCACTTGTTGCAGATCAAACATCAGTATCGGTTTACCTCCGTCTCTTATTCCGCACACAGGCCATAATCCCCCTGCCAGTACCTATGGATCAAAAAACGCCCGTTTCTTTTCAGATGTCTGGAAGCAGACATTGGGGCGTATACAACGAAGGTTCGCTTTGTCCGCAGTGGGTAAGTTCGAGCAGGTCAGTTAACTCGCGGGCGCAGCGAATGTCTGGAAAGCGGGCTGCGACCACAGCATCGCGACACTGTACTGAACGTCAGGATTGGGCCGTCCCCATCGGTGCGATGTTAGTCGGGCCGGACAATGCTGTACACGATCTAACGGCGGCAGCGAGCCCATACCTGCCCGGTGTGCTCCCTGTAGCAAATATCAGCTTGTCCGCGCCGTTGCATGCTCATGCGCAGCAGCCTCGCGCCGTTCCTCAAGTGCCTGTCGAATGATCTGGTACGAAGATGACAAGAAGAGGCTTGCCATGATCGCTGCCACAACAAGGTCAGGCCAACCTGTTGCCGTTCCCCAAACGCCCAATGCGGCAATCATGACAGCGACGTTGCCGATGGCATCGTTACGAGAGCAAAGCCAAACCGACCGCACGTTGGCGTCCCCGTCCTTGTAGCTGACAAGCAAAAACACGCTCGCAAGGTTTGTTGCGAGAGCCAGTGCACCGATGATCCCCATGATTTCGGCCTCTGGAACACCGACGTAGAATACTCTGTAGACCGTGGAGCCGAACACCCACGCGCCCATCAGGAAGAGGCTGATCCCCTTCGCCAAAGCTGCATTCGTTCGAGCGCGAACTGACGCACCGATCACGGCGAGGGAAATGCCATAGGTCAGTGCGTCACCAAGGAAGTCGAGCGCGTCGGCTTGAAGTGCCTGAGACTTCGCGTAGTGTCCGGCAGTCATCTCGACCACAAACATGGTTGCATTCAACGCAATGACGATCCATAGCCGACGTTTGTATTCGTTCGACATCCCGTCGAATTTCACGTCGTTACCGCAGCACCCTGCCATCTTGAAACCTCTTCAGAATCGCCTCGAACCTAATGTAGTCTCTCTAGTGACTGGAGGTTCAAGAGGGTTTTTTGCATGTTCTCAATTGGGGAGCTTTCGAAGCGGACGAAGGTCAAAGTGCCTACCATCCGCTACTATGAAGAAATGGGTCTTCTGGCTCCACCGGAACGTACGGCAGGCAACCAGCGGCGTTACACAAACGATGGTTTGGAACGCCTGAGCTTCATCCGTCATGCGCGCGATCTTGGCTTCTCCATCGACGCGATCTCATCTCTGATCGAGTTGCAAAACCATCCAGACCGATCATGCGAAGCGGCTACCGAGATCGCCGAAGGTCAGTTGTCCGAAGTGCGAGCCAAGATCAAACGCCTCAAAGCGCTTGAGAACGAACTGAAACGCATTGCTCAAGGATGCGATGGTCGCGGCGTGGCAGAAGACTGTTATGTCTTGGCGTCGCTCGCAGACCATGACCTGTGTGGGCGAGATCACTGAACCTCGAAAGCTGAAATCTATTCGGCAACTCCAAACGGCAGGTTTGTCCGCGCTCTGTGAATTCGTCGACGACCAGATTTCACAATCGCAGCGAATGGCGGCAATGCGGGCTGCGACCGCAGCATTCTGACCAGTGGGTGAATGGCCGGAATGGGCCGTCCTCGGTGGCAGTATGACATGGGGCAAGGGACTTGCCGCACCTGCTCCGATGTCGGCATCGAGCCCAACGCGACCCATGCTGCGCGGCGCACCAAGGTCGGCTTACGACTTCTCCGCTACTGTAGTGATGAAAATTCGCTCAGCCATTGCCAGGTCGCTTGAACTGCTGGGCGGGAAAATGTGCGTTTCCAAGCTGACATGTGAAATTCGTGTGAGCATTCCAGGGGGGTAGATGCGACGCGAACAAGAGCGCCCCGCTCAAGTAAGGGTTCCGCCAAGATCTCCGACCCCAGACAGACACCGTGGTTCAGTGTTGCCGCCTGCAGCATCATACCCGGGTCAGAGAAGTTCAGCCCGCTGGAAGTTTCCTGCCGCGTCGACTGCACTTTGGTAAACCATTTGTGCCAGTCGTCCATGCCTTCGTCATGCAAGAGCGGGGCCAAATCCAGTCGGTTATGGTCCGTCCGTTCGGGTAAATCCATAGAGGTCTCAGGAGACGCCATCGGCCAGAGGCGATCGCGCAACAATGGCACAGTAACCGTGCCTTCGTCGTGCCATGGTGTCGTTGATATCACGATGTCGATCTCGGCCTCTTCGGGCACCCAGGTTTCATCGGTCGTATGAAGCCACGGTTCGACCTCTGGCAGATCTTCGCGCAGTTTTGCCAAGCGCGGCAGGAACCAGCCCTGGGCCAAAGCCGGTGACATCATCAAGATGACCGAACCCGGTTTGGTGTAGGCATTCAGGCGGCGCACGCCATGCCGAACGGTTTCAAGTGCCTCCTGCGCGGTGCTCAGCAGATCGTGGCCGGCGTCATTCAGTTCGATCCGGCGGCCTATGCGCCGAAAAAGCGGCTGACCCAGATGGTCCTCCAGCGTTCGGATCTGATGGCTGATCGCGGATTGCGTAATGTTCAGTTCCCCGGCCGCACGGGAAAAGCTGCTGTGGCGAGCGGCAGCCTCAAATCCCACGAGCATTGGGAGAGGTGGGAGAGATCGATACGGGTTATTCATGAGCAATATTTGCCAATTCTATGACAAATTGGAATTTTGCATAATTATTGTCTCATGAAAAGATGGCGTAGAACCCTTTTGTAGAAGATGACGCCATGCTGCACAGGCCCCCAACACCCCGCGATCTTGGCTATCGAATGCCCGGTGAATTCACCCGGCATGCGCGGACGTGGATGATGTGGCCGTGCCGGCAGGTTGTCTGGCCGGACATCGCGGCCACGCGCAAAAGTTTCAAAGCGGTGGCCCATGCGATCCGGCGTTTTGAGCCGGTGACCATGGTCGTGCACCCCGATGACAGGGCCGAGGCCACCGATATGCTGGGGTCGGACATTGACTTGCTCGAGGTGCTAATTGACGATTCCTGGGCGCGGGACGCCGGCCCGAATTTCCTTTTGGACGCGGATGGTGCCAAGGCCGCGGCACTGTTTGGATTCAACGCCTGGGGCGAAAAATACACACCGTTCGATCAGGATGCCGCGGTCGGACGCGCCATGGCCAAGGATGCTGGCGTGCAGACTTTCACCAGCCACCTGATTGCCGAAGGCGGCGGTCTGAGCGTGGATGGTGATGGTACCATTTTGACGACGAAATCATGCTTTCCAAATTCAAATCGCAATCCCAGCTGGAGCCTGAACGAGATCGAAGCCGAATTGATGGCCATGCTGGGCGGCGACAAGGTCATCTGGTTGCCCGGAAATGTCGAGGAGACGGAAACCGACGGTCATGTCGACGGAATCGCGGTATTTGCAGCACCGGGCGTTGTGCTTATCGAAGGGGCGGATGACCCGTCTGATCCGTGGCGGAAGATCAAACAGGCAAATATTGATGCGCTTGAAGGAGTAGCAGATGCCAAGGGACGTCCGATCCGCCTGGTGAAAATACCGGAAGCCGATGAAAGCTGCGTGATTGGGGACCGCTTCTGTCGATCCTACGTTAACGCCTATCTGTGCAATGATGGCGTGGTCATGCCGCGATATGGCACGAGCACTGACGGTGAGGCACGGGAAACTTTTCAGGATCTGTTTCCCAACTCGGAGGTGACGATGGTCGATATCGCGGACATTGCTGTCGGCGGCGGCGGCATTCATTGCATCACCCAGCAGGAGCCGGCCTGATGCAGCAGCAGGCTACCTCGGCGCGCTCTGAACCGGCGTTGCGCCTTGTGACGGGGATGGATCATCCGCATGACAATCGGGCGACGTTCCCAGGCACCATTGATCTTTTGGCGCAGGCGGTTCTTGCCGTCGGAACGCCAAGGTTTCCGGAGGTGCTTGCAGAGATTTGCAAAGAGGCATCAGGGTTTGAATCGGTCTTTGCCTGTGCGTTTTTCCCCGACCACGCCCCCATCGTGGTTTTCGATGACCTCGCAAGCACCGACGGTGCCGCGGTGCTGACGCCCTATCTGAATTGGGCATATCTGCTGGATCCGCTGCATGAGCTATATCGCGAAGGCGACAGCGATCTTGTTGAAATGCTGTCGGATTTCGCTCCGGATGATTTTCGCCAAAGCGACTATTTCAATCGCTTTTATGCCGCCACGGGGTTGGCTGACGAATGTGCCGTGATCCTGCGGTGTGGGGGTGACGCGGCCATTGTCCTGTCGCTTGGCATTCGGCACGGTCGTGCCGGGCGCGCAAATGCGCGGGTGCATCTGCTTGACATACTGCCCCTGCTGGGTGCACTGGCGCGGCGTCATTGGCCGGGGCTGTCGCCTGCGTCAACATCCGGCATCGGCCGTATCGGCGGTCATGTCGAGCAGGCCTTTGCCCTTTTTGGCACATCCATTCTGAGCGAACGTGAGGCCGAGGTGGCGCATCTGATTGCCAAAGGACATTCGAACAAATCCATTGCACGGCGATTGGGAAACAGTCCGGAAACGGTCAAAGTACACCGCAAGCGTATTTATACCAAGCTGGGGGTGAATTCGCAGGGTGGTTTCTTTTCCGTGTTCATGGCGGCCTTATCTGCCACGCCACCCGGCGCGGAAACCGATCCGCTGGACTTTCTGCCACCTGATTTCTGTCCCGCCTATTGACACCAAAGGAAAGAACAATGATGACACGCCGCGACATCATAAAGTCTGCAGCTGCCCTAACGGCTGCTGGAACGTTGCCCGCAAACGCCGCTCTGACCGGTGCGCGGAGCTATGGGTTCCGCTATCCGGAAGAAGCACAACCACATGAGCGTACCTTCATGCAGTGGCCGGCTAGCCGGTATGTCTATTCCGATGGGGCGTTTCTGAAGGAATTGCAGGCAACGATTGCGGAAATTGCCAACACCATTGCCGGGTTTGAACCGGTCGTTATGCTGATGGCCGCCAAGCACATCAAATCTGCCCGTGGTCTGCTGAGCGAGCAGGTTGAGATTTGGGACATCCCGACCGAAGACCTTTGGGCGCGCGACAGCGGGCCGTCTTTTGTCGTCAATAGCCAGGGCGATCTGGCCATGACCCATTTCAATTTCAATGGCTGGGGCGGCAAGCAGCTGCACCGCAAAGACGGTATGGTCGCCATCCGCGTGGCCGAGCGATTAGGCCTAGAGATGCTCGATGTAGGTCTGGTTGGTGAGGCCGGCGGGGCAGAATTTGACGGCGAAGGTACCCTGATCGCGCATGCCAGTTCGTGGATCAATCCCAATCGCAACAAGGGCGCGAAACAGGAGGTCGAAGAACTCCTGCTGGAGACCTACGGCGCCGACAAGGTAATCTGGGCACCGGGTATCAAGGGGGCGGATATCACCGATTACCACATCGATGCGCTCGCGCGGTTCACCGAGCCCGGAACCGTGCTGATCCAAATCGGTGACGAGGTTGATCCCGACGACCCGTGGAGCCGCGCGGCCTTTGAAACCCATGACATCCTGCGCAACGCTGAGGATGCGAGGGGGCGAAAGCTAGAGCTGGTGAAACTGCCCGAGCCCTGGGATATTCGTGTGCAAAGCTATGATTTTGTTGCGTCTTACGTGAATTACTATGTCTGTAACGGCGCGGTCATCGCATCCGAATTCGGCGATAAACCCGCAGATGAAGAGGCATATGCGATCCTGTCGGATCTCTATCCGGGCCGTGAAATCGTGATGCTCAACACCGACCCGGTTGGCGAAGTCGGTGGCGGCATCCATTGTGCAACCCACGAGCAGCCGAAAGTCTGACACGCAAAAGAAGAAGGTCGCCGGAATTCCATCCGGCGCCCTTTTCCTTTGTCCGGTGACCCCCTTCAGCCGACAGCAAGATTCACGCCATCGATCGTACCAAGCGCGGTGTACATGTCGGGGCGGCGATCCCGAAACACACCCCATGAAAGGCGATAGTCGCGCACCGCTTCAAGATCGAATGTGGCGGTCATGTAAGTCTCATCCGTGCGGTTTGCCTCGGCCACCTTGGCGCCGGTGTGATCCGCGATGAAGGTCGAGCCATAGAAGGTCATTTCGGTTTCACCATCCTTTTCCAATCCAACACGATTTGAAGCAACCAGCGGCATGATATTCGCTGCGGCGTGACCTTGCATCGTGCGTTGCCAATGAGCGGCGCTGTCCAGATCGGGATAGTGCGGCTCGGATCCTATGGCAGTCGGGAACATCAGAACCTCAGCCCCCATCAGCGCCAGAGATCGTGCTGTTTCCGGAAACCACTGATCCCAACACACCCCGCATCCCAGCTTGGCATAGCGCGTAGCGACCACCTGGAACCCGGTATCACCCGGCGTGAAATAGAATTTCTCTTCATAGCCCGCCGCCTGCGGGATGTGGGTCTTGCGGTAATTGGTCAGTATTTCGCCATCCGCGTCGATTACGGCCAGTGAATTGTAGTGCGCCAGGCCTGCACGCTCGAAATAGGAGATCGGCAAAACCACGTTCAGCCGCCTGGCCAAATCGCGAAAATGCTGCACCAACCGGCTTTCCTCCAGCGTGCTGGCCAAGGCCAGATGCCTGGCCGAGATCTCGAGACAAAAATATGGCGTCTGGAACAATTCCTGCAGCAGGATGATTTGCGCGCCATCCTCGGCAGCTGCGGTGACAATATCCTCGGCTTTCTGGATATTTTCGTCCTGGTCCCAGGAACAGGCCATCTGGGTGGCCGCGATGGTGACATTAGACATGACAATCTCCATTTGGCCTTGGTAAGCGGCCGGTCGTTCAATTTGAAAGCGGGTGCGCGGCACAAAAGGCGCCGCGCGATCGGGTCAGTTCATCAGCTTCGTCCAGACCCGGTCATAAAGCTCGGTCGACTCCGGGCTGCAGGTCGGGATGAACTCGGGTGCCGGGGCATCTGCAGGTGGGGTCAATTCCGGCGCGCCGGACAGATCAACGTCCACAAACGCCTCCGACCCCTTGATGCCATTGGAATAGCGCGCGTAATTGGTGATCATCGCTGCATTTTCCGGGGCCATCACGAAGTTGATGAAATTCTTGGCGTTTTCGAGGTTCTGGGCGCCTTTCGGAACGGCAAGATTGTCCATCCATCCCGTGAACCCTTCTTTCGGATAAACATAGCGCAGCGATGGTTTTTCATCGCGGGCCCGCATGGCATAGCCATTCCAGCTCATCGAAACGACAGCCTCGCCAGAGACAAGCGGTTCTTTGGTCTCGGAATCGAAGCTTTTGACCCATTCTTTCTGGCTTTCCAGCAGTGCCAGCACTTTCTTCATGTCCGCGGGGTTGTCATTACATCGCGGCAGATCAAGATAGCGCAACGCCATGTTGATGACGTCATTTATGTCGCGCAGCATGTTGATCTTGCCCTTCACCTCATCGGCAGGGTCAAACAACACCGCCAGCGTATCGACGTCCCCTTTCACGATATCCGTGTCAACAACAAACGCCGTGGAACCCCAGGCCCAGGGCGCAGAGAACTCACGCGCAGGATCCCAATAGACTTCACGCCACCGCTCATCGACATGTTCAAAGTTCGACATCGCGTGCACGTCGATCTGCTCGACAATGTTTTCGGCGATCAGGATCTGCATTGTGCCATCTCCCGGCACGATGATGTCATATCCGCCGGCCCCTGCGCGCAGCTTCGAGATCATGGTTTCCATGCTGTCATAGGTGTCGATATGCACATCGACGCCAAATTCCGCCTCGAACTTCTCGACCAGATCAGGCGGCGTGTATTCACCCCAGCTGTAGATGTAGAGATCGCCCTCGGCGGTGGCAGCAGAGGCCAGTGTCGATGTTCCCAGAGCCAGAACGGCCATGCGGGTCAGGTTTTTCAAAGTCATAGTTAGTCTCCCTCGATAGATTAGGTTTTGGTTTTGCGGCTGAGTACCGCGGACAGCAGGACAAGGATCGATGAGGCAGCGATCATCAGGCTGGATACGGCGTTGACCTCGGGCGTGATGCCGAGGCGCAGCATGGAATAAATGTGAACCGGCAAGGTGGTCGCCCCGGGCCCGGCAACCATGGCCGAGATGATGAAGTCATCCAGCGAGATGATGAAAGCAAGCAGCCAGCCCGAGATGATACCGGGCATGAGGATCGGCAATGTGATCCGGCGAAACGCCATCATGGGACGGGCAAAGAGATCGCGCGCCGCCTGTTCCAGCCCGGCATCCATTGACGCCAACCGCGCCCGGATCGGCAGATAGGCGAAGGGGATGCAAAAGACGATATGGGCCACGATCACCGTCATCAGCCCCAGCCGGAAACCGATTGTCGCGAAGAAGATCAGCGTGGCGATGGCCGTGACGATCTCGGGGACCATCAGGGGGAAGTTGATGATGCCATAGGCCACTTCCTTGCCACGAAACCGCAGGCGCACGGTGGCCACGGCCGCCGCGGTTGCCAGCACGGTCGCAACGCTCGATGCGATGACGGCCACGGTCAGTGAATTCAGAGCGGCATTCTGAATGCCTTCATTGGCAAAAACGGCTTTGTACCAACGCAGGGAAAACCCGTCGAGCTGGCTGATCGAGCGGCCCGAATTGAAGGAATAGAGGGTCAAAAATGCGATCGGAGCGTAGAGAAACACCACCGCAACAACCGCCATTGTGCCAAAGCCGGGCAGGTTGCGGATATCCTTGTCGCGTCGATCCAGAAGCGCCATTACACCACCTCCGCACCGGCTTTGGCCGCGCGACGGGCAGACCACATGAGCGCGATCAATGTCAGCGTCATCAGAACGGTTGAGAGTGCTGCCCCAAAGGGCCAGTTGCGCGATCCTTGAAATTGCTGGCCAATCAGGTTGCCAATCATGATGGTCTTGCCACCGCCCAGGATGTCCGGAGCCAGAAAGGCACCGATGCCGGGGATGAAGACCAGAAGGCTGCCCGCAACAACACCCGGGCGCAGGATGGGCAGAACCACGCCCACAAAGGCCTTCCATCGGTTGGCATGCAGGTCATAGGCAGCCTCGAGCAGGCTGAAGTCGAACCGTTCGATGGCGGCATAGAGGGGCAGGATCATGAAGGGCAGAAAGCTGTAGGCCAGCCCCACGCCAACGGCGAAGTTGTTGTATGACAGCGGCAACGGGCCAGCAGTCAGGCCAATAGCCTGCAAGCTGTCGTTGATCGGCCCTTCGTCGCGCAAAATCAGAAGCAAAGCGATGGTGCGCACCAGAAGGTTGACCCAGTAAGGCACCGTGACCAGCATCAACCAGAACGTTTTTTGCCGATCCGGGCGTGTGGCGATGAACCAGGCTGTCGGGATGCCGATGAGCAGACACAAAACTGTTGCCACACCCGCCTGCACCAGCGAGCGGACGAAAATGCGGATGTAGTCGGTAGAGAAACTGAGCGTGTCATCGAAAATATCGCGTTCGAACAACAGGCGGACATAGGCGTCGGTCGAGAATTCCCAGATTACACCGCCATATCGGGCGGGTTCCAGAAACGAATAGAGCGTGGTGATGCCGATCGGCACGATCATGAATACGGCAATGATCGCCAGTGTGGGTGACAAAAGCAGCGCCGCGAGTCTGTTTTGCCCCCGCGCCTTCATCGGGTCAAAACCCGCAGGGCACCAGGTTCGAAATCTGCATAGACCTGATCGCCGGGCTGGAAATCCAGTTGACCGCGCGCCCCGCCCCGCGGCATATGCGCGGTGACCAATTGGTCCTCGGCTTTCAGATGAAAGGCAACCGCGTTCCCCAGATAGGTGCGGTCGACCACCTGGAATGGGCCGATGCCTCCCGCGCCTGACGGGTTGAGCACCAGCTGTTCTGGCCGGATACATAGCGTCACCGCGTTTCCGCTTGCAAGCTGACCGGTCTCAGCATCGAGTTCCCCCAGATCTGAAACTCTGACGCGGCCTGTCGCGCTGACCCGAGCTTCCAGCAGGTTTGACCCCCCAATGAAATCTGCAACGAAACGATTGGCCGGAGTATCATAGATGTCCTCTGGCGTTCCCAATTGCTGAACGCGGCCATCGGCCAACACGGCAATACGGTCGCTCATGGCCAGGGCTTCTTCCTGATCATGGGTGACAAAGACAAAGGTGATACCTGTCTCGCGTTGTAGCGCCTTGAGCTCCAGCCGCATTTTCTGCCGCAGCTTCAGGTCCAGTGCAGACAGGGGTTCATCGAGCAACAGGATCTTGGGTTGCGGCGCCAGGGCGCGCGCCAGTGCCACACGCTGCCTTTGGCCACCAGACAGCTGGTCCGGCATTCTGTCCGCCATTGCATCCAGCCCGACTAGGCCGAGCATACGGTCGGTTACATCGGCAATTTCGGCCCGATCGCGCCCTAGCATTTCGAGGCTGAACCCGACATTGCGTCGTACATTGAGGTGAGGAAACAAGGCGTAATGCTGAAAGACAGTGTTGACCGGACGCGCTTCGGGCGGATGGCCAGCCATCTCCTGATCAAAGATCGAAATACTTCCTGTTGTGGATTGTTCGAAGCCACCGATCAGACGCAAGAGCGTCGTCTTGCCACAACCCGACGGACCGAGCAGCGTGAAAAACTCGTTCTCGTGAATTTCAAGCTCGATTCCATCCAAAGCGACATGAGGATCGCCCGCCGCATCAAAATACGTCTTGGAAACGTCCCACAATCGAGCCGCGGTCGAAGATTCGCTACCACAGCGCCCATTGCGATGATCCGTTTCTATCGACGATGTGGCGCCCACGTTTTCTCTCCACGCTTCGTTCTGGATGAGAAAGGGTGTCACTTAGATTCTGAGTTGCATATCACCTAGAGTGGGTATTGGCGGAGCCGGCTTTGCCGTGCGCAGCTGAGCAACGGAAATAACCTTGCTTGCCTGCATACCCTGTGAAATCGGCAGCAGAGGGCAAAACTGAGGACAAATTATTCTTTGATCTAATTCTAAAGCGGACTTTGAAGTATTCCGTATGAACGTCAACTTCGTCCGCATCCTGTGGTTCGCAGACGTCGAGATTTTGCATTTGCAGCGAATTGCAGGTTCCACGGGCCGCGCCGCAGCAGGTCGACCAGTTGGTGAATGTCCGGAATGGGCCGGAGCGTGGTGAGGCCATTGAATGAAGAAGCCCCGCGTAGTCTCTACGCGGGGCTCTCCAATCTCTGTTGTTTGACCTAGTTCCCAGCCGTCACCGACCCGATCGACCAGAACATCGTCTCGCCCGAGGCGTCGTCGACGCCGTCATTGTCGGTCATCACAAACGACTCACCCGAGGGCAGGATGGCCAGACCTTCGATCTTGTCCAGAACATAGCCGCCGGTCGAGGTCAGGTCGGGTAGCAGGTCGCGGACCTCTTGCTTGCTGACTACGGGCAGGGGGCCACCCAGCGGGGCTGGGGTCATTTCGGACAGCGGGATGCGGTAGACCTTCTTGGTCACGGCACGGTGGTCGTGCTGGTTGTCGCGCTCGATGACATAGACATGAGCACCGAAGGCCACGATTTCCGACAGGCCGACCCATCCGGTTTCGGGCTGTGCTTTGAGATAGTGCACGGCACCCCATTCCTTGTTCTCAAGGTTATAGGCCACCAGTTTCACATGGTTCTCAGGGTCGTCCTTCCATTCCCGCTGAACGGCCATCCACAAGGTGTCACCGACGCGGGTGATGCCTTCGAAGCCAAAGCGTTTTTCGACTGCCATCAGTTCCGGCGGCAGGCCGATTTCACCCTTGCGGTCTTTGATGAGGCCGTTCGCCGAGACATGATAGATCCCGTGCGGGATGACCCGGTCGGTGCGGCCTTCGGAGACGACGTAGAAGCCACCGTTGCCGTCCAGCGTGATGCCCTCAAGATCCAGCTTCTGCGCCGGGTTTCCGTCCTGACGGTGGATGCGGATCACGTCCACGATACGGGCGGGTTGCTGGCTGGGGTCGATCTTGAAGATCGAGGGCTGGAAGCCGTAGAAGCTGTCGTTGACCGCATAGATCATGCCGTCCTCATCCGCGACCAGACCGGACAGAGCTCCCCACCCAATCAGTTCATCTGCACCTTCCGAGGTCAGGTGAGGGTAAGCTGCGGGGGCATCCTGATACTCAAAAATGGACACATGCGCGCGGGGGCCACCATCTTCGATCAGGTCTTTTTCGTTGGCCGAGATCAGCAGGTTACGCTCGGGGATCGCCACATAGCCTTCCGGGCCAACACCCGAGGGCAGCAGTTGTTTCAGCACAGGGTGTGCCGGATCGGTGGCGTCATAGACCCCCACGACCGAGGCACGTTCGGCACCCACAAAGATCATCGGTGCGCCGCTGAAGATGGCCGCGGTCACGCTCTCGGGCTCGACCCCTTTGCTGTCCGAGCGTTTGTCGGGGTAGTGGCCGATCTGGATGATAGCTTTCTCGAAATCGGCGCCGTTTTCGTAAACAACGGTGCCGTCTTTGTGGAAGATCGTCCAACCGCGCGAGCCGCCCTTATAATCGCCTTCATTGGCGGTGGCGAAGTGGTTATCGTCGATCCATTTCACCGCGTCGGGTTCACGCAAGCGGCCCGGCTGGTTTTCGGTGAAGATCAGCGCACCGCGCTCATCGGTGGCGTCGATGCCTTCCAGATCCACGCTACCGGCCGAGAAATGGCTGATGACGGTGCCGTCCTTGCCAACAACAGCGATGTGGTTGTTTTCCTGCAGAGTGACGACGGTTTCGCCCAGAGCGTTTATGTCAACGAATTCAGGCTCGGGGTCGGTCGGGGCGACATCGGCCAAACCGGTCAGAGAGGCCATGGTCATACCCGAACAATCCAGCGCGCCATCTTTTAGCGGCACCAGCGCCAGCGACCCGGCGGGCAGCTGCGGGATGATACCGTCGTTCAGGTCTTCGTCCCGCTCATTCTCGATCGCGACGGCGACAAAGCTGGCATCGGGCGAGATGGCGACGCTGTCGGGCTGACCGCCCAGATCACAGGCACCGGTTTCGGCCTTGCCCGCGATATCGACTGAAATCAGCTTGCCCGATGGCGCGGTATAGCTTTCTGAAGTGTTGACACCCACAAAGGCGGTCGCGCCAACGATCCCGACCGAGGTCGGCTCGCCACTCACCTCCATCGCACCCAAAGGAGCCGGGTTCGCAGGATCGGTAATGTCGACCATGCCGATCACGCCCAGCGGGCTATCGGTGTAAACCAGTGTCATGCCATCTGCGGTTGCCGCGATGATCTCGGGCGAGGTTTCGCGTGCGGTGTCCGCGCCCTCGGCCATGTTCTTGACGACGGGGAAAGACGCAATTCGGTTAAAATTCATTTCTGCCACGGCCTGACCGGCTGTCAGGGCAAGGGCAGATGTCAGGCAGGCAAAGCGCAATGACATCGTTTGGTATCCTCTCTCACTTGATGAGAGTGGCATGGCCGCGATTCATTGCGGTTTTGTGACGGTTCGGATTCAATTTGATGACAACCGCAGAAAGGTAGATCACCGCCGTATACGTTAGCCAATTCAAACCCCACCAGATCTAAGGCTGTGTCGCAAGAGCGGGTTTTTTGGGACCATATTCTGTCCGGGATAACTGCGATTTAGCGCTCGTAGCCAATGTCGTGTTTGACGCGCCGTGCCACAGCATCGGAGCGAATTCCAATGACCGCTACGGGCCGAGTAGTTCACGGAAAAAGTGGTAGGGACCCATACTGCGGGGCTTCCGAGGTCTGCTAGTTGCCCTTGAGTACTTCACCAATCAAATGGTTCATAACCTCCTTGTAGACCTCTGGATCGCCCCCATAGGCGATCTCAAGAGCGGCGCGATCAAACGCGGCCGACAACAGGTTAGTCAAAGCATTGATCTGTTTTGGTGAATGCTCAGGAAGAGCCCGCGAAAGCCCTTCACGAAGTTCTTCTGTTCCATTGGCCCGAGTCAATGCGACAGCGGTGCTGTGCCCTAATACCGCTGGGGCCTCTTCCATCAGGAGGCGCACTCGACCTGGAACCAACATCGCATCAAAAAAGGCATTCGATCCTGTCACCATGGCCTGTTCGGGATCGGCCACATTGCGCGTTTTCTGGTCAATATGGTGTGAGATTGCTTTGGCCTCCTCTTCTGCGACGGCGCGGAAAAGGTCAGCCTTGTCCTTGAAATGATGATACAGCGCGCCGCGGGTTACGCTGGCCCTACGCACGATGTCTGGGGTTGCAGTATCGGCAAATCCCGAATTCACAAACAGTTCTCGGGCAGCTTCTACGAGTTTGGCACGCGTTTCGGCGCGTCGGTCTGCCTGGCTGCGTCGGGCGGGTTTTTCTGTGGGCAAATCTAACGGCTCCGAATATCACTACAAGCACCTTACATACATCTTGCATGTATTTGCAAATCTATGATACATACAAAGTGCATGTAAGTTAGGGAGATCAAAAATGCGTGTCACTCAATATTACCCGGTCATTCAGTCTGAAACGGTTTCTGAGACAGCAGAGTTCTACAAACGTCACTTTGGCTTCCGCGCTGCGTTCCAGGCGGATTGGTATGTGCATCTACAAAGTGAAGTGGATTCGTCGGTCAATCTCGCGATCGTCCAGTCGGACCACGAGACGATCCCGGAGGTTTCCCGCGGTGCGTCTAAGGGCATGATCCTCAACTTTGAAGTCGAGGATGTCGACAAAGTGGATGAACGACTTCGGTCAGAAGGAGTTCCGGTGGCAAAGTCACTTGTGAGCGAGCCGTTTGGCCAACGCCATGCGATTTATCGTGATCCGAACGGGGTACTGATTGATGTCATCACTCAGATCCCACCCTCAGAGGAATTCCTGTCTCAATATGCAGCCGACGCGGTACCGTCGTAATTCAGGGTGCCGGATGGCCAGGTTGGTTCGAAGCAGTTGGATCGATTTGCCCGCGTGTAAAGGGACCAATTCTGGACAGATCAGTGGCCCTCGCCGAGCTGGCCACCTTTGGTACTGGGGCGGCCTTGTTACCTGTGCCCATGTTCGAACGCTACATCGAACACGGTCGCCTGATACAACCCTTCAGTGAAGCCGTTAACGCTGGTAAATATTGCTTCGCCTAGCCTTCGGATCGCCCCGCAACGGATGATATGGGTAAATTTGCAGAATGGCTGACCGCCAACGGAGCCACTGAATTAATTGACTTCACGGACCAGAACCGCGCAAATTGATCTGCATCAATATTTGGACCGCAAACGAGAGTTATGGCGAACCGAAGCAGTTTGGATGAAGTCGCGGTGACAAAAGAAAAAGTTGGCCGAATTGTCTGGCACGATCTTTTCACGCCTGATGTGGAAACTTCCAGGTCATTTTACGAAAGCGTGGCAGGTTGGAGCTATATTGTCGAACACGCCACAGATTTCGCATGGGGCGGCGGCCATAGAGATTTTGTCCTCGCCACTCTCGATGAAGAGGCAGGGGCCGGGATTGTTTCTCAAAATCTGGTGCTCTTTGAAGGGTGGATCCCTTATGTTGAAGTCGAAGACGTAGATCAGGCCGCCAAACTCGCCGTCAAGCTTGAAGGATCAGTAGTGAAACCTCCCTTTGAAGTTCCTGGGGTTGGTCGGAACTGCCTCTTACGTGATCCGCTTGGCGCATTCTTCGGTGTATCAGTTTCGCGGCACGAATACCCTGCCCCCGCTCGTCAGTTTACGCATGAACACTACCTATCCCGTAGCGGCGTATTCCCGGACAACTTCTACCACCAAATGTGCGGATGGAATCTCTCACCTGCTAGAAACGTACCTTCGTCACAGAGACCAATTAGTCTAAAAGACGAAGTGTTGGCGATATGTGCAGCGGAACCTGCAGTTCCCAACAATAACGTGGCGTGGGTGCCGAGTGTTCGCGTCGACTTTCTCGAAAACGCGCTGAGCAAGATCAACTCAGGCCCAGGTTCCGTGCTTGCTCGTCATCAGAATAATAAAAACACTTTTGAGAATGGTCTGGTATGCGATGCAACTGGGGCATTGTGCTGTGTCGTCCAGAATTGATGCTCGGTCGCAAGGTTCGCAGTCTATTGTTTATAACGGCATCCTCAAGTGGGTCAAAAATCTCAAATCTGACTATAGTACAAGCGTAACGCAATTCCACTTTGCCCCGTTAGAGATAATACATTTAGCGCCAGTTTTCACAATCGCAGCGAAGGCAGGAAAGCGCGCTGCTAGCGAAGTGTGCGAGAACCATACTTGAGGTTCGGGTCGGGGCGATTGCACTTGATAGTTGTTAGAATTGTGAGCACGCAACATCCTGATGCGAAACGGCATTGTTTGGCCTTGAAAACAAGGACCGGCTATTCCAGAAATCCGTCGATGGTCGAGGCGACGTCAACGGCGGTTTTCACATCAGACATGCTGGTGTTCTCAAAGGCGCTGCCGCTTTCGACACTTGGCCTGAGCCTCTCATAAATGGACAGGATGTCTTCTTCCAGTTTGGCCGGCTTTTCTTCCGACCAACCGGCTTTGGTCTTGGCGATGTCCGTTGCGAGTTTCATCAGATCAAGGCGCTGTGGCAAAGTTAGCATTGGTCGTTTCCGGGTCTGGTTGTGATGTCAGGACCAACCTACGCGCAGAGGTGGAAAGGGCAGAGTGAGTCACCGTTAAATCCCTGACGGCCGAACCTCAGTCCAACGCCCCGGTTGTGCGCAGCGCTTCGGTCATTTTCTGTGAGATGTCAGATGGCACATGCCAGATCGCGTAGAGCGTCTGGATAAAACGGTCAACATCGGGAATGTTGGTCTTCAGGGCCAACAGGGTTGAATCCAGGTCGGCGTCCGGTTCCGTGTATGGGATGCACATAAGCTCAAGCACTTCAGAACCATTCCACATGCCACCACCGACTTTGCGCGCCGCTGAACGCGCGCCGCTGTAATCATCTTTCATGAAACAGATCAGGAACGTGCTTGCGTGGTACCAGCCGGGCGGGTTGGGGCTCAGCTCGATCGCGCGGGCGCTCAGTCTCGCGGCCTGTTCAAGATCGCCGCGCAACGCAAAGCAGGCCGCCAGATCGGCCAACATGTCTGGATAATTCGGATTGGCCCGCAATGCTTTATCAGCCGCGTCTTCAAAGCTTTCGAACTCTCCACGATGAAAATGGGTCAAAAACAATGCGTGCTGGCCGGTTGCGTTCAGCGGATCCAGAGCGACCGACCGCTGTGCGGCCTCCAGCGCGCGATCAAAGGGCGGGGGGGACTTGCGAAAATTGAACCCGCCGCGCAGTTCGTCGCCGTAGACAATCGCGAGCATCCCCCAGGCGCCGGCATATTCGGGATCAATCTCAACGGCGCGCTCCAGCAGGTCGCGGACCTTCTTGTGTTTTTTAACCGTGGGTTCACGCCAGTATTCGGTGGCCAGCAACCTGCACTGATAGGCATCCAGCGTGTGCGTCTGTGCCCTGCGCTGCACTGCACCTGTTCGATGGATCACTCCGTGGGGTTCCGCGATTTCCGTGGCGATCCGGGCGGCGATATCGTCCTGAATTTCAAATAGGCTGTCCGCGCTCAGGTCGCGGTCATAAGTGTCCGCGGAAACCTGTTGGCCGGTTTCCGCGTCAATAAGCTGGGCGGTGACGCGCAGCTTGTTGTCCCAATGTCGCACGCTGCCTTCGACCAGATATTGGACGTCGAGTTCGCTTCCGACCGCGCGCGGATCGCGGCCGCGGCCGCGAAAGCGAAAGGTGACGTGCCGGGACAGCACGCTCACCTCGCGAAACCGGGCGATGGCCGAGATGATTTCCTCGGTAAACCCATCGGCCAGATATTCCTGCGACGGGTCTCCGCTCAAGTTGTCAAAGGGCATCACGGCCACCGCGACCCGTCCGGTTGGCGCCGGGGGCGTTTCGGCATCGGTCCGGCGTTCGGGGTCAAACGCGATCTCAAAAACCGGGGCGTAGGACCCCTTGGGAATATGTATTCGAACCGGGTCCTCGCGCCCTTCCTGAGCGTAATAGAGATCCAGCCGGCTGCGCATTTTATTGGCCTGAACCCGAACGATCGTGTCGATGGTGGGGTCGAAATCCTCGGGCTTGTCGAAAACGTCAATGCCGATTGCATAGCCTTTCAGCGTCTCGGACCGACCCGCCAGCGCTTCGCCGACAATATGCGACAGAAAGCGGTTCAGGCGCGTGGTATCCGCGAAATGCGGACTGACGAGGACGCGCTTCAACTGTTCCTGAATGGCGCGCGGATCTATGGCAGAGCTTACTTCGGCAAGCATGTTTCCCTCCGTCGCTCAACTTTGTCCGATGACGGGCCTCGTCACAAGACAGCCCGGCGGTTTAACCGTGACTCACTCGGACGCCTGCCGGGGATTTGCGAGGGTCCGGGTCATGGCGCTCAAACGGGCCCAGCAAAAATATGACCCATGAAAGGACTGAACCATGACAACATTTTCCGAATTCGTACAGAAAGCCAAAGACGACTATACCCGTGTTGAGGACGAGCTGAAATCGTTCGAACAGAAGGTCAAGGACGCGGGCAACGCGACCGACAAGTGGACCCAGGAACAGGTGACAAAGCTGCAATCCGACCTGCAGGAAGCAAAAGACAAGGTCACCGACCTTGCCGACCGCATCCAGAAAGAAGGTGAGGACGCCGTGACGGACGCACATGATCAGGCAAAGAACCATTGGGAGGCCCTGCACGCCGCCGTTGCCGCCTATCGCGACCACCTCGACAAATCGGTCGCCTGACCATGATCCCGGAGGTCGACATGACTGATTCAGTTAACGAAACCTTACCGAAACCCGCGCTCATGGAAGAGGCCGCCGGTTGGCAGCCTCAACCGTTCTGGCTGATCGTGCTTGGCGTCGCCATGCTCTGCGTTGGGCTGTGCGCCGTAACCTTCCCACTGATGTCCACGCTTGCCGTCGAAGCCTTTGTCGGCGTGGCCCTGCTGGGCGGGGGCATCGTCACAGCGATTCAGGCATTTGCGGAAAAGGCGTGGAAAGGGTTCTTCTGGCTGTTGGCCATCGGTGTTCTGAACGTACTTGCAGGGCTTGTCTTGTTGCTTGATCCGTTCGGCGGCGTTCTGGCACTGACCCTTGCGCTTGGCGCGGTTTTTCTGGCCGAAGGTGTGTTGCGGATCGTAATTGCCATTCGGTCGGGTCAGGAGCGGCCCATGGCGCTGATGATTGCGTCCGGCGCGATGGCCATCCTGCTTGGCGGCCTGATCCTGTCCGGTATCGTCAATGGCACGTCCCTTGTTCTGCTGGGGGTTCTTGCCGGCCTGAACCTGATATTCGCCGGTGTATCCCTGATATCTTTGGGGCTGGCGCAGCGGTCCTTGGCGCATGGGGGGCCGCAAACTTAAGCGCGCCCTGGCGAACCCGGAATGGCAGGGGCATCTGATGCTCCTGCTTTCCGTTTTCACTGCGCCGCTATATTCCTTGCCCGGCGCTCACCGCCCGGGTGTCTTCAAACAGCCAGACCATGCGGTCCAGAAACCACAGCTTGCCACCCATAACCAGCAGCAACCCCAGAAGCGTCGGCCAGATTTGAAGCTGCCAAAGCCCCCAGACCAAGGGGCCGATACCGACCGCGCTGACTGCGGCCAGAACAAGAGGCATCTGGTGGTGCCTTGCAGGGATCGGCGATTTCGCGCGCGCAAGCCAGATCCGTTCCCCAAGTACACCTTTGGACATCCAGTTATCCGGATTGGCCGTTTTGCGGAAGGCGCGCGGGTTCCACCATGTCCAGAAGACAACAATTCCGATTGGAACAAGGCACCACCAGCCCAGCCAAACCCGGCTCCAGACGGCCAGAACGAACAGGGGCGGGATGCTCAGACGGCTCCAGCCGCTCCACGGGTTGGTGTGTCGGTCCCAGACGACGTCGGACATCGTCATGAGCTGTGCCAGAATGCTGCGATCGGTCATCGAACCCTCTTCCGAAGCTGGATCGCAATTATGGCCGCTTCTGCCCGTGTCGGCCAGAGCGGCAGGCAACGCGCGCCACCCTGACCATGCGCGTCAAAGACCCGAGATATCCACATACACCCGGTAATCCGCGATCCTGTCCTCGCGAAAGTTGAACCGTGCAGCAAAGCGCACGTCGTGTGTGCTTTGGTCCTTGCGCGTGTAGTGAACGGTGCCGTCGCAGAACGCGGTATCGCCGCTGGACCAGATGCCGGTGATGGTATGTTGCATACCCTGGATCGTGGCAAAGAATTCCGCGTTCGCGGCTTGCACGGCTATGCGCCCGTCAATCTGTTCGAAATTGCCAAGCTGGAACTGCACGTCTTCGGTGACATGCTCGACAACGCCGGCTTCGTCGAGCGCGTCAACCGCTGAATAAAGGGACGCGATCCGGGGCGCGTGAGCCGCTGTGGTGGGGGCCGTGATTTGCATGTTTTGGTTTCCTTTTCGGTTTGAAAGTTATCGGTGGGTCTAAGTCTGGTTGGCCTGTGACCGTCGGTGCAGGACCGGCGGGAGTTTCAGGTGGCCGTTGGTGACGGCTAGCCCAAGGAACAGGATTGCGAGGGACCCAAGCAGTCCGAGGCCAAGAGGTTCCCGAAAGACAATTGCCCCGATTGCGATGCCGGAAAGCGTGGCAAAATAGCCGACCTGCGCGAACCCAACGCCATCCGTGCGCCGCTGTACTTCGAAGGTCAGCGCATAGCAGAGCGCGGTGATGGATCCGATGCCGAAGATTGCGCCAAGCAGGGCAGGGGGCACCGAGACGTCGCTGATTGTGCTGCCGCGTCCCAGTAACAGGGCGGAAATCAGCAACAGCTGTGACAGAAGCGTTCCGGTCGCCAGCCCCAACGGATCGCCGCCGGGCGGGTAGGCATAGCTGCGAAAGACGTTGCCGCAGGCCAGAAACAAGGGCCCCAAAAGCGACAGGGCAATCCACGCCGGCTCGACACCCGACAGGTCAAATCCACCCATGGTGGCAAGGCTGACCCCTGCAAGGCCGATCAGAATACCAATCAGGCGGTGCAACGGCAGCATCCTGCGCGCGATCAGTGCCGTTATCGCAAAGGTAAACAGCGGTGACAGCGTGACGAGGGCGGAATAGAACCCAAGGCTTACGTGCTCTAGCACCAGAAACCCGATCACAGCGGGGCCGCTGACACCGAAAACTCCGGCACCGACATAATAGGGGATGTGCCGCGTGTCGAGCGCCACGCGCTTCTTCGGCAGCAAACACAACGCCAACAGCGCGATGCTGGCCAGAAAAACCTGCCAGAACAAAGCGGTCAGAGCAGATATTCCCGCCATCGAGACGAATTTGGACAAAGTGAAACTGACCCCCACCAGGACGCCGATGGCCATGATCAGCGCTGAAACACCGGATCTTCTGACTATATCAGGCATCACGCGGCCCCCATTTCCGGCATATTGGTCGAGCGTAGGGAAGCCGGGCCGATTGGCACAATTCCGCTGGGGTTGATGTGTCGATGGCTGAGAAAGTAATGCTGACGGATATGGGCCATGTCCACAGTGTCGGCCACGCCTGGCAACCCCATGACGTCGGCCAGATAGCGGGGCAGGGCGACATAGTCGCTGATGCGTTTGTAGTCGGTCTTGAAGTGGGTCACATAGACCGGGTCAAACCGCAGAAGTGCCGGAAACAGCTTCAGATCAACCTCTGTCAGCACGTCACCAGCCAGAAACCGGCGTTGGCCAAGCGTTTCTTCAATCGTGTCGAGACAGGCAAAGAGCGCCGTTACGGCCTCGCCATACGCGATCTGGCTGGTGGCAAACCCAGCGCGATAGACGCCTTCGCGGATCGGTGACTGAATTTGTTCGGCGATCCGGTCGATTTCGTCGCAAAGATGGGACGGGCGAAGATCGGGTCCCGCGGTATCGGGAAACGCCGTCTGAAGCATGCTCATGATCTCGGTCGATTCGGTGCTGACGATCCGGCCCGTCACCTTGTCCATCAGCACAGGCACGCTGATCGGACCCGTGTAATCCGGCTTGGCACTCTGATAGACATCGTAAAGGAAGCGGGTGCGTTTTACACCGCTTTGGTCGTCGAATAGCGTCTGGTCGATGACCCAGCCGTTTTCCGACATGACCGGGTCCATCCATGTGATGCTGAACGCATTGCGTAAGCCTTTCAAAGTTAGAATCAGATCGACGCCATGACACCAGGGGCAGGCTTTGGACAGGTGAAGGTGGTACCGGCCGGGCGTGTTCGGAAACGGGGCGCCCGGTTGCACGCTGATGTGGCTCGTGAATGGGCTTTGCAGGCGGTGAAAACGACCGTCCGAGGCGAGCGGTCTGTCACGCAGAACTCCGTTGATAAGCATCTTGGGCATGTCAGCCTCCGGCGTTAACAGGACATGCAGATAACTATTAGGCTTTCTATTTGATGATAATCGTGTGAATTTGAAACTTATAGGTGAGAATAATTCGCCCAAAGGATCGCAAAACATGACTGAAATTGGCGCTATCCCCGTTTTTGTTGCTGTGGCGGACTATGGCGGGTTCGCAGCCGCCGCCCGGCATCTGGGTCTTACAAAATCAGCGGTCAGCAAGCGGATCGGCGTGCTGGAGGCCCATCTGGGAACGCAGCTCTTTCATCGGTCGACGCGGTCCATTTCCCTTACCGAGGCGGGTGAAATCTATCTGGCCCACGCGGCGCAGGCGCTTGACGCAGCGCAGGACGGCGAAGACGCAGTTGCGGCGTTGCAGGGGCAACCGGTTGGATTACTAAGGCTCAGTACACCCATGTCCTTTGGACAACTGCATGTTGCGCCTATGATTGCTGCATTCCTCAGGCAATATCCGGGGATCAGAATTGACCTGACGATGGATGACAAATTTGTCGATCTCGTCGAAGGGGGCATCGACGTGGCCTTACGCGCCGGAACGTTGCCGAACTCGGCCCTGATCGCACGCAAACTCGCCCCGATCCACAGCGTGATTGTCGCTGCGCCGGACTATCTTGCGCAGTCCGGAACGCCAGAAACACCTGAGGATCTTCTGGCGCATTCCTGCCTTCACTACGCCTATTCGCGCGACCCTTCGGAATGGCGCTTAGCCGGGCCCGCGGGTGACATGCGCGTTCAGACATCTGGTGTTCTGCGCGTGAACAACAGTGAAGCCCTGTGCACCGTGCTGCTTGACGGTCTTGGTATCGGTCGCCTGCCGACCTTTGTTGCCGGAGCCCACTTGACCAGTGGCCGTCTGGTCAGGGTGCTGCCCGAATATCGCCTACCTGAACAGGCGCTGTACGCAGTCTTCCCTGAACGAAAGCACATGCCAGCGAAAGTTCGCGCGTTTTTGGATTTCGTCGTGGAACGCATCGGGCACGACGCACCCTATTGGGATTTGGATGCAGGTCCGCTTTAGGGGCAAGGGCCGATGATACTCTAACATTAAACCTGGACCGACCAAGAACACCCAAAGTGCGGGGCAGTCCTGCAATGTCTTCTTCGGGGAATGCTGTAGTGCAGAGTCGGACATTCTTGAACGGCTGGATTGGACCGTCTCATCGAAGCGAGACTTTTCTGGTCGCTGCACGCTGCGCTTGCCCTAAAGCGCAGAGTGAGCCCAGTTCGACCGATGCTGCAATGCGCAGGAATGTCTGGTCACAGATTTTGCATGGACGATGTTGATTGAGCGTTTTGCATGGTTGGATCTTAGGCAGCCCTGGAGTTGTTTGTTCTCGGACATTGCAGAACTAAAAACCATCAATAGAAAGCACAGCGACTCCGACGAAATCGGGGGAAACACAGTCCCACGCGGCACAAGCGAAATACTTAAAATATTGATTACTATGATAAAAAAATGCCCCCAGACTTGGAGGCGAGAGTAAAAGGAGTAGCGATTATTAGGGAGCGTTATTGTGGATTTACAACCAAAGTGCCTGACTTCATGGCGTCGATCAGATTGTTGACTTCATCCACAACGTCCACCGGGATATCTGAATGGAACGACCCGATCCGCATGGCCAATTCATTGCCCATATCCGCCCGGTAGAGTGCACCTTCCAGTTTTCCAGCAGCTGCCAGTTCCAGGTAGGACCGCATGTTGCCTCGGACATCCAAGATTGCGGACTGTAGGATTTCCGGCCATTCGTTGATCGCATCACGATAGATGCCGATACCATAGACACCTTTTTCCTGAACGGCCTGCATGGAGCCCAGCGTCGCGCTGTCCATTGTCGGCCAGACGACATCGGCGCCTTGGGAAATTTGGTTCAAGGCAGCTTCTTTGCCCTTGGCGATGTCATCCCAGTCACCGGTCCAGGTAACCAGAACTCTGACGTCCGGATTGGCCGCTTTGGCACCCGCTTCATAGCCAGCAACCGTGTCGGTCGTGAACTTGAACTGCTGCGCCGCGATGATGCCGATGGTGCCTGTGTCTGACATGGAGCCTGCAACGTAGCCCATCAGATAAGCGATTTGGCTGAAATAGAAATCCGCGTTGGCAATGTTGTCTTTGGTGCCCAGTCCGTTGTTCACCATGAACATGGTTTCCGGGAAGCGTGCAGCGACACGTTCCACGGCGTCCTGGAATTCTCCGCCGTGACCGATCACAAGGTCATACCCCCGGCGTGCGTAGTCGCTCAGGACTTCGATTTGTTCGGGCTGATGCACGCTTTCGGAAAAAGCGGCTTCAAAGCCGAGCGCTTCACCTGCCTTGGTGAGACCTTCGAATCCGGCTTGGTTCCAGCCATTGTCAGAAATCGATCCGGGCATAACGATCGCGGCGCGTTCGATCCCGTCAGCAGTCGCAGACCCTGCCAACATCAGTGCCGCAAGCCCCGCCAATAGTTTGGACTTCAATTGCATTGTTGTTCTCCCATACTGGATATGTGTTGTCAGGGTGACGGGAGGATCGCGACGTGAAAAACGATGGTTTCTCACGTCACGGCTGAGATTTATCGATGCTCTCGGTCGTAAGGCAGTCCGACGCTTGCAGGTGCGCTGGCTTTGGCTCCGAGGACCACGAGTGCGATAAGCGATGCCAGGTAAGGCAAGATCAGGAAGAGCTGATAGGGAATCTCTGGCGAGGTGAATTGCAGTTTGAATTGCACCGCATCACAGAAGCCGAAGAAAAGCGCAGCGCAGATCGCGCCGATGGGCGACCAACGTCCCAGGATGATTGCCGCAAGCGCAATGAAGCCTTTGCCCGCGCTCATGCCCTCCGCAAACACATAGACTTGCGACAAGACCAGATGCACTCCGGCAAGCGCCGCGAGGGCTCCACTAGCTGCAATCGCGAGATATTGCATGCGAAAGACAGGAACCCCGGCCAAGTCCGCGGCCTTCGGGTTTTCGCCAACGGCGCGCAGGTCCAGACCCTTGTGGGATTTCATCAGCCAGAACCAGGCTGCTATTGCCAACCCGATCAATAGGTAGAACAGCGGATCCTGGGAAAACAGGGACGGGCCAACGACGGGAAGATCTGACAAGAAGGGAAAATAGATCTGCGAGAATCCGTTTACTCGCGCCCCTCCGGCCTGAGCACCAAATATCTGACGGGACAGAAATGCTGTGAGTCCGGCCAGCAGCAGGTTGAGCGCGATACCACCAACCAGCTGGTTGATGCGCAGCCGGATCGACATATACCCAAGCAGCAGGCCAGAGATCAGGCCGCAAATTATCCCGCATCCGAACCCGATCACGGCGGAGCCCGTTGCGAAAGAACCAGCAGCAGCGCCAAGCGCTCCGGCTAGGATCTGACCTTCGAGGCCGATGTTGTACAGCCCGCCACGTTCCGCGATCACCCCGCCAAGGGCAGCAAAAGCAATTGGTGTACCCAATCGGGCGGTTCCGGCAAGGACGTCGCCCAGTAAAACAAGATCAATCATAGCTTATGCCTCTTTCTTCCGGCGTTGTGTTTGACTGCGCAGCCCCAGGTTTTTTGTCAGGAGTTTCAGAATGGATTTTGACGTGGTTCGCGGTGTCACGAGAGCGGCAGCGACAAAAACTACGACGAGCCCCTCGACCACTTCGATGACGGAACTGTCGACCCCGACGGCACGTTGCATCGTTCCCGCGCCGGCAGAAAGCCCGGCAAGGAACAGCGCGGTCAAAGGCGCGACAATTGGGTTAAGAGCCGCAAGGAAGGCGACGACAATTCCGTCATAGCCGTAGCCATCGCTAAACAGGTGGAACAGGCGGTACTTCAACCCGATCACCTCGATTGCGCCGGCCATGCCTGCAAGGCTGCCGCCAATCAACATGGCGCGGATGACGGTCTTTTTCTGGTCCACTCCGGCATAGGCCGCAGCGCGGGCATTGTGCCCGACAAGGTCCAGTTGGAAGCCCGATGGCGTGAAGCGCAGCCAGAAATACAAGATAACCGCCATGGCCAGCCCGAATACAAAGCCCACATGGGTATCAGATCGCGGCATCAGAATGGGCAGGCGATAGGCTTCTGAGACTTCCTCGGAATAAGGATATGGCGCGCCTTCGGCCAATAGCGGCCCAGCCACGGCGTAGCTGACGATGTGGATCGCAATGAAGTTCATCAGCAGCGTGACAATGACCTCATTCGTGCCCCGATAGGCTTTGAGATACGCAGGAATTGCCGCCCAAAACGCCCCACCGGCGGCGGCGGCGATAAATATCAGTGGCACGCCCAATAGACCGGTCAGATTGGGGATCGCCAAAGCGAAGACGGCGCCGAACAACCCACCAATATAAATCTGCCCCTCGCCACCGATATTGAACACACCGGCGCGCATCGGAATGATCACGGCCAGCCCGGCCAGAAGCATCGGCGAGGCTTTGACCAAAGTATTGGAGAAGCCCCAGTAATTCAGGAAAGATTCCAGAAACAGAACCTTATAGGCTTCAAACGGGTTGTGCCCGTCCAGCAGGATCAGCACGCCGCCAACGCTCAGCGCTGAAAGCAAAGCAATCGCAATCCGGCGTTGCATGGTAAACCTGTTCATTGTACCTCCTCCGGCGCTGCGGTCATCAAGAGCCCGATGTCTTGAAGAGTTGTGTTTTCTGGATCGACAACACCCGTGATCCGACCAAAAGCCATCACGGCGACGCGGTCAGAGATGTCGAGCACATGCTCAAGTTCAGTGGAGATATAGAGAACGCCCACGCCGCTTTGGGCGACAGCACGGATCTGGTTCTGAACAAATTCCGTTGCACCGACATCAAGCCCTTTAGTCGGCTGTACGACGACCAAGAGATTGCGCGCCCGGGCCACTTCACGGGCCAGAACGATTTTTTGTTGATTGCCGCCGGATAGAGCCGAGGCGTTCAGTTTCGGGTCTGGGGGCCTAATGTCAAAGGCCGCGACCACGTCGCTTGCGATCTCGTGCATCGCGCGCCGGGAAATCAGACCTCCAGACATGAACCTGTCATCACCAATGGATCGAAAAACAAGATTTTCTTCGACACTGAGTGAGAGGACTAGACCTTCGGCATGGCGGTCCTCGGGAACGAAGCCCATGCCATCCGCAATGCGCGAAGCGATGGAGGCGCTTGATATCTCCGCGCCATTAAGGTGAATGGCGCCGCTAGTTTGCCTTTTGAGGCCGGTGATCACCTCGCTCAACTCCGTCTGGCCATTGCCGTCGATCCCGGCGATTCCGAGAATTTCGCCAGCCTTCACGGAGAGGGTCAGATCCTGCAGGATTTCCGCGCCGCCTGGATCGATCAAGCAGACATCAGAGACAACCAGAGCGTCCGGTGCTGAGCTGGTGTCGTTGCGCGCCTTTTTGGCCTTGGGCGTCTCGACCGTTTCGCTGGTCGACTTTTCTCCCATCATAAGCGCTGACATCTGCGTCATGGGCGTGGTCGCAACCGGAAGAACTCCCTCGACACGCCCATGGCGCATTATCATGACGCGATCGGCAATTTCGCGGATTTCATCGAGCTTGTGGCTGATGAAAAAGACGAGGCAGCCGTTGGCAACTAGCTTGCGCACCCCTTTGAGAAACGGCGCGACTTCGGTCGGGGCAAGAACGCTGGTGGGTTCATCCAGGATCAGGATCGACACATCGCGAAACAGCGCCTTAAGGATCTCCACCCTTTGCTTCATGCCCACAGGCATTTCCGTGACGCGGATGTCGAAATCGACGTTAAAGTCAAAGTCGCTGCAAAGCTGCCGAATGCGCGCCCGCGCTTCGGCACCCCTTTTTGTGCTGGGCAAGCCGATCAGAATGTTCTCTTCGGCGTTCATCGCGCCGACCAGGCTGAAATGCTGGTGGATCATGCCGATCCCATACTCAATAGCTTTTGCTGGGCTGGTCACCGAAACACGTGTTCCGCTCAATTTGATTTCGCCGCTATCAGGCTGATACAGACCGATCAAAACGCTTGCGAACGTGGTTTTCCCCGCTCCGTTCTCGCCCAAAATCGCAATGCACTCGCCCTTCGACGCCAGCAGATTGACATTGTGCAATGCACGAACGGCGCCAAACGACTTGTCGATGCCGGTGACTTTCAAAAATGGATTCAAGACAACCTCCCAACTTTCAAACAAATTCAAGAGAGAATGCCCTATCTTCTCAAATTAGATGTTTTCACCTCACAGCTGAGAATTTCGCCCACATGTGAACTGGCAATCGGGTTAGAGTAGAGCGAAGAAATAGCATCGCATCAGGAGAGCAAAGCCGCGCGTCATGGCGAAGATACCGTCGTTGAAAAGCATTCAGGCCTTCGAAGCAGCCTGCCGGCATCTGAGTTTCAAGGATGCCGCCGATGAATTATGCGTCACTCCGACTGCCATTTCCCATCAGATCAAATCGCTGGAGGATCAACTTGGAGTACCCCTGTTCCACCGGCTGACCCGCGCCTTGAAATTGACGGAAGATGGGGCCAATTACGCGCCCCACATAATTGAGGCCTTCAAGAACATCGAAGCCGCTTCTCTCGCGCTGGAGGAAGACGACCTTGCGGGCACATTGACAATCTCAACAACCGGGTCTTTTGCCGCCAATTGGCTTAGCCCGCGGCTGCGAGGCTTTTACGAGAAATACCCGGAGATCTCGGTAAGGGTTCTGTCAAGCGATCAACTGGTGGATTTCAAATCCAGCGATGTGGATGTGGCCATTCGGTATGGCTTTGGCGATTATCCTGATAGCAATGTAGCTTGGGTCTTGAATGACTGGGTAGCCCCTGTCTGCAGCGTGGAAAAGGCGAAGTCACTGAGTTCCCCCGAAGATCTTCTGAAATCTCGTCTGATCGAATACCAATGGAGCGGGTTTTCTGATGCGGATCCGAGTTGGGAGCGCTGGATGGGCGCGGCTGGCTTGCAGACTGGTGATGTCGAGCCCTATGTCACCTATTCCGAGGAACACATCTGCTTGCTGACGGCAAGCGATGGTCATGGTGTGGCCCTGGTCAGCCTTTTGGCCGCCGCGCGTTTTTTGGAACGCAATATGCTGGTCGCCCCCTTTGACACGGCATTGAAGAACAAGAGCTATTTTCTCGTCTGCCCTGAAACTTACGCCAATCGTGCACGCGTTCGTGTGTTCCGGGAATGGCTATTGGACGAAGCAGATGAGTTTCGCGACAGCGCCGTCGGTCAAAGGTTTTTTGAGGATTAGCGCGTTCGCCAAGATCTAATCCGTCGCTTGAATATTTGTCATTTCTAAATTGCCGAGAAGCATGCGTTTCTGAACCCCTAATCAGGAGTTCTTGCGCATGCAAAGTTTTGACCCTTCCCAACCCGATGGTTTCAATCAAACTCTGGACAGCACGGTCTCTGCCGACGGCGTCCCGGTCATTGCACAACGGTATACAGTGCCAGCACGTTGCGGTGTCGCGGTGCGTTTGACAGCCGGGCAGACATTGACCATCACCAATCCGACCGGCTGGCAAGTCTGCGATTTCTGGGCGTTCAATGCGGCAGAGCTGCATGAATATTTGTCTATGCCGCATGTGCATCCGGATCTTCTGTCTGTTTTCCCAAAGGTCGGTGACAGGTTGGTCAGCAATCTGCGCAATCCTCTTCTGACGCTGACCCAAGACACATCGCCGGGTGTGCATGACACAACGGTCGCCGCTTGCGATGCCAACCGGTACAAGCAATTGGGCGTTACTGATTACCACGACAATTGCGCCGACAACTTGAGGCAGGCCTTGCTTGCTATCGGGAAAAAAGCACCGCATGTGCCAGCGCCCTTCAATCTGTGGATGAACGTCCCAGTTCACCCTGATGGCAGCCTTGCCTGGGCTGCGCCGGTGTCAAAGGCGGGGGATAGCATGACATTCAAAGCTGAGATGCCAGTCTACGCCGTGATGTCGGCCTGCCCGCAAGATATCACTCCAGTCAATGGGGACGAAGGCAAACCCAGCGCGCTGGAATTTGTTGTTCATGACGGCTAATGGCGGCGACATATTTTCTGCCCGCTGGATCATCGAAGATGCTTTTCACAGTCACAACGACTTCGCTCTTTATGTTCTAGACGGTAGAATAGGTGGCTTAGCACCTCTGGCCGTATTGAAGTCACGTTATCCCAGCGCAAGGGTGCACTCGGACACAAACACGGCGATCCTGCCCGGGTTTGTGAATGCTCATCACCATTGTTATGGGGTGAACCTGATCAACCAAGGGATACGGGATGACCTGTTAGAGCCTTGGATTTTCGCCTCCGCTGGCGCAGCCGACATTGCGCCGCGCCTCGCCACCGAATACGCGGCAATGCGCTTGCTGAAGAATGGGGTAACGGCTGTTGTGGATGCTGGCACCACGGGTCAGACAACGGCCATTGCCGAAGTGAAGATAAGGGACAAAATCGCCGTATATAATGGGCTTGGCCTGTCCTGTGCCATCGCGCCGGGCGAGAGATGGCACAACCAGCTTGTGCATCCATATGGGCAAAGCCAGTCGTTTCTGACCACCTTGCCCGAGGTTCTGCGATGCAAACTGCAACGCCAACACGTTGCGCGTACACGTATTGCACCGCAAAGCTTTGTACGGCTTCTGTCCCGGATGAATGGCGAATACGCGGCATCTGAATGCGCTGATGTGTGGTTTGGCCCCACGGCACCGCATTGGACGGGCCGAGAGATCCTTCGCGACATTGCCAGGGAGGTTCGCGAAAGCGGCCAGCGCATTCACACCCATGCAGAAGAGTCTCGGCTGCAGCACCTGTCGGCTACAGCCTGGAGTTTTCAGGGTGCCATCGCAGAATTGGGCAAAGCTGGCCTGCTCACTGACGGCTTGTCTTTGGCGCATATGGTCTGGGCGGACGAAAAAGATCTGGCGCGAGTCGCCGAGGCGCGCGCGCATATTGTGTGCAATCCTAGCTCCAATTTGCGGCTGCGGTCCGGCATTGCACCCGCGCCATTGATGAAGCGGATGGGCATCAACCTCGCACTGGGGATGGATGGGACCAGCCTGGCAGGCGATGACGATATGTTCGCCGAAATGCGTCTGGCGCAAAGCCTTTATTGGTCGAGTGATCGGGCGAACCCTAGCCTGACCGCGAAGGATGTTTTCGACATGGCCACTTTGGGTGGCGCGCGTTTGATGGGTATGGATCACAGCATCGGAAGCCTGTCCGTTAGAAAACGCGCCGACTTTGTGATCCTGCGCCTGGACCGTCTTGAAGGTCCCTGGTTAAACCCCGGCATTGATCCGGTTGAGCTGTTGGTCAGCTCGGCAAAATCCACGGACATCCAGAGCGTCTTCACCGGCGGACAACTGGCCGTTTCGCACGGCGAGGCCCAAAAGTGCGACGAAAAGAAAATTCTTCAAAACATCACCGACAGCATGCAGCGCGCCGCGGATCAAAGGCTGAGCGCCAGTGAATATGCCGTCGTCAAATCCGCATTGCAGCGCTGGTATGACGATTGGCTGACGAACAATGCCCCGCAATTGTGACAGAGGAGCAAGACCATGCAGAAAAAGATAATCTGGCCAAACGGCGCGCGATGCGCCTGTGCGATCACCTTTGATATCGATGCGGACAGCCTGATCCATATCGCAAAGCCGGTCGACGGGCATGATCGCCTGTATCCGATCTCGATGGGGCGCTACGGGCCGACGGTTGCCATCCCTCGGATTCTAGAAACCTACAAACGCCTCGGGCTGAAACAGTCCTTCTTCGCACCCGGATGGGTCGTGGAGCAATATCCAGATGCTATGCAAGCCATCCTGAAAGATGGTCATGAAATCGGCCATCATGGCTATTTGCACGAAGACCCGACAAACCACAGCGCGTCTGAACAAGCCTATTGGTTTGAACGCGCGCTGGAGTCGCATAAGCGGGTTCTGGGCAATGTGCCAAAAGGCTATCGCGCACCGGTTTACAATGTGACGCAAGCCATCATCGACCTGCTGAACAAGCATAAATTCGATTATGACAGTTCGCTGATGGCGGATGATGTGCCATATCTCATGCGATCCGGCGGGCGGACTTTGGTCGAACTTCCACCGCATTGGGGGACCGACGACTGGCCGCAATTCGCCCATTTTGAGGAGATTGGCTACATGATGCCCGTCGCCGGGCCACGCGCCGGGCTGACCCCATTTTGGGAGGAATTCGAAGCCCAATACGAAGAAGGTGGCTTCTGGATCGGTATTTGGCATCCCTTCCTGACCGGGCGTTTGGCGCGGTGGCGGCAGGTGGAAGACTGGATGGAAACCATCTTGAACAGGGGTGACGTCTGGTTCGCCACTCTCGGAGAGATCGCGCAGCACGTGCGCACGCAATATGAGGCAGACCGGCAAAGCGTACGGGTTGAAGAACTGCCTTATTATAAGGCTCCGGCCCTGACGACATGAATATCCTTCAACGGGCGCGCGACTTCGTGGCTTCGCTCGACGCGCAGCGCGAGGTATTCCTTAGCGTTGCGCCAGATAGACTGTTGGATGATGCCCGATCCGCCTCCGCGCGGCAGGCCGCAGGGAGCCTGCTTGGCCCGTTGGACGGCCAGTTTCTTGCGGTGAAGGCCAATATCGACGTGCAAGCGCTCCGAAGCCATGCGGGATCTTTGGCCATCGATCCTCAACCAGCAGACAATGACGCCCCGATCGTGGCCAAGCTACGTTCTGCGGGCGCGATCATTCTGGGTCATGTGAACATGTCGGAGTTCGCCTTCTCCGGGCTCGGAGTTAATCCGCATTTCGGCACCCCTCTAAATGCGTTGGATAGCACACTGGTGCCCGGAGGGTCCTCGAGCGGATCGGCGTCAGCCGTTGCCTTGGGCTTGGCCGACATCGCATTGGGCACAGATACCTCCGGCTCCGTGCGCATTCCGGCCGCCTGTCAGGGCCTGGTGGGGTTTCGCCCAACTATGGGCCGTTATGAAAGCGCCAGGATTTTACCACTGGCGCCTTCTCTGGATACGCCAGGCTCACTCGCTTTTAACGTCAGTCAGATTTGCGCTGTAGATCGCGTTTTGTCGGATTGCAAAGAAACCGGGGACGCCTGCCGTCATATTCTGTGCCTGAGGGAAGACGCCCTGGTGGGATTTACCCCGGATATCAGGGCTATGTACGAACAGGCCCAGCAGCAATTGTCCGATCATGGCATCGAATTGGAAAGGGTTGATATCCGTAGTTTCACTCGTGTCACGGAGATCTTCCAAACCTATGGAACGCTGGTGAGTGCCGAAGCCTTTCGTATTCTGCCAAGCTTGGTCGGAGACCAGCAGGCCAGACTGGACCCAAATGTGCAGGATCGCCTTGCTCAGGCGGCTTCAATCCTTGGCACAGATCTGCAGGCATTGCTGGAAATCCGGCGGGCACTCATCTCAGACTTTGGCAGGGAACTGGCAGGGAAGATGCTGCTTTACCCGACATTGCCGTCGTACCCGCCGTCTGTTCAAGCCGTGACCCGCGGTAAAGGGGTCTTTGCACGGGAAAACGCCCGTATCCTGTCGGTATCGATGAAAGCCGCTTTCCTCAATGCCCCAACAATTTCCATTCCATTTGGAGAACGGAGACCGGGGGTCAGCCTATCCTTGAGCGGCGGCGCAAACAGGGACGCGGATATACTTGCGACGTCGTCTCATCTGGAGAAGATTTTTTCAGCGATTAGAGATGGCTGAGGTCAGCTCACTCTATTCAGAATTCTCTTCATTTGTACCTGTGCGTCTCTGGCTTCACCTTTGAATGGTTCATTGCAAACTGACTAGGTGACAAGATGACCACAATCCTGAGAATTGACGCAAGCGTGCGCCGCACCGACAACCCTGTTGCGGCCTATAACTCCATTTCCCGCGCTTTGGCGGACAGTTTCGTGGAAGAATGGAAAACGGTTGATCCGGACGTCGAAATTATTGTGCGTGACGTCGGAATGACCCCGCCGGACTTCATTTCCAACGATTGGATCGCGTCCGTCTTTACACCGGATGAAGAACGCACTCCTGAACAGAGCGCTTTGGTCAGCTTGTCTGATACGCTGATTGAAGAGCTCGACCGCTCCGACATCCTTCTGATTTCGACGCCCATGTATAACTATGGCATGCCCGCAGCCCTGAAGGCTTGGTTTGATCAGATCATCCGGATCAATAAGACATTTACGTTTGATTTGGCGCGCGGCGACTTCCCTCTGGAACCGATCATGTCCGGAAAAACACTGGTGCTGCTGACATCGGCTGGCGAATTCGGCTTTGAGAACGGTGGGATTCGCAATGACTCGGGCCACCTTTCTGCGCATATAGGCACCTTGCGCAAGTACCTAGGCGCAGAACGCATGTTCGAAGCTGCGGCCGAGTATCAGGAATTCGCGGATGAGCGTCACAAAGCTTCGGTCGCCTCAGCTCAGGCCCAGGCACGTCATATTGCGCGTGAGCTTGCCTAACCGTTTGCAGACCGGCAACTGGAGATGTCTATGGCCGCGACTACAATTCCCGGAGACGCGTCACCGGAGCGTTGCGTGCTTGACTGATCGAAAAACCTGACGCGCATTACTTTTTGTGCGGACCAGTCAGTTTCATGGGCGACGTGCAGGCTGACCTGGAAAGCCAAGGCGTTCCCGCCGAGCAGATCCACACCGAAAGTTTCGGTTCCGCCATGTGATCTCTATAGACAAAGATCCGCAATCGGAAATTAGAACGAGAGGAGTAACAATATGCGCGAGTCATATGATGTGATCATTATTGGTGGGGGCAATGCAGGGTTCGGTGTTTCCTCCGTGGCACATGGAGCCGGAAAATCGATTGCTTTTATCGAAGCGCGCGATTTCGGCGGGACCTGTCCCAATCGCGGCTGCACGCCAAAAAAGGTTCTGGTGGCGGCCGCCCATGCAATGCACGAGATCGAACAAGCCCCCATCCATGGGATCGAAGTCAGCAAGCCAAAGCTCAATTGGACGAAACTGATCGACCGAGAGAAAGACCTGATTGGTTTCATCCCTGAAGCCATGCAGGGGTTGGCCGAAAAACGCGGTGATGTCTTTCGAGGCACCGCGCGTTTTGTCGGGCCGAACGAGGTTGAGGTCGACGGTCAGGTTATACATGGCAAGGACATCGTTATCGCAACAGGATCGAAGCCAAGGCCTCTGCCTATTCCCGGCACCGAGCACATGATCACGTCCGACGAAGTTCTTTCCGATGCGACAGTGCCGAAAGAAGTTGTCTTCATTGGCGGCGGCGTCATTGCCATGGAGTTCAGTCATGTCTACGCGCGAGCCGGAGTGCGGGTGACAATCCTTGAAGCGTTGCCACAGTTGCTGCCGCGTATGGACAGTGACGCCGTATCGGCTCTGCAAGCGGAAACCGAACGCCTGGGCGTAGCGGTCAAAACCGGAGTATCGGTGACGGCAATCGAGAAGACTGCCGACGGGTTGCGTGTTGAATTCGAACATGACGGCAGAAACCAAAGTCTTTTAGCCGAGCGGGTCGTCAACGGCGCAGGCCGCGTCGCCAATATCGACGGGCTTAACCTCGATGCCGCCGGTGTCGGGCATGACGGACTTCGCATTCTGATCGACGATACGATGCGGTCCACCTCCAACTCTTCAGTCTGGGTTGCGGGCGATGCTGTCACCAGCTCCGCTCAACTTTCCCCCATCGCAACGTATGAGGGTCAGATTGTCGGCCACAACATCGTGCATGGACCAACTAAAAGGCCGGATTACAGCGTGATCCCCAGCGCCGTCTACACCGTTCCAGCGCTCAGCACCGTGGGCCTGACTGAAGCCGAAGCGCGGGAAAAGGGTCTCGATGTCTCAGTTACGGTTTCTGATATGTCCGGTTGGTTTTCCACCAAGACCTATGCGGAAACGGCAGCCTGGTCCAAGGTTTTAGTCGACAAGAGTACCGATCAAGTCTTGGGTGCTCATATTCTGGGCCATCACGGTGACGAACTGATTCATCTCTTTGCGATGGCCATGCGTCACGGCATCTCTGCCAGCGATCTCAAGTCCTCGCTATATGCGTTTCCGACCTTCGCTGCGGATATGAAATCCTTGATTTAGAGCAGCTTGATACAAGCTGATCCTTCCCAAAGGAGAGCCGCCATGAACGATAAAGTCTGTCTGATTACAGGTGTCGGTGACGGAACCGGAGCATCGGTTGCCCGCCGGTTTGCACAGGACGGATACCGTATTGCCTTGCTGGCCCAGAACGCAGTTAAGTCGATGTCATCAGCCATGAACGCCCGCGCGTCGATTACCTGAGAGCCGAAGGTATTGGTAACTCTCAATTGTGCGCCTTGGACAAGACGAAACGCGCGGCCCGTGCGGGCCTTCAGCACAAAAGTCTCTGCCATCAGAACAGCAAAGCGCCAGTTGTTGGCAGGAGGACCGCATATACGCTTGTGGAGGCGGTGATGAACAGGCGATTGCGTTTCGGCCCGCCAAAGCAAACATTCGAGACCTCTTTTGGGACGAAAATCTTGCCCAGCAGCGTGCCATCCGGGTGGTAACAATGAACGCCGTCCTTTGCGCTCGTCCAGATACGGCCTTGGGTATCGAGCCGAAATCCGTCAAAGACGCCTTCTTCGCATTCAGCAAAGACATCCCCGCCTGAGAGCTTGCCGTCTGCACCAACGGAGAACGCGCGGATATGATGCTCTCCGCTTGCGTAACGCGTGCCACCACTGTCAGCGATATAGAGCGTTTGCTCGTCTAGCGAAAATGCAAGTCCATTCGGACAGGCGAAGTCAGTAGTCACTTGTGTGACATCGCCGGTGGCCGGATCGAGACGATAGACATGTTCACCGTCAAGCTCTGGGTCTGCCTGAAACCCTTCGTAGTCAGACTCTATCCCGTAGGCCGGATCACTGAACCAGATCGTGTCATCTGATCGCACCACAACATCGTTGGGGCTGTTGAACCGCTTTCCCTCGAAATGACTGGCCAGAGTCGTAACCGACCCATCATGCTCAATCCGGGTGACACTGCGCGTCCCATGCTCGCATGCCACGATCCGCCCTTGCCGGTCGAGCGTTGAGCCATTCGTGTAGCATCCGAGGCCTGAGCGGATGTCTCCGACTGCTCCGGTTAGTTCGTCCCAGCGGAGCCGTCGATCATTGGGAATGTCGCTCCAAATCAGGCATCTGAACGTCGGAGAATACACCGGTCCTTCTGTCCATTTACCCCCTGTCCAGATTTGGTCGATCGGCTCATCCAGTTTGATGCTGCGTTTGAACCGATCATCACGGACTTCGTAAGTATCAGTCTTGGTCATTGGCAATACTGGCTCGGGTTGCTACAAATTACATAGCAACATAAATCGCTACAGAAAGTATAGCAAGTGACTAAGATACCGATACCAGGTCAGCCTGTCCGTGGCTCAAAAAGCGGCGCGCCCATTATGGCTCTGTTCGACCTGCTTGGACGGTACTGGGCTATGGGAGTCCTTTGGACGTTGAGCGAGGCTGGCCCATGCACATTCCGAAAGCTGCAAGAAGAGTGCGAAACAATCTCACCTGCGGCACTCAACACCCGACTGAAAGAGCTTCAAGCGGCGGGATTTGTTCATCGCGTTGCCGAAGGATATGCGTCGACTGATCTGGGACAACACCTCTATGATCATCTCTGTCCACTCGGAGACTTCAGTAAGGAATGGGCGAAACACTTACATGCTCGGGAATAGGAGAGCGGACGTTCAGAACCATTGATTGAAAGTTCGGTTTGTCTCGCTTTTCAATCACCTGAACCAGCTGCAGCGATGCGTTCGCAGCGAATGTCAACAAAGCAGGCTGCGAATGCAGCATTGGCGACCCACGTCCAAGGTCGGCTTAGGGCCGTTTTCGCCCGACCTGAAGGTGAATTGTCGATTAGGCATTGGTTTCAGGTCAGCTTCTGACTCCAATGCGGGGGTCGAGTTCATTTGCATACGAGCGGGGTTAACTGTTGATCTGTAAACCCTTACTTTTGTTCTTGTAGCCATTAATCCGCTCTTGGGTTTCGGTGGCTTCGCGCTTGAGCCAATCTACGAAACGGCGCAATTGGGGACGCTGCAACGTTTGCTCTCGCAGGTGAATCCGAAATGGGTTTGGCGCTGAAAGCCCTTTTTCAACAGGATAGGGAAGCACCAAGGACCCTTCTTCCAGATCGTTCTCTATCAAAGAAGCGCCGCAAAGGAGAAAGCCCACATCTTCTCTCACTGCTTCAAGGGCCATCTCCGCTCGCTTGTAATACGGTCCTCGGTCAGCACCAGTACGCCGCATTCCGAAAGTCTGAAACCATTCACGAAATCCTGGCCTGTCTTCTTTACTTCTGTGCTCTTCCAAATGAAGTAGCGGCATCCCTTCCATTTCGTGCTCGGTGTCGTAATCAGCTATTCTGCGTAAGTTGTCTGGGCTGCATACAGGGACGAGATAGTCAAAAAAGAGCGGCTCCCCTTTTTCACGTCCGCCGTATTCAACGCGGATATCTGGCGCCCCCAGCCGCATCGGAACGTCCCCCGCTCCGTTGATGCAAAAAAGAATGTTTGGATGGTCTTCTCTAAATTTCGGTAACCGAGGTGCCAGCCACAATTCGGACCAATCCGGGTCGGCAACGATGTGAATTTCGCTAACACGCTGAAAATCGAGCGCAGTTGATACGCGTTCAAGTGCCGAAAATGCAGTACGAAGATCCGTCAGTGCCCCTGACAGTTCGGGTGTTGGGTGTAAACCCGACCGACCACGGACCAAAAGGTCTGTTCCAAGGTAGTCTTCCAGTGCCCGGATCCTTTGACCAACCGCAGCTGGGGTGATCCCCAATTCGCTGGCGGCTGCTTTGAGCGAACCAGTTCGAAGGGCTACTTCGATAGCTTGAAGAGACTTGAGGTGCGTAGACATAGAAGTTTGATAAAGATTTTCTTTCGACGGCGCAAATTTCTGCACTACTACGCCGGTTTTTCTTTAGTTCAGCAAAGAAAATTTGGTTCGGAATCTTGAAGCCTGAGTGCCACAATCTCTGTACACGGTAAAACGGAGGTGGAGAAATGTTGAAGAGATTTGTAATCGAACGGGACATTCCTGGCATTGGAGATTTTTCGTTGACCGAGCTTTGCGCCGCGTCGCGTGCTTCAAATAAAGCACTTGTCGACGTCGGCCCGTCAATTCAATGGCAACATTCCTATGTTGCCGGAGACAAAACATTTTGCATCTATCTGGCTGAAAGCGAAGCCGAGATTCAGAAGCATTCAGAGTTGTCGGGGATTCCGGTGGGGAAGATAACCGAGGTTCACCAAATCATCGACCCGCTTACCGCGAACAACTGATGCACATGGCACGCGCACGGTGACCAGCCCTAGTTGGTCACCGCGCGCGAATTACCGATCTTCTTTTAGTAAAAGTAGCGTAGCGCAATCATAGTCCCGATTTGGTTGAGCAATGGTGAATTTGTATCAGCCTTGGTTTCGCAAATCTTGCGAATGGCGGAAAACCGGTTAGGACAAAAAGCGCTGCGAAGAGCCACATCAAATGCATAAAAATCATCGAACCGGTGACCACACGCCTTATTCAATCCAGTAGTTGACCAAAGCGGCTTCTGCAAATTCACCAAGCTCAGGATGGTCGCTGAAATAGTTCAAAAAACTCAACACGGCCTCATTCTGTGCAGGCGTCAATTGGTTGAACTTGGACTTCCTGAACTCATGCAGCAGTTCTTTCGATGTGCCGGGGTCGAGTGCAAGTAGGATGCTTTCACTGGCATATTCCGGACTGTCTGAATTTCGCAGAGCCCAAAGCAGATATGCAGGCAAATAGTACTGAAATGCCTTGGCGCTGAAGGCAGTGGGGGCAGCGTAACCGTAAACGATCATTTGATCGGTCATCTCATGCCATTTGACCCCGCCGTAGAATTCAAGAATATCCACGTCATCCATACATTCGGGGTGAAGAAGTTCATCATCAGCAGGTGGATCAAGGCCGTCAAATGCAGCAATGATCTGGGTCGCAAGATCTTCCGTTGTTGTCGTTACCTTTGGCATGGTGCCACATTAAACTGGCTGAAACCCCGAAATCGAGTGTATCAGCAACAATTCGGATTCGAGTGATTGCGATGGATAACGGACAAAAGCTCTTCCAGGACGTCAGTCATGAATTCCACGACAATTCCATTTATGCCCTAAAATTGATTTCGCCTGACCCAGACAACGATGACTGGGTGAGTGAGCTAAAACTCGACATTGATCATATTGAGGAATGGATCAGGCAGGACAATGGGCAATTCAGTTTCTCCGTTTCCCAGGTCAATCTGTGTTTCGAGGGCGTTTCCGATCTGTCCGTTTCCTTTTCGTTTCCGAAATCGACCGTTACACCGCTGCCAATCGACCGGATTACCCGGTCCAAAGAACCAGTTCGGATCCATGGAATGGACTATTCCGAATTTGCCTGGACCATCGAACTGAATGACCGCCGCGGCGGTCGCATTTGCTTCTACGCCACCGGGTATCGCTTTGAAAGGGTCGGGGAACCCGTCATCTGCGAAGAACAATATATACCCAAACACCTGCGCCCACCGCAATGAATTCAAACTTTTTTTGGTCACCACTGCAATTTACAACGTAGCAGACCATCTGCGATCTTGCCGAGGATCTGGATTAAGTACTTGGGTATGTTTTTCAGTGCCGCTTGTGCCTGTCAGCCTTTCGCTTATCAGGTTTTGAAGAAAGAAAGCTACTCGGTGACCGATTGTCCGCCGTCACAGTGGCGGCGACTTCATTCTGCGCATAGCAAAATTAAGCAGTAGCCACACCTTCCGGGGATTGCGCCTCCTGTTGCAACCACCCTCGAACAACACGGACAGCTCGCCGCCGTCCCGCGCGCTGGTTGGTGGCGAGGTAATATCCACCAAAGGGAATTTCTACGACGTTAAGGCTCACCAACGCACCTGTCTCAACTTCTGTTTGACAAAGGTGCTTGTCCATCAGAACCGCCCCCAGGCCGGCGACGGCTGACTGGATTGACAGGAGTGCTCCTAATGGGTGAGGCAGATCAAGAGTTGGAACTTCTTTCAAACCAGATTTCGAGAACCATTCTGGCCAAAGACGGAATGTTGCCTCTTCAATCAATGGGCCGGTTGCCAGAACTTTAAGGTCGGCCTCAGAACCTTTAATTGGCGCAAAGTTTGGCGCGGCAAAAGCTCTGACCAGAGATGGGAACAACAGGTCGTACCTTTCGTCTGGGGGGGTGCGCAGATATCTTAGGCCCAGATCGAAATCGTGCGCCTCAATATCCATGACCTCTGTTGTGATCGATAGACGTAAGTCTATCTCTGGATGCGCGGCTTTCAGACGTGGTAGCCGTGGAACCAACCATTTTTGCGCGACGGCGCTCTCTGTCGTCATGGTAACAACACCTTTGGGCGCGGAAGTCAGAGCGTCAGTTGCGATGGCAATTTGGTCAAGTGCAGGTGTGATCTGTCCCAAGTAAATTTGTCCCTGTTCGGTAAGGGCAACACCAGACTTTTGCGTCCGAAACAAATGCACGTTAAGCCGCTTTTCCAACCCGCGAATGTGACGGGAAATTGCGGAGTGCGATACGTTCAATTCCTCCGCTGCACGGGTAAAGCTACCCAACCTCCCGGCGGCCTCAAAGGCACGCAACGGATTTAGGGGAGGTAAGTTTCTTGGCATGATTGATTGTGACTTTTTGGAACAATAAATGTCAAGAAACGGCGTTTGTGGGATGCCAAGCTTTCTATGAGAGTAGGTGCATGACTAATAAAGGAGAGATCCATGAAGTACGCCTATACTCGTGATTTTGTATCACATCGTGAAGTCCCGGCCTCAGGAGTCAAAAGTGTGTACGCCTTGTGCGAAAAAGTCAAAGCGTCGCTCCGTTCGCTGTTTGCAAAGCGAATAGACCCAACCAGAATGAGCAGGGTTGAACGGCAAGATTCAGGAATCTCAGACGCCGAGATTGATTGGCATAACGCCTTACGCGGACCTTTGATTAAGTGAGTCAGACAGGCAAACCAGCTTTATGCAGACCGGTTGCCAGAACTTCGAAATCGTCTCGATGCCGCCACATAGATTCATAACCACGCGCAAGAGTGGAGAGATTATCTTTGGGCACTTCGATGCCTCGACTCCTAAATTCGTCATGGCGCTCCGCGATAAATTCCTGCAATGCAGCCGAAGCCTCGGATTGCCGGCCAAGATGCGCGTAAGATGCTGCCACGAATGCCGCAGCTAACGAGTTGAGCCGTGCCTCTCCCATCAAAAAGCCGATTGCTTCCTCGTAGTTTCCGCAGAAGAACTCTATCTGCCCCATGATCCAATCGATCGAAGGGGGATGCAACGGATCTAATCGCATCGCTTGCGACACGACCTCTCTCGCCTTTTCGTGTCTCCCCAGCAACAGAAAAGCATAACCGCACCACGCCATGGACTCCGCTTCGTTTTCGATCTGCGATAACGTCTTTTCGAACTGTGCATTTGCTTCGTCCCAAAGGCCTGCGCAAAGATAAGCAAAACCCAGTTGGTCTTGAATGTAGACGTCCCGGTTGTCCAGTGCAGCACCCTTGCGAGCGATATGCAGGATGTGATCGGAAGCGTCAGAGCCCGCCAATCCTAACCAAAGATCGATAACATAGGTGTCTGAGAGGTACATGTAAGACCGAGCAATGGACGGATCGAGCGCAATGGCCCGTTCCAGCAAAGCTCGTGCTTTAGCCGTATCCCTGGCATTTAGGCCATCTCGAAGAGCTTTGCTTCGAAGCATCAGCTCGTAGGCCTTCATCTCATCTGCTGGTTTTTGCGATGATCGGTCGGCAACGTTGTGTTGAACACGTCCCGGAAGGACCGCAACGATGTTGCGGGCCACCTCGTCCTGAACGGACAGGATGTCTTCCAACTCGCGATCATATCGTTCTGACCATAGCTGCGAGCCCGTACTTGCTTCCGCGAGCTGTACGGAAATTCTTACCCGACTACCGGCCTTTCGAACGCTGCCTGTTACGAGATAATCAGCTCCCAATTCTGCTGCGATCTCTGCCGGATCGGTTTCCTGTGTTTTGAAACGGAAAGATGCGTTTCTGGAGACAACCTGGAGAGTACGAAATCGAGACAACCCGGTGATAATGTCTTCCGCGATGCCATCGCTGAAGAAGGCCTGCTCCGGGTCGTCACTTAAACTGTGCAGTGGTAAGACTGCGATGGTGGCTTTGCGGGGTGTAGCTGCTGGCTTCGCGTCAGGCTGTGCTTGCTCCGCCCCTCCAATGCGCCAGGCCCTAACAGGCTCAGCGATGTTCTTGATGATATGTGTGCCTGCATCCTCCCACACGACCGAAATGCGGTTGCCAACCACGCGATAGACAGCGTCCGAGACGAGCACACCTCCCGGCGGGGCAAGTTGCTCTAAACGCGAAGCAAGGTTAACACCGGAGCCAAAGACATCATCCTCTTGCTTGAGGATGTCACCAAGATTGATGCCAATGCGGAAAAGTAACGGGTCTGGCTCTTCCAAGGGTGATTGTTGCCATTCAACGGCGCAAGAAACCGCGTCTGAAGCACTAGTGAAGCTGGCCAAAAGGCCATCACCCATTAGTTTGACAATCCGCCCGTGGTGACGATTGATCAGTGGTGCAACTGTACCATCTATGTGAGCGGTTAACGCCGCAAGCGTGCCGGCTTCGTCTCGCTCCATTCGACGAGTATAGCCGACCATATCGGCGACCAGAATTGCCGCAAGCTGTCGCTCCAAAGTTGCCTCCCTTACTCTGCATAACGACCAGCGTGGTATTAGGCCATCGGTAACTGAATGGTCACATCTATTGATCGGAAGAATTGCGCTCGTTGAGAGCGCTCGTCCGGCACCGGCGTACACAAACGCAGCGAATGACCGGAATGCGGGCTGCGACCGTAGAATTTGAAATGTGTGCCGAGAATCTGGTTTGGGCCGCTTGTTGGACGTGATCACCGATGATGGACTTAAGGTCATAATGGTTGCACAGACAATCGTCGCCCATGGTGTGCATCATCAGTATTTTTTCCGCGATTTATCCGATCAGTGTACCAAGACCGGCCGCTTTGATGGCGGCATAGGCATGCACCGCGATGGCAGTGTCCTGAGCTCCGGTTCCGGTCAGGTCGCAAACAGTAATGGCCGTTGGATCCCGCTGGAAGGCATGCGGCGCTGAGGTGAGCGAACCAAGTTCCAATATGGCATTCCTATTAGAACCCAAATGCTGCAGCTCGCCCCCAATGCGACATTGAGCCTCGACGTCGCAGGCGAGTACATCGCAGCTTTCCAGGATCTTAGTATCCAACTCCTGCTTGTCCGGCAGGTCAGAACCCATGGCCGTTATATGAAGCCCGGGATGTAACCAATCAGCCTGTAAGAGCGGCTCTGTGGCCTGGGTGGTCGTCACCACGATCTGCGATGCGCAGACAAGCTCTTTCAGACTGACACGGGGCTCAACTGCGATGCCAAGGCGTTTCGTCATTTCACTGCAATATGCATTTACCCGTTCTGCGTTTCGACCATACACTAAGAGTCGCTCAAAGGTTCTGACTAGGGCGAGGCTTTCAACTTGGTATCGCGCCTGGACACCTGTTCCAACAACACCGACGGTGGCGACGGCATCAGGCGCAAGATGTTTTGCCGCGACTGCACCCGCCAGACCCGTACGCAAATCCATCAAATAGCCGTTGTCGAGAAAGACGCAGTCAAACAATCCTGTCCGCGCGTTCACCAACGCCATGATGCTGCTGCAGCTGGGAAGCCCATGTGTTGGATTTCGAAAAAAACCGCTTGCAACTTTGACGGCTAAATGGTCAAGCCCCGCAACAAAGGCGCCTTTGGTGTCAACGGCGCTGTCCGCATCCACATCGATATGCATTACCGGTGGCATTGAAACGCGGCCTTCTGCCAACCAGGTGAAAGCTTGTTCTGTCGCATGCAAAGCAGGTTCATCAACCTTCAGACAGGATCGCAACTCGGTTTCAGTTACAAGCAATGTCGGCACTCTAATGTTCCCTTTAGCTAATCTGCTCAAAATAGCCGAGCTTCAAACCAAAGTCAGGACGCTGCGCCAAACCGATCGTCTGTGTATTGCGCCACATCCAACACATTGGGCTCTCAGCCGTTCGACGTATGAGTGGAAACAGGGAGCCCACAAGCGTCCAATGCAATCAGGATGAGAGGGGAAGTTCGAAATATGACCTCCAGTTAGCCAATCAATTTTGATACGAGCAAAACAGAGCAAATTACCAGTTTGGCAAGTTGATCTGCAGCCGTTTCGAAAGGCCAAGCTCATGAACAGTTCAGCAATCACGCCTGAGGGGATCATTAAGTTCTGGTTCCCCGAAGGTCCTGCGCCCGAACCGAAGGAGCACTTGGAGCTTTGGATGTGGCGGATGCGTGGTGGCGCCAATGTCGAAGTTTTGGAGAAATACTCGGAAGTCACGCAATTGGCTGCGGACGGGGAATTTGATTATTGGGCTGAGACTCCGGAAGGCCGATTTGCGTTGATAATCATCTTGGATCAGTTTCCACAAACTGTTTGGGCAGGCACGGCCAAGGCGTTCTCGCAGGACCCGAAAGCCCTGAAACTCTGCCTAGAAGGGTTCGAAAACGGACATTTTGATGCGCTCGAAAACGTGTGGTACAAAACCGCATACAAAATCCCACTTGAGCATTGTGAATGCACCAATCATCTTGCCAATTTGGATCGTGCGGCGGCAATTGCAGAGGCTCTCGCAGAAGAAGCCCCCGCGCACCTGAAAGAATTGTACGAAAGGGCCACACAACAACCCAAACTACATCGTGCAGTAGTGGCAGCTTTCGGTCGTCATCCACACCGAAACGAAGTTCTGGGTCGTCAATCAACGGAGGCAGAACTTGAATATCTGGCAAAGGGGGAATTCCCACACCAGACAGACCTTGGAGAACAGTACAGGGACTTAATGTAGATACCCAGGATCAGATGCTTCCGGTTGAGATTCCAGCCTTTTCTCATTCCATGATTGTTCGCACCGAAATCGCACTCAAGTAAAAGGCTGCCAAGTCCGCGCGGCTTGAGAGCGATTGCAACGAGAATCCAAAATGCAGGGTAATGCAACGCCTCCCATTGTTTGGCGTGATGCGCCCAACTCTGGCGCACCTCCTTCCCAGACCCAGCCGGAAAGGAGTGTGAGAGACTTAGCCCTCTGCCATGTCAGCAGCTTCGCCGCCAAGCTCGGCCCAGAACTCCTCGCGCTGGTTGGTATTCGGGAAGGTTTCATCTGGGATCGGGACATCGAGAAACGCGCGCGCAGCTGCCAGCCTTCAGTGGCGTTAAAAACCAAAAGCCGATTGGCGTGGAACAGTTCCCGTACTCGCTAATTGTCCCTGATGTAAGCGGCAACCCGGGCATAAGTTTTGCAGACATGCACAGCGCGCTGGCCCACGCTATGGCCAGATACGGAGAAAGTCTCGCGATCCTGACAGAAACACAATCGGGTATTTACGGCAGACCTCCCACATCCAATGGAAAGCGCGTGGGATTCGATTGCTAATTAGGATTGGACGGTAGCGCTGCAACAGCTCACTCCGGTCAGGGCGAATCTCGCTCGCCTGGGCAGCAGCTGCGCATAGCGCGACGTTTTGGAACTGACTTACCTGAACGGCCGCTTCGGCCCGCATGTCGACATTGTTCGAAGTTTAGCATCGGAGATGAAGAAGCCACTTTGGGGCAGCACAATAGGGATGTATGTGTAGAATTGTATTGAGGAAGCCGGGTGTCCCTAGTGTGTTACAAAGAGCGCCCTTGATCGATTTGGGAAAAAGATGATGAGTAGCGATTCCGAAACCTTCCAAGGAATCTGTTATTGCGGCGCATGTAGTGTTTCTACTGCCGGTAAGCCGATGGTCATGGCATATTGTCATTGCCACTCTTGCAGAAAATGGCATTCGGCGCCGGTCAATGCCTGGTGCCTCTGGTCGGCAGACAATGTCTCGTTGTCAGGACCGACGGTTCACTCGGACAAGAATGATGAAAGCCATCGTGTTTCCTGTGGTAAATGCGGGGGTGCATTGGTGAATATCAAACCCGGAAAGGACATCGTCGCGGTTTACGCAATGTCGCTAGCCGAATCTGGTTTGAGCTTCGAGCCGGCCTTTCACATCTTCTACGGCGAGCGTGTTTTTGACATCGCCGATGGTCTGCCGAAATGGCAGACGGTCCCAATATCGTTCGGTGGGGATGGGGTTGCTGTGGATGAACCGGATAAAACCGGTTGGATTTCCTTGAACACACGAGCCGAAGGGTGAAACGCAAACTCACCTCGATCTTGGCTGCCGACATCGTCGGCTTCTCGCGGCTTGTGGAAGCCGCCGAGGAAGCCACGCTGGCGCGTCAGAAAGAACTGCGCGTGTCCGTGTTTGATCCCGGCATCAAGCAGGCAGGTGGTAAGATCATCAAGTCAACGGGCGACGGATTTCTGGCCGAGTTTTCAAGCGTAGTGGAAGCGGTACGGTTTGCGATAGCGGCGCAAGAAGCAATTCGCTCAGAGGAAGAATCCGCTCCTCAAAATCGGCAGATCAGTTACCGCATGGGACTTCACATAGGCGATGTAGTTGTTGATGACGGCGATATCTATGGTGACGGTGTGAATCTCGCAGTTCGCTTAGAGGGCGCAGCCCCGACGGGCGGGATTTGCATCTCCGCTGCCGTTCGTGACCAGATCGTTGGCGTAATGGACGAGCTATTTGCGGATGTCGGTGAATTGACATTAAAAAACATCTCGCGCCCGATCCACGCCTTTGTTTGGCACCCGGACCAAGATGGTGCGCAGGACAGTGTCAGCACACCACCCATCGGTGGTACATCCAGGAAACCGACCATAGCCCTCGCGGCATTCGAAGCCCTTGGCAGCAATGATGATGCCAAGATGCTGGCAGAAGCCTGCAATCACACCGTTGAGGCGGCGCTTGCCAATCTGACGGGATTGGATCTGATCGCTCTCAACGCGGACCCGGACCATATCGCTACGGCGGTGTTTCAGGCCTCTGGAAACCAGGTCCGCGCCACACTCAAGCTGCGAGAGACGAGTACATCGGCAACCTACCTGACCCAACGGATGAACGGTGATCTTTCCGATCCTTTCGTGGCAGAAGATCTGTTGTCGGGCGAAATTGCGACAACGATCCGTTACGGAATTCTGCAACGAATTGCTGAGCGCGCAGCTGAGACAGAGACAAACGACCCCGAGGCAATGCTGAATCTTGCGGGGCACTACATGATGGGATCGCAGCCTGAAGAATGGGAGGCTGCGGGCCGTCTGTTGGACAGGATCCTGACACTCCAGCCACGCAATTTCATGGCCGTTGGGATGAAGGCGAACACGTTGATCGGCGAATTGGTATGGGGTTACCGTCCGATACGCCCGGAGGATATCGAAGCCGCCGACGCAGGGCTGAGTAAGGCGGTTTCGCTGAATGATCAAAGCGACTACGTACACTTGATCCGGGGGATTTATCACTACGGTATTACCGGCGATTTGGATGCGGCGGTGCGGTGTGTTGAACGTGGGTTCGAAATCAGTCCGCAGTTTGCCCAGGGGCATATGGTGCTGGGCTGGATTCAGAACCTGATGGGCCAACCAGAGTTAGCGCTGAAGTCCATCAAAAAGGGCTCATTTTCTCTGGCCAAGAACCGGATATATCACCGTGTCCCACAAGCGTTGGCCCAGACATATCTGGTTATGGGCGACTTCGAGAATGCCATCGCCAATGCCAATCGGGCTCTACAAAACTCGCCGGGGTTGCCGGTCGCACAATTATATCTTGCCAGCGCGGCTGGTCAGGCTGGTTTACCTGATCAAGGAGTAAGGGCGCGGGAGGCCCTTTTGGCATCAGATCCGGACTTGCGGATCAGCGGCGTGCGCAGTTTCCATTTTCAGGATCCGGCACGTTGGGACGCTATTCTGGATGGGCTTCGCGCAGTGGGGCTGCCTGAATAGAAGCTCAGACGAGGGGGAATTCGATAGCACGCGCACGCTGAGCGAACTCGCTCGTTTTGTTGCCACTTTGAACCACGGCATTCAGATTGCGTCCCGTGCTCAGGCTGGAGAAGAGAAGCTGGCCGCATCGCGCGGACGGTGGAAGACACCGTTTACTGACTTAGAGTCAAATTACGGGAAAGCCTGACGAATGGCAGATCTGTCCCGCGAGTTGTGAGATTGATCAAACGGCAATTTTGCGAGAGCAGCGAACGACAGGTCCTACGGGTCACGCAGCAGCACATGATGTCTTTGGCGAACCACAATCGTGGTTTCCCGTTTGATCCCCTCAGCGGTAACGAGAGATTTTCACTGTGTGTACGACAATGAAGTGAAAGTCCAATTTGGTTGCGCCCGCATGGACGGGCAAACACAGCGTTAATGGGCCGTTCGGCATGTCATGGTCACCGGGGCAGGGGCTTATACTGCCACCGCTCCAATGTCAGAACTAAGCCCTATACGGGCTTTGCCAACATTTCGAACCAGCATCATCCCCGACCATTTCAGTTCGAGTTTCAATCCTTATCGGGCAAGTCAACCTCGCCTTCCCAGTCAGAAATACGGTGCGGTAGCGCCAGGAGTTTTGACGCCACACGTGTTTTGGTCGTCCCACTTCCAGCCATCCCCGAATATTTGCCGGTAGAGGAAACGATCCGCCAGTTGTTGACGCCGAAGGAAACAACCTCCCATCTCATGGTGAACGTGTCCTCTTCTTCACCATTAACACAGACGCCACCGCCGCTGACACCGCTGGGTCCGCCGAAACCCGAGCCCACGCACCGGACAAAACCAGGATCGATAGGTCCCTCGTCAACGGTATAAGTCCCATAGTTGTCCTCTTTCCAGAACACGTCTTCGCCCGCGGAAATTTGCTCTTGGTTGACGACATAGAAGTTCGTTACCGATACTTTCTCTGCAGCAGCCAGGCAATGAGGTGCAATGAGAACTGCGGGGATTAGCATTGAACGCAACATGTTGTTTCCTTCGACAGTGGGGCAACGCCAGCATGATAGAGCCTACGAAATTTATTGCTAGGAAAGGAACGCATTGGCGGTCCTACAAAGTCTACTTCGTCCGCTAACGGTGAGTTCAATCTACTTTAGTTTTCGCGGTCACGGCGAATGTCCGCTAAGCGGTCTGCGACCGCAGCATCGCGACCACGTGTTCAAGGTCGGCTAAGGGCCGCAGAAAACATCTGACCCTTCTGGTACAACCTACCGGCTCCTTAAAACCTCCCTCGGACTAACGCCTAGAGTTTGTCGGAACATATAGCTGAACGCGCTCATAGATTCGTATCCCATATCGAAGGCAACCGAGGTTACGCTCTTACCCGCCGCGAGCAGTGATACGGCATGCAAGACCCGTGCATGGCGCAACCATTTCGACGGTGGCATGCCTGTTTCTGCGATGAACAGTCGTTCGACGGTCTTTCTGCTCGCGGAGACGCCTGACAACCAAGCTTCGACTGAGCGAATGCTGCCTGGGTCGTTGAGGGCATCACGCGCGACGCCGAGTAGCCGCGCATCTTTCGGCAAAACAAGTGAGAGCGACACGTCCTTCGCTGCGAGTAGCTCGTGTCGAAGCAAGGTCTGCAGCGCTGTGTTGTGCTTAACTGTTCGTGTACTTGTAGCTTCTGGCATCGCCGCAACAAACAATGCATCCAGAAGTGGTGTCATGGCCACGACCCGGCAATCTGGCCCAAGCCACTCTGCCTCTTCGCGATTGACATCGACATAGTGCATGACGTTGTTCGCCCCATAGCGCATCCAATGTTCCTTGTCCGGGGGAATCCAGATCGCCATAGCCGGACTGAGCAGCAGGACCCGGTCCGGGGTTCCGACATACATCGACCCTGAGGCCGCGGAGATGAGTTGACCAAAATCGTGGGAATGCCAGTCGTAGCATTCGCCTGACGCTGGCTCAATCGTTTCCCCGAGATAGCGGGGTCGATCAGATGTTGTCAGCTTGCTGTCCTTCATTGACGAATCCTCGATAACAATTGTCTCCCTGTCGACAGACAGACATATCACCCTTCGCTAACAATCGCCAATCAGTCGGGCACCGTGCCTGAAGTTTCGCACTCAATGGGTTAGGCACTATGACAGAACGATCTCTGATGGCCTGGTTTGCCGCAGGACACTTCGCCATCGACTGGCCAATCGCAGCGCTATGGTTGATCGTGCCGGCCGCTGGCCTCCACATGGACCTTTCCCCCGCTGAGGTCGGTCTACTGTTCACGCTGCTCAGCGTTGGTGGTGCTTTGGCCTATCTGCCTGCGGGCCTCATCGCAGATCGGGTGTCGAGCCGGGGTCGTCTTCTTGTCGGTACCTTTTTCTGGGTCGTCGTGGGATATGCGCTCGCAGCAAAGGCGCTAGGATTTTGGAGCCTTGCGATCCTTCTGGCACTCGCTGGGATGGGCAACGCGGCCTGGCATCCGATTGCAACCGGAGTACTGACCGACGACAACAAGACAACGCGCGCCCGCGCTTTGGGAATACATGCGGTTGGAGGGTCTTTTGCGGAGGTGTTCGCGCCACTGTTGATCGGGTTGCTGTTATCGGTTGTGGATTGGCGCGTTGCTCTGGCGCTTTCGGTACTTCCAACCGCCTGTGTTGGCGTTTGTTTTTTGTGGGTCGCGCGGGCGGTTCCTTTATCCGAAGCTTCGCGTATCAGTAGAAAGGAGCTATTGCTGCTTCTGAATACATGGCGCAGTCAAAGAGGGGTTCGCCTCGTTGCCATGGTCTCATTCAATAACATGGCACTGATTGGTCTGATGAGCATGATCCCGCTCTACTTGGCGACGGTTCACGCACTTACACCCGAAAAGATTGGGGTTATCTTTGCAGCTATGCTTGTGGCCGGGGCGCTCGCCCAGCCGTTGGTTGGATCAATTTCCGACAAGCTCGGCCGCTTTCCGGTACTCGCAACTGGAAACGGGTTTGCTGCCCTGGCTATCGGTTTACTGGTGTTCGAGCCCCCGTTCTTGGTCATGATTGCAATCATGGCCTTTGGGGTTGCCTCGCTGGACGCAGTTCGAGCGACAATGCTGGCAGCCGCAGTTGATCACTCGGATCGCAACGAAAGTACGACGCTGGGTTTCGCGTTCACTTTGCTGGACGGGGTAGGCGCGTTTGGAGCGGTTTTGGCCGGGATCGTCGCTGGCATATCCTGGGGTGCCATGTTTGGCCTTTCTGCGGCGTTTGCCGGCGGTGCGGCCGTTCTTGCCATCGGCACTCTGCCCGCTTCAGCACGACCCAATGATTTTCCATCAATTGATCCGCTTGGTAGAAATCGCATGACTATCGAAGAGGCTAAGGCCGAACATGCGCGGCGATACTGGTTTATATGATCAAATGCGCGAACCGCCGCGACTAAACGCGTCAAGCGACGAATGGGAACAAATCACAAGGATGCTTAACTATGATTGCCTACATCACAATAGGTGCCGATGACATGAAGAGCGCTGAACGCTTCTACTCCGCGTTTCTGCCAGATCTCGGATATCAGCTGGAACACTATCACGGTGACCTGAGCTATGCGCTTCCTACAAAGCCGGGGCAGGCGCCAAACCTCCCTGAGTTCTATGTCAAATCTCCTTTTGACAGGCAGCCCGCATCAACAGGAAATGGCACGATGGTCGCGTTCGAGGCGCGCAGCCAACAACAGGTTCGTGATCTTCATGCCGCTGCACTTGAGGCGGGTGGAAGAGACGATGGAGCGCCGGGCTTCAGAGAGGCCTACGGACCGAACTTTTTTGTCGGCTACCTGCGCGATCCTCAAGGCAACAAGATCGCGTTATTCTCCAGCGATCAGAGCGAACCAGGAAGAGACGGATGAAGGAAACTGTCTGGTTGGGCAGGCAATACAACGATGGGCTTGGCCTCGGTCGCATCGTTTGCTATCTACTTTGCACGGTCGGCAGAAACCGAGGCGTCGCTGCTCCTCTGGGAGAGCTAAACCTGCCAAACAGATCGAACGGCAATGCATTCACTAACACAGTTGAGAGCGCCGCTTCGTTAAGCCAGCGACCGACGATCCAGCATTGGCGCTTGATGTGGAAGCCCCATGCCTAAAATCTCTCTGCCGTTACACGCGGACGACTTGACCGTGTTTGTGCGATCCCTCGCCAAGCAACTCGGTGACGCAAGCCCGCCGCACCTCGTGCTCATGAATATGGCTGCGCGTGCCGCAGGTTTTCAAAACGTCCAACACATGCGCTCGGTCCATGCCGCTGGTCAAAGGCTTGCACGCGCAACCAACGGGCAAACTGTTGATGCGAGAGCCGTTGAGCGCGCCTTGCATCAATTCGACGCCAGCGGATGTCTCCTTCGCTGGCCGTCAAGACGCAGCGTACAAACTCTTGCTCTCTGGGCGCTCTGGGCAAGGCTCCCACCGGCACAGTTGATGATGGAGCAGGAAGTCAACGAGCGTCTGAATCTCGAACACGCGTTCAAAGATCCAGCAACCCTGCGGCGAACAATGATTTCTGCCGGGCTTCTGACGCGTCAAAACGATGGTACCGACTACCGACGCATCGAACAGGAGCCGCCAGTCGAGGCGAAAGCTCTCATTCAAGCACTGAACGTGCGGCGCCGAAACCGTGCGTCAAAAGCAGAGGAGGTCGGCCATGCATAGAGGATCTTGCCTTTGCGGCGCCGTAAAGATCGTCGTCGAAAGTGACCTGCCGCGCCCCACCGCGTGCCACTGCCAGCAATGTCGCAAGCATTCCGGTCATTTTGAGGCCTCCATAGATATTCCCCGTACGGCACTTCGGATTGAAGGCGAGGATGCAGTGCGCTGGTACCAATCTTCTGAAAAGGCGCGACGGGGCTTTTGCGGCACCTGTGGATCAACACTGTTCTGGGATCCGATCCACCATGACTGGACGGCTGTCGCCATGGGCGTATTCGATGGTCCAACGCATACGTCCCTCGCGATGCATATCTTCGTGTCCGAGAAAGGGGACTATTACGAGTTCGCAGACGGACTCCCTCAAAACGAACGTTAGCGCGAAGCAGAATTGGTTTTCGGAAACAGAGATGAGACAAAAGTTGATTTTGCTGACAGGCTGTTCTGGTGGCGGGAAGTCAACGTTACTTCAGGCCCTCGGCGAGCGCGGACACGCCACGGTGACAGAGCCCGGTCGACGGATTGTTGCGGATGAATTGGCCCGATCGGGTCACGCTTTGCCGTGGGTCAACATGCACGCATTCGCATTGCGTGCCATTGAGGTTGCAAGGAGCGACTTGCACGCAGCGCGTGAGTTAGAAGGTTCTGTCTTTTTTGATCGCGGGTTGGTCGATGCAGCTGTTGCTTTAGCGAGTTCCGGCGGACAGGACCTATCAGAAACACTCGGAAAAACGCGGCAATATGCGAAGCAAGTTTTCGTGGCTCCGCCATGGAAAGAGCTTTTCACGCAGGATGGTGAGCGCAGACACGACTTCTGCGCAGCAGTTCAGGAGTATCACCGTATTTTGTGCGCACTAGATACCCTTGGCTACTTGAGAACGGAGCTGCCAAGGGTATCAGTGCAACAACGCGTTGAATTCGTTCTGAGCATATGCGGTGCAGCTTAAACCAGTGGTCCGCTTCTAACCCATCAAGCTCTCGACTTTGCACCCGCAGCGAACGGCGGCAGTACGGGCTTCACCGCAGCGAGTATCTGTATGGGCGAAGGTCGGCTAAGGGCCGTTTACAGTCGTTCTTGAACTTCGATCCCCAGAATTGTGGGTAAATGCCGGGAAATCTCGCGCCAAGATTCACCTTCGTCGTGGCTGGCAAACACTGAACCACTGTTTGTGCCAAAATAGAGTCCAGGCGGATCATCCGTATCGCCGGCCATCGCCTGACGTAGAACGGTGAAGAAGCAACCCGTCTGTGGAAGCCCCTTTCGCATTGCCTCCCATGTCTCACCGCCATCGCGGGACCGCCATACTGCAGCAGCCGCGTTTGGCGGATACCGGCCCACCGAATCTCCGTTGAGTGGCAGGGTCCATATCGTTTTGGAGTCGCGCGGATGCACACGGATCGGAAAGCCAAACGTCGAAGGCAGACCATCCGTTATGTTGTACCAACTGCGGCCACCATCCGATGAACGCCAGACACCATGGTGGTTCTGCTGATAAAGTAAGTCGTCAGCCCCGTTCGCGCGCATCATGTTGTGTACGCAGTGTCCTGTCTCGCAATCACGAGGCGCTGCAGGATGATCGTGGTGACCGCAGTCTTGTGTATTTGATAGCCTGTTACGCCGTTCCCAGGTTTGGCCACCGTCTTCGGAAGCAAATACACCAGCCGCGGATATTCCGACCCAAAGTTTCTGAGGATTGTCGGGATCAGAAATAATTGTGTGCAAAGTCAGCCCAGCTGCGCCCGGGTTCCAGCTGTCGGCTGACTCATGCTCGCTCAGGCTGCGTAAATCTTCCCATGTCTTTCCGCCGTCTGAGCTTTTCAGCAGCTTTGCAGGCTTGGTTCCGGCATAGAGGTTCCCGTCGGTGTAATGCAAAGACCAAATTTGGGAAAACTTGTCTTCAAACGGGAGCTGTTCATCTATCCAACCAATCATTTCGGCGAAATCTGGATCATTGGCAGCCCAATTGTCCAATTCACCTTTGCTGAGCCGCGTGACATTCCACGTTTTGCCGCCATCGTCTGAGCGCCAGACGCCTGCGCCATTCCAATCGCTGCCGCCGCCGGCCCAGATTGTCCCCGTTTCCGGATCGCTCGTAAAATGATTGATGGGCCAGCCGTCGCAGTACGGACCATCAACTATCCATGGACCTTCCGCACCATCGCGCCGAAGCAGAAAAGCGCCTTTTGTTGTGCCAATAAGAATTGTTGTTTCTGAGGACGACATTGCTTTCACTCCACGTTGCCTGAACAGGCTGCTTGCCGCCCGCTAGACCTCGACCAGTGATTGGAAACTCGCAAAAATCATGCGTTTGCCATCAAAGGGCATTGGATTGTTCTCCATAGACGCCTGCATCTCGGACATGACCTTTTCCATGTTTGCATCGTGGGTCTCCTTGTCGGGCCAGATGACGTGCGAATAGGCGACGGTTTCATCCGGTTCGCACTTCACAGCCATTGGGAATGACGTGACTTTGCCGTCCGGAACATCATCGCCCCAAGCGTCCACGGCGGCGAGTGCGCCATGCTTTTTGAACAAAGGCGTCACTTCTTTGGAATGTGCAATGAAGACATCCTTGTTCGCCGTGGGGACGGCATAGGCTGCAACAGTAATATAGGTCACACCAAACTCCTTGATTTATGATGCTGCAAATGCGGCTTCCAATTTGGAAATGTCGATCTTCTTCATCTTGTACATCGCTTGGCGCGCTCGCTCTGCAGCGGCCTGGTCTTTGGCAGCCTGCATATCAAGCAGTACTTGCGGGTAGATTTGCCAGGACAGGCCCCAACGATCTTTGAGCCAACCACACTGAGCTTCCTCACCCCCACCCGAGGTCAGCGCCGCCCAGAGACGGTCGATTTCACCCTGATCCTTTGCAAGCACACTGATCGAAGCCGCTTCGGTCAGCTTAAAGTGAGGACCACCATTCAGAATCTGAAACGGAGCACCTGCAAGTGTGAAGTCCACCAACAACGGCTCCTCCACGTCCGGCGTTAGAACGGTTTCCAACTGGCTATCAGGCAGCAATGACACGTAAAACGCCGCTGCATCCGCGCCGCCACTCTCAAACCAAAGGCAGGTGCGGACCTTTTGCATTATGCAACTCCTGTTTTCTAAGGGTATCCGTTCCAGTTGGAAGCGAGATACTACTGCCATTCCTGACCACCGTTGAACGCGATCTGAGGCCGCCCGATTCAAGCGCCTTGATCCCTTGTCAGGCATAATCGGTGAGCAATCTCATTGCGCACCAACTCAAGAATCTCTGTTCCACAAACAACACAATATTGACAGAAACGTTGATGTCAACGTAAACGGAAAATATGAGATCCGACTTGCCAATTGAAGTTACCCATGAGGTTCGGGATCGGTGCTTGTGTCTACACCTTCAGCGTGCCGCACGGGCAATTGCCAGGCGATTTGATGACGCTCTGAGACCGCTGGGTTTGACCCACGGCCAGTACTCACTTTTGATGGCGTTGAATCGCCCGGGGGCACCGAGACTTGGCGAATTGGCGAAGTTCCTGGCCATGGATCGCACAACCCTGACTGCAAATTTGAAACCATTAGAGCGTCGGGGGCTTCTGAATATGCAACCGGACAGCAGCGACAAACGCAGCAGGCGCGTCGGTTTGTCAGACGCGGGCCGTGACCTACTGGTTCAGGCCGTTCCTGTCTGGCGAAAAACCCATGACGACGTTGATGCACTACTCGGAAGAGACGACACGCAGCTTTTAAAGGCTGACTTATTGTCCCTGTCTTTTGGGGAAACCTAAATGGAACTTCTGGAATAGAAACCCCAAAGCCGGATTAATACCGCAGAATTTAAGTTCGCCAAGGTTCCGATTTTTTTTGTCGCGGCGAATGGCGACTTGGCTGGCTGCATCCGCGGTAACTGAGAGCCGGGTCGAGTGAGCGCTTTGGGCTACTAATTCGGCGATCCACATCTAGAAGATTGGGAACCAAGTCGTGAAACCTTCGATTTCCAACGCAAGATGGGTTGTTTAGGCACACTTGAGTGGCAATCATTGGAAACAGAAAAATCTCAAATGTTGGAGCTGTATATGATCAGAACTGCATTCGTTTCTTCATTATTGTTAATTTCGTCCCTGTCGCCAATATCCGCAGACACGGCCATGGAGTGCGGTGTACAAGTCTCCAGCCAAGTTGAGATTGCCTCCTGCGTCGATGCGCAAGTCCGAATTCTCAATCAAGCGCTGGATGAGGCAATTGGTTTTGCACAAGACGCAGCCAGTGAGTTGGACCGTGTGAACGAACGCGATGTTGCTCTGCCCGCCTTGGAAGCGGCGCAAACGGCTTGGGTTGCTTATCGTGATACACAATGCAGCTATAGTGCTGCATTGTTCGGTGGTGGGTCCGGGGCTGGTATCGCTGAAGGCGCGTGCCATGTTGAGTTGACCCGGTCACGGATCGCTGAGCTAATGGACTCCCTTCCATGAGTCCGCGTCTTCTCCAATTCAGCGTTTCTGCGGCCATCGTCGCTGCAATCGGCGTAAGTATCGCGTTGGCCGAAGTACCTGTTCCTGAGTTTGCAGAAGATGACCCGGCGCGGATATGGATTGAGGGAGATGCAATCCACTATTCGGGTGCAATCTCACTTGCGTCACAGGACGTTTTCTTGGATTTCGTTGCGACGGAAGACACGTCAGCTGCTAGGCGTTTTGTGATCAACTCACTGGGCGGCGATACACACGTTGGTCGTGTCATCGGGCGCTGGATTTATGATCAAGGCCTGTCGGTTGTCGTTGATGCGATCTGCTTTTCTTCCTGCGCCAACTACGTTTTTCCGGCAGGGACATCTCGCAGCATTCGTGCCGACTCTTTCGTGGGTTGGCATGGCTCTGAAACGCAATACGAGGTTACCGCTTTGAGTATTCCCGGAAAGAGTGGCGAGGATCTCGAACGAGAGTCGCTTAGAGCGGCACTCCTCCCAGTCCTGCCAGAAGATGCCTCTGACGCGGACATTGAGCAGGCAGTCGATCAGCAAATCGAGTTGGCAAACGCCTCGCGACAAGACGAAGCGGAATTCTTCGCAACTCTCGGCATTGATGCCGAGTTCACTGTGCATGGCCTTCGTCCCGGCAATATTGAGGCTTGGCGTCAAAGTGGGCGAGCAGGTTGGACATATACCTTGGAGGACATGAAGCGTCTTGGTTTGGGTCCGATTCAGTACCTGGGTGAGGGAGACTATGCGACCAGTCGGCAAGTGATACGAAACGTGTTTGTTGCGCCGCTAGATCCAGAAGAAGCTCCTACGCAGTAGCGATTGAACTCAATCAATCGCCCACAACGTTCAGAAACACTGGAGATCGACGGCAATGCGAACGGGCTGCGCTCCTGCGATATAAGCGTCCAGTTCCTGGTCCGGTTTTGGTGATGCATAACACCCGGTCAAAACCCCTGCTGCCTCCAGTGCCCGCTGCACCATTTTCTGTTGCCCGTCCCAATCGGAGGGGTTTTCTGTATCAAGCGTCACAACAGCTTCATCGCCGGTTTGTTGCACAGTTGCTGCGATACCATCGATCACATAGGCGGGCTGCGCCAGATCATCGGAAGTAACGTCACACCCGGACGTGATTATGAGCAGCAGGGCCAGTACTCGTTTCACTGTTAGTCCTCCAAAAATGCGTGTTGCTCAGAGGCGCATTTGGTCATCGCCGTGCCAATCAGACTTGCCAATCTGCGCTGTCTGTCGCTTGAGCCTCTTAGTTGCTTAAGTTTTCCACCGTGTTCGGGATAAGTTGCAACGCATCCAGCACAATGGTGTCGGTCCGCTTTTCCGAATATCCATGCTGCTGCAATGTGCGTCCTACGAGTTGCACCACTTCGGGTGAGCCCGCAAACTTGGAATGCGACCCGGTCCTGGAATCATCGATGTCGCTGAGATCAATAACAGTGATGCCAAGTCCGGCCAGTTCGTCCACCTCAGCATCTCCAACGCGGTCGATGCCCCCGGCAACCTGGCGCGAGAGCCCCAATGCGGGGTCGCCATCGGAAATGAGGACATAAAGATTTCCAGGGTTGTTGGTAATCTGGCTGAGTTGAGACGCGAACACGTCCACGTCTATATCCGGCGCCGCAAACAGGATGTTCCTTAGACGCCCTGAACTGCCGAGCGATCCCTGTAAGTCCGACTGGACCATGACTTCTGTGACCAAAAGTGTTCCCATGGAATGTGCAAATACATCGAACCCGGAGGCATTTGTTTGAACGATCAGACCGGAGGCCTCTTCCAACAACGGCCTAGCCGCAAGGACGCTGTTCAGGTCATAGGCATATTTCGCAACCTGACCGGCTGATGCCCAGGAAAACAAGACCGGCACGCCTTCAAATCCGGAATCTTCAACGAATTGTGCGACGCGTAGCACCGCGTCACTCAGTGTATTGTTGTAGCCATGGACAAAGACCAACACGTCTCTGTTTTCTCGCGGTCTTTCGGAGAGTGCATTGTTGATTTTTGCCACAAACCCCGAGCTATCCTGAAACACTATTGGATCAACGACCGTAAAGTCCCGGCTGGCGTCCGGAGGGAGCCTCCGGGGGCGCGTGATTTCACCGGGCTGGTGGTTGGGTGGGATCGTCACGGTGACAACCGCCAATCCCAACTTGTCAGATCTTTCTGACGAAAAAAGCTCAGCGGTATCGGGCGAGGGTGAACGTGTTGTGGCTATAAATATATCGTGACGAGAGACCTGCGTTTCCATCTCAGGGCTTCTTTCAGGATCGGCGACACCAATCACGTTAGGAGGACGCGAACAGGCGGCAACCAAAATAGTTGCCGTGAAAAACACAGGAAGTAGTTTCCGAAAGAAATGCGTCGCAATCATACTCTTTCGCACTCGAGAAGCACCTAACTTGCTTCTGACATTATCAAGTGCTGGTTTTCTGGATAGTGCATACGAACGGCAATATGATCGTAGGTTTGAAGTAGGCATAGCCCAAGAGATGTGGAGCCTCAATTGCCAAGCTCCTGTGCCAAATCATGAAATAAGACAGGGTCCAGGGCCGCCGGCATACGATAGGGATTAGACATAGCGTAAGTGGTAAACAGAACAAACCCGGTATATGTCGCAAAAGCCCCCAACAGGATGAGGTTCTCTCTAATCGGCGGGAATGGGAAATACCCGATGGATAAGAGCAGAACGCCGGATATTGCGGCAATCCAAAACAGAGAGCTCAAGGACGATTTTGCTTGATATTCTCTGAGATCGCGGCTGTCAGAGACGAGACTAAGGTTATCGAGTAAGTTGTCTCGGATGGACTCATGGCGTGCGGTCTGGGGATCAAGCTCTAGTGCCGCATCGTAGGCGATGCCCCAGGCTTCCCATCCTGAATCAAGTAAATCTCCTGTTTTTCCCAGGCTCTCCCATTCCGAGTTAGCAGCAATCGACAAATAATTGCGAAGCGCAGCTTGAATCGCCCCCGTTTCTTCCTCACCATATCTGATCGCGTCGTAATACGCATCAGACACAGCGTTGGTTTCGACGGCGCTTTCGAATGACAATTGATGGTAGTCAACTACTTCGGAGGCAAAGACCAAGGCAAGAACCAGGCTGTGCAAAGCGGCAATTCGGAACAAAATTGAGGCTGCAAGGTCTCGCGTTTCTTGGTTTGGGTTCGAGCCCAGTACCAGCCGGGCAAGGAAGTAAACGCCGTAAACCGAAGAAATAGTAGCGAGAACGATCAATACTGCTGTCAGCATTCGGTATCTTGCTCCCACCGGTCCTTTTGTCGAATGATACATCGACGCTGAAACGAAGATGCAACTTGTAGTACTACCCAAAAGGAAACTGGTCTCAACTGCAGCGTCTTCCAGTACAACTGCCAGTTTAGGCGAACTGTTGCCGGAAAGTTGAAACCCAATCGCCGATTAAGATCAACAAGGTCGTCAGGCTAACGATGGTGTGCAGTAGGTGTGGAGCCGCAAACTCCTGTTACATGGGCGACATCGTATCCTGCAAATGCAACAAAACCCCGTATGCGTGAGGGTGCCGGACGATCTTCGCAAATTGCGTGCGTGAACGCCGTGCATGCAGATTGTACAAATGTAGCGAAGGTCCTGCGTGGATGGTTCCTGCATGGCAAGGTATTTTGAGCTGATACGAGCGTCTGTCAGATGCAGTCGTGTGCCCGGCCTGTTTGCGCCGTGCACGCGGCTGCTGGCCCTTATGGTTTCCGCTGACCAAGTCTCAAACCGCTTCGCGGACGACGATGTGTCCCTGATATCCGACGGGGTGTCTAGGTTGGCGGGCTGACATTGCTCCATCATCTCCATGGTCTTGCGTCTCGGATGTTTCTTTGTTTTCCGTTATGCTTTGTCCATGAACATCTACGGCTTCGATCACATCGTGCTCTGCGTTCGCGACGTCGACGCAACGCTTGAGTTCTATCAACACCTGCTAGGTATGTCCCCGCGAGAGGAACGCCCCGGCAAATGGTCCCTACATTTCGGTTCAAACAAAATCAGTCTCCAAGATGCGGGCACAGCACCAAATCTGGCGAAGAAAACTGTTCCGGGAAGCGGCAATTTCTGCCTATTGACAGATACGCCAATCGAAGAAATCACCGAGAAGCTTCGCGCGCATGACGTCACTATCGTCGAAGGGCCTTCTGAGAAACTGGGCGCCGTCGGAAAGCTGATGTCTGTCTACTTCCGCGACCCCGATGACAATTTGGTCGAGGTTAGCAACAGACTGGCATAGCAAACAGAGTGCAACACACTGGCAGCCACGCAACCACGGTCGGGAACAAGCGCCAGCCTTTCGACATTTGCATCTTGTGAAACGCCCAATATAACCTTGATGTCGAATCCAAGAGAAAAAATCAGCTCGCTGATCACGGCACAACGTTAGTGCCACAAGACTAATTAATCTGTGGAGCAGTCATGCCCAGAACGGGGTTCATAGATCATATCGGTGTCGCGGTGCCGGATCTTGCGACGGCGAAGGCCTACTATGACGATCTAATGCCGATCCTTGGTTTCAAGGAGTGGTTCAAAACCGAACCGGAGTTCAACTACGGACCGGATGGAAAACTCGGGACGCAGCTGTTCTTCTACCAAGCGAGGGACAATGGGCACTATTCGCGCCATGCTACGGGGTTACAGCACTTAGCCTTTTCGGTGGAAACGCGTGAGGTCGTGCGTGAGGCGTACAATTGGGCACTCTCGCGGAAGTCACATATTCTGAACGCACCCCAAGAGTTTCCTCAATACGGGACGCACTATGCGGCCTATTGGCTCGACCCACACGGCATCAAGCTTGAGGTCGTCTGCCACAAAGATGGTGAAAGCGATTGAGACATTAGTTTATCACCGAGCTACAAAGCCGGACATTTGATACACAGCCGAAAAGCCTCGCGCTACGTCCACCTAAAAGTCCGGCGACGAAGGTCCGGAGGGAGCCCATAGCTCCAAGGATCGACACCGCAGCAACTTTCAATCCAATGGCAGGTTTGTCCCGCATAGCTGACTTTAAACCCATGTTTTGAGCGATATTGCCCAACCAAAACCATCAGATGACCGCTTCGAGCCCGAAGCGGGACTCAACTGAAGATACGCACAGGCTCGAGTGGGGTCTCAGACTTCAAAAACAGCAATGCTGTTGCCGATGCCCTTCAGGTCGACCGTCCCGGCTGGTTTGGCATCTATCGTGATCTGCCAAACCGTAGCGTGGGAAAGCAGGATTTGCCCATCCTTTGCCAGATCGCAAAGACGCGCTGCCAGGTTCGGGGCAGGACCGATCGCAGAATAGTCGCGACGGCCTTCGAAGCCTATTTGGCCAAGGGTTGCCACACCGGTGCCGATGCCGATTCCAAGACCCAAAGCAGCGTGGTCGGATTGGTATGTAACCATCGCGTCCGGCACCGCATCCCGCATTGAAATCGCGAGCCGCACCGCGCGATCGGCAGCGTCTTCGATCGGGACCGGCGCACCAAAGAGCACCATCAATCCGTCGCCCAGAAATCGTTCCAACGTTCCACCCTCCGCTTCGACCAAGGGTCCACAGGTTTCATGGAATGCGTTCAGCGCTCCCACGACCTGATCGGGGGAAGACGCATTGGCAAAACTGGTAAAGCCTCGCAGATCGGCAAAAAGCACTGTGATCTCACCCCGGCGGGTCGCCAAGGCATCAATTTCGCTGTCAGCAGAAGTTATAAGTTCAGCTACCTGCGTTGGCAGGAACCTGCGCAAACGATTGGTGCGCTCGATCTCGATCACCTGATCCGCGACCTTGCTTTCCAGCGCCTTGTTCCACTCCGCCAGCATCGTCTTTTGCTCTACGACCTTGCCGTAAAGAGCACCAATTCTTTCGCTGGTTTTGTTCACATGAAGGGATAGCTCACCCAATTCATCGCGGTTGGGTACGCTGACAAAGGTGTCGAAGCCACCCTCGGAAATACGGCCCAGTGCGTCACGAATGCGACCGATTGGCCAAAGGAGCGACGACGAAAGCGAAATACCCAGCAACAGCGCTACGCCGACGGCGGCGATACCAAGTGCCACGGTGTTCTGGCGAGACGCCAAGTAAGCTTGTGTCGTGACTGCCGCACGCGCTTCCAGTTCGCTTTCGACTTCTTGCATCCGCGTGTAGAGAGTGCCTTGAGCTTTGCGCGCGACCGGTATGAATTCCTTTACTACGATCCGTTCCGCCGCGGCGAAATCACCATCGGCATGAAGAGTTCTGATGATATTTGCCAACGGCACGAGATCCTGCACATTGCCTCGTATCTCTAAAAAAACCTGACCGTCTAGCGTGTCGGGTCCGCCAAGACTTCGAACACTGCGGCCCAAAAACCCGATCAGGTCACCGACCGACCTTCCGACCCGGTTTCCAGACACAAACCCGAAATCGCCAATTGTTTCTCCAACGTTGTCTCGATCGATGGTTCCGGCCAATGCAAGCGTCGGCAGATCGCTGACATAGCCATAGGCTTCCGAGAACAAGGCGAACCGCTTTTGATCCTGCACCATCGCCTCCGTCCGTACGTTGGCCCGATGCAAGGAGTTGAGACCAAACAGAGCAAGCCCTACCAACAGGCATGTGATACCCAAAAAAGCAATCAACAATTTCGAGCGAAGAGACAAGCCAATCGCCGCGACGCTCCGTGCAATGAAATTCGGACGGTCGGCCATCTTCGGTGTTCCTCCTCAGGAACTGTTAGGGCGCTTCATTTCAATTTATGACCGACTGCGTCCGTTTTACAAATACTTGTCCGAAGGCAAGGAGTTCAGGGAAGCAATGCCCGCTTCGTACGCAGACCGAGAGTTAGGCCAACCCTATTTTTTGCACCTGCAGCGAATGGTGGGTTCGACGGACCACACCGCATAAACTGCACACACCTTCGAGTGTCTTCTTTGGGCCGCCTGCGAAAGCGACCCAACTGCACTAGATTTCAATGGCTTCGGCGATAGCTAGAGCGTCTTCAAGTTCGACGCCCAGATATCTAACCGTGCTGTCCATCTTGGTATGTCCAAGTAGCAACTGTATCGCGCGCAGGTTGCCAGTCTTCTTATAGATCTGGGTTACTTTGGTACGCCGCATTGAATGCGTTCCGTATGAGCTTGCCTCAAGGCCGATGGATGTGACCCACTCACGGACGATCCGTGCATACTGGCGAGTTGAAATGTGCAAGCGCTCATGGAAGCGGCCAGGGTCGGCTCTGGGCCGAACCGTTCAAGTCTTGTCGGCCATAGAGCACGGCTTGTAGTTTAACGATTGAGAAAACAGCTTGAAAACAACAAGTTCGACAAGGAAGGACTTTCCGGAAATTCTCGTCTACGAAATGGAATTGAACGTCAGCTAAAGGTTATCGAAGCCATACTTGGGAAAATGATAATGAGCCTCCCCAACTGAACGGGTTCACGGTTGGGTTTAGGAAACGGAGGACTAAGAATGGCAAACTAGAGACCGAAATCCGTCCGCAAACTGTTGGGTCCGGTCTCGTCCTGATTTTGCACTTGTAGCCAATGGCCGGAAGCGGGCTGCAAACGCAGCATGGAGATTGTGGGGTGAACGTCCGGAAAGGGCCGCGAGCGGTGAGGCCAATGTCTCAATCCGAGAAATACTGCGCTGCCCTGGTGGTCCGGATCGAGCCCATTGTGCTCATTGTACGAGTTGTCGGGGAGATGGAAATGTCTGCCGAAATCCATGCTCGCGCAGCACGCTTACTTGAACCGGATTGAAAACTTTGCCCAACCAGATTTAGTTGACAGAAATCGCGCATCTCGCCGACCGAAACAAAGGACCCGCTCAGAGGACAAACACATGAACGGGATAGAACCGATCAATCTGCAAGAAGGCATTCGCTCCCGTCTGGTGCAAGGCGTGAATGGCTTGACCATGCATATCCTCGAAGCCGGGTATTCCGACCCGTCTCGTCCATGTGTTTTACTGCTGCACGGCTTCCCCGAACTCGCCTACAGTTGGCGAGGCGTCATGAAAGGGCTGGCCGAACAAAGTTACCATGTCGTCGCACCAGACCAACGGGGTTATGGGCGCACATCTAATTCAACCACGGAATATGGCTCGGACCTCCGTCCGTTCTACATGCTTAATTTGGTTCGCGATGCATTGGCGCTTGTATATGCAATCGGAAGAAAATCCGTCTGTGCGGTGGTCGGCCACGACTTCGGTTCGCCAGTCGCCGCATATTGCGCCTTAGTAAGACCGGATGTTTTCCGATCCGTTGCTTTGATGAGCGCGCCTTTCGACGGCCCGCCGCCGATTTCCGAAACTGAGGAAGTCGATATGGCTGCGGGTCTTGCGGCGCTTGCTCCACCCAAGAAGCACTACCAGCACTACTACTGCACGCCAGACGCAAACGCCGATATGCTTGAACCAGATACGGGATTGCCGGACTTTTTGCGCACCTATTTCCATGTCAAAAGCGCCGACTGGGCCAGCAACGAACCATTTGTGCTGAACGGTTGGACACCTGAGGAATTGGCCCGGATGCCGTCGTACTACATCATGGGGATGAACGACAGCATGCCAGAGGCTATCCGTCAACATGCACCGACGAGGAGCGAGATCGATGCTTGCCGCTGGCTCACGCAAAACGACCTTGAGGTCTATGTTGAGGAGTTCGGAAGAACTGGGTTTCAGGGTGGACTCAACTGGTATCGATGCAGCTTTTTGCCGGATCATCAAAATGAGCTACGGCTATTCGCCGGTCGAACAATTGATGTTCCCTCTTGCTGCATCGGCGGAGCAAGTGACTGGGGTGTCTATCAATCGCCCGGTGCACTTGAGAGAATGCAAAGGAGCGCTTGTACTAACATGCGACTTGTCGAACTTGTGGACGGTGCAGGGCATTGGGTTCAGCAGGAAAAGACATGCGAGGTCGTCCAACTGCTGACAACTTTTCTCAAGGGCTACTGCGCCTTCGAGACCTGAAGCAAGGTAGCCGCCGAAAATTACCGCTTCGTCCGCATTTGGCGAGTTCGACCTATCTCAAATTTCGCGCTCGCAGCGAGTGACTGGAAAGTGGGCTGCGAGCGCAGCATTCGAACAAAGCGCTCAAGTTCGGCTTTGGGCCGCCCACGAACCCGACTTTGAACAACGCATCGTATTACAGGATGCCTGCGCTACCTCGGAGGTCCGCAAGAAGCCCATTTCGACAGATGCTGCGTTGTTGCTAAATTTTGTCTTTCCATAAAAAGTAGGTCGTTTATTGAAATGCTCAAAGATGGATAATGCGCTTTGTCAATCCGCGTAAACTCGATACTCCTGTTTCGTGGAGGTTATGAATGACAACAGTTCCAAGCTGGCTAGCTGATCTTGGGCTTGAGAAATACGCTCCAGACTTTCAGAAGGCGGAGATTGATTTCCAAACACTGTCGGACCTGCGAGAAGAGGACCTAGTTGAGTTAGGCTTGCCGCTCGGGCCGCGTCGTAAAATCTGGGCTGCGATTCAGCGGCTCGAAGTCAATCCAGCCAGCACAACTGAAGAAGCTGAGACAAATTCGAAAGCGCAAGTTGCGCCCAACTCATCTGCTGAAGGTGAAAGGCGCCAACTGACAATAATGTTTACCGACCTCGTCGGATCGACAGCTCTTTCTGCCAGATTGGATGCGGAAGAAATGGCCGTATCCATAAAGTCGTACCAGAACGCTGTCGCTGGCGAGATTACTCGAATGAACGGGCACGTGGCCAAATTTATGGGTGACGGCGTTATTGCGTATTTTGGTTGGCCGCAGGCGCATGAAGATGAAGCAGAACGTGCCGTGCGCGCAGCGCTTGCCGTGGTCCAGGCTGTAGCGTATTTGGAAGCGGGTGGGCAAAGCCTCGCTTGTCGCGTGGGTATCGCCACAGGTCTCGTGGTTGTTGGCGAACTGGTTGGCCACGGAACTGCTCTTGAACAGACGGTGGTTGGTGATGCGCCCAATCTGGCTGCACGGCTGGAAGCCGCGGCTGGTGCAGGAGAAATTTTCGTCGCAGAGGCCACGCACAAGCTTGTTTCCGCATCCTTCCAAACGGAGCCAACAGGCCCTCTGGATATCAAGGGAATCGAGGAGCCTGTATCTGCATATAAGGTTTTGGGTGAGCGCTCCCGCGAAAGCCGCTTTGAGCTACGTGCGGACGGTATGGCACCTCCGATCGTGGGCAGAGATCAGGAGTTGGCCCTCCTATTGGAGCGCTGGAAAACTGCACGCAGCGGTGAAGGTCAAGCCGTGCTTCTCGTTGGCGAGGCGGGGATCGGAAAGTCGCGCATCATGCGCGCACTGGAGGACAAGATCGCCGAAGAGCCGCATACCCGACTTCTCTATCAGTGCTCCCCATTTCATAGGGACAGTGCCTTTTGGCCGGTCACGCAACAATTGCGGCGCGCGGCAAGGTTGTCGCGCGACGATACCGATGACAATCGTTTGACCAAGCTAGAGGCATTGTTTGACCGTGCCGATATGCCAATTGTTGCGGAGCTTATGGGGCTTGATGGCAGCGACCGGTATGGCGCACATGGTCTCGCGCTTGGACCGCTGCGGTCAAAAACGCTGGAGGTATTGTCAAGACAGGTACAGCGACTTGCCACGGATAAGCCCGTTGCGTTTTTTTTGGAAGATGCACATTGGATTGATCCAACGACGTTAGAGTTGCTCGAGTTAACGATCGATGCAGTGGCAGACGCCCCGGTGTTGATGGTTTTGACATCGAGGCCAGATAGCCAGCCGGACCTTGCAGCCCATCCGCATGTGACGCGGCTGGCGCTCAACCGGCTTGGCAGGGCCGGCGTCGACGCGATCGTCGAACGACTGGGCGGCGCAGAACTGCCGCCCGAAACCGTCGAGGCGATTATTCAGCGCACGGACGGCGTTCCGCTGTTCGTAGAAGAACTGACCAAAGCGGTGGTTGAAGGTGGAAAGGCAGCAATCCCAGCATCGCTACACGATTCACTGATGGCCCGGTTGGATCGCACCCCCGAAATAAAAGAAATCGCGCAATCCGCGGCATGTATCGGTCGTGAGTTTGATCTTGAACTGCTGATGACAGCCACAAAACGCGACGAAGCTGAACTCAGGCAGGGTCTGGCGGGACTCGCCTCTGCTGAATTGGTGTTCCGACGCGGCGTTGGCGAAAACGAGCGATATGTCTTTAAACACGCGCTGGTCCGCGACGCGGCTTACGAAAGCCTGCTTCTGTCCCGGCGGCGCAAAGTTCACGAACGGCTGGTCGCAGCACTTGCAAGCGCGGCCCCGCCCGAAATCGTCGCACGCCATGCCGAGGCCGCTGGCATGGCCAATACAGCGATCGAGTATTACCACAAGGCGGGTGATCTGGCAGTGCGCCGTCCGGCTTACCGTGAGGGCACAGCCCACTACGCGGCTGCGATGCGTCTGCTCGAGCAGAAGAGCGAAAGTCCACGCGAGATGTTGTCCGTGGCGACAAAGCGGGGCGTGGCTTTGATCGGTGCAGACGGCTACTCTGCAAAGTCGACGGTTGAAGCGTTTGAACGGGCAAGTAGATTGTTGGTCGGTCTGGAAGATACGCCGGAATGGCCCGTTATACGATACGGAGAGTGGGTTGGTCGCTATGTGAGTGCCAGTCTGCCAGAGGCCGAAGCATTAGGACTATCGGTGCTCAGGGACTTGCCTGAGGAAGATCCCCATAACTTCAAAAGCATTGCGCATCGTATGGTCGCGACTTCTCAAACAATGATGGGCAGGTTTCGCGAAAGCCTACCTTACTACAACAAAGCTCTCAGCCAATATGATCCTGTGCGCGATGCAGATCAGGCCAGCCGGTTCGGAACAGACGCCAAAGCAGCTGCGAGTGCTTATATGGCTTTGACGCAGTGGTTTCTCGGTAACATTGCAAGTGCCTACGAACATGCAGAAGCAGCGGCCGAGACCGCGAACCTGCCTGATCATCCGGCCTTGAGTAAAGCCTATTTGTTCGGGCATCTCACTTACCTGAAGTATTTGAACCGCGATCCGGATGCACTTGACTGGTCCCATAAAACACTTGCCGTCAGCGATCTGGCAAAGATTGATATCTGGCGCAGAATAGGCCTTATGCCGCGCGCGGCCATTTACGCGGAAACGGGCGAATACGATGCGGCTCTGGCTGACGTCGCTGACTGCAAATCTGCTCTGTTAAAAGCGAACACATGGGTGTTCATCGGCTGTGTCCTGCGTGCAGAGGCGCGTGCGTACATCGGCCTTAGTGCGTTCGCAAAGGCAGAAAGCGCCCTGAACGAAATTGATCCCATGATGGATAAAACCGGTCAACGGTGGGATGAAGCCGACACAAGATGCGCACAAGCGGAGCTTGCACTCGTTCTGAGCGATACTGACAAAGCTGAGCGTCTTTATCGTGAAGCAATTGTGGTTGCAAAAAATCAGTCGGCACTCAGTTGGGAACGTCGAGCAGCCATTCCTTTAGCAAAACTATTGGCTGCGCGTGGTGCGCAAGCAGAAGCCTTGAACCTTTTGTCTGACGTTCAAGGCAAATTCACATCCGGTTTTGAAACGCCTGATTGTCTCGCGGCTACAGAGATTTTGCATATGCTTGGCGCAGACTAATTTGACCTGACCGCGCTGAAGGAAGACAACAGGTTCACTTTCGTCGCCCGCAGGTAATCGCTAGTTCGCACACGAGATATTTCGCAGACGTCGGCCGCATTTAAAACTACACGTTGCGTTTTCTGAATGCAGATGGCGTTTATTGCGCCAAAGGACGGAGAAGGGCAGGGGGGTTGCGGAACGTGCTCTAAAATTTTCGTCCGTTGGACGTAAGGCAAAAGCTCGAGAACAGGAAGAAAACGTTCAAGTGCCTGTTGCTCCAAGCATAAAGCCGGGTCCGGCCTGGCTCGAAAAAAGAGGTGTCGCCTTAAAGACCGAAACCTACGAAACTGCTCGTCTGCGCCATCTCGAGATACACAAGATCTTTAACCTCGCCGTGCAACGCCCAGGTGCTGCGAAAGTCTTCGCTCGAGCGGTCCACCCAACAGAAGAGAAGGTCCAAGGTCTACTTCAGAAGAACAACACAGCCTTAAAGGCGCTCGTGAAGGAGATGGGTCTTCAAGACGACTGCAACCTCAACGAAAACCCGTCTATGCGGCAAGCTGTCTACCAGAGCGTCGGTGGCAGTCTGTTACTGGAACTTCAAAACGTCCCTCTCAACGATGACAACGGCAAAGCCGTGTGGGGCGCGATCCAAGCTAGACTTCCGCTATATGCATTGTTCCGCTCTGATCGGGCGTCGAGCGACCAAGACCCGGAAGTACAGAACCCGATGAAGGCCGCCGTGCAAAAGGCGCTGGCCGATATTCAGGATGATCTCGCGGATGTTGTTGAGAAGGTGAGGGTTCGGGCCGAAGACACTGCGAAGCGGACTCTCGAACAGCTTCAGGCGGCATATCCCGACCTAGCGAACTCACTGACGCCACAGTTCCGGTCACCGTCTTGGGCCAACATGTTCAAGGTTGATCTTGAGAGCGATGACGGCGTCCCTTTGAACAAGCGCGGTTCAGGCGTCCGGCGATTGATACTCATGAGTTTCTTTCAGGCCGAAGCGGAAAAGAAGCGAAAGGAAGCAGGTGAAGGTGCCTTCGACGGGGAAGTGCCGGTAATCTACGCCATCGAAGAACCTGAGACATCGCAGCATCCGGACAACCAGCGTCGTATCGTTACCGCTCTTATGGAAGTTGCTGAAGCGGGCGACCAAGTCCTTGTCACGACGCACATGCCTGCTTTGGCGGAACTGATGCCGGTGGACTGCCTGCGGTACATTGACCGGGGAGATGACGGAAACGTTCGTATCCGTTCTGGCGACCCAGAAGTATATGCCGAAGTGGCAGAGGCGTTGGGTGTGCTGCCCGACCCGATACTTGGCCAGACTGTGAAGGTTGCGGTGTTGGTGGAAGGTAAGACCGACATCGACGCCCTAGTTTCGCTGTCATTGGTCTTGTCTGAATCTGGCGAGCTGCCGCCTCTGGACCACGACAAAATCTTCTGGGCGCTTGGTGGCGGCGAGACGCTCAAGGACTGGGTTGAGCGGGACTACCTGTCCAACCTTGATCTTCCACAGGTCGTAATCTTTGACTCGGATCGGTCAGCAGAAGCGCTGCCAGCTCATGAAGACAAGCAGCGGCGTTTGAATGAGATCAACGCTTGGAAGGATCGAACGGCATTCATGACCAGTAAGCGCGAAGTGGAGAACTTTGTGCACCCGGACACAATCGCGCGGTTGTCCGATGGATTGATAGAGTTGCCGAACGGCTTTGATCCAGACTTTGGTGACCTACCTACGGCATTTGCCACAGCTATGCGGGACGCTATCGACAACAAGGGGCTCACGTTCAAACCTGTTGACCTCAACGGTGAACGGCTGCGGGCATCCAAGCGCTACACCAAGCACATCCTGACCTCATACGTCATGAGGAACATGACTGTGGATGAGATCAAAGAGCGGTCCAAGTATGAGCGCGATGGCGCAACCCATTATGAAGTTTACGATTATCTAGAAGCCATTCAGGCGTACATATGAAAATCTGGACTTTAGCGACGCCAGGAAAGATGGCACACAGACGAAAGATGCAACGGTCGCGAAGGAATCCGGGGGGGACGCAATGCAGCAGGCGCCAAGAACTAAAATAACGTAGCAGTTGCCCACGTTAGTGATGAAGATCTAAAAGCCGCCAAGAAGGTGACGTATTGCATGCTGGGGGAAGTACCAGAACTGAGCTACCTTTGGCGAAGGTCGGCAATTCGGGCTGCAGAGGCAGTATTAGACTGCTTTGCTCAAGGTCGGCTCTTGGCCGCTACGACTTAAAGCAGTTCTCGCGATGCCAAGTAAGGAACTCAGCCCTTGGGCGATTGGCCGGTCGCCCCGGCGCCAAGAGCTTGCCCGAGGAGTTTATCATCGCCTTCACGGCTTCCGTGTCGTTGCTTTGGCGAGAGACAAGAATGGTCAGATCGTCAGCAAGACCTACCAGCCCGCGGTCGAACATCCAATGCGCTGTCCCTGACAATGCCAGTCCATTGCTCACAATATCTGGACCATCCTGCTCGACCGGCCTGATATGAGCGGCCTCCACCTCAGCGCGCCCTCCGCCGTTGATCAGACGTAGTCCGGTAATTGCGCATCGCTCTCCGTATGCACGCAGAACATTCTTTCTGAAGTTGCGGTCCCTTACGGCGCGGCTGGTCAGTTGCTTGATGCGTTCGCGGTCCGACAGATGCTGGAACGGCATTTGCGCTTCCTGAAATCTGTTTGGAGTGGCCAGGTCCACTCTCGGCAAGACGTCGTAATCTTGTCCAAGACCGCGCTCAACTATCCGCGCGAAATCTTCGGATGAGAGAAGCCGCACCGCAGCCTGGGCGCGCCCGGAGATTTTTCCTCGGTCGTTTAAGAGGCCCCGCTCAACAATTTCATCTGCTTCGCGAAACGGCACTGGATCGCCAAAATCGAGATATGTGCCTGGCTCAATGACGGCGATATGCATGTCGTCATGTTGTGGGTCCGGTATGACTTCCTGAACCTTGGCCACGGCAAAGTAACCCTTGGTATCCTTGACCTTGCTTGGTTCGAGATAAACGATCCAATCGCCCACGCACTGCTGAACGCGCGTCAGATATTGCCGCGGAAACTGATATCGTTCTGAGGGGACATCATCGTAAATTGAATCAGTCCGATGAATGAAAATACCAAACGCCATGTGGCATAGGATGGCCCGGAACGCAGATGAATCCAATCTGTCCAGTGTAGTTTTATCGCCCACTAGATCCGTCTTCGCAAGCCACTGGTTTCAATAGCCCCCGGTCACGAGACTCGTCGATCAAACTTTTGCGTTGTGCCTCAACTGGAGGACGTCTTAGGTTCGGCCCCGGATTTTGAGTCTGTTGAATAGCTATGGCAAAAATAGAAGAAAGATTCTGGGAAGAAAGGTTGGCGGACAGTCTTGTTGCGCTCGCCAAGGCACAAAAGCCATTCCTTAAGCGGTATTGGGAATCTCACGGTTTCCCCACAACGGTGACCTACAACGGACGCGATGAAACTCCCTTTCCGGCCGGCGATCATTTTATGATCTACGAGGACGCGACGCATTCATTTCGCTTTGGAACCAATGAGTATTTCGCACCATTGAAGGCTGCACTCGATCCGGTCCGTGGAGTCTTGCGAGATCACCCGGTTTTGGCCCGTGCCCTAGGAAAGCGGATAAACGTTAATGACGTTCAGGTTGGCGTCTTGAATGGAACTTCGCTCACCAGCCTCAGCGCTCTCATTGTGGGCCAGATGGCGCTGAATCCGGCGACATCAAAAGAAGGCTTTCTCCAAACTGCTTCAAAACTTAACGCGTTGCTTTTGTCGTCTACATCTCAAACCAATCCAGCCGATGAAGACGGCCTAAACATCGGTATGGATGCCGCATTGTTCTACGGACTTCGCAGCCCGCAAGAGATCGACCTTGGTGAGGGTTACGCGCTTGTTCCGCTCTCTCTCATTGAGGAATACATTGATCGCAAATGGCTTCAGGAAGTGGCTCCGGAGCACGCTGAACGGCGGCGCATAGAGGGCATTTATGCCATTGTCCACAGGTTCTCTTGGAAACCAAGCGTCCGCAACAGACATTCGATGGCCAATAGCCCCTACAAAGCACCTCCGCCCTTGTTTCATCGTTGGACAGAGGAGTTTTCAAATCTGCTTGCGGTGACGCTTGGGACACGAACGTCCCGGATCATGACCCTAGAAGGCTGCATTTCACGAACCGCGTCCGAATTACTTGGTCGGCATCACGGGCCAAAGTCACCTCACAAAGGTCGATCCATAAGCCACCTGTTCGATCCGTTCAGAGAGTTCACCGACGCCGACTTTAGCCAACTCGAAAGAGCTAAAGACCTGTTCTCTGGAAGAGCGACAACCGCCTATGCCGATCTCGCATCTACTATGTATCGCATGGCCGAAGCCCATGGTCGCGACGGACGTTTTGGAGCACATGATCGAATTCTAGATTTGGCCATTGTCTTTGAGCGGATATTCAAGCCGCCAAGAAATGAACCCATTAGCAAGTTTCTTCAGAATGGAACGGCAGAACTGCTGGGCGAGAGTGAGGAAGAAAAGGAGCTCATCAAGGCCAAGGTCAAGCATTTGTATGACGTTCGGTCCGCCATCATTCACGGTCCCTCCGACGGCCGAAAAACCCAGCTTCTAAGAGAAGTTGAGAAAGCGTGGACATCTGGCGCTGCACTGGCGAGAGATGCAATGTTGCGGAAACTTGAGTAATCGCAGACCTACAGCCCTGGTGTCGAAGTTTCTTTTTGTGGCTTTCAGGGACAGGTTTCGGTTGGCAACTTCCCGATAGCAGCCACCCAAACCAACGTCCGCTTCGACGAAGCCGCATTGCGGCATTGGCAAACGCGCTCAGTGTCCGGTTTGGGCCACTCTCCATCTGAACCAGTCGGACCTATCGAGCAGATGCTGCGTTCGCCTCTATGGCGGCAGTGAGTTCAAAGCAGTCGTTTTCCCGACGGTCGTTCCATGTCCCACGGCAATAGACTGTTTTGAGCGCAAAAGTGATGTAGGTAAGGATCTTATCACCTTCTGAACAAAGACTTGCCTGGATGGACTACATCATCATCTCACTTGGAAAGTTCATCGTGCAAATATCTGTTCGCTTTTTCTATCCTCCGACTTTAGCGTCCCAGCCATGACCAATTCGACCAATCGCAAACTGGCATCTATCGTTGCAGCCGATGTTGTGGGCTATTCTGCGATGATGGCCGATGACGAAATCGGCACTCTCAATAAAATGCGGGCATTGAAGAAGGACCTGATTGAACCCATCGTCGCAAAACGCGGCGGTCATATCGTTAAGACAATGGGTGATGGTTTTCTGATCGACTTTTCTTCTGCCGTTGGGAGCGTCGAAGCTGCCGTGGAATTGCAAGAGAAACTGAAGGCTCAAAATGCCAATGATGCCTTAACCAAAAGCATTAGCATGCGAGTTGGCGTGCATATTGGCGATGTTGTCATTGAGGACGGCGACATCTTTGGAGACGGTGTTAACATTGCAGCGAGAATAGAGCCGCTCGCCAGTCCCGGTGGGATCAGCGTATCTGATGAAGCCTACAGGCAGATCGTGGGTAAAATTGATGTAGAATGGATTGACGGTGGCGAACACAATGTCAAAAACATCCCACGGCCTGTCCGGATTTGGCATTGGGGCGCAGGGCCGGTGCCTAGCGAAAAAGACTTTGCCGCAGACCTGAGCGTGCCTGATCTTCCATCGATTGCCGTTCTGCCGTTCGACAATATGTCGGCCGACCCCGAACAAGACTATTTTGCTGATGGTTTAACCGAGGACCTGATTACAGATCTGTCCAAGTTATCTGGTTTGTTTGTGGTCGCCAGAAACTCGACCTTTGTCTACAAGGGGCAGGCATTGGATATTCCAAGTGTCGGGCGCACACTAGGAGTTGCAAACATCATTGAAGGAAGCGTGCGGAAACTGGGCGAACGTGTGCGCATAAATGTTCAGTTGATAGATGCAAAGACAGGAGGGCATCTCTGGGCCGAGCGATACGATGGATCTCTTGACGCGGTTTTTGAGCTTCAGGATCAAGTCTGTGAGGAAGTCGTTTCAAAGCTCTCAATACGATTGACCAAGTCTGAAGAGAAACGTCTACACGATGTACACACGCACAATTTGGAAGCATATGAACTTTTTGTTCGCGCCAAAGCGACGCCCTTCCCGCCAATTCCACCCCGCATCTTGGCTGCAAAGGAGCTCTTCGAACAGGTGGTTGAGCAAGCACCTGAATTTGCCGGAGGCTACGCAGGGCTATCTTGGATAGTCAGTTTCGGCGCGTTGTGGGGGCACACGGACCCCGAAATGCTTGGGGCCCGTGCCGAAGCTCTGGCCTACAAAGCGATTGCGTTAGATCCCAATTTTGGATGGTCCCATACTATTCTCGGTGTGGCTCTGCTGGCGCAAAGACGGTTTGATGAGGCGATCGAAGCCGCGAATAAAGGTTTGGATCTCCTGCCCAATGATCCGGACGCGCATATTTTTGTGGCAGTGATCAACGGCATGCGCGGCAAATCCTCAGAGTCCATCGCAGCCGCCGAGGCAGCATTCAGAATAAGCCCAAATTTCGTAAGCGGGCCTTATCTTAATGTCATTAGCCATGCGAACTTCATGGCGGGCAACTACAAAGACTCGTTGGCCGCGTACGAAAGGAACGTTCAACGAGGCGGGCCAGTGGGACCTCCGGCATTATGCTGGGCGGCGGCGTCTTACTATTTAGTAGGTGATTTGACAGCGAGCGAAGAAACGGTGACGCGATTAAGATCTGATTTCCCGGATTTCAGGCTTACCGGATGGAACTTCTTGCAATTGGTAGAGAATGAAGACGATCGGAAGCGTTTGGAACGCGCGTTTCTTCAAGCTGGAATACCAAGCTAAATTGCCCTTGTTGGCTGCTTTGTCCGCGATCTGTGAGTTCGAACCAGACCAGATTTTGCTGCTGCAGCGAATGTCGGCAATGCGGGCTGCGACTGCAGCATTCAGGTACTCAATCGAGCGACCGCTCAGGGCCGCTGCGTGATCAATTGACAGCGGGGCAGGGGTCTGTGCTGCAACAGCACCGAAGTCCGGAATGGAACCGAAGTAGACCCAAAGCGAACTGTCACGGCGGGGCTAGTCGGCATTTGCTCAGCTACAGTCGCCGAAGTGTTTAAGTGCCATCTGCGCAATGGGTTCGCCCCACTCTTGCACAAAATGCCCAGCCTCCTCCAAAACCATCGGTTCCGGACAGTCTCTGATAATCTGGCGCAGTTGGTTCATCACTGGGATGCCCAGAACCGGATCCTTCGATCCGACGGCCATGAAGCTTTCTCCCTCCCATTCAGATTGCCAGAACTTTCTGGCACGCTTTGCTGTGTCGATGCCGTCCATCCCTGGCTCAATCATCACCATTTGCGGAAAGCGGCGAACGCCTGCCTTGTAGCGTTGGTCCGGGAACGGCGCTTCATAGGCTTGCGCTTCTGACTCAGTTAAATGTGGACAGGCCCGTTTCATCAATGCGCTGCAATCCAAGTCGGGCCGGCTTGCCACATAGCCTTTCCAGCTTTTGAAGCCTTCTCCGAGATCCTCTCCGACGGGGATTGCCGTATTCATGACGATCAATCGGGAATACCGGTCGCGTTGATCCACTGGTAATGTCAGTCCCAGGATGCCGCCCCAGTCTTGCACAACCAAGGTGATGTTCTGAAGATCGAGTTTCTCTACGAAGGCAAGCATCATCCTTCGGTGAAAATCGAAGGTGTAGACCGCGTCGTTGGTAGGTTTGTCTGACCTGCCAAAACCCAACCAGTCGGGCACAACCACCCGCGCACCTGAGTTCGAAAAAATGGGTATCATGCGACGATACAGGTAGGCCCAAGTTGGCTCTCCTGGCAGGCACAAGAACGTTCGGCGTGCATCGTCTGCGCCTTCATCCACATAATGCACCCGAAGACCTTCATAGCCCGGCAGGTCATCTACGTAATTCGGTGCATATGTATAACCTGACAGGTTCACGAAACGATCGTCCGATGTTCTCAAATAGTCCAACTACAGAACTCCTCACCACTTCATGTTTTACCATCATGTCTAGTAAGGTCTTCACTAGCAATCTGCTACGATCCATCGACCGATATGTCCGCGATCCAGGCATAGACGTCGCACGGCTCGAACGTCGGCCATGGTCAGTGGTTGACGTTCATTGAGCCTACTGCGATTGGCCGGCCCGGTGTCTCGCGTATCGAACACCTCATGGCAGGTTTTAAACCTTGCTGAATTCCATTCGGTAGACTACTTTTTCACCTGTCCTTGGGTCGACGCCGGGGGCACCGCTAATCACCAACCTGTCCCCCGCTAGCTTGAACGGACGAGACACATCGCCAGCCCATTTTGGGTTCCATGAGCCGTCTACATGGTGAATGACGCGATCCTCTTCTAGTGTGTAAGATGCAACGTAGGCGAGCATGTCATCGAACATCTGCGCCTTCTGCTCCATAGACCAGTCGTCTTTGCCCGGCATGGGCCGATCTCGGCGAAAGACGGTGGCCATCATTCGACCATCAGCATGATATGCGATATACCCGATTGGCGCTGACCCCAAGACGTCGGTCGTCTCCCCAGTCTCGACTGAAGTGCGTGTCCAAGCGTCCATCTTCCAAGATCCGATCAAAGCACTTGCGTTTGCCACGGCACCTCCTGCGAGCGATTGTTCATTCTAAATCATGGTACAACTCGCGAGGACTCAGACGCAATAAGACCCTACCTCTGCACTCAAGCTAAAGTTCGATGCTGTCTCTGGATACCTGGTTAATTGAATGGCTCAATCCAGAATGGTCGCGACATCCGCGATCTACAAGTTCGGACGTCACTTAGATATGCGTTGCAGCGAATTACCGCAAAGCGGACTGCGACCGCAGCATCTTGAAGGTAGGTCGAAGGTTTGGAAAGGGCCGCCCGCGAAGCCGGCCCAAATTCTCAGATTTCAATGGCTTCTGCAATTGCGAGTGCATCCTCAAGTTCGACGCCCAAGTATCTTACGGTACTGTCCATCTTTGTATGCCCAAGCAAAAGCTGAACCGCGCGCAGGTTACCCGTTTTCTTGTAGATCTGGGTAACCTTTGTTCGCCGCATTGAGTGCGTTCCATATGCGCTCGCTTCCAGACCGATCGATGTGACCCAATCGCGGACGATCCGCGCATACTGGCGTGTCGAGATATGAAGCCTCTCATGAAAACGGCCCGGCCAAAGATACTCGGATCCGACCATGAGGTCGTCTTCCATCCACTTCTCGACGGAAGCCCGGGTGCCTTCCGAAATCTCGAAGCGCACCGGTTTCTGCGTTTTGCTTGGCAGGACCGAGGCGCGCTCTTTGATTTGGCCGGACGCCATGACGTCGACCACTTTCATCTTCACAAGATCACAACCTCTGAGCTTGCTATCGATTGCCATGTTGAAGAGTGCGAGGTCGCGGTGGTTCTCGGCAAGCTCCAGTCTAACCCGGATCGCCCAAACATGTTTCGGTTTCAGTGGTCGTTTCTGTCCAACGATACGGCCTTGGTTCCAAGCGGGGCGAAGAGCACGAATGGCTGGCAAGTTTGGTGTTTCCATGACTGATCCTCCGATCCGCCATGCCCTCCCAAAACGACAACCCGACGTTGACAAAGCACTGTATCACGGCGTTGCCGCGCGAGCTCCGAGGTCTGCTTTGAGCCCATTCCGTACAGTTTCACGCTGGTCCCCAATGTCTGCAATCGGAGTTCCGTGCAGGTCGTTGGGGTATCCTATCTATGGGCGTGGTTCCAGGCCTGCTTTTGCGGCTCTGTGCCAACTGTTCGCGTAACGTTGGTAGCTCACGTCGGTCTTGTGAAAATAGGTTTCGATGTTGAAGGCCGCGCGCTCGGGGAGTGCGCCTGTTGCCAAGAGGGCGGCCCCCTGGCTCGTCCCTGTTGCGGTGACGGTCGCGTCGACCCTGCAGTTTGTCGCCGCGGCGAGCATACTGGCGAAGCCTTTGTTCCTTGCAAATGGACCTTCGACGATAATGGGGCCCTTGTGTCCGGTCAGCGACAGGCATTCCGCGGTCATCAATCCGAGGTAAAAACTCACCGCCGCCGCGCGTTCCTGGGTTCCGGGCAAGGGCTCTGACCCCATCCAGCTGTGTTTTTGCCCCTGAAACGGTCCGCTGTCCGGGACCATTGCGGGCAAGAGAATGGGGCCGTCTTTCGCGACCAGGTCAAGGAATTGCTCTGCAGATTGAGTGGTTTGACCGTTCATCGCCAACTCGAACTCGCGTCCCCCCATGAAACGGGCGGAGGGTACCGGGGCACCCAGTGCGTTGACGTTAAGAAGCGTGTCACGCGAGGGTTCCAGAGTTACTTCTTCGCCGCCGATGGTCATGGCAATGACCCATGTCCCGGTCGAAACGACGGAAAACGGCCCGGTTCGGGTCAGTACATGAGGCAAAAGCGATGCGTTTGAATCGTGGATGCCGCAGTGCACAGGCGTGTCAAAGCGCAGGCCGGTTTGCGATGCGACCTGCGGCAACACGGGTCCGAGAACCTCCGCAGATTTGCGCGCGGGCGCCATTTTTTTAGATATGCCCAACCGTTCGACCAACGAAGAATAGTGCGCCTTGGACGGATTCCACAGATCCGTGTGACAACCAAGGGACGACACGTCGCTGGCCGGCACTCCTGTCAGGCGATGCCCCCAGTACTGCGGATAGGTAACAATGGTGGCGGTGCGTTCGCGAAGCGCGGGGTCCTGCTCAAATTGCCAATGCAACTGCGCACCCAGGTTCAGGCCCATCGGCAACCTTGGCGATCCGGTTTCCTCAAAGGGCGGGCGGATGGCGTCGTACGCCGCGGCCAGATCATCAGGACCTGTGTGCTCATAGTCGAGGATCGGGGCAGCAAGCGCGCCGTCTGGCGCGATCAGGGCGCAAGACGCCCCGTGGGTTGTGATGGAAATGGCATCTACGCCGTGCGCCTTCTGAAACTGCTCCAACCCGTCCAGAAGGAAGCGCCAGATCGCCTCAACATCGAAGTGCGGATAGGGTGGAGCGGCGAGAACCATGTTAGGCCGGGTCAGCACCTCCAATTCGGACATGTCAGTCGCATCGACCAGCGTAAGCTTGGCGTTGGTCTTGCCGATGTCGATGACGGCGACGTGCCGGGGGGTCATGGCATGTGGAAGACGGGCGTCAGCGGCACCGCCACGGGTTCGTTGTCGGGCTTGGTTTCCATGATGTCCGCCATATGCGCCCACCATCGCTGCATGATCTCGTGGCGGGGCAAGGCATCCATTTTATGGTCGTCGGTGCGCCAGAGGACGCCAAAAAGAATGTTCGTTTCCTCGTCCAGATGAATCGAATAATCAGACACGCCCGCGTCTTTCAGCAGCGTGGCAAGCTCTGGCCAAATCTCATCGTGGCGCTTTTCGTATTCATCCCTGCAGCCCGGGTTGAGCTTCATCTTGAAGGCGTATTTTTCCATTTCAGCCCCTCCACATCGACCAGAGCCGGGGCAGCGCGATGACCGTGATCAGCAACGCCCCGATAACAATCGACATCACGATACCGGGCACGTTCAGCAAGCCAAGTCCGAAAGTCACAAGCCCCATGACAAAGGCCGCGATCACAACGCCGGGGATGGAGCCGGAGCCGCCGAGGATGTTGACCCCGCCAAGGACGACCATGGTCACGATCTCAAGTTCCCACCCGAAGGCAATGGAGGGCCGGGTCGAGCCGAGGCGGGATGTCAGGCAGACGGCGGCGACCCCGGACATCAGGCCCGTCAGCAGGAACAGGGTGAACTTCACCCGGCCCACCCGAATGCCCGAAAACAGCGCCCCGGTGGCATTGTTTCCGATGGCATAGACCGCGCGGCCGAAATTGGTCATGTGGAGGATGACCGCGTAGATCACCGCAATGATGGCGAAGAGGACGAATTCGAAGGATATCACCCACCAAACATAACCCTGCCCGAAGAAGGCGAAATCGGCTGGATAGCCCTTGTAGACCTGATCGCCCAACACGATGAAGCTGATCCCGCGGAAAAGGCTCATCGTGCCGATGGTGACGACGATGGATGGCAGGCCAAGGCCGGTGACGAGGAAACCGTTTACCGCGCCACAGGCCAGACCGACGGCCAGACCAATCAGGACCAGCCCCTCTGTCCCGACACCCGCCTGCACAGCGGCGCCCATGGCGGTCGAAGCCAGTGCGATGATCGCGGCGACGCTGAGGTCGATTTCGCCAGAGATGATAAGCAGGGCCATGGCAAAGGCGATCATCGCCTTTTCGGTGAAGTTGAAGGTCGCGTCGGAGAGGTTCCAGGCATTCAGGAAATAGGGTGAGGCGAAGCTGTTGGCGATGAAGATGCCGATTGCGACCAGCATCAGCAGGCTTTCCCAGCTTTTCAGGTTCCGCTCCAGCGGCGAGCGCAGGCGATCGGGGATCGCGCGTGTCGTCGTGGTCATGTCGCGTGCTCCGCGCGTTTGAGGATGATGCGGCCCTTCGTCCGGTTGGCCTGGGCATTCAGAACAACTGCGACGATGATCGCGCCGCCCGAGATGGCCATCTGCCAGAAGGGAGAGATGTTCACGACCGGCAGGGCATTGGCAATGATGCCGAGAAACAGCGCGCCCAGCAGCGCGCCGGGGACCGAACCGATGCCACCCATGATCGACACGCCGCCAATGACGCAGGCCGCCACGACGGTCAATTCAAACCCCCCGGCAACATCGACATAAGCAACCGCGAAACGAGAGACCCAGAGGTAGCCGGTCAGACCGGCCAGCGCGCCAGAGATCGTGAAGGCCCAGAACTGGGTCCGGCCCACATTGATCCCGGCATAGGTCGCCGCATGGGGGTTGCCCCCGGCAGCGTAGAAGGCGCGGCCCAGGGTGGTGCGGGTCATGACGATGGTGAAAAGGATCACCACCGCGATGGCAAACCAGCTTAGCACCGGAAGACCAAGAAGCTCGGTGCGCGGGAATGCCTTGAAAGTGTCGCTCATCTCGTGGCTGTTGACCCATTTGCCCTCGGTCAGAAGGAAGATGGTTCCCCGGAAGATGGTCATGGTGCCAAGCGTCACCACGATAGGCGGGATGTCCAGTTTCCACACAAGGATGCCGTTGAACATTCCAAGGCACGCCCCGAACCCGGTGGCCACGACCAGCGTTACGATAATCGGCAGACCGGGTGCCGAGATATTGATCAAGGACACGACCATTCCGGTCAGCGCGAGGTTGGCGGCGACCGAGAGGTCGATGCACTTTGTCAAGATCACGATCATCTGGCCGATGGCTAGCAGGATAAGCGGCGATGTGTCGTTGAAGACGGAAGCCAGGTTCGACAGCGTGATGAACGCCGGGAAGCGGCTTGAGATGATGCCAAGCACCAATGCGATGGCGACCAGCAGCAAAAGTTCGCGGGAGGCGAGGATACGTTTCATTGCGCGGCCTCCCTGATCCCCGCGGCGTGGCTGACAAGCGTTTCGGGCGTGATCTGGTCGCGGGCCAGTTCCGCCACGATGCGCCCTTCGCGCATGACGATCACACGATCCGACATGCCCACGATCTCGGGGATTTCGGAACTGACCATGATGACGGCGAGCCCTTGCGCGGCAAGCTCTGCCATGAATTCATGCACGGCGGCCTTGGACCCGATGTCGATGCCCTTGGTGGGCTCGTCCAGGATGATGACCTTGGGCTGGGTGGCGAGCCATTTGGCGATCACGACCTTCTGCTGGTTGCCGCCCGACAGGTTGCCGACATCGGTGTCCAGCGAAGCGGCGCGCAGGTCGAGACGTTCGGTATACTCCCGCGCCAGCTTGAATTCCTCGGCCAGCTTGATGAACCCCCTGCGCGATGTGCGAGCGAGTGACGGTAGCGTCACGTTCTGAAAAATCGGCAATGCGCCGATTGTGCCTTGTTTGCCCCGGTCCTCCGGGACATAGACGATACCACTTGCGACCGCGTCGGCGGGCGATGCAATCGAAACCGGTGCCCCGTCGACCCTCACGGTTCCGCCCGAGGGGCGGGTGATCCCGAAAAGGGCCTGCATGAATTCGGACCGACCTGCGCCGACCAGCCCGTAGAACCCGAGGATTTCGCCGCGCCCGAGCGTGAAACCGATGTCCGCGAATTCGGTCGGGTGGTCGTACCCCGCGACTTCGAGGATACCGTGGCCGACGTTGTGGTCGCGTTCGGGGAAAATCTGGCTTACGTCGCGGCCCACCATAAGCTTGACCAGTTCCGGCTCACTGACATCTACAATCGCCCCTTCGCCGACCATCTGGCCATCGCGATAGACGGTGTAGAAGTCGGCGATGCGAAAGATCTCGTCAAACTTGTGGCTGATGAAGAGGATCGCCTTGCCTTGCGCCTTCAGGCTTTCGACGAGCTCGTAAAGCTCTTCGATTTCCTTCTGGCTGAGGGCTGCGGTCGGTTCGTCCATGATCACAACGCGCGCGTCGATGGACAGCGCCCGGGAAATGGCAACCAGGTGCTTGTTCGCGGTTCCAAGGTCCTTGAGCGTCGCGCCCGGATCAATGTTAGCCCCGATTCCATCCAGAATCTCGCGCGCGCGGGTCGCCATGGCAGTTTTGTCGATCAGGCCAAATCGCCCCTTTGGCGCATGGCCGAGAAAGATGTTTTCCGCCACCGTCAGTTCGTCGAAAAGGACGGTTTCCTGATGGATGGCGGTCACGCCAGCAGTTTCAGCGGATTGCGGTGTCGGGAAACTGAGAGCCTCGCCATCGATCCGGATGTCACCCTCGTCGGGTTGATAAATGCCCGTCAGAACCTTCACCACGGTAGACTTGCCAGCACCGTTTTCGCCCACCAATGCCGTGACCTTGCCCGGGTAGAGGTTTAGCGAAACATCTGAAAGGGCCCGCACGCCGGGAAATGTCTTGGTCACGCCGGACAGGCTCAGAAGCGGTGTAGGGGCGGAGGCGTTCGACACGTCTGGTCTCAATTCCAACTGCATGGACGGTGTTTCTGGATGTGGGAAGAGTGGGGTGTCGGGGCGTGGGTCATCGCCCACGCCCAGACACGTCGTTCAGATTAGAAGATCGACTTGAACTGTTCGATGTTCGAGCTGTCGTAGGTGAACGGATCAGCCATGGCTGCCGAGCCGGTGTCATCCAGCGTCACCGAGCCCATGCGGCCCATCGGGATTTCGGCACCGGCACCGGTTTCAGCACCGTTGGCGATTGCGTGCGCAAGCATGGTGGCCGAGTAGCCAAGGTCAATCGGGTTCCAGATTGCGAAGCTCTTGGTTGCACCGCTATCAACACAGCCTGCCATCTCGGACGGGAGGCCCAGACCGGTCACGTTGATCTCACCGATCTTGCCCGCGTCGGTCACCGCCTGGCAGGACGCCAGGATGCCAACGGTCGTTGGCGCGATGATCGCCTTCAGGTTAGGGTAGGATGCCATTAGGCCCTGTGCTTCTCGGTAGGATTTGTCGCTGAGGTCGTCGCCATAGACGGTGGCCACCAGATCTACGCCGTCATAGTTCGGAAGAACCTCTTTCGCGGCCTCGATCCAGGCGTTCTGGTTGGTTGCCGTGGCCGACGCCGACAGGATCGCGACTTCACCACCATCCGGCATGTGATCCGCGGCAAGCTTGATGATCGTATTGCCGATCAGTGGTGTCGAGGATGGGTTCAGGTGCATCTGGCGCCCGCCTTCAGCCACACCCGAGTCCCAGGAAATCACGGTGATACCGCGGTCCATCGCGCGTTTCAGCGCTGGCACAAGTGCATCGGGGTCGTTTGCCGAAATCGCGATGGCGTCGACACCCTGCGCGATCAGGGAGTTGATGACCTCGATCTGACCTTCCGCAGTGGTGTCGGTCGGGCCGGTGTAGATGATCTCGACATTGCCAAGCTCTCCGGCAGCCTCTTCAGCGCCTTCGGCGGCCGCTTCAAAGAAGCCGATCCCAAGCGCTTTTACGACCAGAGCGATGCGCATGTTGTCCTGCGCCATCGCCGTGGTGCCAAACATACCGGCAGCAAGGCTCATCCCTGCGACAAGTGATGTGAAAGTACGACGCTTCATGATAGTTCCTCCCAGAAAGTCATGTTTGGGTCTCGGGTTTCGGAGGCGGTCAAGAGGCCACCTCGTTTTCTTGAACGCTGCCCGACTGGACAACGATCAGATTCACATCGGCAGCCTCAAGCATGGCCGCCGCCTTGTCAGGAATTCCTTCGTCGGTGATCACGGTCGTGATCCGGTCCAACTGGCAAAGCACCAGGCTGGAGCGCTGCGCGAATTTCGAACTGTCGACCAGAACGACAAGCTCATCCGCCTGTCCGATCAGTTTCTGTTCTGCCTGGATCAGAAGCGGATCGGCCTCCATCAGGCCGATGGGGCCCAGCCCCTGCGCCCCCATGAACATGCGCTTTGCATAGAAGTTGCGGGTCACGTCGTTGTCAAAGGGCGACAGGATTATGTTCTGTTCCCGGTAGATCGCGCCGCCTGACAACATGATCGTGTTCTTCGAATGCTTCAGCAGGTGCTCGGCAATCGGGAACGAATTGGTAAAGACCTGCATCCTGCGGTTGGCCAGCGGATGCACCATCTGAAAGGTCGTTGTGCCCCCGTTGATGATGATGCTGTCACCTTCGCTACACATCTCAACCGCCGCGCGCGCAATCGCCTGCTTCGCTGCGATATTCATGGTTTCGTTGACGACGAACGGACGGCCCGCCAGCCCGGCGAACTGCGGTGGCGTTATCGCCTCAGCGCCGCCTCTGACACGGCGTACCTTCTGTTTCATGTGAAGTGTTGAAATGTCGCGCCGGATGGTGGCTTCGGACACGCCGGTCAAGGTGCACAGGTCCCCAACCGTCACGACGGGGCGATCCTGCACCGCAGAAATGATGATCCTATGGCGTTCTTTTTCGTGCAAAGCCACCTCCCATTCACTCCACGCTGCGCAGATTCGCCGCAGCTGTCAATCATTTTCGATCACTTTCAATCATTCTGCATTGCAGAATGACTGTTTTTGATTGTTTTTGATTGACATAACGATGCACACTACTAAGCCTAAATGCGATGGTGCAGTACCAACCGCTGCATCGTGAGGAGGGCAGAACGTTGAAATCCATCGAAAATCAGCTTCTTGAGAACCGCTGGGATGACGCTGTGGCAGGTGGTATGTCCGAATCGGAACTGCTTCTCTATCGCTCCAACACGCTGGGATCGGATAAGCGCGTCACAAACTATGGCGGTGGCAATACCTCTGCGAAGGTCATGGAAACCGACCCACTGTCCGGCAAAGAGGTCGAGGTGCTCTGGGTCAAGGGTTCCGGCGGTGACATCGGGTCCATGAAACTTGACGGCTTCTCCACGCTATACATGGACAAGCTGAACGCGCTGAAGGGGCTTTATCGCGGGGTCGAGTTTGAAGATGAAATGGTCGGCTATCTGCCCCACTGCACCTTCAAACTGAACCCGCGCGCGGCTTCAATTGACACGCCCTTGCACGCCTATGTGCCGCGCAAACATGTCGATCACGTCCACGCCGACGCGATTATTGCGATCGCAGCGTCGAAGAATTCGAAGGAGCTGACCCAGGAAATTTTCGGTGACCGGATCGGTTGGCTGCCGTGGAAACGGCCGGGGTATGAACTGGGCCTGTGGCTTGAAAAGTTCTGCCTGGAAAACCCGGGTGCCGATGGCGTTGTCCTTGAAAGTCACGGATTGTTCACATGGGCTGACACGGCGAAACACTGCTATGACTGCACCATCGACGTGATCAACGTCGCGACCAAGTGGTTGGCCGAAAAGACCGCCGATGTTCCGGCATTTGGCGGAGCGGTCCACGAGAGCCTCGCCCCGGAAAGCAGGCGGGCCATTGCCGCCCGGCTGATGCCCGCGATCCGTGGCTTTGTGAGTGGCAACCAGCACATGGTCGGGCATTTCAACGACAGCGACTCGGTGCTTGAGTTCGTGAATTCTAAGGACATGGAGGCGCTGGCGGCCCTTGGTACGTCCTGCCCCGACCACTTCCTGCGCACTAAGATCCGCCCTTTGGTCGTCGGCTTCGACCCGGCCCAGAACAACATCGACGCAGTGCTTGAAGGCCTGCCCGCGCAAGTCGCGGCCTATCGTGAGGACTACACGGCCTACTACAACCGTTGCAAACACGATAACTCGCCTGCGCTTAGGGACCCCAACGCGGTTGTCTACCTGATCCCCGGGGTTGGCATGATCACTTTTGCCAAGGACAAGGGCACGGCCCGCATTTCCGGCGAATTCTACGTCAACGCGATCAATGTTATGCGCGGGGCAAGTGCCGTCAGCGAATACTGCGGCCTGCCAGTGCAGGAAGCTTTTGACATTGAATACTGGCTGTTGGAAGAAGCCAAGTTGCAGCGCATGCCGAAACCAAAATCGCTGGCTGGTCGCGTCGCGCTGGTCACCGGCGGCGCCGGCGGCATAGGGTCGGCAACGGCAGAACGTTATCTGTCCGAGGGCGCCTGTGTCGTGCTGGCCGACATCAATCCTGAAAGCCTCACCGCGACGGAAGGGGTCCTGACCCAGCAGTTCGGCAAGGACGTCGTTTGCACCGTCCTGATGGACGTCACGGATGAAAATGCCGTGGCCCAGGCGTTGGCTGAAACATCCGTCGAATTTGGCGGCATCGACATCCTTGTCTCGAACGCCGGGATCGCATCCTCTGCCCCGGTTGAGGAAACGTCCCTCGACCTTTGGAACAAGAACATGGACATCTTGTCCACGGGGTATTTCCTCGTCAGCCGGGAAACTTTCAAGATCATGCGGGTGCAGGACATGGGCGGATCTATCGTTTTCGTGGCTTCGAAAAACGGGCTTGCCGCCTCGCCCAATGCCTCGGCCTATTGCACGGCGAAGGCCTCGGAAATCCACTTGGCCCGTTGCCTTGCGCTTGAAGGTGCTGAGGCCGGGATCAGGGTCAACGTTGTGAACCCGGATGCGGTGTTGCGGGGTTCCAAGATCTGGGAAGGCGATTGGCTGGATCAGCGGGCTTCGACCTACGGCACGGATAAGGAGGGGCTGGAAGAGATGTACCGCAACCGATCCATGCTGAAACGCTCAGTCCTGCCGGAAGATATTGCCGAGGCCTGTTATTTCTTCGCCGCCGAGACGTCGGCCAAATCCACGGGCAACATTCTGAACGTTGATGCAGGTAACGTTCAGGCCTTCACGCGATAGGGAGACGGTCCATGGGTTATGAGAGCGCCAAAGCGCAATTCGCTGACTGGGGTGTCGACACTGATGCTGCGATCAAGGCTCTGAAAGACATCCCGATTTCCATTCACTGTTGGCAAGGCGATGACGTGGTCGGGTTCGAAAACCAGACCGGCACCTCAGGCGGGGGCATTCAGGCAACCGGAAACCATCCGGGCCGAGCCCGCAATCCCGACGAACTGCGGGCGGATCTTGAGTTTGCCTATGCAAAAATCCCCGGGTCACATCGGTTGAACCTCCACGCGATGTACATGGACACAGACGATACCCCGGACCGGGATGAGATCGAGTACCGCCATTTCGCGCCATGGGTCGACTGGGCCAATGGCATCGGCATCGGGCTGGACTTCAACCCGACCTTTTTTGCCCATAAAAAGGCCGACGACAACCTGACGTTGGCGCACCCCGACAAGGGCATCAGGGACTTTTGGATCGAACATGGGAAACGCACGCGGGACATTGCGGCGCAGATCGGAGCCGCGCTTGGTTCACCCTGCATCAACAACATTTGGGTTCCGGATGGGTTCAAGGATCTTCCTATCGACCGTATGGCGGCACGGGCCCGGCTTGAGGCCTCGCTCGACACCATGCTGGCCGAGGCGAAAACGGATATGCTGGATGCGGTCGAATCCAAGCTTTTTGGCATCGGGGTCGAGGCCTGCACGGTGGGCAGCCATGAGTTCTACATGGGCTATGCGATCCGCAAAAAGACACTGCTGTGCCTCGACATGGGGCACTTCCACCCGACCGAGAATATCGCCGACAAACTGAGCGCCGTGGCCCTGTCTCTGGATGAGCTTCTGCTGCACGTGTCGCGCCCTATGCGTTGGGACAGCGACCATGTGATCATGCTGAACGATGACATCCTGGCGATGGCACATGAACTGGTCAGCGGCGACCTGTTGGGCAAGACCCATATCGGGCTTGATTTCTTCGACGCAACGATCAGTCGCACTGCCGCTTGGGTGATTGGCACGCGCAACATGCAAAAGGCGCTTCTGCAGGCGCTTCTGAAGCCCTGGGATCGTTTGCGAGCAGCGGAGGACGCGCTGGATTTCACAAGCCGGTTTGTTGTGACAGAGGAACTGAAGGACTTGCCCTACGGAGCGGTGTGGTCTGAATTTTGCGTCAGAAACGGCGCGCCTACAGGTACTGAGCTGATCACTGAGCTTGACGCTTATCAGGCCACTGTAGCGGGTCGCTGAGGCACGGCCCAATTTTGTGGAAAGTCTCCGTCTGGACAATCTATGTTGGAAAGAATGCCAAGATTGCATTCGAAAGAAGGCGGTCGTCGCTCCGGTGACCATTGAGCGGCCGCATTGTCCTGCTTACAGTGAGTTCACCAAACCTCAGATTTCGCTTGCGCGGAGAACGGCAGGAATGCGGGCGCAGCCGCAGCATTCGAGGGGTACATTGGATGTCTCCTTTGGGCCGAGCCCGTCTAAATGCTGTTGGTGACTTTCAATGCCGACATTCGCAAAGCGGACAACAACTCTAACAAGTGTTTCTTGTTTTTTGCGCTGTACTTAGCCGCTGTTGAAGAACGCTGGATGAAGTCCGCATACTGATCAACAGTCAGATCACAGCTTTCAATCGCACGTGAATACGGCTCCAGGACACGTGCGATGATCTCGGTGTTTCGTTTTCCGCCGGCCTCCAGCTCTTTCTGACTTGTCGAAGTCACGCCAGAGATGATGTCCTCGGCATTGGGTGAGGACTGTAAGAAGTCGTAGTGCTCGATGACGGCGTGTTTGAAGACGACATCAAGTTGCGCACCAAGGTCATCAACTTTTTCAAGACCGGCCTCGATATCCTGAACAACTCTGTCTGCCAGCGACCGGATCGTGGCCCTCAGAACCTCGTCCTTGTTCGCGAATGCCTTGTAGAGTGTTTGACGCGAGATACCCGCTTCTTCGGCGATATCGTTCATGCCTGTGCGCTTCACGCCGTAGCGAAGAAAAAGCTGCTTCGCGGCCTCGAGGATGTATTCGTAGCGACTTTCCATGATTTACATATTGACAAACGGGCGCATTGTGTCAATATTGACAATCACCCATGATATGTCAACTTGTCAGGCTGCGGAATGTCTAAACAATCTGGAAGAGTCGCGATCGTCACCGGTGCAAACAATGGCATCGGATTTGAAACAACGGTCGGAATGTCCGAAGCAGGTTTCCACGTCGTCATGGCGTGCCGTAGTCTGGAAAAGGCCGAAGCGGCCAAAGCAAATGTTCTCGCGCGGAACCCTTCAGCATCAATCGATATCCTCGTGCTGGACTTGAGCGACTTGACTTCGGTTCGCGCGTTCGTTGAGGCTTTCCGCGCCCGGTACTCCACGCTGGACGTGCTGATAAACAACGCGGGTATTCTGCTTTACTCTGCTCAAACGAACGCTGATGGTGTTGAGTTGCAGTTCGCAACCAACCACCTGGGACATTTTCTGCTGACCGCACTTCTGATCGACATGTTCCCAGACGACCCCGCACCGCGGATCGTCTCGCTCTCCAGTATCGCCCACAAGAATGCGAACATTCACATTGACGATCTGACATGCGACCGGGACGGTGGTGTCGCTTACGGTCAATCAAAGCTCGCCTGCCTTCTGTTCGGCGACGAACTGGACCGACAACTCAAGGCTTCAGGCAAGTTGCTGAAATCTCTGACGGTGCATCCGGGTGGGTCAGACTCCGATCTATTCCAAGATTTGGACGAAGCAACGCGCGCTAACATGAAGGCACAAGTTGAACAACTGCTGCACTCCAATGAAGACGCCGCGAAGCCGTCTCTGTTTGCCGCTTTGTCGGATCAAGTCAAAGGCGGCGAATACTACGGCCCTACTGGCCCAGAAGAGATGAGCGGGAAGACCGGGGTCGCGATCCGCAATCCGATTTGCGACGACCACGATTTGGCCAAAAGTTTGTGGCGTCTCTCCGAAGAGATGACGGGCCAGAAATTCGTGATCTGAGGGGTGGGGATGAACAGGTTCATGGATCGCTTCTCTCAGGGGTTCGAGTATCTGATCGTACTCGCCTCGGGTATCATGCTGGGCTGGGGTTTTCTCGGGTTTTTTGAATACTTCACCGGGCTGGCTCCGCTCATGCCATTGCAAAACGCAACGTTTCCACTGGGTATACAAACCCTCCACTGGGTCCTAATCACCGCATCGGGTGCCACGTTTCTGGCCGGTTACGTCCTGCGCTGGAAATTCACTCCAATTGCCATGTTGATCATGTTCACCGCGCTCGCCACCATGTGCGCTGTGCAAACCTTCGACATGTTGGAAAATCCGGATCGCTACCGGAACTTCGTCCAGGAATGCGTCAATTACATCATCATCTCGATCTACCTTTTTCGATCCAAGCGCATGCGGGATCGTTTTGGGCGGATCACAATTCAGGGCGGGGATCGCGTTTCACCACTGAACGCCTGAGACCCCAAGGGAAAGATTGTCATGGAAGCCGGATCATCGGAAAAAATGAGCCTCTCACACCACAAAATCCACACCGACATTGTGATCGATGCGCCGGCGGACCTGGTCTGGTCGGTTCTGACCGACACGGCAAACTACAAGGACTGGGCTGTGTTCATTGTGGGTATCCGAGGAGAGATTGAAGATGGATCGACAATCACCGTCGACTTTCAGCTCGATTCATCAAAGGAAAAGCTGACCACTCTGGACCACACGATCACAGTCGTAGACGGGACGGAGTTCTTTTGGGCCGAGAAGGGGCCGGGTGGAATTCGCGATAACCACCACTTTTGTGTTAAGCCGTTGGACGGTGGCAAAACTCGCTTCGTACAATCCGATGAAATCATGGGGGGCATCACTTTCTTGATGGGCGGGCGATTGGCAAAGATGTATGTGGAAGGCTACCAAGCTTTCAATCGCGGCTTGAAAGCCGAGGCAGAACGCCGTGCCAAATCCGCCTGACAAGATAACACGACCACTTGGACGCGTCCTGCTGACCGGTGCGACGGGGATGGTGGGTTCCTCGGTACTTGCGGCATTGTTGAACGAAAGAACTGCGCGCGAAGTCGTGTCACTTGGGCGCAGGCCGTGCCATATAGTTCACCCAAATCTGACCGATGTGAGGTTTGCAGCATTCGGCGATACCCAAGCCATCGAACCCTATCTCGATGGCATCGACACCGTCTTCCATTGCCTTGCCACTTATTCCGCGCGCGTCAGTCGAACAGAGTACGAGGAAATCACAGTCGATTGGATGCGCGCTTTGCTGGCGGCTTGCGAGAGGTCTGCGCCCAGTGTGACGTTCTGCTTGTTTTCCGCTCAAGGCGCTCGGTCAGATGGCGGCGGCATGTCCTTTGCATTGAAGATTAAGGGCGAAGCGGAGAGCAAACTGTTTGCATCTGACCTCGAACGGAAATTCGCCTTTCGTCCTGGTTATATTGCGCCGTCAGGCCCGAAGAATACATGGAAGATGGCTGATTGTCTTTTCAAACCGCTCCAAAGGCTGATGCCGTCCATCGGTGTAACTTCCGATGAATTGGCTCATGCCATGCTTCATACTGCGATACACGATCCTCGTCTTACCGCTGTCTTCGAAAACGGTGAGATGCGTAGGTTGCTCGGATGAGGCTGCGCCTCAGTATAATCCACTCATTGCTGCGCCTCGAGCTGTTCGGTTTTCAACAGGCGTCTTTCAATGTCCTCTTCTGGGAAGCCGCAATTCAGCTTCCGCACGGACTGCGGCTTTGGGCCGCCAGTTGACACAAGGTGCAAATGCTACAGGCGGCAGCCTTGAGCCATGAAAACCAGAGTATATCCGTCTATTAGTCGAGAGTTTGTGCCGCCTGAGAGGGCAACTCTGCATAGGATGCGTTATAGAAATAAGTCAGCCATATTGACGACCCATCGAAGAGTATATCGGAAATCCCGCGCGAATGAGACCCAGCGCTCAGCGGATGAATGGTCCCATCAGTTGCAACGCGCAAAAGCTTCGCATTCGGATACTCTTCGTGACCCCGATATCCTCCGACAACAACTGTGTCGTTAATGATTTCAACGGATTCCAAGTTACCGAAACCGTTTGAAACAACCACAGCGGTATCCCCGTTTTCTGTATGCGGAACCCAATATAAGGCACTGTCCCATGCGTCATCTCTGCCCCAGGATACCGCGTAAATCCCTGTCTCCGTGATCGCAAAGCGGGCAAGCCCACCAATGCGCAAATCGTCGAAGTAAGGTTGAATTTGTCCGGTCTGGGCTGTGACGGACAGGAATGCACCCCGCCCAAAATCACTAACGAGGAGAGTGTCCTCGTCGAAGGCTTCGATGTCGTAGAGAAAAACACCATCGTCACCGAGAGCCTGACGCCAGTTTACCGTGCCATCCGAAGCGGTAGAGATGATCTCATTGCCATCCACAATGACAATCTGGTTGCCAGAGCGCACCATTCCTGTCGGGTTACGCAGGCCTTGCCCATCCGAGAGTTTGATTTCTTCGGTCGCGCCGTCAGGAGTGAGCTTGTAGAGCCCCCCATTGGTGGCGTCCGAGCCGAACTCTTCATCTGGCCCTCCCGGTCCAATCGATACGGCATAGACATCGTTTCCCATCGGCAAAACCGCTTCGGTAAAGGGCGGCAGCTCCTGTTCGGCAACAGCAGGGAAGGCCGCGGAGCAAGCGACCAATAACGAAAGAACTTTCATCTCAAATAACTCTCCTGTGGAATTACGCATTGATGTTGCCGCCCGTTTATCCGGCAATGAATGCTCCGGGGCAGCCGCAACGAACCAAGCGGTCTGCATCAAAGGCTTCACCCGAAGGCCAGAAAATGCGGAACAAGCGCGTTGACGGCGGCGTCAATGATCAGCGGGTCTTCATAAAACTGAAGCTGGTTGGCACCGTCGATCCAATGCAATGTCTTCTGCTCTGACGCGGGTGTTGTCACATTAACTTCCGGCGCACCAAGGAATGCTGATGCTCGGATTTCAAGCGGCTCGAGTAGCGGCATTCCAGGCGTCAAATGCCTCGAGGCGGTGATATCGAATTGTTAAGGCTGAACGACGACGAGCGGGGGCACAGAAGCAATTCCGAATGGCTGAATGGGTGGCCACGAACCTCTGCAAACCTTCTGGGGACCGAAATCTCTGCATCGTCCGTTCCCGCTTTCGGAATGGGAGATGGCTATTTTCGGCTCGATTGTTCAAGCCCTTGTGCGACCAATGAGCCAACCCCGGCGCGACTTCTCGCTTGGCAGCGCCATAGGAGCGCAGTTTGTCCGTAATGATCCGCTTGGGAATGAAACCAAGACGCTTTATCAGGCGGCGCAACAGCCGTTTTGCCGCCCGTTTGTCCCGTTTCGGTTGAAGGATTTCCTCCAAAACAACACCATGCTGATCGACCGCGCGCCAAAGCCAATACTTGCGACCTGAAATTCTCACGGCAACTTCATCCAGATGCCAGACATCACCTGGACGACCCTGTCTTTGACGCAAGTTTTGAGCTATCGTCGGCCCGAACTTGATGACCCAACGCCGGACAGTTTCGTAAGACGCATCAATCCCGCGCTGCAACATCATCTCTTCAACTTCCCGCAGGCTCAGATTGAAGCGAACGTACAACCACACCGCGTGCGCGATGATCTGAGGAGGAATCCGATGGCGCTTGTAGCTGATTAGCGATGACTTCATCGATGTCACCTACGTCCAATTACGGACATGAACAACCAAACGGCAAGTTAACGTGACATCACCTGCGGCGGCAGTGATTTCGAACAACTTCACCGTGGTCTTGCAAGCCATCGCCCGCGAAGCCTGGGCGGCTTCCGGCGTACCGGACGATATTGCCCAACGGCTGAATGCAACGCTCCTGCGCGGGACGTATGAGAACGTCTTGGCACACGGTCCTCAAGACGCACTGACGGGTCCCGCATCGCGGGGTGATGAATTTGTTGTCTCCAAGCAAGGAGAAGATGTGGCCAAGTGGCATCCAGCCGCAGGGGTTCTCTACAAAGAACTGAGCGAACTGGCACGAAGCTTGAAAACAAGCGGAACAACGTCAAATGGCAGTTAGCCCGGGGTTTGCGATGTGCGGGGTCTCGGGATCCGCCACCGCTCAACCTCGATTTAACATAATTTAGCTTACACCCAGATATCGCGTGTTTGATAGTACACGCCCGGCTATTGGCGCAATTCAATTAATCTGAGGCTGCGCCAGAAGAGTAGAAGAATGCAATCGCTTGAGCCCGATTTTTGACTGAGAGCTTTTCATATATATTGGACAGGTGAAACTTGACAGTGTTGGTTGAGATTTGCAGCTCTTTCGAAAGATCGCGGTTCGATAAGCCCTTGGCCAGCGCTTCAAGTATGATGCGCTCTTTACGTGACAGGGTATGGATCGGGTTTCTCTGCATCTTACGAACATCGACGAACGGAAACACCATTTTTCCCGCAGCCACGTCCGCGCAGGTTTCCAACAATCCTTCGACCTCACCAGACCGGGATGCGAACCCCGCTGCGCCAGCCTGCATTGCAAGGCGCGGAACATCTCCTGTCTCATCGCCGTAGACGACAAAACGGGGCGCGTTTTCTTGCTCACGCAAAACTTCGATCAGTTTGGCTGCACCCAGGACCGGCAAATTCCAGGCAATTACGCAGACCTTTACCGGTACTCTCATGACCGCGCCCAGGAAGCCTTCGGCGGTTGCAGATGTGGCAACCAGAGAGAATCGTGGATCGCGTTCAAAAATCTCTGACATGGCCGACAACACCAGTGGATTGTTGTCGGCAAGCATTACGTCAATCGGTTGCTCTGATGGGTCTGACATTGTTTTTACATCCAAATTTCCAATTAACTACCCATTAGTATAGGTCTATTCTTGGTATACATCGGCATTCTTGCCAAAACGGGTAGGTTTCTTCCCATCTTATTAGAAGGCCTAAAGCAGTAGTAAGTTACGTTGCGCGATGAAGCAAGCAACGCTTTTCTGATCCACAACACGATATTTGGGCGTGGTCGGCCACCCCGACGATCAAGGAGGATCGAATGACTTTCCAGATTTACCCCACGCTCGAAATCCCCGAGACGCTGGCTGCTGGTCCGGGACCGGGCAACACCGACGCTCGCGTTCTTCAGGCCTTCTCCAACGCCGGAGTTGCGGATCACATGCAGGGCGACGTTCTGCGCGGCATGGTCGAATGCAAGCACATGCTGCGCGAGATCTGGGGCACTTCGAATACATATACATTCGCAGTCGCAGGCACCGGCTGGAGCGCTCTGGACACCATGTTCTCGGCCGTCATGCCCGGCGACAAGGTTGTTGCATTTAACAACGGCACATTTTCAGGCATCGACACGCTGACCCTTCGCATCAAGGCGGCCACGCCGGAAGAGCATGCCGCCAACCCTCTGGACCCGCAGGCCGCCAGTGTCACCGCCATCGACGTGCCGCATGGCCAATCGGTGACCAGTGAAATGGTCGAGGCCGCACTGGCCGAGCACAAGCCCAAATGGGCGTTCATGGCGCATTGGGAAACGGGTTCGGGTCGTATCAATGATCTGCGCGGGTTCTCGGATGCCTGTGAACGTCACGGCGCAATGGGTCTGATCGATGCCGTTTCGTCTTTGGGTATCGAGGATTTCCGGATCGACGATTATCCGGGCATCGCTGGCTGGGCCTCGTGCCCGCAAAAGGGCCTGTGCTGCTTGCCATTGACCTATGCGCCGGTCAGCTTTTCCGATGAATATATCGACAGCCTTAAATCAACAGGTGCCTATAGCTATGTCCACAATCCCATTTTCGAGGCCCGTCATTGGGGAATCGTCGATGGGCAGGACGTCGAGAAAGGTACCTATCATCGGACCCATTCCGGCTACGCTGTGGCAGCCTTCCATGAATCCCTTCGTCTGACGCTGACTGAAGGATTGGCAAAGCGGTCAGCTTCGTACCGCACACATGAAAAGGTGCTGCGCGATGCCGTAACCGCAATGGGATGCGAAGTGACTTCGGACATGCCCAGCCTTCTGGTCCTCAACCTGCCACCGGATCTGGCCGGGCGCGAGATGGAGCTGGTCCAGAATTGCCGGGCGCGTGGGTTCGGTATCTGGCCGACGCTCAGCGCTCCGGTGCAGGTCCGGATCGGCATCCTCAACCAGCTGAACCGCCAGGCGATCAGCCAGATCATCCGTCTATTCGCCGAAGCCATGCGCGAACTGGGCGGCACCATCGATTTCGAAGAGATCGAGGCATTGCTCGAAAGCCGTTACGGCACGTCGATCGCTGCTTGAACGCACTGCATAAACGGGAGGAATGCAGATGGATATTCATGAGTATCAGGCGAAGGAAGTTCTTTCGAACTTCGGTGTTGCCATACCGTCCGGCGCGTTAGCCTATAGCCCTGAACAGGCAGCCTATCGCGCCCGAGAGCTTGGCGGAGACAAGTGGATTGTCAAAGCACAAGTCCACGCAGGCGGCCGCGGCAAGGCGGGCGGCGTCAAGCTGTGTAACAGCGAGAATGAGATACATAAGGCCTGCGATGAGATGTTCGGCCGTAAGCTGGTGACCCACCAGACCGGACCGGAAGGCAAAGGAATCTATCGTGTATATGTCGAATCCGCCGTCCCGATCGATCGCGAGATTTATCTGGGTTTCGTTCTGGACCGTTCCAGCCAGCGGGTCATGATCGTCGCCTCGTCGGAAGGTGGAATGGAAATTGAAGAGATTTCCGCCGAACGCCCTGACAGCATCGTGCGCTCGATCGTGGAGCCCGCCGTTGGGTTGCAGGAATTC
>NZ_JBQFRJ010000008.1:0-160822 GCF_056537345.1 Ruegeria sp. CF4 | reverse complement strand
AGCGCAGTTGACCGAGAACTACAACGCCGTGCTCAATACCGGGGACAAACCAATGTCCCCGGCCGAAATCCGCGATGCTCTGAAACTCTATGACGCTGTTCTGCCCACGGTTACGGACACGCTCAGCGTCGAGGCGCTGGACGTGGCCGCAGCTCAGACCAAGATTCTGGCCAATTACGGCGTCGGGTACAGTCATATCTGTGAACCGGCGGCCCGTGATCTGGGTATGACGGTCACCAACACGCCCGATGTTCTGTCTGAATGCACCGCCGATCTGGCCATGACCCTGCTTCTGAAGGCCGCCCGTCGCGCTGGTGAGGGCGAGCGCGAGCTGCGCGCAGGCGGCTGGACCGGCTGGCGTCCAACCCATCTGGTCGGCACTAAGGTCAGCGGCAAAACGCTGGGCATCGTCGGCTTTGGCCGCATCGGTCAGGAAATAGCCCGTCGCGCCCATCACGGGTTTGGCATGAAAATCCTTGTGCAGAACCGCAGCGCCGTGTCGCCCGACGTGCTGAAGCAGTTCGATGCGACCCAAGTCGAAACGGTGGATGATCTGCTGCCGCATTGCGACTTTGTCTCGCTGCACTGCCCCGGCGGGGCTGCGAACCGGCATCTGATCAACGGACGCAGGCTGGACCTGATGAAGCCCGACGCCTTCCTGATCAACACCGCGCGCGGCGAGGTGGTGGACGAGCATGCCTTGGTACAGTCGCTGATGTTCGACACGATCGGCGGCGCCGCGCTGGATGTGTTCGACGGCGAACCACGCATCAGCCCCGACCTGCTGCAATGCGACAACCTCGTGATGCTGCCGCATCTGGGCAGCGCAACAAAAGAAGCACGCGAAGCCATGGGCTTTCGCGTACTCGACAATCTGGGCGACTTCTTCGCTGGCCGCCCACCCCGTGACCGCGTGATCTGACGCACCCTTCTTCAAAGGACCAAACTCATGAGCTTTTATGCCCTTGAACAAGCCCCCGCGCGCCTGAACCGCAGTGAACTCGCCGTGCCCGGCAGCCAGCCCGGCATGTTCGAAAAAGCCGCCGAATCGGATGTGGACGTGATCTTCCTCGATCTTGAGGACGCGGTAGCCCCGGACGAAAAAGAACAAGCCCGCAAGAATATCATTCAGGCCCTGAACGATATCGACTGGGGCAGCAAGACCATGTCGGTCCGCATCAACGGGTTGGACACGCATTACATGTATCGCGACGTTGTGGATGTAGTCGAACAAGCCGGTGAGCGGCTGGATCTGATCATGATCCCCAAGGTCGGCACCACAGCGGATGTTTATGCCGTCGACATGATGATCACGCAGATCGAAGACGCGATGGGTTACAAGAAACGCATCGGGTTCGAGCATATCATCGAGACCGCTCTGGGCATGCAGAATGTCAGCGAGATCGCAGCTGCCTCAAAACGCAACGAAAGCCTGCATTTCGGTGTCGCGGACTATGCGGCTTCGACCCGAGCACGGACGACAATCATCGGTGGTGTGAACCCCGATTACGCGGTTCTGACCGATCCCGACGCAGACACGCACCGGGCCAGCCATTGGGGTGACATGTGGCACTATGCTCTGGCCCGCATGGTTGTGGCAGCCCGCGCTAACGGGTTGCGGCCCATCGACGGCCCTTTTGGTGATTTTCAGGACCCCGAAGGCTACAAAGCTGCTGCGAAACGTGCTGCAGTGCTGGGTTGCGAAGGCAAATGGGCGATCCACCCCAGCCAGATCGCGCTTGCGAACGAAGTCATGTCGCCCAGCGACGCTGAGGTCACCAAAGCGCAACGCATCCTCGTCGCCATGGCCGAAGCCGAAACCACTGGCAAAGGTGCCGTTTCACTGGACGGTCGTCTGATCGACTATGCCTCGATCCGGCAGGCAGAGGTCATGGTCGAAAAGGCCCGTCAGATCGCTGCCGCTTGAACAGATAAACACCCCGGCGCGCATTCTTCCTGTTGGCAGGATGCGCGCACTCTCAGCTTCTGACCTCAAATCAATAGTTTACGGACCCTTAGATCTGCGCATACCCTGACCCAGCGTCACTATCAGGAACAGGGCTTTGAAAATCGTTTCAGGCGGACAGACCGGTGTAGACATGGCAGCGCTTGAATTTGCCAGAGCAAACGGTTTGTCCTATGGCGGTTGGGTGCCAAAGGGTCGAACAAATGAATGTGGTCGTATATCTGAAGATTTTGAGGGCCTAACCGAGACACGATCCGAAGACGTTATCGAAAGAACCCGGTTGAACGTCGCATCCGGCGATGCCACGGTTGTATTCGTCGATGGATCAACCAGCCCGGGCACGCAACAGACCATCGCCTTCGCCTCGGATGTCGGCAAACCACATCTTGTGATCGATCTCAGGGACGGGATCGAATCCTGCACGCGTCAGGTCGAAACATGGTTGCTGGCCCACCCTGTAGGAATTTTGAACATCGCCGGCCCCCGCGCCTCGGAAGCACCGGGCATCGGCGCAAAAGTAACCGAGGTGCTGAGAGGCAACCTGCTGTTGCTCAGCAGTTGACCAGAGGTTTCCTGGTGAAATTCGCTAGTTGATTTAGCGGAACCTAAGCGAGTTACCTCGAACCCATGAGGATGTGCTAGAGTTCTGGCCTGTTTAAGAGGTCGGCCATGTCAAACACGCGCGCGTTCGAAAAGATGGAGATTGACGGCTGGTCCAACCCAGCCATCGCCAAGGGGTATGCGGATGGTTTTGCCCAAGCGACGCGGGTCGTCGCCGAGCGGCTATCTGATGCAATAAAGGCAGAGAGCGGAACTCAGGTCCTCGACCTCTGCACCGGTCATGGCGTGGTGGCGGCCGCATTGCTCAAGCGTGGGGCATCAGTTGTCGGATTGGATTTCTCTCAAGCGATGATTGCGCTTGCCAAATCTGCCACCCCCGAAGCGGAGTTTGTCCACGGGGACGCAATGGCAATGGAATTTGAAGACGCCAGCTTCGACGCAGTGACCATAGGCTTTGGCGTTCCCCATTTTCCTGATCCTTTACGCGGCTTGACCGAGGCCGCACGGGTTTTGAAACTAGGTGGTCGGCTGGCGTTTTCGATTTGGCAGGGCAAAGGCTCGGAAGGCGCCTTTGGATGGCTGTTCGACGCGGTAGGACGCTTGGGCGACCCAGAAGTTTCATTACCCGAAGGGCCAGATGCGCACCTGCTGGCAGACAAAACTGTAGCGCAATCTCTACTCACCGAAGCCGGTTTCACCGAGATATCTTCAGAGGTTTTAGCCACACAATTGGCGGTGTCAGAGCCCGAGTTTCTGTTTGACGCCTTTGACCGGGGCGCCGTTCGTGCGGCCGCGCTGCTCAGCGGTCAGCCTGCGGCCAAACGTGACGCCATTCGCACCGATCTGGCCGCACGGGCGCGCGCCGAAGGTGTAAGACAGGATTCCGGTATCTTGGTTCCTGCGCCCTCAGCCATCGTCTCGGCGATCAAGAAATGACCCCACATATCCAAAGTGGAAGCCGAAGCGCTCCAGACATAGCCAGACGGGGCACTATCCTATAGTCTCGCAGATAACTTCGCGGCTCTGGCCTAGGACGCGAAGCGGGGGTTAAATGTTATGAGGCTCAAATATGGGGGGCATGTCGCCAGTTCCAGGTCAAAACGGACTCAGTCACATCACGCGCCATTGCGATGCCGCTGACATGGTCAGAGGCCGCTAATGGTCTGGCGGGCAACCGGTTCCGATACCGATCTTGACGGGATGGAGCATCGGCATCTGACGGTGATGCTGGTGGATCTCGTCGGGTCTACTGTGCTGGCCCAAACACTTGAACCCGAAGACCTGCTATCAACCACACTGCGGTATCAGAAGCTGGTCGAACAGGCGGCAGCAGAATTCAACGGCAGGGTGCTGCAGATCGTCGGCGATGGTATTCTTGTGGCCTTTGGATGGCCCGCCGCATCCGAGAACAATGCCGAACGCGCCCTGCGCGCAGCGCTGCGTACTCACGCTGATCTTGCGACGCTGGCGGGCCCGATGGATCTGAGTTGCCGTATCGGAATTGCATCCGGTGTCGTTCTGGTCGGCGATATCGCACTTGGGTCCAATGTTCAGCCAGACGCCATATTCGGCGCGACACTCAACCTTGCTGCACGTCTGCAAGCTCTGGCCGCACCCGGAGAGACGATGGTTTCAGGCGCAGCACGCACTCTTGGGGCAGGACAACTGGAGTTTGAGCCCCTGGGAACGCAAACATTGGCCGGGTTTGATCATCCTGTGCCGGTCTATCGACTGGTCGGTGAGGCGCAGGAAACGCTCCACCTGAAAGACCGGACAGCCTTGTTCGGACGTGACGCTGAATGCGATCAGTTGCGAAACGCCTGGTCAGAGGCCAAAGCCGGGCGCGGCGGCGTGATCCATCTGATGGGCGAAGCTGGCATTGGGAAATCCAGGCTGATCCGCGATATGCGCAAGGCCATGAGCCCCCGCGCCTGGGTGACTTATCATTGCAGCCCATTCCGGGTGAACACGCCTTTTCACCCCTTGGCAACACAGGTCGAGCGCTGGTGCGGCATCCAGAATGGCGATGACACCGACACGCGGCGCAACCGCATTACGCAGCATCTGTCTGATATTCTAGATGGTCCCCAGCTTGAGACGCTGTTCTTCGTTCTGGCCCCCGGCCCCGGCGATTGCGGCGCGACCAGCGAGGACGAGCTGCGCCGAAAGCTCTCTGATATTTTTCTGCGCGTATATCAGCGGCTCAGCACGGATGGGCCGGTATTGCTTGTGGTCGAGGATCTGCAATGGGCCGATCCCTCAACCGTTTCGATCCTGCGTGACGTCGCCAAACATCTGATCGGGTTTCCGATTTTGATGCTGATCGCCTCGCGCGAGGAATTGCCGCAAACGCTTGAAACTCGGATCCCATCGCTTAGGCATATGCGCCTTGAACCACTTGGTGAAAAAGATGCCGCAGCGCTGGCGAGGGCTGCGTCGGATGCACAGCTGGACGACGTCACGACTGCGCAGATCGTGGCCCGCAGCAACGGTGTCCCGTTGTTTATCGAAGAATGCGCCGTAGCGATCGCTGCATCACCGGGTCGCGTTGCCGGCAATATTCCCACGACGCTGCACGACCTTCTGGCACAACAAGTCGACGCAGCTGGTGAACTGCGCCGCGCAGCAGTCGAGGCAGCAGTGATCGGTGGGGCCTTCGATGCGGCATTGTTGTCGCATATCAGCGACCTCAGTCAGTCGGATGCGGAAGAGGCAATCTCTCGCCTCGCAGCCGACGGAATGCTGCAACCATTGCCAAAGCTTGGTGCGCGTCGCAGCCAGTATTGGCGCTTTCGGCACGAACTGGTACGAGAGGCCGCTTATCAAAGCCTTGTCCGGGACCGTCGCACCCATCTTCACCAACGCGCTGCCGAAGCGCTGACCGCACAGCCGGAGGCTGCACGGCAACCCGAATTGATCGCACGTCACTGGGAACTTGCAGGCTCTGCCCCGCGTGCGGTGGCAGCTTGGATCGAGGCGGCGCGTCAGAACCTGCGGCGACATGCCAGCAGTGAAGGGGCACAACAGGCCCGAAATGGGTTGCGCCTGCTGAACGCCCTACCCGCCGAGCATCGCGACAAATCCGAACTGAGCCTGCAATTCCTGTTGGCCGCTGCCGAGCGCGTTCGGGTTGGTTATGGTTCTGAACCCGCGATTGAAGCGTTCGCGCGCAGCTTTGAACTGGCCAAGAAACTGGACGACCGCCGGACGCTGGTCCGCGCCGGGCGCGGGTTGTTCACCGCTGCGATGGTAAAGGGGGATTACTATAACGCAGAACGCTGGGGCACCGAGATGGTCGATGCGTATGACGATCATCACACCAGAATGGTCGGCAACTATATTCGCGGTGCGGCCCTGTCTCCACGCGGGAAATTTGCTGCGGCAACCGACGCTTTGAACGAGGCCACCGCCCATGCCGAGGCGCATGCCGCAGAGGCCGGGAACGAACCGGATGTGGCCGCGATGATACAGATTGAGGCCATGACCGCGCTGGTCCAATGCTTTCAAGGGCAGGCCGACGCCGCGCTTGCCGGGGCGAAATCAGCCGTCGACGCCGCTGGATCACTTGGTCAGCCGTTGATGCTGGCCAATGCGCTGCACTGGATGACCGAGATCCATATGCAACTGGACCACCCGGACTATCCCCACGTCGCAAAATTGCTTGATGAAGCGGTGCGCGACAACGGAGGCCCCTATTACCAGGCGGTTGCCGTTGCCCACCTTGCAGGATCAGCGATCCGTTCTGAAAATCCCAAACATGGCGTTCAACTGCTCGAAGCCGCCTGGCAGAAAATGCGAGAAACGGGAGCTGAAGCTGCTGGCGTTCTGGTCAATACAGAACTGGCCAGGGGGCATCTGGCATTGGGCCAGATCGACAAAGGGCTATCCGCCGTCGAAGCAGGGCTGGCCTGCGCGGCATCGACTGGCGAATGTAACTACGAGGCGGAATTGCGCCGGATCCAGGCCTCGCTTTTGCTGGAAGAAGGAAGCTCTGTCGCCGCGGCCGAAACGGCGCTGCATCAGGCCGTTTCTGTGGCCGAAAAGCAGGGCGCGCGATTGTATGAGTTGCGGGCATTGAATGATCTGGCCTGTATCCAGCCGGCAAACACCGAACTCGCCGACCGTATCGCAAATTTGCAGACAGATGACCTTGCGACCTATGCCAGTGCTTAATCCCTGCGTCCCAGTACGCATTCATCGGGGTTCAACCCAACAAACGCAGCGATTTCGGCAAAGGTCGACGTGCGTTTGACCATGTCAAATCCGCGCGCCGTGAAGGTTTCTTCCGAATACAGGTTCTTGGATACCATGGGATTGTTCATCAGTTGCGTGATCGCGTCATATCCAACCATCGAGGTCATCAGATCACCCATGATGACTGTGCCCTTATGCTGCTCGGCAAAAAGGCCCGGAAATAGCTCGACCCGGTCGACATTGCAATATAAGCGGCTGAGATCCGCGACCAACTCGTCGGCAAAAGGCTGATCCCCAACAAGTTCGGCAAAGCTGGTGTGGGGTTTGCGTCGGAAATGATGACGATATGCGTTCAATGACGGCAGCCGGGCCTTGCGGGTCAGCGCGATGGTCGCTTCGACCGGTGCAGGGGCGTCTTCTGAGGGTTTCTCGAACATGAAATCCGGCGTATTGCGCAGCGACATCCGGGCTGCGGGCTGATGTGAGAGGGATTCAATCATCTTCTCAAGCCCCGTCTCTTCGACCAGCCGGGGGTTGAACCGGAAGCCTTCGGTTCCAACCTGAACGCCGTCAATCAGGAACCGATCAGGGATCATCGAATGCCACCGGTAGAGCAGGTTGAACTCGATCGCGATCTGGTTGGAATGCTGCCAATGTTCCCGGCGATTTACACCAACCGGCAGCTTGAAAGGCATGTTGGCGATGTGGCCGATATAATCCTCCATCACCACCTTGATCAGCAAGGCGATCAGCGCGCAACGGGTGGTTTGAAACACCCTCTCTTTGTCCCAACCGGGTGTCCCGCGCTGTTGCAGCCAAAGGATATCAGCTAGCTGGTTATGCGCCCGCAACATCAGCGTATTGATCACCACATAACCGATGGTGCCATTGCCGTTGTCGAGCCCGGTGGCATGAAAGTCGAGCAAGCGTTCATTGATCTGGTCACAATCCAGATCGGGACGCGCACGTTTCAGGGCATCTCGCAGCTTTTGCTCACAATGCAACTTCCGCCCGGCATTGCTGCCTCCGGTGGCGAGACTGCCATCGAATGGTGGCGCAAATTCCACCCCGCCGGATGCAGCCCGCCGGAACAGCTTGGGCGACCATGTTTCACCATTCTCATCCGTTCTGACGGCCATCCGATGGGTCAACTCGCCCGTCTCGGGGTCACGTTCGCGCAGCATGTCGGTCTGGTAATCGTGCAAGCCATAGATCTGGCACAGATCAACCTCATGGTTTGAATCCGTCTGATCAGCCGGACCTTTGGGGCCGAATGTGCGCAGAAAACTGTCCGTGAACCATTGTGCCGCCGAGATGAACAGCAATGTCGAGCCCTGCGGGCACAGTAACGTCAGCGGACTGCCGTCCATCTGCTTGCGCCGTCGGAACAGATCGGCCACCTCGTCTTCGGGCGGCAGGAGCGGTGAAGGTTCCTCGGGCGGCAAATGGCGGCCAATCCACTTGTGGGAATAGACACCAGACCATGTTGTGTAGTCTGCCCCCAATGTCAGAGGGCGCGGCCGGTGAACCCGGGCAGCCCGTGCAAGCCTCAGCGCCACAAGACGGCTCGCAAGCCCGCGGTTCACCTGGAACAGGTGATCAAGCAATGTATCAATATCCAGCATCCTTGAACCTCCGTTCGGTTAGCGATTGGGGAAACGCGCGCGTGCAAGGCTCAGATAGGTTCTGAGGCGGATGGTGTTGATCGGTCCAAGCGGCTCATGTTCAGCAGTGACGCGCCAGGGAGAAAAGCTCATGGCGTCGCCATCATGCGGGTCAAACGCGGCGTGTTGGGCAATTGTAATATCCGCCACCGGGGTCACCGTCGGATGGTGCGGATCCAGCGGTGCATCCGGTTGCGGGTCACACGCCCAGCGGATGCGATTGTCCAGAAGATCGAAATCATCGCCCTCGCGAGGTGGTTCGACGATGCAGAACTCAAAACGGTTCTCGCCAGATGCCACATCCTGTCGCAAGTGCTGCCCGATCCCATCGGGACTATCCACCGGACATTCGGGAGCTTCGGGCCTTACGCTGCGCGCGAGGTAGCGTACAATCAGGTCAGGCCCCAGCCGATAAGGCGTTGTTGACCAAAAATGTGCAGAAAAGGGCGAGTGCATATAGTTCGACGCGAACTCAACCGCGATACGCTGATGTCGCTTCCCCTCTTTTGTCAGCAGCACACGTAAGGCGGCGCGCAGACCTTCCCGGATCAGCCGCAGGCTCCACCCTCGCCGCTTGTTAATGGCGTGCTTCAAAGCCTGACCCGTCGCAACAAGGCGGTTCAGCCGCTCATAATCTGTCGGCTCATAGCTGGGAAAGGTGTCCTTGTCGGTCAGTACGAAATCAAAATCGTCGCTGATCTGCGCAATTCCCAGATGTTCCAGCGCTTTGGCGTCAATCAGCTTGGGTTCGGGCACGTCGAACAGCTTGATCGCCATTCCATGGGCATCAGGCTTGCGATCATCCAGATGCGCCCCGTTAGAAAAACGAATGGCAGCTTCATAAGTACCCGGTTGTGCAAAAAGCCCATGGCAAAGATGGGCCGGCAGGTCGTCCCTGATGCGAAAGCTGGCGGCGACGCAACCATGACTGCGCCCATGCTGCGCTCGCAATCGTCGCCCATTCCAGCGAGGTACCGCTTCCCGGTTCTGATCGATAACGTCCTGAACAAGATCGGGGGGCACGGAGTTATCGGACATTTTCAACAATCAACCTGGTTCACAAAACTAATCCGGTTACGACACGCCTAAATATGCCGAACAAATGGCATTTCTGAATTTTAACAGCCTACACCAGTTTGCCTTTTCCATCAAATCCGCAAGTTGCAGCCCGTTGATTGACCCGTCGGGAAACCGTCACGACATAGCCCGTGGTCAATCGCGACAATGCCAGCCAATGGAACAAACCGGCAATCCTATCACAGGCGATTTAGCTTCAGATCGCTTCCGAGCGCGCTTCGTTTACGACCCAGTTCCGGAAAGCCTCGGCATCAGGACTCAATTGAGCACCTGCATTCGTCAAAACATGATACTCCTCGACCCCTGCAACTTCATGGCCCGGCAAACATCGTTTCAGCCCAAACTTCCCAATCAAATCATCGCTGGCCGGAGGTCGCGCCAGTGCAATTCCACACCCTGCCCCGGCCAGAGCCAAGGCATTCAGGGTCGTGTCGACATAGTTTACCCTCGCCCGTTCCGGCAGCACATCTGCCCCGAGAACCTGCACCCAGTTTTTGCGATGATCTGCGACCTCGATCAGCATGTGATCCAAGATGTCATCCGCGTTGTGGATACGTGCCGCCAAGTCGGGGTGCGCAACCGGTATCAACGTTTCCCCAAAAAGCCGCTGAGCCTCAGTCCCCGGAGGCGGTTGCCCAAACGCGATCCAGACTTCTGCGGTCCGGGGCGGTGTTTCAGGGCGGCCCGACAGAGAATACAGCTCTAACGACACTCCCGGATGGGCTTCAAGAAATCCCGGCAGCCGCGGCGCAAGCCATCCAGCCGACAACAGCAGCGACACCCCGACAACCAGTGGCTTGGATCGAGGCGAGGACAGCACGGCGGCGGCGGCCTCCATCCGACCCAGCGACTCCCCCACGACAACCAGCAAGCTCCGCCCGGCTTCAGTAAGCGCCACACCCGCAGCTTTGCGTTCAAATAGCGGTCGCCCAAGATGCTTCTCCAGCGCCCGTATTTGCTGACTGACAGCAGGTGGCGACATGGCCAGACGTTCCGCCGCGCGGGCAAAACTACCGGTGCGCGCAGCGGCCTCGAAAACACGCAGCCAATTGAGGGATGGGATCCGTTTGCTCATGACAAAGAATAAGTTCAGCTTAACCTCTGGGGCAAGAGAAACGTCTTCTCAGATGGCACGCACCCATTAGGCTCAATCCAGCATCAAGGGAGGAAACGATGCGAGATTCGATGCCAGACTATGTCGAAAGCTACCGCGCAAACGGCTACGTCGCGGGATTACCCGTGTTTTCCGAAGATGAAGTCTCAGCGCTGCGTCAAAAAATCGAAACGCTTGAGGCAGAACATGCCGTGGGTGCAGCCGGATATGACTTAAACCAGTTTTTCCGCGTCAATGGCCATGTCGTGATCCCCCTGCTGGCCAAACTTGCCAGAACACCTGCCATCCTGGACATTGTTGAAGGAATTCTGGGTCCTGACCTGCTGGCTTGGTCTGTGGAACTGTTCATCAAAGAACCACACAGCCCTCATACCGTTTCATGGCATCAGGACATCACATATTGGGGAATGGGCGAAACCGATGATGAGGTGACCGCTTGGGTCGCGTTGTCTGACGTTTCCGTAAAGGCGGGCTGTATGCGCTTCATTCCCGGCAGCCACAAAGGCGGGATCGCTGACCATGAGGACACTTTTGCCGAGGACAATCTGCTGTCGCGCGGGCAATCCATTGCGGGGATCGACGAAAGCATGGCCCAACACGGACCGCTGAAACCCGGCGAGATGTCCCTGCATCACGGACGCTGCTTTCACGCGTCGGGCGCCAATGGCAGCGATGATCGCCGCATTGGCCTGGCGATCCGCTATGTCACGCCTGCGGTGCGAGATCATGCGCCAGGGCGGGATTGGGCGATGCCCGTGCGCGGCGAAACCCCGGCTGGCGACTGGGGGTGTATTGCAGGCCCACGCGGCTTGTTTCATCCTGCCGATCTGGCACTCTATCAAAAGATACTTGAGGGTCAGGCAGCGACTCTCGCCGCGGGCGCGGATCAGGCAGTCGGATTCTATGCAACTGGAGACAGCAAATGAACGAAACGGTCAGCTTCACAGCGATGAAAGACGGCACCAAGGAGGATTACGAACTTCTTGAGCGCCTCGAGAAACCCTTCCTCGCGCTGACCGCCGACCGCGTGCTGGAAGAATTGCGCCGTGCAGGTGAGGTCACTCTGGAAGGCTATCCGATCACACGTCTGCAGCACGGTTTGCAGTCAGGAACCCGTGCCCTTCGCGATGGCGTTGATATCGATTGGGTCGTGGGCGCACTGCTGCATGATATCGGCGACGGTCTGGCCCCGCAGAACCATGACCGCATGTCTGCCGAGGTAATCCGCCCCTTCGTTCGGTGGGAGGTCTCGTGGACTATCGAACATCACGGCATCTTCCAGACGCTCTATTACGGGCACCATTATGGCTGGGATCGTAACGCCCGTGATCGGTATCGCGATCACCCGTTGTTCAACACCTGTGCCGCCTTCTGCGAGCATTGGGATCAATCAAGCTTCGATCCCGATTACCCCATGGAGTCGCTGGAGTTTTTCGAACCCATGGTGCGTGAAGTGTTCGGCCGCACGGCCTATGACCCTGCCGTGATCCGCGAGGGAGAGATCACCAACCTGCCCGAACAGCTTGGCGGGAAATAAGAGATACACAGCATGAAACGTATCTACGATTTCAGTCGCAATCCGGCTGAACGAAACTTCACGGTCGCCGATCTAAAAGCGCTCAAGGGGTCGGGCCGCACGTTGTCGATGGCGAACCCGGCCAACAACGACGAACTGCAAGCCTGTGTCGACGCGGGCATTGACTTGTTCGTCGTCGGCGCGGACCAGATGGAAGACGTGCGTCGTATCGCGCCAACTCATTTTACTGGCGCGGGTTCGTCATGGGCGCAGTTTGGCTCAGATGACGAAATCATTGCGCATGCCTACGAGACCATGCGCAATGGTGCCGACATGTATTATACTCTACGGTCTTTCGACGTCATGGAGCGCATGGCCACCGATGGCATTCCTGTGCAAAGCCATATCGGTCTGATCCCGACATTCAGCCATCACTGCGGCGGGTTGCGTGGCTGGGGTCGAAAGGCCGACGAAGCCATAAAAATCTTCCAAACGCTGAAACGCATGGAGGACGTAGGCGTATTTGCTGTCGAGGCCGAGTGCATTGCAGAAGAAGTCCTGTCAGCCGTTAACACCAAGACAACGGTTGTAACGTTCTCTCTGGGCTCGGGGAACGCCGGAGATGCGGTATTCTCATTTGTCGCAGATATCTGTGGCGAATCCAGCGAAGAGGAGACCCCTCCAAAACATGCGCATGCGTTTGGCAATGTCGGGCGGTTGCATAAACAAATTCATCAGGAGCGCGTTGCTGCATTGTCCGAATTTCACAACGAAGTCACTGCGGGTCACTTTCCATATCCGGCGACCAATATCGGCATGCTGGACGGCGAGCATGAGAAATTCCTCGAAGCTTTGGACAAATGGCGTCCGACGCATGAATAGCTGTGATCGTATGTCAAAAACTCTAAGCCTGGATCAGTCTTTCTAACAGGTCCAGCAGCTGTTCGTAATCTTCGTCGCCAAGGGTTTCCCGGAACTGGGCGGCGATACGGGCACCTTCTTCAATATTGTCGTCAATGATGGCCTGCCCCTTGGGCAGAAGTGAGATGATCTGCCGTCTTCGATCATCCGGATCGGATTGACGCAGGATATACTCTTTCTCGGACATGGACTGCAGAATGCGCGTAACACTTGGCGCTAACAGTCCCGCGCGCCCGGCCAGTGCGGTGGCATCAACTGGCCCCCATTCATCCAGCACGCGGAGGATGCGCCATTGCTGCTCGGTCAGCCCGGAATCTTGCAACATGGCGCGGATCGGGGCCATTACAGATTCCCGCGCTCGGATCAGGGAAATCGGCAGAGACCGCGTAGTGGGTGGCAACTCATGTGCCTTGGAGTAAGCTTTTTTGCGCATGGCCCTGCTTAACATTGTTATCATGTTAATAAAAGAGCTTGACTCGAGGGATGTCATTTATTTATCGTGTGAATTATTAACATGACAAGGAAAACATGTGCCGCACTTTCAGATCGATTATTCGGGAAATCTTGAAAAGATCGTCGATATGACCGGTCTGTGTGAATGTATTCGCGCCACCGCTACCGGAATTGAGACCTTCCCGATGGCCGGTATCCGCGTGCGGGCCATACGGGTCGATCACTATGCCATTGCCGATGGCGATCCGCAGCACGGGTTCATCGACATCTCGGTCCGCCTGCGCGCAGGTCGTGCAGATGACGTAAAGCGAGCGGCGACCAAGGCTCTGTTTGACGCCGTGACGGAATTTTTGGCCCCGGCCATGAAAGGCCACTCGATCGCCGTGTCGCTTGAGATGCGCGATATCGACCCCGAACTGTCGCCTAAAACAGGCACAACCCGAGATCACCTGAGGAGTGCAGAATGACAGCACTGAGCCAGAATATTGAGAAGCTGAACGAGTTTTTGGCCCGGTTCCAAGCAGATGGCGTCAAGAACCGCGTCGCGGGTGAGGATCGGGACGGATCGGGCGGCGTTTTCCAGACGACCTCCCCCGTAGATAAATCGGTGATCTGTGATGTCGCGCGCGGCAATGCGCAGGATGTCGACGCCGCAGCCTGCGCAGCCGCAGACGCCTTCCCGGAATGGCGCGACATGCCCGCACCCCAGCGGCGGCGTATTCTGCTGAACATCGCCGACGCCATCGAGGCGCGCGCCGAAGAAATTGCTCTGTGCGAGTGCTGGGATACCGGGCAAGCATATAAGTTCATGTCCAAGGCCGCTCTGCGCGGGGCTGAGAACTTTCGGTATTTCGCCGATCAGGTCGTTCAGGCGCGTGACGGGCAGCACCTGAAATCCCCGACCCTGATGAATGTCACGACCCGCGTTCCAATTGGTCCGGTGGGTGTCATCACACCCTGGAACACACCATTTATGTTGTCGACCTGGAAGATCGCTCCGGCACTGGCCGCGGGCTGTACGGTCGTCCACAAACCCGCCGAGGCGAGCCCCCTGACCGCCCGTCTACTGGTTGAAATAGCCGAAGAGGCCGGGTTGCCCAAAGGTGTTCTGAACACCGTCAACGGATTTGGTGAGGACGCGGGCAAGGCGCTGTGCGAACATCCCAAGATCCGTGCCATCGCCTTTGTCGGCGAAAGCCGGACCGGTAGCCTGATCACCAAGCAAGGGGCAGATACGCTCAAACGCAACCATCTGGAGCTTGGCGGCAAGAACCCCGTGATCGTCTTTGAAGACGCCGATCTGGAGCGCGCATTGGATGCGGTGATCTTTATGATCTACTCGATCAATGGCGAGCGCTGCACATCCTCGTCGCGTCTTCTGGTTCAGGACACAATCCGCGCAGACTTTGAGGCCAAGCTGGTCGAACGTGTAAATAACATTCGCGTTGGACACCCACTGGATCCCGCGACCGAGATCGGTCCGCTGGTGACCGAAGAGCACTTCAACAAAGTCACCTCATATTTCGATATCGCCAGACAGGACGGCGCGACCGTGGCCGCCGGCGGTGAGGTGGTCGGAGATGCAGGCTATTTCGTGCGACCTACCCTTTTCACCGACGCAACCAACCAGATGCGCATCGCGCGGGAAGAGATCTTTGGCCCCGTCCTGACCTCAATCCCCTTCACGACTGAAGAAGAGGCGCTGAACATCGCCAATGACACGCCCTATGGTCTGACCGGCTATGTCTGGACCAACGACCTGACCCGTGCACTGCGGTTTACTGACAGGCTCGAAGCGGGGATGATTTGGGTGAACTCCGAAAACGTGCGGCACCTGCCGACCCCGTTTGGTGGCGTCAAAGCCAGCGGCATCGGGCGCGATGGCGGCGACTGGTCGTTCGAATTCTATATGGAGCAGAAACACATCGGCTTCGCCACCGGTCAGCACAAGATCACCCGGTTGGGGGCAAGCTGATGGGAGAGTTCGTTCTTGCCGCGAAGATGACCCACGTCCCGACCCTGTTGATGTCGGAACAGGAAGGCCCGATCAAAGGCAAGCGTCAGGCCGCGATTGATGGTCACCGGGAAATCGCGCGCCGCGCCAAGGCTTTGGGCGCCACCACCGTGATCATCTGCGACACACATTGGGTGATCAATGCCGGGTTCCATATCAATGCAAATGCACGTTTCGAGGGGCTGTTCACCTCGAACGAGTTCCCACAGTTCATCCAGAACCTACCTTATGCCTACAACGGCAACCCCGAGATGGGTGATGCGATTGCAAAGATCGCATCGGACAAAGGCGTATATACCTTGGCGCATCACCTCAACAGTCTGGAACTGGAATACGGCACGCTGGTCCCGATGCGTTTCATGAGCCGCGAACATGAAATGAAGGTAGTCTCGGTCGCAGCATGGGCCACGGTCCACGATCATGACGAAAGCCGCGTGATCGGAGAGGCCATTCGGGAAGCGGTTGAGGCTTCAGACGAAAAGGTTCTTCTGGTTGCCAGCGGATCACTCAGCCATAAAATCTGGGCCAATAAGGACTACGCTGCCAACAACGGTACTTTCACCATCAGTTCCGAGTTCAACCGTCAAGTTGACCTGCATGTCCTTGAGATGTGGAAGAGCGGCGATCACGCAACCTTCCTGAAGATGTTGGGCGATTATGCCAATTTCTGCTGCGGCGAGGGGTCGATGCACGACACAGCGATGCTCTACGGCGCGTTGGGCTGGGATCAATACACCGGCAAATGCGAGGTGGTGACCGAGTATTTCCCGTCTTCGGGCACAGGCCAGACCAACGTCATTTTTCCCGTTCAATAGGAGGCCGCGGTGCCCGTTCCTGCCCCTAATCTCTATCCCGATTTCAACACCATCCGCCTGAGCCATGTTTGCCTGAATGTCAGCGATCTGGCGGCCTCTCGGGCCTTTTATGTCGATATGTTCGGCCTGCAAGTCAGCGAAGAGACCGACGGCCACATCTACCTGCGCGCGCTCGAAGAGCGAGGGCACCATTCGGTTATTTTGCAGAAATCCGACCAACCCGGCACGGTCGAGGTTATGGGCTTCAAGGTCTTTGATGAGACGGATCTGGATCGAGCCGAAGCATGGTTTCAGGCCAAAGATCGTCCGACTCAATGGATCGAACGCCCGCATCAGGGCCGCACCCTGCTCACCTCGGATCATATCGGCATTCCGCTGGAGTTCTATCACAAGATGGACCGCCTGCCTCCGATCCATCAGGAATATGCCCGCTATCATGGCGTCCGGCCTCTGCGGATCGATCATTTCAACTGTTTCAGCCCGAATGTGGATGACAGTGTGGCGTTCTACAGCGAAATGGGCTTTCGCGTCACCGAATATACCGAAGATGAGGACAGCACGCGCCTGTGGGCGGCGTGGCTGCACCGCAAGGGCGGCGTGCATGACATGGCCTTCACAAACGGCATGGGTCCACGGATGCATCACGTCGCATTTTGGGTCGCGAACCCGCTGCATATCATCGATCTGCTCGATGTGATGTCGACCACCGGCTATGTGGACAGCATCGAACGTGGTCCTGGCCGGCACGGCATCTCTAACGCCTTTTTCCTCTATATCCTCGACCCCGACGGCCATCGGATCGAGATTTACAGCTCGGATTACCAAACCGTCGACCCGGATCACGAACCGTTGAAATGGGACCTCAAAGACCCACAGCGGCAAACACTTTGGGGTGCCCCTGCCCCGCGCAGCTGGTTCGAGCATGGAACCGAGTTTGTCGGCACATCGGTTCAGGACCCCGACCTGAACGCCACCCCAATCATTGCGCCCTGAAATGGAGACACCAATGCGATTTGCCAGCTTCTCTGCGCAAGATGAGCAGTTCTATGGCGCCATCACGGATGCCGGAGCCATCGCTCTGAACGCAGCTTTCCCTGAGTGGCCGACCCTGTTCGATGCGGTCTGCGCCGGGGGGTTAGGCGATCTCGGGCGCGCTGCCGAAAGCGCTGCGGTCACGCACACGGATTTTACTTATGACATGGTTCTGCCCGACGCGCGGCGCATCCTGTGTGTTGGCGTGAATTTCCCGGATCGGAATGCAGAATACAAAGATGGCAGTGCCCAGCCACAGAACATGTCTCTGTTTCCGCGCTTTGCCAGTGGCTTCACAGGCCATGATCGCCCGCTGATCCGCCCCCCGGAAAGCCACCAACTGGACTATGAAGGCGAAGTGGCGATCGTCATTGGCAAAGGTGGCCGCCGCATTCCTCAGGCTCAGGCCTATGATCACATCGCTGCGCTGACCCTGTGCAACGAGGGCACCATCCGGGATTGGGTGCGGCATGCCAAGTTCAATGTCACCCAAGGCAAGAACTGGGACCGGTCCGGCGCGATGGGCCCATGGCTGGTGCCTTTCACCGATCCGGCCCAGTTGGACGACGCGCGCATCATCACCCGTGTGAACGGAGAGGTGCGTCAGGATGATTTCCTGTCGCGCATGATGTTCCCGATCCGGCGCGAGATCGAGTACATTTCAACCTTCATGACCCTGCAGCCGGGCGACATGATCGTCACCGGCACGCCTTCGGGTGCTGGTGCGCGGTTCGATCCCCCACGCTTTCTGAAACCCGGAGATGTGGTCGAGGTCGAGGTTGAAGGCATCGGCCTGCTGCGCAACGGCATCGAGGACGAGACCGTATGACCCCACAGGACTACGCCGAAGCCGCCGCTGATCTGCTCGCAGCAGAGCGTAACCGCCAGCAAATCGGATTGCTCAGCCTGCGTCACCCTGAGATGGCGATGGATGATGCCTATGCGGTGCAGAACGCGATCTATCGCGCCAAGCTGGCCGAGGGTCGCACGGTGATCGGCTGGAAGATCGGGCTGACCTCGAAAGCGATGCAATATGCGCTGAATATCGACATTCCTGACAGTGGCATCCTGTTCGATGACATGCTGTTTGAGAATGGCGCGACCATTCCAAAGGGGCGGTTCATCCAGCCCCGTATCGAAGCTGAGATCGCTTTTGTGATGAGGGATGCCATTAGTGGAGCAGATGTCACCCGCGAACAGGTTCTAGCGGCAACGGATTATGTGGCCCCATCGCTTGAAATCCTCGATACTCGAATTCAGCGCGTGGACCCGGAAACCGGTAAAGCGCGCACTGTATTTGACACGATTAGCGACAATGCAGCCAATGCAGGCATCGTTTTGGGTGCTGAACGGCACGCAGTTGATGCGTTTGACCTCCGCTGGGTCGGAGCACTGACCTTCCGCAACGGTGAGATCGAAGAGACGGGTCTTGGCGCAGGTGTGCTAAACGATCCGGTCGAAAGCGTCGTCTGGCTGGCACGGCGCATGGCGCAATATGGGCAGAGTATCGAACCCGGTCAGGTCATTCTGTCTGGCAGTTTCATTCGGCCAGTCGAATGCCCATCCGGCACCGAAATTCACGCTGATTTCGGTCCCTTCGGCGGCGTTGATATCCGTTTCGCCTAAGGGGTGGCCACCACCCCTTGCGCGCACCAGTTGTCGAATATGCGCAAGGCTTCCTCGGCAAAACTCACGTCGTTTATATGCGCTTCGATCTTATACAAATCGACATTGGACGGGGCTGCGGTCGCAAGCTCCGATAAGAAGCTGTCGAGACCTGCCTTGTCATGCAGATCTGCCCCTTCCCTGTCCCATTCACCCAGTCCCAAAATCGGCAGCATCAGCGCGACCGGGCCGGTTGCCGTGGCCATTTGGCGTGCATGCGCCCGTGCGACTTCTCGACGTTCTTTTGTGTCCAACACGACAGAAGTCAGCAACCGGTTATGAGCATGATGCGGGTGATCCGCCCATTTCTCGGGCATCGGTTGCCAGCCCACGATATCAACCAGGTCATAGCAGCCAGGTGCCACGATTTGCGGCGTCCCGTTCAGCCCCGCATGGGTCAATCGCCCCTCACCCGCCGAGATATTCGATCCGTTGATGTGATTGCCCAGCTCTTGCGTGCAAAAGTCGAAAACGCACGCGAACGCTCCCTGTTGTGCGAGGCTTTCAAACGCGCGACCGCCCATCCCGGTTGCGTGGAAAACGGCCACTTCATAGCCCCGCGCCTCAAGCGCAGGTTTCAGCGGCACCATGTATTTCAGCGCGGATTTCCCGAGCGAGGTCATCCCGATCAGCGGTTTCTGCCGATCCGGCGGCACCACGGCTCGCGCAGCGCCCAGAACCGCACCGGCCGCCTGGCTGAGCGACGCCTTGCAGACCGAGTTCAGCCCATAAAGTCCCCCGGCCCATAGGATCATCTGCGTATCTGCAGCCAGCCGATCTGCCGGGATCAACGGCGAGAACGACACCGTGGACACGATATATTTAGGCACTCCCAAAGGCACTGCGGCGCACACATCCAGCGCCAAATCTGTTCCCATCGTACCACCCAGCACGATTACGCCGTCAAATTTGCCCTCTTGGTACAAGCGCGCGGTCAGCAACGCCGCGCCGTTCGCCATGATTTGCATCGCATGGTTTTCATCGCCGGAGGCAATGGCGGCGTCGATCGAGCTGCCACCTTCTTCGGCCACATCGTGCTTGGAGTAATCCGTCGGTTCAGAAGGATCGCCCAGAACCGAGACATCCATCGTCAGCACGCGACCACCCTGATCGCGGATCACACCGGACAGAAAACCCAACTCATCATCCTTGGTGTCGAACGTGCCGACTACGAGAATGGTTTTGTCCGCCATGGCGCACTCCTTCCGCAATGGTTTACAGCTTGATCCACGCTGTCTTGAGGTTGATGTATTTCTCGATGGCGTGCAGGGACTTGTCGTGCCCATTGCCCGACTGTCCGATGCCACCCAGCGGCACGGTCCCGTCCGCACCTCCATAGGTATTCACATGCATCACACCGGTACGCACGGAGCGCACCATCTTGTGCGCACGCGACAGATTTGCGGTCCAGACCGCACCCGCAAGCCCGTAGACCGTTGAATTCGCCATCCGCACTGCGTCTTCTTCTGACTTAAAGGATGTCACACCCAACACCGGGCCAAAGACTTCTTTTTGGGCCAGCGTCGCCTCAGGCCTCACCCCGGCAACAACGGTGGGGGCCATAAAATAGCCGCCTGTCTCCTGCAAAATGCGGTCGCCGCCGGTGATCACCTCACCACCTTCAGCACGAGCGGTTTCGACGAAGCCAAGATTCTGCGCCAGTTGAGTTTCAGAATTCACCGCCCCAATGGCTGTCTCTAACGACAACGGGTCCCCGACGCGCATCGCTTGTGCTGCTTTGGAAACTGCAGCCACGAATTCATCATGGATGCTGGCCTCAACCAAAAGACGCGAGCCCGCCACACAAACCTGACCGGCATTGCGGAAGATACCCGCCGCCGCGACCTTGGCGGCCTGATCCAGATCGGGCGCATCCGCAAAAACGATGTTGGGAGATTTGCCGCCGAGCTCCAAATAGACCCGTTTCATGTTGGACCGCGCGGCATATTCCATCAGTCGGCGACCTGTCGCGCCCGAACCGGTGAAGACAAGCGCATCGACATCCATCGACAGGCCCATCGCCTCACCCACAACCGCACCTTCGCCGGTCACCGCATTCAACACACCCGGCGGCAAACCGGCCTCATGCGCCAGCTCCACCATACGCATCAACGACAATGAGGCCGTCTCGGCCGGTTTCAGAACAACTGAATTGCCCATGGCCAAAGCAGGGCCCAGCTTCCACGCGCCAATCATCAGCGGGAAGTTCCACGGGATGATCGCACCAACAACGCCCACCGGTTCCTTGTGGATCAGACCCAGAATATCGCCCGGTGTCGGGGCCACTTCGCCGTAAATCTTGTCGAGCGCTTCGGCATAATACCGTATCGTACCGGCAGCCGAGCCCGGCTCAGCCTTCAGGGCCATTCCGATCTCAGTGCCGTTGTCACGCACCCCCAGCACAGCAAGCTCCAGCGCGTTCGCCTCGATCAGATCCGCCCATTTCAGCAGTACCTTCTTGCGTGCTGCTGGGGGCTGACCGGCCCATCGCCCATCCTCAAACGATGCTCGTGCCGCAGCGATAGCGGTCTCCATATCCTGCCGGGTACCCTTCGCGACAGTGGTCAGAACCTGCCCGTTGAGCGGTGAGATCACGTCCATCACCGCGCCGCCCGAAGCTGCGACATGCTCGCCATTGATCAGGTGAGTGAACGCCGGAACCGGTTGTGTGCGCAGGGCGTCGATCGAGGATTGGTCCATCATTTTCTACCGTTGTTGGCTGTCATGCAGATCATGGTCCTCATCCGGCAAATGCGCGCGGTATTCCTTGACCAGGGTCCGCACGTGGATCGCCAGAACAAGCACGATGATGACAAACAGAATGAAAGAAATCGGCCGGTCGATCATATCCAGAGGCGTCTTGAGGCGAGGCAGGGCCGAACGCAACTTGACCTCCATAATGCCGCCCAGAACCATGCCCAGAATGATCGGAACAATCGGCAGGTTGAGCCGTTTGAGGACCAGGCCCAGCACGCCAAATCCGGCAGCGATCATGCAATCACTCAGCGAATTGCGCAGTGAATAAACGCCGACGAAGGACAATAGCAGGATCATCACACCCAGAAACCGGGTTGGTACGCGGATAATCTTGGTCAACAGATTGGTCGAAAACAGCAGAAACACCATGACGATCACGTTGAGCAGGATCAGCGCGAGGTAGAGCCCGTAGACCAGATCGATGTTGTTCTGGAACAGCTGCGGTCCGGGGATCACGTTATGGACATAGAAGACCGACAGCATCATCGCCGTCAGCGCCTCACCCGGAATACCCAGCGCCAACAAGGGGATCATCGCCGCTGCCGGAACGGCGTTATTAGCCGCCTCCGAGGCGATCAGACCTTCGGGTGAGCCTTTGCCGAACGCATCCGGGTCTTTTGAGGTTTTCTGCGCGTAGGTGTAGCTCATGAATTGGGCGGTGAACTCTCCGGTGCCGGGGATCATCCCCAGAACGACGCCAAAGCCTGAGGCGACCGTAGCGACACGTTTGTGACCCAACAACTCTTTGATCCCGGCGGTCATGCGACCGGTGATCGGTTTGGCGTCTGGGCTATTGTCCGGGGCGGTCAGCAGGAAGAACGCCTGACTGAGGGCGAACAGCCCCAGAACCACAACGATCAGATTGACGCCCGAACTGAGGAAGCTGAATCCGAACGTGTAGCGCTGAGTATAGGTAACCGAATCCAGCCCAACGGTCTGCAGAAATATCCCGAACATCGCGAGCATTCCGGCGGCAAATATCTGGCCACGATGGGCCAGGATAACCAGAATGATACCCAACAGCGCAGCCAGAAAGATCTCGCGGCTGCCAAACATCGGTGCAACAAGGGCCAATACAGGCGACAGCAGGATGAGGCACAGGATACCAAAGATGCCCCCCCAGAACGATGCGCTGTAGGCCAGCGAAACGGCACGATGCGCCTGCCCATCCCGCGTCATCGGATAACCGTCGTAGGAGGTCAGCGCGTTGACGGCCGTCCCCGGCGTGTTGATCAGAACTGCCGGGATCGCACCCCCATACATGGATGAGCCATAGATCCCCAACAGCATCGTCAGGCCCACAATCGGGTCCAGCGAGAAGGTCGCGGGCAGCAGTATCGCAATGGCCACCGCAGGGCCAACACCGGGGATGGCACCGATGATCACACCGCCGATCGAGCCGACGAATAGGGCCAAGATCACATCCCATCGGGCCAGCATTTCGGCCCCGGCAAGCAGGTTTTCCATTCGCGGCTCCGATCAGAAATAGGTCAGCATGATCTGACGCAGCCCATCCGGCAGGGCCTCATAAATCCTGCCCGCGGGGATTTTCACCTGCAGGAAGGTTTTGAACAAAACAACGATGACAACCGCGCTGGCAACGGCGGCTCCAATCGCAGCCGTGCTACGATATCCGACGCGCAGCACCAACAGGATCGAGAAGACTATGGTTGTCGGCAGGTATCCCAAAATCGGTACGGCCATCGCATAGACCACGAACCATCCCGCATATTCCAAGGCGCAGAACCATAGCCAAACCTCGCGCCAGCGGTCGCCAATCCGTTCCGATAAGGCTGAACCCAAAAGGTGCAGAGCCGCGAAACCGACCATCCCGATCAGAGAAACTGCGGGCCAGAACCGAGGTTGCGCAGCCAGTTTCTGCCCGCCGCGCCATGCGGTTTGATCCCACAGCTGCGTCAGCAGAAACACCGAAACGGCCAGCGCGAGCCATGCAAATACGATATCACCGGGACGGCGATAACGCTTGAACAATGCTTGAAGAGTTCTGACCCGGGACATCCTCGCCCTCGTCCGTTTGGGAAGCTTCAGGCCGGGCGTTCAACCCGGCCCACTGGCTGTGCGATCAGTTACCGCTCAGCATACCTTCGATGCGCGCCATGGTCTCGATGTCGGACTGGATCTGGCCCACCACATCATCGGCTGGCTGCCAGTAAACGGCGGCTCCGGTTTCGGCGGCCAGCTTTTGGGCGCGTTCAGACTGCATGGTCTTTTCGGCCACGGCGGTGATCTTATCGCGTGCCTCCTGTGGCGTGTCCTTGTGGACAAACAAACCATTCCACAGCGATACAGCCAGATCAGGGGCCAGTTCGGCTACGGTCGGAGTGTCCGGTGTCAGCGGAATACGCTCTGACCCGATCGAAGCCAGCACTTTAACACTGTCGAGGCAGGGAAGGATCAGTTGCAGCGTGGTGTTGATCACATCCACATCGCCCGAGGCCAGCGTGTTGCAATCCAGCGCATCAAAGGCGGCGTCGGAGGCGTAAGAAAAGCCCATCTCTTTCGCCAGCCCCAGTGTTACCTGCGTTGGCACCAGCGGCGCGCCGAAATGGCCAAGCACCACGTCGTTGCCGCCAGCATATTCCGCCAGACCCGCCATATCGTCATAGGGCGCATCACCCGATGTGGCGATTACGAAGGGATAGGTCAGAAAGTTGCCCAGCGGCACGAACGGATCGGGGTTCAGTTCGGGAATGCCGATCTGCGGACCGACGACCGGGATCGCAATCAGGAATGATCCAACCGTGTAGCCATCGGCGGGCGCATTCGCGACTTCGATCGCTCCGGGGAATGGACCGCCACCACCGCCCGGCTTGTTCACAACCGCCGCAGGCACACCGTATTCGGCCTGAAAGTCCTCGGCGATCATGCGCGTCAGGACATCTTCAAGATCGCCCGGAGGCCACGGAACCACAAACTCGACGGGCTTTTCCGGATATTCGGCCAGCGCAGCCCCTGTGACGGCGGCCATGGCCAGCGCCGTCGCGGACAGTGTTTTTGCAATCTTTGACATGAACGTCTCCCTGGTGTGGTTATTGTGGTTCATATTTTGAACCGTTGTTTCAAAAAAGGTTGCCATGTTAATCGCAATCTGTCAAACTTTTTTGGAAGCAACCAAGAACAGGCCCAAATGTCCTCTGCCTCAAAAACCCTGCAATTGCTGGAACACTTCTCTCCTGACCAGCCTGAGATCGGGCTGTCGCAACTCTGCAGATTGGCAGGGCGCGACAAGGCTACGACCTATCGATATCTTCAGGCTCTGGAAGAGGTTGGATTTATTGAGCAAAATCCCGGCACCAAACAATACCGTCTTGGACCTGCTTTGCTGCAACTGGCGCAGACCAGAGAGTTGACCGTACCTCGCAAGGCCGGGGTCGAGGCCCCGCTGCGCGCGCTTGCGGACGCGACCGGAGAAACCTCACATGTCTCGGTCCTGTCAGGCAAAACGCTCTATAAGCTCATGGCGCACGAATCGCCCCGCCACAGCATTCGTGTCATCATCGACATCCAAACCTTTCCACTGCATGCGACAGCCTCAGGCCTGTGTGCGCTGGCCTTCGGACCCGAGGACTTGCTGGAGGTGGCCAAGGCCGACTTGGCCGCATTCACGTCTGCCACCATGACGGACCCCGACGCGCTGCACGCTGCCATTCAGAAAACTCGCGCCTGTGGCTTTGGTAAATCCGAGGGCAGCCTTGAGGCGGATGTCCACAGCCTCGCCGCGCCGCTCTTCGATCAGGCAGGGCAATTTGCGGGTGCCGTTTCCGCTGCAAGCGTCGCCACACGTTTCACGCCCGAGCTTGAACATCAGATTCAAACGCATCTGATCACCGCCAGCCGGACCATCACACATAATTGGGGCGGCACCGTCCCAACTCAAATCGAGCAGGCCTGGTCGACAGGCCGCGACCCCTCACGAGACCTTCAGGAATTGGAACCCACCCCATGAAAGACTCGAATTTTCTCAAGGAACACAACGGCCGCCTGATGTGGCATCCCATGACCTCGCCGCAGGACAGTATCGACACGCCGCCCAAGATCATCACCGGGTCCGAGGGGGTTTCGATCACCGACATTGACGGTCACACCGTCGTCGACGCGGTCGGCGGCCTGTGGAACGTCAATCTGGGCTACTCCTGCCAACCGGTGAAAGACGCAATTGCGGCGCAGCTGCAGAAACTGCCATATTATTCGACCTTCCGCGGGGCCTCGAACGATGCCGCGATCGAGCTGTCCTATGAACTATCCGAGTTCTTTGCGCCAGACGGGATGGCGCGGGCGTTTTTCACGTCTGGCGGATCAGATTCAGTCGAAACCGCTCTGCGCCTGTCACGTCAGTATCACAAGCTGCGGGGCGAGCCGGGGCGAATCAAGTTCCTGAGCCTGAAGAAAGGGTATCACGGCACCCATATGGGCGGGGCGAGTGTTAACGGCAATGCCAACTTCCGCACCGCATACGAGCCGCTGCTGCCCGGCTGCTACCATATTCCAGCGCCCTATACGTATCGAAACCCGTTCAACGAAAGCGACCCCGAGAAACTGGCCCAGCTTTGCGCCGCAACCCTGGAGGATGAGATCGCATTTCAGGGCGCGGGCACCATCGCCGCGATGATCATGGAGCCTATTCTGGGCGCGGGCGGGGTGATCCCTCCGCACAAATCCTTCGCACCGATGGTAAGGGAGATCTGTGATCGTCACGGCATCCTGCTGATCACCGATGAGGTCATCACAGCCTATGGCCGTACCGGAGCCTGGTCTGGCGCGCGCCTTTGGGGCATTCAGCCCGACATCATGTGCACGGCGAAAGCGATCACCAACGGGTTCTTCCCGTTTGGCGCTGTCATGCTTGGTGACAAGATGGTTGACGTGTTCGAAGGCAATCCAAATGCCAAGATCGGCCACGGATATACTTATTCCGGCCACCCGGTTGGTGCCGCGGCCGCGCTGGCCTGTCTTGCCGAAACAAAGCGCCTGAATGTCACAGAAAATGCTGCTGCGCGCGGCACCCAATTGTATGAAGGCTGCAAAGCGCTGCAGCAGAAGTATGACTTAATCGGAGACGTACGCGGCGGGCATGGTCTGATGACAGCCATTGAAATGGTAAGCGACCGGGGCACCAAAAAACCGATCGACGCAGCAACAGCCAGCAAGGTGCAGGAAGTCGCGTATGACTCAGGCGCCATGATCCGGGTGTCCGGCCCCAACCTGATCCTGTCGCCACCGTTGGTTTTGTCTGAACAGGAAGCAGATACAATCCTGTCGGCGTTAGAGGCTGGTTTCCGCGCTGTCTAAAAGGCGTTCATTGGTTTGCTAAAATGACCGAGCGGATTTCGTTTACGGCTGAGCGCCCCAACGTTGCTTGGGGCGGCTCTACCAACCTGATCAAAATTAGTTGTCAGTACGTCGCTGGACTTTGCTCCATCGCGATATAGTTGTCAGATACAGACGGGGAACGGTCCGGACTTGCGTAGCGGGTAGCGGAACACACAACGTCGTGAACAGACCCCTACCCATTTTCCTTTCGCGCGAGTGTTCGCTAGTCGTTAACCGAGTTGCTTGTCTGGATTCTGCAAGATTTAATACAGGCCGCTTACGCCAACGACCAGAAACCCACGACCACGCATGCTTGACGCCCATATCCGACCACTGATCGACCCGCCTCTTAATGCAATTGGGCGGGGACTTGCCGCGCGTGGGGTGTCAGCCAACACGGTCACCTTGATTGGATTGGGCTTCGGAGTTCTGGCCACAGTAGCGATCATTGTCGACCACCTGTGGATGGCGATAGCACTGATCCTCTTGTCGCGCCTTGCGGACGGGCTGGATGGGGCAATTGCCCGCGCCCGGCGAAAGACTGACTTCGGGGGATACCTCGATATCACCTGCGATTTCATGTTCTATGGCTTGATCCCGATGGCTTTCATATGGACCGATCCAGCCGGAAACGCGTTGGCCGGAGCGTGGCTGTTGGTGAGCTTCTATTTCAACGGCGCGACGTTCCTGGGATATGCCATCTTGGCTGAGAAACATGGACTGAAAGCCCAAAAACACGGCGCAAAATCGCTCTACTTCACCGGAGGCCTGCTGGAGGGGACCGAAACAATTGCGTTCTTCATTGCAATCTGCCTGCTGCCCGCCTGGTTTACACCAATGGCGTGGGGTTTCGGCGCAGTTTGCTTTATCACGGCCCTCTCGCGCATTCTGCTTGCGCGACAGGTTTTTGCCCCCATGGAAGATAAGGAAAACCCATGAAATATCTCATCGCCGCCGCATGCGCAGCCCTTGCAGGAGCGGCATGGGCCGAGCCCGACCCGGCGAACTGGGACGACGTTCTGAACGAAGCCGATGGTCAGACCGTGTATTGGAACGCCTGGGGCGGATCAACGACGACAAATGACTTCATCGATTGGGTCGGTATTCGGGTCAAGCAAGAGCATGGCGTTACGCTGGAACACGTAAAGCTTGCCGACACAGCTGATGCCGTCAGCCGCGTGATCGCCGAGAAATCCAGTGGCAAAGATACTGATGGTGCGATTGATCTCATCTGGATCAACGGGGCCAACTTCAGTGCCATGAAAGAGGCCGATCTGTTGTTCGGCCCCTTCGCGGAGGCCTTGCCCAACTGGCGCTTCGTGGATGTCGAAGGCAAAACCGTAACCACCGACTTTACAGTTCCGACCGGCGGATTCGAAAGCCCGTGGGCCATGGCGCAGGTCGTATTTATCTATGACAGCGAGGTCCTGCCCGATCCACCCAAATCGGCCGAAGCCATTCGCGACTGGGTGGCCGAAAACCCCGGTCGTTTCACCTTTCCGCAGCCACCGGATTTTCTGGGCACCACCTTCCTGAAGCAGATGCTGATCGAATTGGTCGAGGATCCGGCGGTTCTGCAACAGGCAGCCGGTGACAACTATGCCGAAGTAACCGGCCCGCTCTGGAACTGGTTGGAGCAGGTTACGCCCGACCTCTGGCGATCTGGCCGTGCCTATCCGCAGACCGGTCCCAGCCAGTTACAGCTGATCAACGATGGCGAAGTGGATATGGCGATCAGCTTCTCTCCGGGTGAGGCCACCGCAGCCATCGCCAATCAGCAATTGCCAGAAAGCGCACGTACCTTTGTGCTGGATGGCGGTACGCTGGGCAATGCCAGCTTCGTGGCCGTTCCCTATAATGCGTCTGCCAAGGCTGGTGCCATGGTAGTCGCCAACTTTCTGATCAGTCCCGAAGCACAGCTGCGCGCGCAAGACCCCGAAGTGTTGGGTTATGGCACCGTGCTGGATATGGATGCTTTGCCGAAAGCCGACCAAGCTGCCTTCGATGCGCTGGAACTGGGCGTTGCGACCCTGTCCCCGGCCGAGCTGGGCCCGGCATTACCAGAACCGCATCCCAGCTGGATGACCCGGATCGAAGCGGACTGGGCCGAGCGATACGGCGTTGGCAACTGATCTCAAACCGGTCACCCGTTGGGGTCTGGCACCCACGCTGACCATCGGATTGCTGTTGGGTCCCATCGCCGCCGGTTTGGTCGGAACCATCGTTCCAGCCTTCGGCGGGTTACGCCCCGGTGGTGAGAGCGCCCTGTCATTCGACCCATGGCTTCGGCTTTGGGCCGAGCCGGGTGTACTGCAAGCCATATGGCTGTCGTTCAAAACCGGAGTGCTGTCGACCTTCGGAGCATTGCTCGGGTGCTTTTTGCTCATCGCGGGTTGGTATGGCACGCGGGTCTTTAACCGCGTGGAAAGTGCTCTGTCTCCGCTGCTGTCAGTTCCCCATGCAGCTGCCGCGCTTGGTCTGGCCTTTCTGATCGCGCCATCCGGATGGATCGCCCGCCTGATTTCGCCCGAGATCACCGGCTGGACTCGTCCACCCGATCTGCTGATCATTCAAGATCCGGGCGGCTGGTCGTTGATTACCGGTCTGATGATCAAAGAACTGCCCTTTTTGCTATTGATGTCGCTTGCCGCATTGCCGCAGATCAGATCGGCTGAGCGAATGAAGGTCACACAGGCGTTGGGCTACGGCAAGGTACGGGGGTGGTTTATGGCGGTAATGCCATCGCTCTACGCCCAAATTCGCCTGCCGGTGTATGCGGTTCTCGCTTATGCGATGTCGAATGTTGATGTAGCCATGGTACTGGGTCCGTCCCGTCCACCACCTCTGTCGATATTCATTCTACGCTGGATGACCGACCCCGATCTGGCGTTGCGCGCACCGGCGGCGGCCGCGGCATTGGTGCAGCTGGGAATGGTGGTGACCGCAATCCTGATCTGGCGCGGTGCAGAGAAACTTTTTGCCACGCTCATCAATCGGGCCGTCGAAAGTGGCGAGCGCCACGCTGGTATGCGCGATTACATTTTGCGCGCGGTGGGCGTGACGGTTGCCAGTTTGGCCGCGCTGGCGGTCTTTGGAGGTCTGCTCAGTCAGTTGATCTGGTCATTCGCAGGACGATGGCGGTTCCCGGATGCGCTGCCGCAGGGGTTCAGCCTGATGTCGTGGACCCGACATGGACCGGCGGCGGCAGAGGTCACCCTGGTCACCTTCGGGCTGGCGCTCGTTACTGCGTTAATCGCACTGAGCCTGGTGATCGGCTGCCTGAACTCCGAAACCCGTCAAGGGCGTGAGATGAACAAAACGGGATTGGTGATCCTGTATCTGCCCCTGATCCTGCCTCAGATAACTTTCCTGCCCGGCCTGCAAATTCTGATGATCCAGATCGGGGCGGCCCAAGGGGTCGCACCCGTGATCCTTGCCCATCTAGTGTTCGTCCTGCCCTATGTGTTCCTGGCCCTCGCCGGACCATATCGCGCATTGGACAACCGCTATGCCACCATTGGCGCCGCCATGGGGCTGGGCGCGGTCGGCATTCTGTGGCGCATCCGTTTGCCGATGCTGCTGGCACCGATTTTGACAGCGCTTGCTGTGGGCATGGCAGTGTCGGTCGGGCAATATCTGGCGACCCTGCTGACCTCGGGCGGGCGGGTCAACACGCTTACCACCGAAGCTCTGGCCCTGTTTTCCGGCGGTGATCGTCGCGCAATCGGCGTCTGGACCATCGCCTTGGCTGCAACCGCCTGGCTGCCGTTCTTTCTGGCCCTGATTATCCCCAGATTCGTATTCCGCAACAGGATTGGTCTGCGCCATGGCTGAAACGGGATTGGTTCTTGACAAGCTATCGATATCGCATGCCAATGGCAGACCACTAACACATCTGTCTGCCTCAATAGCGCCGGGCGAGGTGCTCAGCCTGATGGGCCCTTCAGGCGTCGGTAAATCAACGGTTCTGGCGGCGATTACCGGCACACTTCCACCTGCATTTAGATTGCAGGGACGTATCACGCTCAACGGACGTACCCTCAATGCTCTGCCACCGCAAAAACGGCGTGTCGGCATCCTGTTTCAGAACCACCTTTTGTTCCCCCACCTGTCCGTTGGTCAGAACATCGGGTTCGGATTGCCGCGACTTACGTCCGACCGGCAAGGCAGAATACAGAGCGCCTTAGCCGAGATCGGACTTGAAGGGTTTTCCGAGCGTGATCCGGAAACGTTATCAGGCGGTCAGCGTGCACGTGTTGCGCTGATGCGCATGCTTTTGGCGGAACCAGACGCCCTGCTGCTGGATGAGCCCTTCTCACGCCTCGACGTCAGCTTACGTGCGAAAATGCGCGATCTGGTTTTTCAACGCGCCCGGGCCGCCAGTCTGCCCGTCTTGTTGGTTACACACGATCTGGCTGATGCAGAAGCTGCGCAGGGTGAGATCATTGACTTGCCAGATAGGCAAAGCTGCTAATCCACAGATCAGCCAGCAACGCATCACGTATACTCATTTTCGATTAGCTCGTGGGGCGGCACGTCGCACTAAGTAACCCCCTCAAATCCAGCTTGAAAACCAGAACATGCTAAAATCAACACGTACCGCCCACTGCGCAAGCATCGCATTGTGGCGAAAATGTGTCCACTATTTGCTTTGAAACTTACTGTTTACATCACGGAAACAAAGCGTTTCGCGAAATCCTCCGGTGCTACGGGGTTTCCCCAATTTCTGGCGCGCGGCTTTTCTGGCACCTTGGAGTCATCGGATCGTAACTACCACTTACGCCCTCCGGCACAGAATGGGGCTGGCTCTTACCCCCTCAGCCAGCCCCTTTCTTTTCGGCTCATCACTGAAGTTCGCACTGAGGCCCTGCGCGTTTAGAGTCGTAGCCGTATTGGACCATAGCTTCGCCCACATCGGCACCTATCCTTTTGGCATCCGTGTCCAACCGGGATACCCTCGTGCCGACGGGTCGAGGTTGGCCTGTTGTTCACCCCCACACATGATTATAAGTGCCTGACGATGCGCCGAATTAAGCGCGAAATCGACGGAGGCCCGGTGGCGCATCAGCAGATCAAGAAATCGGATGATTTGGCAGAAAAACTGTCGGCCAGGATTGTTCGGGGTGAGTTTCAGCCCGGAGAAAAGCTGCGACAGGATCTGATCGCGCGCGAGTTCGGGGTGAGCCAGGTCACGGTTCGGGAAGCTTTGCTCAACCTTGCTTCGCAGGGATTAGCGATCAGCATGCCGCGCCGGGGCATGTGCGTGGCCCCCATGGATCAAAGCGCGATCGACGAACTGCACACTATGCGATGCGCACTTGAACCTGTCGCTCTGTACCGCTCAGTTCCTAATCTGACGCCCGCACAAATCGCAGAGATCGAAAAGACACACACAAGGTGCAACGCTGCAGAAACCTCTGCAGACTGGGAAGAAGCAAACCGCGCATTCCATATGGCGGTCATAGCTGCCTGCAGAATGCCGCGCATGATTGCCGCGATCAACAACCTTCAACTTTTGTATTCATGGCATTTCAATACGCGCCAAACTGTCCGCTGGCGGCAGGGCGAGAACCCGGACCATGCGGCCATCCTGGCAGCAATCAAAGACCGCAATGCTGAGCGTGCACGCACGATCATGCAGCGCCATCTGACCCGGATGTCCTAGGATCACCCCGGTTTTCGGGCAATGATCCAAACCGCATGATAGGTCAAAGGCAGGCCAAGAGGGCTTTCGAAAAGGCGCGTATAATCGTCGATGAATTGCGTCAGACGGGATCGGGTCCAAGGGGCTTGCGCCCGACCATTCACACCCGTCTTGCGCAAATGGTCGAGGACATCACGCGCAGATGCGAAACGCGCTTGCCGTATGGAGTTTCCTGTCTTCACGACTTCCAGGTCATCTTCAACGAAAGACGCCAGTTCGCGAGCATTGCAAAGACTGGGGGCCTTCGCCGTTGATCCGATCTGCGTCAATTCCCGATATTGCTGGGGGCCAAATCCTGACACGGCCAACCAGCCGCCGGGCGCAAGCGCAGTTGCCGCCCTGCGCAAAAAACTGGCGGGGTCATACAGCCATTGGATCATCGAGGTCGAGGTGATGAGGTCGGGGCTTTCCGGCCACTCGATATCCGCAGCGTCACCACCCAAGAACACGGCATTTGCCGCATCCGCTGTCCACTGTGCTTCGGGCGAAAGATCGTTGAGGGTCAGAGCCCCAAAGTCAAACCTCGCGCATAGCCGCTGAGTCAGATGACCGGTTCCACAACCCAACTCCAACGCCGAAGCGAAATACCGGGGCGCTCCGCTCTGGCAGAGGTCCTGAACCAGCAGATCGGCGATATGGGCCTGTTGATCAGCTGCGGCATGATAGCTTTCAAAGCTCCGGCTGAAACTGCGTTGTACCCGCTCTGCAAGCTGTATCATGACACGGTCCATCCGGCCCAACTTTGCCCTGTTTCAAAAGGAATATGTGGCCCGGACACGGACCGGATGGCGTGGCGCTGCGCGCTCCATGCGCGCTCTTGCGCTGCCGCGGGAATGACCCGATCGCGCTGCGGTATCCAGATACGATCAAACCGGGTATCCGGCGCAGGCCCGCGCCGGATGATGGCGTGCAATTCAGCCCGAGCGGCGGCCATATCGATGTCTGGCGCTGCACTTTTCAGGCCAGCCCGTCGGCAAAACCGCGCAAAACTGTCATCCGAGAGATTGTCTGCGGTCGCGCGGATAAGGTCTGGCGTTATCCCCCTCTCCTTATCCGCCGGAAACAACGTTCCTGCGACGGCAACCCGTCGCGCGGGCTGATATCCGACCCTCGACATCCAATGCGCGGCAGAGGCGACACCAAATGAAAAGGCGACAAGATTGACATCATCGAACTGTTCAAGTTCCGGTAGAGGGTCGTCCAGCCGCGTGTAATCCTGAACCAACAGGACAGAATGATCTCCTCTTAATCCATCGAAAGCAGCCGCCCCGACCGCCCAACCGCCGAACACAAGGGTGAGCAACGCCGTCTCTGAGCGCGACAACCATTGACGTTTCATCCGATGTCCTCGACCAGCGAAATCATGGCAGCCGTTACACGGCTCAGTTCATTCGAAGAGATGATATAGGGCGGCATGCAATATATGTTGCGGGTGAAGGGGCGCAGCCACACACCGGTTTCCGGCGCCCGACGATGTGCAATCGCGGGATCGACGCGGCCTTCCATTTCAATCACGCCGATGGCTCCCAAAACCCGGACATCGGCAACGCCGAGAAGTCTTCGCGCCGGGGCGAGTTCGGGTTCCAACTGACTGGCGATATCTTTGACCTCGGTGCGCCAGTCGCGCTGTGAAAGCTGATCAAGGCTTGCAATGGCTGCGGCGCAGGCCAGCGGGTTGGCCATATAAGTCGGCCCATGCATCATGACGCCGGCCTCGCTTGCACCGATGCCAGCCGCAACCGGTTCCGAGGCAACGGTGGCCGCCATCGTAATATGACCGCCGGTCAGCGCCTTACCGAGGCATAGGATATCCGGCACAATATCCGCGTGATGCATCGCAAACAGCTCGCCCGTCCGCCCGAATCCGGTGGCGATCTCATCAAGGATCAGCAAGATCCCATGCGCATCACACAAAGCGCGAGCGCGCTGCAACCAAGTGGGGTGATAGAAGTACATTCCACCCGCCCCTTGCACCACCGGCTCAAGGATCAGCGCGGCAATCCGGTCGCCCTTATATTTCAGCAATACTTCCAGCGCGCCCAACCCATTCAGGTCCGGGTCGTCACTCCACTCCTGATCGAACCCTATGGGAGGTCGCGGTAGAAAATGCTGGATCGATAGGGCACCGCGGAACAACCCATGCATGCCGGTAACGGGGTCGCAGACACTCATCGCTTTCCATGTATCCCCGTGATAGCCGCCGCGGATGGTTGCAAATTCCGAGCGTTCCGACCGGCCGTTGGCCATCTGATATTGCACGGCCATTTTCAGCGCCACCTCGACCGCAACCGAGCCGCTGTCACTGTAGAAAATACGATCAAGCCCGTCGGGCAGAAGATCCACAAGCCTGCGGCCCAGTTCGATCGCGGGCTCATGGGTTATCCCGCCGAACATGACATGGGGCATCCGGTCCAGTTGCTGCCGCATGGCAGCCGTGATGGCCGGGTGACGATGCCCGTGCACAGCACACCACCACGATGACATCGCATCAATCATTTGGACGCCGTCATCCCGCGTGAGCCATACCCCTTCGGATTGGGTGATAAAATGCATCGGTCCCGGATCGAGGATGTTGGTATAGGGGTGCCACAGATGGCGTGCATCAAACTCCAGCGGTGTCACAGAAAACTCCGGATCGTATCGGTATCGATTGCGGCAAAGGCCTTGGAAAGGGTCTCCTGCGACAGATCCGCGAGGTGCGGAAGCCGACCCAAATGCCGAACATTGCCCATCTCGACTATCGTCTGCTCCACATCCGGCTCTGCATCGCCAACGAAGGCGACACCGACCACCGGACACCCAGCCTCTCTCAAAGCCCGCAGCGACAGGAGCGTGTGATTGATCGTTCCAAGCGCTGTACGCGCCACGAGAATGATGGGGGCCTGCCATCTCGCAAACAGATCGAGGAAGAAATGCTCACGGTTCAGCGGCACCATGATACCGCCCGCGCCTTCGACCACGAGCGGCCCGGTGATATCGGGCAGGCTCAGACGATCCAACGCGATCTCAACGCCCATATCTTCGGCAGACAGGTGGGGTGAGGCGGGCATCCTGAGCCGATAGATCTCGGGCAGAACCTCAGCATCAGATAAGGATCTGATCGTTTCCGTATCGGTGATGTCATCAAGACCGGATTGCACGGGTTTCCAATAGCGGGCCCCAAGAGCACCAACCAACCCCGCAGCAAAGATGGACTTGCCGACGCCGGTATCCGTGCCGGTGACGATCAAAGCACTCATGCGGCAATCCTTTGGTGATATGCGATTGTGTCAAACAGAGCGCTGATATCCGCGTGGCTGACATTGCCGGTGATGGATATGCGCAGCCGCGATGTGCCGCGTGGAACTGTTGGCGGGCGGATGCCCCGGACGTCAAATCCCTGCCCCTGCAAAGCGGCGGCCATGGCCATGGTCCGGGCCTCATCCCCTAGCAGGATCGGGATGATCTGACTGCTAAGAGCAGCCTCAGCCACACCATTGCGCTCCGCTTCGGAATGGGCGTGATTGAGACGCGCTCGGGCCGCTTGGATCAGGTCAGTGTCGCGTTGCAAAACCTGCAACGCCACCCGCACAAGCGCTGCGGTCAGCGGAGCCGGAGCAGTTGTGAATATGAAAGGACGCGCCCGATTAATCAGTGCATCAATCATCACCCGTGGACCACAAACCAACCCGCCCGAAACTCCCAGAGCTTTGCCGCAGGTGTGCACTGTCAGCAACTGGGCTTCTGACGCGTGGGCCAAACCTCGTCCTTGAGGGCCAAAAACTCCGGTGGCATGGGCTTCGTCAACAATCAGCACTGCCTCGTGCGTGATCGCAAGGTCAGACAGCGCCTTCAGAGGAGCAGTGTCGCCTTCCATGGAATAGACACTTTCGACTGCGATCCAGATCTGACCCAACCCGCTATTCGCTTGCCATGCAGCAATGATCCGACGCGCGTCATCCACGTCATTATGAGCGAATGCGCGCGTTTCGGCACGACCCATGCGCATGCCTTCATGCGCACTCGCGTGAACCAGTTCATCATGCAGAACGAGGTCCTCTGCAGCAGGTAACGCGGAAAAAATCGCCTGATTGGCTTGAAAACCGCCGCCCATAAACAAAGCGGCCTCAGCGCCGAAGAAAACAGCCGCTTCCTGCTCCAACGCTTCATGTTCCTCGTGGTTGCCGCGCAGTAGGCGCGACCCGCCCGCGCCCACAGGCACGCCGCGATCCAGCGCACTGCGCGCCGCCTGTTCCAGCATCGGGGACCCGGCCAGACCCAGATAATCATTCGATGCAAAATCCAGCCCCCCCGCCAGGGACAACGACCGCCGCCGATGGCGTGTGTCCAGAACTTCGAGCATCGAGGTCAGGCGATCCAATGCCTTCATTCAGCCACGTCCTTGCAAGCCGGCTCCTGTACGCGTTCGGCTTGCATGCCAAGTTTGGCAAAAAGCATTGCGTCGACGTCTTCTTCGGGGTTTTCGGCGGTCAGAAGGGTCTCACCCACGAAGATTGAATTCGCTCCGGCCAGAAAACACAGGGCCTGAACCGCATCGCTCATATCGCTACGTCCTGCAGAAAGGCGTACATAGGATTGTGGCATCATGATCCGCGCGCAGGCGATGACGCGGACGAAATCAATCGGGTCGACCGGCTCAGCGTCCGCCAGAGGTGTATCCTGCTGAGGCATCAGCATGTTGACCGGAACGGATTCTGGCGCCGGGTCCAGATTGGCCAACGTCACCAACATATCGAGCCGGTCCTGCACACCTTCACCCATCCCGAGGATACCACCCGAACACACCTTGATCCCCGCCTCTTGCACGCGGGTCAGTGTATCGATCCGATCCGAGAATGTGCGGGTCGTGATGACCTCGGGGTAATAGCGTTCCGAGGTATCGATATTGTGGTTGTAGTAATCCAGCCCGGCATCACGCAGGCGCACGATCTGGTTGTCGTCCAGCATCCCAAGCGTCATGCAGGTTTCCATACCAAGACCCCGGACGCCTTCGACCATGGCGACAAGCGCATCCATATCCCGGTCCTTAGGCTCTCGCCATGCGGCCCCCATGCAAAAACGGGTCGCACCACCATCTCGGGCCTTGCGCGCCTGCTTCAGGACTCGCTCGACCTCGATCAGTTTCGAGGCCGACAGCTTGGAACCATTGCGGGCCGATTGCGAGCAATAGGCACAATCCTCGGCACAACCGCCCGTTTTGATCGAAAGCAGCTTCGAGGTTTGAATTTTGTTGGGGTCAAAATGCGCGCGATGCTGCGTCTGCGCGCGATAGAGCAGATCCATCAAAGGTAGGTCATATAAGGCTTGCGCGGCCTCGCGGGTCCAAGAGATGCCGATGGCTGTCATTTTATCGATAATAATCCTATAATCTCGATTTAGGAGGATTAAGTATCGATAAATTTGAAAACTACAACTCAATTCTTCGACAGCAGTCCAGTCTTAGCTTCTGTTGATATCGCAGCACTCGAGGTGCTGAGCGTTGAAATCCATCACTACGCTCAACGTCCTTCCACAAACAGCACCCTGTCTATTTTGCAGGATTTTGACGCTTGATTGCGTGAAAAGTTCGCAAACTGATGTTTCCGATAGTGAACCGAAGCTTACGATGCGCTCAGACCGGATTCTAACGCAACCAGGCAGGTAGACTATGAGTGACCTTGAAGCGCAGCGCAAACTCTCGATCGAAGCGACACATAACGGACCACCGGCCCGGACCATCAATCCGTTCTTCGGCGTAGGCCCGATCACCGACGTGATTCAGGACGAGGCTGACGGGCGCAAGAACCGCTTCGAATTTGACCGCTGGCTGGAGGGCACCTATCGCAAGGTAGACGACAAAGGCAACGACCTCGGCCCGTTCACCACGGCTGAAATCGGGCGTTCGATGCACCGCGGTTATCCGGCGGACGCGATCCTGCGTGACATGATGTTTCACATTCACCGCTATTTCGGGTTCCCCAAGGAAAACCCGATGGCCGTGGGCTTGGGCGGCGGCCACAGCGGCTTCACCGTCGCCATCATGCACCTGATGAACCCGAATCTGTCCGGTCAGAAACTGTTCGTCGACACCCCGCGTCCGGAATCCGAGGAAGCGACCAAGGGCGGATTCTTCCGTCAAAGCTGGGGCGCCCAGATCCTGGAATTGCAGCAATTCGCAGCCAACGGCCACGAAGACAAGGTCGTGTTCTCGGGATCGGAAGGCACTATCCCGTCCGCTGATGAACTGGAGTCGATGGGCATCACCCTGTTTGTCGGCGTTGGGCACGAGACGACCGGCGCCACCACTTACACCACGGAAGAAGTGAAGTCGCTGCTGGAATGGCTGGACCGTGACCCGGCAAACCGCCACACGATGATCGACGCCACCTCGATGCTCGGCGGCATGCCCTGGCCGCAGGACGTGGTCGAAGCCTTCATGGCGAAGTGCAACATTTTCACCCCGTTTCAGAAGGCAATCGGCGGTATCTCGGGATATTTCCTGGCCTCGCTTACTCCGGCGGCAATGCAGCTGATCGAAGACAACCAAAAGAACCCGGCCTGGGCCATCGCGCGCCAGTTGAAGCTGGTGGTTCCGACGGACGCTAAAAAACCGCTGACCGGCGAAAAGACCGTTGGGCTTGGCCCCTTCTACGACGCTGCGGCCGACAAGATGATCGGAGGCGTGATCAATACCTTCTCGTCACTGGCCTTTGCCGAAACCACCTATGGCCTTCTGCGCGTCGAAAAGATGTTCGGCTCGGTCGAGGTGATGAACCAACGCTCGGCAGCCAACCGAGCAAAGATCAACGCGTGGCTGGCCGGGCAGGAGCTTCTGGTCGCCGGTGTGAGCGACGCGCAAAAACGCGGTGCTGCGGTGACACTACTGGCGGTGAATGATCCCGGCATCACTGATCCGGCCATTCACGGGCGTATCATCGCCCGCTCGAAACAACTGCTGGGCTATGAAGGCCTGACACATCCGAATGGCGATTATGAACCCGGCCTGGACGCCGCGCGCTATGTAAACGCCTTCCCCGGCACGCCGGGCGACTACCGCGCCTGGATCGGCGGCATCCGCGAGCCCGAGGATATCGTGCGCCTGCTGGAAAACATCTCTTACGCCTATCACCGCGCCAAGGTGGTCGTGCTGGAGGAAGAGCTTGCCGCCCAAGGCACGACCTTCGAAGCCTCGAATGCAGGTGGATCGGACGTGCGCAAAGACGACCCGAACCGTGCCTATCGCATCCTGATCGCCGACCTCGTCGGCCTGAAATTCGGCTCCGACGGCCAACCGGACGCATCGGCTGTCAAAGCCTATGTGGAAGAACAAGGCGCGACATTCACCTATGGTGGCTGGGATGGCTCTGAACTGCCTGCAGGACAACATTTCTTCTATCTACCGGATCTGTCCACTCACGAGGAACTGACAGCAGCCTGCTGTGATAACCAATATGACGCTGTGATTGCGGCGGCGACCTTCTTTCCGGAAAACGCAACCTTCCCCGAAGGCGGCGTGCGCATCGGTGCTGGTACCGGCAATATGACCTGCGCCTGCTGGGGCGGCGGCGACGGCGCAGGTGGTGGTGCCCCGCTGATGAATACCCCCAGCTTCAACAGCCGCGCCACCGCGCAAACTGCGATGAAGGCTTTGCTGCGCGTTCTGCCGGACCTCAAAGTCGACGAGATGCATAAGCGTGTCGTTGCTGGTGATTTCGACACTGGCAAACACCTGCGAGACTACCCGACCGAGAAGCTGGAAGGGAAACGCCTGGGCGTCATCGGCTATGGCAATATCGGTCGAGAAGTCGCCAAACTGGGCAAGGCCTTCGGTATGACGGTCGCAATTTATGCCCGTGAGCATCATCGGAAGTGGATTGAAAGCGAGGGCTTCATCTATGCCGCAAGCCCGGAAGAAGCCGCGACAGGAGCCGATGTGCTTTCGCCCCATACAGGTCTTGGCGCCAAGGGCGCAAATGGTGTTTTTGCCAATGCGGGCCTTGTGGGCGCATCAGTACTGAACGCGTTAAACGACGGTGCGGTTCTGGTGAATTACGACCGCGGAGAAGTTGTCGATGCCGATGCTCTGAATGACGCGATGGCCTCGGGCAAGGTGGCCTATGCTGCCATTGACGCCGATCTTTTCATCGCCGATGACGGCAGCCTGTTCGGCCCGATGGTACCCTACCGTCCGCTGATCGAGGCTTATCCCGATCGTCTGGAGTTGCTGCCCCACGCCGCTGCCGACACCGAGCACACCTCGCGTGTTGAAGGCGCGAAACAGGCGGTGGATCAGATCCTGTCCGCGATCCGCTATCGCAAAGTGATCAACTGCAAGGGCGATCTGCCTGAGGGGTACGCAAGCGGCGGCGCACAGACAGTGCCGGGCGTGGGTAAGGTTTCCCCCTCAGTCATTGCTGCGGCTGCCGATGATGCCGAGACGCTGATGCGCCTGCGCGATATCACTGAGACACTGGCAGCGATCTGGGGCGCCATCGAAGCGACGCGCGACCCCGCCCGCCGGGCAGAACTGATCGAACGTCACGGCGAAGCCCTGACCTTGGCTGCAAATACCCTGCATCGCGATTTCGATGCCCTCGGCTTGGTCGGTGGTTACAACTAAGGGGCGCCCACCAACCCTGACAACCTGACCCCGGCGTGCGAGGGGCTCTCTTCGCGCGCCGACTTCATTGCCGACCTCCATCGCTACGATCTTTTGCTAGCTAGACAGTGATGAGATGTCCCTAAAAATTATCTACTCATAGTTGTTTTCTCGGTGCGCCTGAGATTTATCGAGCAACCACCTCGATTGCGCGCAAGCGCAACAAAAACCCACGTTTTCAATATGCTAACTATTTGCATCTAGCGCGCAATGAGAACTCGAACGTTAGGTGTTGGCATCCTCTACATCAACGTGCCTTGCTGGTTAAAATCGCACCATATCCCATTGTTTATATTTATATATTAGTAACTTACTTCAAATCCTAAGGACGCAATCGCACACTTCCTCATTGCTTCCTCCTCGAACAATTCAATCCACGGGTTATCAAAAAAACGATAGCAACGTTGATTGGATGCATATGGCTTTTTGAGCGACGCAGAACTGTCCACACGGACAACTTAAACAAGACTATCTGAAGCTCAACCTACCCAAGAGGAAGCAATATGCCAACCTTTTCACCTTTTCCCCCTTTTCCAACAACATCACCGGCACCGATGGCGATGACTTTGTCACCTCGCTGCTCACAGGCGAAGGCACCATCGATACCGGCGCTGGTAACGACACGATCCGCAGCTTCCTGAACGCGGATGAAACAATCAACGCAGGCTCTGGTCGTGATTTCATTGATGCAGGTGCGGGCAACGACACGATCAATGCAGGCACTGGCGTCGACACCGTTCTGGGCGGCGCAGGCAACGACGTGTTCGAGTTCACCGAAGACTTTTTTGCGCCAACCGGCGGCGTGAACAATCTGACTGTCATCGGAGATTTCTCTGCCGATGATCTCATCAACCTGACCGGTTTGGGATCTGATGCCTCCTTCGCTGATCTCGACACCAATGGCGACGGCGTTCTCGGCGAGGGCGACGACAATGTGTTCGCCGGAGCAGACGGCACCTTTGTCGAGCTGTATTTTGACAATGCAACCATTCAGATCGGTAATATCGACGGCATTCCAGAGCTGACCGAGGACCTGTTCTAGATAGGCTGAACCCAGCCTTAAGGCACAAGCGCCTCCGGTCTACCGGGGGCGCATCATGTTTATTTACTCTATTTTTCGACGCCAAGCCCTTGTGGAAAGGATGTTGAAGTGAAGACCGAAAGCCGTTCTGCATCACCCGGAAAAGGCGAACTCCGTTCAGCGCGCGACAGCGGCACGACATTCTTGGGCATCGCTTTTTTCTTCAGTGTTTTCGTAAACCTGCTGATGTTGACCGGACCGCTGTTCATGCTGCAGGTCTACGACCGGGTGCTGAGTTCGCGTGCAATCGAAACCTTGACGGCGTTGTTTCTGCTGGTCGCACTTCTCTACGGCTTAATGGCAATGCTTGATTTTTCACGCGGCCGTATTGTAGCGCGGTTCGGAGCACAGCTGCAAACACAGCTTGAAGAACGCGTATTTGCCGCGACATTGCGCAGGGCGCTGAACCCGAAGATGCGCGGCACACCAGCCTCGGCATTGCGAGATCTTGATACGATACAGGGTCTTTGCGCCTCACCCATTCTGTTGGCGTTGATGGATATCCCATGGACCCCGTTATTTCTGGCGGCGATTTTTCTGTTCCATCCGTGGCTGGGTTGGTTGGCGCTCGGGGGCGGATTGGTGCTGATCGGCATCGCCGTGCTGAACGAAGTCATGACTCGGCGCAAACTGCTGGCAGCGCAATCCCAAGCGGCGCACGCAGCATCATTTTCTGAACACGCAAGGCAAGCGGCAGAAATCGTTTGCGCACAGGGCATGCAGCATAACGTGACCGAACGCTGGTTGCGGCAACGCTCGGTTGCGTTGACGGATTCGATCCGGGCAAGTGATTGGAGCGGTAGCTTTTCATCGCTCACCAAATCGCTTCGTCTGTTCCTGCAATCGGCGATGCTGGCCCTTGGTGCATTGCTGGTGTTGCGCAATGAAATGTCGCCGGGGGCAATGATCGCAGGTTCGATCCTGCTGGGGCGGGCCTTGGCACCGGTGGAGCAATCAATCGGCCAATGGTCCATGATTCAACGGGCGCGTACAGCCTGGCACTCTCTGGACCGATTTCTTCAGACAACTCCGCCGCTGGCCAAGCGAACCAAACTGCCTGAACCCGAGGCCAGATTGGACGTGAAGTCTCTGAACCTTATCCCTCCCGGAGCGGCACAGGCGACATTGCGCAATATATCCTTCCGGCTGGAGCCCGGCACCGCCATTGGTGTGCATTGGTGTGATTGGCAAGAGTGGTTCGGGCAAGACGACATTGGCCAAGGCATTGCTGGGCCTGCTGCCACCCACCGCTGGTGAGATCCGGTTGGGCGGTGCAACGCTGGATCAGTATGACCCTGTCGAATTGGGCCAGTATCTTGGTTATCTGCCGCAGCAAGTGACGCTCTTCCAAGGCACCGTAGCCGAAAACATCTCGCGCCTGTCACTGGACCCTGATCCCGATGCGGTGGTTGCCGCATCTTAAAAGGCCAATGCTCACGAAATGATACTGGGGCTGCCAGACGGTTACGACACCATGCTTGACGGCAACGACAGCCTTCTGTCAGGGGGGCAGAAACAGCGCATCGGCTTAGCGCGGGCGCTATATGGCGATCCGGTTCTGTTAGTATTGGACGAGCCCAATTCGGCGCTTGATGGCGAAGGTACCCAGGCGCTGAACGGGGCCGTGCGTGCGCTTAAATCTGCAGGTAAATCCGCTCTGATCATGACGCATCGCCCTCAGGCCATCGCGGAATGCGACGCACTGATCGTTATGGAGCAGGGTCACGTAGTCCGGGCCGGGCCCCGAGACGAAATTCTTGGCGGAGTGGTCGAGAACGCAAACCTGCTCAAGCGGCAACTCAGCTCGGTTGGTGGATCAACATGAACAAATTGAAAAGGCCAGCGTGGTATATCACCCTGCCCGCCTCGGTCGGATTTGCGGCAGTGGCCATCTTGGTGATTAGTCTCGGCGTGTGGGGAACCCGGACCCAATTGGCAGGCGCCATCGTTTCTAGTGGCGTGATTGAAGCGCAATCCAACCGGCAGGTGGTGGAGCATCCCGATGGCGGCGTTGTAGGCGAGATTCTTGCGCGAGACGGTGACCGCGTGCAACAGGGCGACGTTCTGGTGCGGTTGGATGACACGATACTCGCTTCGGAACATACGATCGTTGAAGGTCAGTTGTTCGAGGCCCTGGTGCGGACAGCCCGGCTGGAGGCTGAGCGTGATGGCTCGGACGCAGCGCAATTGGCGGAGCAATTGCAAAGCTTGCAGCAGACGGAAGCGATCGCGGGAGGCCTCATATCCGGTCAGTTGGACCTGTTTGCCGCGCGCGCCGAAACTCAGGCACAACAAATTGAGCAACTGATCAAACAGCGAATTCAGATCGAAGCTGAAATTGAAGGAACGCAAGCTCAGCTGTTCGCTCTGAAGAAGCAGCTGGTATTGATTGCCAATGAGTTGCAAGACCAAAAAAGCCTGTTTGACAGGGGTTTGACGCCTGCCAGCCGCGTATCCGCACTGGAACGGGAAGATGCTGGCCTGACTGGTGAAATTGGCCGATTGGAGGCAACAATCGCTCGTCTGCGCGGGCAGATCGCATCGACCGAGATTCAGATCGTTGAGTTGCGGGCAATGCGCCGTGAAGAAGCGATCAGCGAGATCCGTGAGTTGAAAGCTGAAATTGCTGAGCTGTCGGAACGGAGGATCGTTCTGAGCGAGCAATTGTTGCGCATGGACATTCGCGCTCCAGTAACCGGGGCCATCCACAGCAGCATCGTGTTTGCAAACCAGTCCGTTATTCAGGCCGGAGAGCCCATGATGTACATCGTACCGCAGGATACCCCTTTGCTGGTGGCTGCACAGGTCGACGCAATCCACGTTGATCAAGTGCACAAAGGGCAGAATGCGACGTTGCGATTTCCGGCTTTCAATCAACGCGAAACGCCGGAGCTGCAAGGACAGGTGATCAACATATCGGCAGATGTTTTTACGGATGAAGCGACCGGTTTCAGCTTCTATCGCGCAGAGCTTATCCCCGAAACCGGTCAAACAGAACGATTGAACGGTCAGGTGTTGCTCCCTGGAATGCCCGTTGAAGCGTTCATCGAAACGGATGCGCGAACGCCGTTGTCTTATCTGATCAAGCCGATGGCGGACTACTTCGTGCGGGCGTTCAGAGAGTAAGCTCGGATCAGTGGCGCAGTGACCGCGCGCAGGCGCGGTCGCGATGAGATATGGATCAGGCCGCAAACAGATTTTGCTTCAGATCCTGATCCAGTTGCGTATCGTTTTCGATCAATGCCTTGATCGCCGGGCGGGACAGAACGCGCTGACGGTAGGCCTCGATATTCGGATAAGTGGTGTGATCCACTTGCGCATAGCCGGACAGCACAAAGAACCAGGTCAGATAGGCGTCCGCTGCCGAAAATCTCTCACCCAGCAGATAAGCGCGCCCGTTCAGGTGGTTTTCCAGTACCTCGAACCGAAGCGGAGCAAGCGCGCGCACGCGGTCTTTTACCTCGTCGGTGGCCTCCTGATAGAACACGACACGGAACAGGCCTTTGTGCAGCTCGGTGGCGCAGAAAGCCAGCCAGCGCAGCATCTGGAAATACTCGGGGCTGGTCGGGTCGACGCGGAAATCCGTGTTCTGTGATTGCGCCTGAATCCAGGCAATCACGGTCGAGGTTTCAGTCAGCCTGGTGCCGTCTTCCAGTTCCAGAACCGAGACCTGACCCAGCGGGTTGATATCATACAGCGATCCGCCGGCTGCCAATTCCTTGGTGGCCAGATTGAGGGGGGCAATATCCAGATCGACCCCGCCCTCGGCCGCAGCAAAACGTGCGGCCAGAGAACAGGTGAGGGGGGCGTGGTAGAGGGTGGTCATGGTAATCTCCGTTACGTACTGCCGCTTATGCCGCAGCCAGATAGTCGGCGGTGGTCACAACTTTGGCATAGGCAAAGGACAGCGCAGACATATACGCCTTGTGCACCTGTTCCGCCGGGATCACTTCGCCATTGAACTCCAGATCGCGGGAAGAGCAGGCATCCTCGACCACCGTGACGTTCAGGCCGATATCGGCGGCGTTACGGGCGGCGGCGTCGATGCACATGTGGCTCATGTCGCCAGCGATGGTCACATCGCTCACCTCATGTTCTGCCAACAGTGCCTGCAGATTGGTATCGCGAAAGGCGTTGACGTAGTGCTTTAGCACCTTGTGTTCCCCCTCCTGCGGGGTGACCGAGCTGTGGATTTCGGCGCCCGGTGTGTTCGGCGCGAAGAAGGGTGGGTTGTCGATCTGGAACTCGTGATGCACATGCACGACCATCTGCCCGGCATCGCGGGCCTGCTGCAGCAACCGAGCGGCGTTGGCAGCGCTGTCTTCGATCTTGTGCAGCTCCCATTTGCCGCCCGGAAAATAGTCGTTCTGAATGTCGATCAGGATCAATGCGGATCTAGTCATCTTGGTCTCCGTTTCTCGGTCTGTATCCAGCGCTGATTTAAGGCACCGGTCGCCGTAAGTTGACTGGCGCATTGGACATAAAACGCGTTAAATCTGACAAATGACACAACCCGCTCTGACCATCGGCCTTGCCGCCTATCCCGAGGCTCAAAACGCCGCGATTCACGGGTTGCAGGACCTGTTTGCCGTGGCCAACCGGTTCCAGCAGAACCATTCCGTACGGCCACGCCTTGTGGAAACGCAAGTCATTCGAAATTTCAACAGGGATGACAGCCGGTTAGAGGCATTGATCCTGCCTCCTGCTCTGGGCCAGCGCATCAGCGGTGCGAAAGAACAAGCCCTGGTTAACTGGATTCAGCGCCATCATCGCCGGGGTACATTGATCTGTTCGATTTGCGCTGGCGCATTCCCGCTGGCAGCCACCGGCCTGTTGGACGGACGGCAGGCAACAACCCACTGGGCACTGGCGACAGACTTTGCCAATCAATACCCTCAAGTGCAGCTGCAGGCAGACCGGCTGCTGATCGACGATGGCGATATCATCACCGCCGGAGGCTTGATGGCCTGGACCGATCTGGGCCTGCGTCTGATCGCACGCTTTATGGGACCTGCTGTGATGCTGCAGGTCGCACGGTTCTTCCTGATCGACCCGGGCGAACGAGCCCAAAGCTTCTACAGCTCATTCTCGCCCAACCTGACCCATGGGGACGATGCCATACTTCGCGTGCAACATTGGCTTCAGATGCGATATGCAAGTTCGGTTACCGTGTCCGAAATGGCCCGTACCGCGCGCCTTGAACCGCGCACTTTCGGACGTCGGTTTCAATCCGCGACCGGGCTCAGCCCATCGGAATACCTTCAGCAGCTGCGTGTCGCCAAAGCCCGCGAACGGTTGGAGCTGTCGCAGGCCAGCATCGAAACCATTGCACGGGCGGTGGGTTACATGGATATCTCGGCCTTCCGCCGCATGTTCCACAAGATTGTAGGGCTGTCGCCGGGAGAGTACCGAAAACGGTTCTCACCGGCGAAAGCCTGACCTGACGTCAACGCCAGGGACAATCATCAGGCCAATAGCGAATGTATGGCCGTTAATCGCAACATGTTTGAGCGTTCAGACATGTGGCCGAACACTCAAACTGCAATCATCGGGACTGCTTAGGAGCGCAAACGCTTACCTTCGGGATCGAAAGGCGCATCCTTCAATATACGTGCAGTATGCGGTTTACCCAGAACCTGGATCACCACCTCATCCCCGGGTTGCGCGACATTCGGGTCGGCATAACCGATCGCCAATGACTTACCAACGGAATAGCCATAGGCACCCGAAGTCACCCGGCCAACTGGCTTACCATCTGACGTGAAGATCGGCTCACCTCCGGTCGCGTCCGCATCCTCGCTCACATCTAGCTCGAACAGTGACAGGAGTTCGCGCGGGGCGTTGTCTTTGACCGCCAGATAGGCCTCCTTATGCAGGAACCCCTTGTCCAACTTGATCAGGCTGGCCAAACCGACCTCTTGTGGCCAGTATTCCTGAGAATACTCCCTGCCCCAGGAGCCATAACCTTTTTCAATGCGCAGCGATCCCAGCGCGCGACCGCCAACCGGCCCGCCGCCACAGTCTTTTGCCACTTCGAGAAGGGCGGTGTAGAGGGCGACCTGATCCTCTTGCGCGCAATGCAGCTCCCACCCCAGATCACCGGTAAAGCTGACCCGGATGGCCACACAGTCCACTCCAGCAACGGCTATTTTCCGGGACCTCATGAAGCGAAACGCCTCGTTGGACAGATCGGCATTGGTCAGGCGCGCCAGCCCCTCGCGCGATTTGGGTCCTGCAATGTTGAAGCCCGCGATACGATCGGTCGCGATTTCGAGCGTGGTGCCTTCGGGCAGCGGCACCATGTTGAAGAAACGTTGATGATAACGCTCGGCCATACCAGAACCGATCATCATGTATTCATCATCATCCAGTTTGGTGATCGTAAAGTCGCCCGCAACGCCGCCGCGTACCGAGATCAGCGGCGTCAGGCAGCTGCGCCCCACTTCGGTAGGCACGCGATTGGCCACGAGACGGTCCAGCCAATCATAGGCGCCCGGCCCCTTGATGACGTAATTTGCGAAGTTCGAGATGTCGATGACACCTACATTTTCGCGTAGCATCCGCACCTCGCATCCAACCGGATCAAACCAATTCTGGCGCGTAAAGCCGTTAGTCTCTTCTGTGCCAGGTTCATCAGCAAACCAAAGCGGATGTTCCCAGCCGCAGTTCAGGCCAAAGACGCAGCCCATTTCCTTCTGCATTTCATAGGCCGGGCGCACACGGGCCGGGCGACCAGCGCTGCGCTCCTCGTTCGGGAAATGGATCTTGAAACGGTGGGTATAGGCGTCCTCGACCCGTGCCTTGGTGAACTTCTTGTCAGCCCAGTCACCAAAGCGGGCGAGATCCCAGGCGAACATGTCGTATTGAGGCTCGCCTTCGATCATCCATTGCGCGGCCAGCAGGCCCAGCCCCCCCGATTGTGAGAAGCCAGGGATCAGCCCCCCGCACAGGAAGTAATTCTTCAGCTCGGGCACCGGCCCCCACAGCATATTGGCATCTGGCGACCAGATCATGGGCCCGTTGATCACCCGTTTGACCCCTGCCGTTGCAGCAACCGGCACACGTTCGGTGGCGCGAATGACATTCTCCATGATCCGGTCCAGATCATCGGGGAACAAATCATGAGCGAAGTCCAACGGCGTGCCCTCTTCCGCCCAAAACTTCATGTTTTTCTCATAGGCACCGATCAGCAGCCCGTTGCCTTCCTGACGGAAGTAATACTCGCCATCCCGGTCGGCGATTGAGGGCAGACGACGGCCCAGATTGGCCACCTCGTCGATGGTTTCGGTCACAAAATACTGGTGCTCAGTCGGTTGCAGCGGCAACGTCAGCCCCGCCAGAGCCGCTACCTCTCGACCCCAGAGACCGGCAGCATTGACCACCCATTGAGTGTGAATGTCGCCCTTGGGCGTGCGCACGATCCAGCTACCATCAGGTTGTTGTTCGGTCGCGATCACCGGGCAAAACCGTTCAATGGTCGCACCCATGGCCCGAGCTCCGGCGGCATAGGCATGAGGCACGCCTGACGGGTCCACGTTGCCGCCATCTGGTTCGTACATGATGCAACGAATGTCATCGAACTGCGCCAGCGGGTGAAGTTCCTTCGCCTCTTCACGGCTGACCTCATGGAAATTCAGGCCATAGAAACGCGCCTTGGCCTCCTGAAGACGCAGCTGGTGTTCCCGTTCTTCGGTCTGAGCAAGATAAAGCGATCCGGGCTGGAACACGCCGCAGCTTTGACCGGTTTCCTTCTCCAGCTCTTTATACAAGTTCATCGTATAGTGCTGAATGCGCGTAATGTTGTTGTTGTCGTGTAACCCGTGGATATTCGCCGCCGCGTGCCAGGTCGAACCGGATGTCAGTTCGTCGCGCTCCAACAACACAACATCGGTCCAGCCGAGCTTGGCCAGATGGTACAGGATCGAGCAGCCGGCCAGCCCGCCACCGATAACAACAGCTTGTGCATGAGTTTTCATGAGTGTTTGTCCTTTGGCACACCGCTGCTCAAGCGGCGATCTCTTTCATGACAGCTAGGAACTTGGCGACTTCACCGATCGAGTTGTAGTGGCACATCGAAACGCGCACACAGGCGTCAAAGCCCAGCGGCGTCAGGATGTTGCCGGAGTAATGGTCCGCCTTGCGCAGATGCGTGCGGATCCCTTGTTCGTTCAGCTTTTTAACAACCTCAGCCGAGTCCACACCTTCAACGCGCAGCGATACCAGACCCTCGCGCGCTGGATTGTCGACACCCCCCAGAATGGTGACCTTTTCCATCTCGGCCAGACCACTAAGGTTCCCGGTGCCGTGGATCATGGCATCGGTCAGCGCCTTTTCCTGAGCGTGAATGGCATCGCCTGCCGCCAGAAACTTGCCGCGCCGATCGGTGGCATCGCTCACCTGACTGCCCAGCCATTCGAAATAGGACACGACGTCGGACATGGTGGCATAAGCTCCGGTGTCGCGCGTGCCCATTTCCCAATTGCCTGCGGGACCATCCAGCAAAGCATTGTGCTCGAGTTGGGTCAGACGGTCAGAAATCCACGCCACGCCGTATCCATGGCGAGAAAAGACTTTGTACGGAGAGATCACGTATCCATCGATATCGTAGGCAGTCAGATCAATCCGGCCATGAGCTGCATGCTGAATACCATCCACGATGATGAAGCAGTCCGGCGCGACAGCGCGAATGGCCTGCGATACAGCAGCCACATCCACCCCCATTCCCGTTACGGGCGAGGTGTGTAAAATCGTAGCCACCTTGGTATCCGGCGTCACAGCAGTGGCATAAGCCTCGGCGGTTATGGTGCCCGTGGCGTCATCATGGCGTATCAGTACATGTTCCTGCCCTGCAATACGGGCCCAGCGGTCACAAGCCGACCGCGTCGCCGGATGCTCCAGAGTCGATCCCAGCACAATACCGGAATCAGTTCCCAGGCAGGCGTTCATGATCAACCGAAACAACAGTTCGGTTCCGCTTTCGCCTACAAAAAACTGCCCGCCGGGCGCGTTCATGAAATCCCGCATATCCGCCTTGGCTGCATTGATCGTTGCAACCAGCGCATGAGACCCCGGGTTGTCACGCCCCTGATTGTCCGGGATCGCGGCATAACGAACAGAACTATCCAGCACGGAATTCAACGTCAGCGCCCCTCCGGCGTTTTCGAAGAAAACCCGCTCACCCTGTTCGGGACAATGATCGATCTGAGCGAAACGGTTACGGACCTGTTCCTGCAGGCTTTCAGAAAATTGGCTCATGTAGTTGTGCCCGTGCGTGGTGGATGTGGTGTTGCTTTCGCCAAACTTAGTGTGGTTCGCGACCTAAGACTTGCAAAATAATACAGGCCAATGCATCCGAAAACTCTGTGCAAGAGCTTCGACAATTCCGATGCACCTTTCAAACGTGGCTTTACATTTGGCTTGTCCTTCAAAGTGAACAAAGCAGGTCCGGCGACTGAACCGCGCCAGCGCACCATTGGATTTCGTGTTCGTTCTGGCGCCGGAATATGCTGATCATCCATGTCGGGCATTGGTCTCCGAAGCAGCCTTCACCAGCCAATCCTGAAACAGGCGAACTGGGGGTGTTACGGATTTTCCCCTGAGCTTGACGTAGTAGGCCCAAGGGCTATCCAGATCAAATTCCAGGGGCTCGATCAGCAACCCACGCTCCAGGTAGGGTCGCACAAGTGATTTAGGCAAGGCCACGCAGCCCAGCGATTTGGCGGCGAGTTCCATCGCGAGATTGGAGGCATTGGTCCGAGGGCCCTCTTTCTGATTGAGATCCTGAAGTCCAAACTCTGCCGCGATCTTTTCCCAATATGCGGGCCTGCCCAGAATGTGGATCAAACGCGCATCCTGCAATTGCTGCGGCTCGGTGAGCGCGCTGCCCCTCACCTCGAAACCGGGCGCACAGACTACGGTCAACTTGTCCAACCACAATCGCGTCAATCCGTCTGCCACGTCATCAACATGATTGAGCGTGATGGATAAGTCCGAGACATTTGGTTCGACATCAGTCCAGATCGTGCCATGTACGGTCAAAGCGATATCAGGGTGGACCTCTGCGAACCCTTGAATGACGTCAGGCAGCCAGTTCTCTGCCAGACTGACCGGGCATGAAACGACCACGGTTCGATTGTGCGAGCGCTGGACAATCGACTGCGTCGCTGCATCGATCTCCTGCAGCGCATGACGCACCGATGGCAAATAGGCTTTCCCCACATCCGTCAGCGACAGTGACCGCGGATGCCTCACGAATAGCGGGCGTTTTATGAACTCTTCCAACGAACGCACATGATTGCTTACGGCTGACTGGGTACAGTTCAACTCTTCAGCCGCACTGGTGAAACTCAAATGCCGCGCGGCAGCCTCGAATGAGCGCAAGAAGGAGAGGTGAGGCAGAGTCATCATAGCGGGCACATCCGAGACAGGTATCAGGCCAATTAGGCCGCATAATCCGAAGCATTTCGCCCATTTGCGACCTCAGAACTGGTTCGTTCGCGACACGACTGTTCGATAGTCACAAAAAATCCGGTGCCATAGCCCGCAGTTTGTTTTCGTGCCGCATACCGAAAAGAGGTCTAAATTGGCCAGAGACATCCGAATTCCAAACCTCAACGCATGCAGGCAAGCCGTGACGGACACTTTTGATAAGGTTGCAAGTTTTACCCTTGCCAGCAAGGTCGAGGATTTCCCCGATACAACACTGCAAGCGGCAGCGCTCATGCTGCTGGACACGCTGGGCATCACAATCGGGTCTGGTCCCATGGCCGCCGGAACAATTGCCCGGGATACGGCTCGGGCACTCTATGGTGCGGGCGAAGACGCACTTGGCGCGCGAATGGTTTTCGACGGCCGCCGTGTCAGCGTGGCCGGTGCAGCCTATGCCGCGGCCACCCAGACAGACAATCTGGATGGGCATGACGGGTACAATCCTACCAAGGGGCATATCGGCGTTGTGATCGTCCCCGCTCTGATGGCGCTTGCCGAGACGGTCGATGATTTCTCGGGTCCCGAAGCACTGGCCGCAGTCACCATCGGCTATGAAATCGCCGGACGTGCGGGCATCGCTCTGCACGATACTGTAAGCGATTATCATACTTCGGGAGCGTGGAACGCCTTGGGGGTTGTTGCGCTTGCCGCACGGATGCGCGGCCTTGATGCAAATCAGATGCGTCAAGCAATGGGCATTGCAGAATATCACGGCCCCCGCAGCCAGATGATGCGCGAGATCGCCAATCCAACCATGCTGCATGATGGCTCAGGCTGGGGCGCGCTGGTGGGCGTATCTTCGGCCATTTTGGCCGAGAAAGGTTTCACCGGAGCGCCTGCAATCACCATCGAAGCTGACGATGTCGCCCCGCATTGGCAGGACCTTGGTCAGTTCTGGCAGATGGAGCGTCAGTACGTAAAACCCTATCCGATCTGTCGCTGGGCACATGCTGCCATTGATGCAACGCGCGCATTGATGCGCGAACACGACCTGAGCCACCACGACATCGCGTCCATTCAGGTCAACACGTTCCATGAAAGCGCCTGTCTGTTCCAGGGCATGCCCGACGACACCTCAAAAGCACAATATTCCCTACCCTTTGCGGTCGCCACGATGGTCGCCCACGGGCGTATCGGGGTCGAACATATCACCGGAGCTGGCCTCTCGGACCCGCTGGTGGCCTCGATTGTTGATCGCATTTCCATAGCCGAGACGGCGCGCCATTCGGACCGTTTTCCCAAAAGCCGCTTCGCCGATGTCAGCATCGTGCTGAAAGACGGAGGTCAGCTGGACTCGGGCGATGTACATGCCCGCGGCGGTCCCGAAGCTCCGATGGATCGAGACGAGGTTATCGGCAAGTACATGGAATTTGCCGCACCATCGCTGGGCGAGGCCCGGGCTGCCGCCATTCGTGAGGCGGTGCTGGGGCTGACCGATCCGACCTCAAAGTTCTCGGATCTGGGCGCATTGATCTACGACGCGCCTGACAGGGCGTAAGCGGAACCAATGCAATGCCTTTGAGTCTGTTGAAATACACGCTGTCGGACACGTACCCAGAGACCGAAGATATCCCGGCCACGCTCGATCTGAAGCCCAGCCATGATGCCTTGATCAACAGTGGTGGCATCCACAATCTGGCCTATGCCCAAAGCCAGATCGCCCAGATCCGCGTCGGCCGTGTTGAAGCGACCTCATGGCGCTCTGAGCATCAGGGACAGGACAGGTTCTGCATCTTCGTCGACATCTCATCCACTGCTTTTCACCCAGACGACTGAAACCGCTGCTCAGGAATTCAACAAAGAGGTCGCGTTGTGAAATCCCCCGTTACCATTCTGCACACAGACAACCCCGAGGCATCAAAGGCCGTGCTCACCCAACAGCATCCGGATCTGGAAATCCACACCTGCGACAGCTACGAGGCTCTGCCCCAAATGATCGCGGATACGCAAGCCGAGGTGGTCTATTCCGTCCGCTTCGCGGGCACGCCCGACTTCCCCCGTCAGGCGTTGATTGATGCCCCCAGCGTAAGATGGGTCTCGGTGGGTGGATCAGGAACGGATCATATGAACCCGTGGGATACAGAGACGTTCACCGTGACCAACGCCGCAGGCGTCGCAGCGGATATGATGGCGCAATATGCGTTGGGGGCAATGCTCCATTTCTCGCTGGACATTCCCGGGTTCCGAGACGCTCAAGCACGACGGGACTGGATTCCGGGCAAGGTCGAACCGATCGACGGTAAGACCGTGTTGATCCTGGGCCTTGGTCAAACCGGTATGGCCGTCGCAGCCCGGTGCAAAGCGATGGGTTTTTCCACGATCGGCGTGCGTGCGCATCCCAAAGATACTCTGAATGTTGACGAGGTGCATGGCATGGACGCCCTGCCCGACCTTTGGCCGCGGGCCGATTTTATCGTTGCCTGCGTGCCATTACTGGACAGCACCAAGGGTCTGGTCAACGCCTGTGCTTTCGCCAGGATGAAACCCAGCGCGGTGATCATTGACGTCTCACGCGGGGGCGTGATTGACGAGGCTCCACTGGTCCACGCGTTGGAGACCGGCGCCTTGAAAGGGGCTGCTCTGGATGTCTTCGCCATCGAACCTCTGCCTGCAGAGCATGTGCTGTGGGGGTTCAGTAACGTGATCATTACCCCGCATTGCTCATCGGTTTACGAGGGCTGGGATCTCAAATCCGTTGAGATGTTTTCAGACAACCTCTGGCGATATCGCAAGGGCGAAGCGCTGACAAATATCGTCAACCCGAAACGAGGATACTGACATGGCACGAGAAAGACGCAGCGCCCGTTGCGGTGGTCGGCGGGGCAAAAGTGATCGCAGCAGTGCAAGCATCCAGCAGCTGCCCTGGCAAAATGTAGTCAACACACCCCCCAAAATGGAACTGCTGAGCGAAGAGCAGTTGGATCAGCTGCACGCGACCTCGATGCGTATCCTGTCCGAGGCCGGAATTCGCGTTATGGGCGACAATGTGATGGACCTGTTCGAGAAGGCCGGAGCATTGGTGGACCGTGATACCAAGACCATCCGCATTGACGAAAGCATCGTTACCGAGGCGCTGAAAACCGCCCCCGAAACCTTTACGCTGACAGGCCGTAACCCGGATAAGCGTATCACGATGGGAGGCAACCATGTCAATTTCGGCCTCGTCGCGGGCCCGCCGAATGTACATGACTGCGTCAACGGTCGGCGGCCGGGCAACTATGAAGATTACTGCAACTTCATCAGACTGGCCCATCACTTCAACGCCATCCACCTGATCGGCAATCAGGTGACCGCACCGCTTGAGATGCCCGCCAACAACCGGCATCTGGACACCTATGACGCCAACCTGAGCTATAGCGACCTCAGCTTTCACTCCACGGCGATTGGACGGGGCCGTGCAATTGACGGCATCAACATGATGGCGATAGCACGCGGCATGACGCTGGAAGAGATGCGTACCGATCCGGGACTCATTACGATCATCTCGGTCAACTCTCCGCGCCTGTTCGACGACGCGATGGGTGACGGTTTGATCGCCATGGCCGAGCATGGCCAACCGGTTACGATCACACCGTTCACTTTGATGGGGGCAATGACCCCGGTCACCCTTCCCGCCGCGCTGGCGCAACAGAATGCTGAGGCGCTGTTTGGCGTCACCCTGACCCAGCTGGTCAATCCCGGCACGCCGGTGATGTATGGGGCTTTTACCTCGAATGTAGACATGCGCTCGGGTGCGCCTGCCTTCGGTACACCGGAAAACACCAAGGCCAACATGATCAGCGGCCAGCTAACGCGGCGATATGGCATTCCGTACCGGACCTCGAACGCCAACGCCTCGAACGTGGTTGATCTGCAGGCAGCGTATGAGACGATGATGGCCACATGGGGTGCCGTTCTGGGCGGGGCAAATCTGGTCTATCACGCGGCCGGATGGCTCGAAGGTGGACTGACCGCATCCTATGAGAAACTCGTTATGGATGTGGAAATCCTGCAGAACATGATCGAGTATCTGAAGCCGCTGAAATTCGACGAAAGCGAGCTTGGATTTGATGCGATCAAAGACGTGCCTACCGGCGGCCATTTCTTCGGCACCGAACACACGATGGAGCGTTACGAGACCGCGTTCTACGCTCCGATGCTGTCCGACTGGCAAAACCACGGCGCGTGGGAGGCCGCAGGATCAAAAACTGCACTGAACCGGGCAACCGAAATCTGGCAACAAGCGCTGCGGGAGTATGAAGAACCCGTGATGGACCCCGCGATCCGCGAGGAGTTGGACGCCTATATCGCCAAGCGCAAAGAAGAGATTGGCGGGGACGAACCGTAGGAACAAAAAAAAGGCCGGGTCATCAGCCCGGCCTTTGTTTACAGAAGGTCGAACAAACGCCCCGGCACATTACCCTGCCGAGGCAAGTCCAAGGCTCGCATCAACGCAAACATCATCGCTTGGTTCGAGGTCACAACCGGTTTGTTCAATGTCGCCTCAATCCGGTCGACGGCTTCGACGGCACGCATATCGGTGCAACTGAGTACAATGGCCTCGGCCTCGGGGTGGTCGGCCTGACAGGCCAGATCGAACACCTCGTCAGGGGTCAGCTCACCCTGACCATAGTTTCCCAGCTCGCGGCCAATATCGGCGCATTTAACCGTTGTGATCTGGTTTTGAGCCAGAAAGTCCACCGCTTGCATGTTTATCTCGCCAAGATAAGGCGAAGAAAAGCCAACCTTGGTCACACCCAGCGTCTTGATGGCGTCCACCAAAGCCCCAGCCGCCGTGAACGACAGCGCGCCCGATCCGGCCTTGATGTCTTGTGCCAGTTGCTCGTCGAACGACGGACCATGGGTCAGCGTCGCAGAGGTACAACCATACAGCACCACATCGGGCCGCACGCCCGAGATCATCTTCAGGTCATGGCTGATATCAGATGCCCCAAGGCCAGCCATCTGATCCGAGCCGGGGATCTCGTCCACGTCATATCCACCCATGCGCTGGAAATGCACCGTTGTATCCGGGCAACGCATCAGCATCATATCCGCTTCGAGATTGGTGTTGGTGAAGGGCACCAACACGCCGATCTTAGCCCGTGTGCGGGTCTCATGTGTCATGACGTCACCTCTTTCAGAACGGCCAGACAGCGGTCCATGATGTCCTGCTCGCATATCGTGGCGCGCAAACAATCACCCAGACCATAGCCCCCCATGCCGCGCATCAGCAGCCCTTCGGCCCGCAGGGCAGCGTCCGCCCTTTGCGCGGTTTCAACATCTGCAAATCGGATCAATACGAAATTGGTATGGCTGGGTGCAACAGACAGCCCCAGCGCCCGGCACCCGTCGGCAAAGCGATCCCGAATGGCAGCAGTTTTCGCCACCGTTTCGCGCATATGTGCCTGATCGCGCATCGCTGCCGTGGCCATGGCTTGCGACGGGGTCGAGACATTGTTGGGGTTCAGCAACTTGCGCACCTCATCCGCAACCGCAGGTGGGAACAGACCCCAACCCGCGCGCGCGCCTGCCAGTCCATAAGCCTTGGAGAAGGTGCGCATGACCACAGTATCTCCACGATCCACCAACGCGAATATCTCGGCGGGGTCCTGAGACTGATCGGCGAACTCGGCATAGGCTTGGTCGACCACCAGCAAAACATCTTCCGGCAGGGCATCGCGCAGACGGATAATGTCTGCATTCGGGATCAGAGTACCGGTCGGATTTCCCGGGTTGCAAACGAAGACGATCCGCGTCTCGGGTACGACAACTGCCAGAATGTCATCGACCGAAACGGTCAGACCCACCTCGTGCGCTTTCACATAGTCCGCCCGCACCTGCGCCGTCGCCGAGGCCACATAGGCATAACCGTAATCCGTGCCCAGCACGCGGTCACCCGGCCCGGCAAAAGCGCGGATAAGGCAGCCGATCAGTTCCATCGACCCGGCCCCGCACAGGATATGCTCAGCCGTCACATCATGCGTTTCGGCAATCGCCGTGCGAAGCTCGGGCCAGTCGGGATCGGGATAGAGCGGCATCTGCTGCAGTGTCGACTGCCCCGCCGCGATTGCTGCGGGGCTTACCGGAAAGGCACTTTCGTTCTGGGCCAGAGAAACGGTGTCCGGACCGCCCAGATCAGCCAAGGCGTAGGCAGCCATCTGCCGGACATGATCAACCGCCCGGATCATGACGCACCCCCATAGACCTTCGCGCCTTCATCCGTGACCAATCCGCGCTTAAGATCCAGCGCCAGAGCCTCTGGATCTCTCTTGACTGGATCGCCGAATCCGCCGCCGCCGGGCGTATCGAAGATCAGATAGTCATCACCTTCCACACGCAACTCGCCCTTGCCAGGGATGTCGCTATCACCATCGCGGAACCGGATGCGCCCCGGCGCACCGGGTTGTCCGCCCATGCGACCAAGGGCCGGGAATTTCAGACGTTCGACAGAAAGGAACACAATGAACGGGGCATTGTTGGACGAGGTCATCTCAATCCTCTGACCCAATCCACCGCGATACTGACCGGCACCACCGGAATCAGGCAGCAGTTCGCGCCGCCACATGATCACAGGGGCCACACTTTCGGTGATCTCGACCTGAGAACCGAAGACCCCCGATGGATAAGCAGTCGCCGACAACCCGTCAGCATGGGGCCGCGCGCCAGTGCCACCGTTGTGCACGGGTTCGATTGCAAACTCGCGCCCACCATTTGCCGCGACTTCGGGCGCATGGCGCATAGGTAGGTCGAACATGCACGAGGCACCTTCGGCAGGAACCTGATCCGGCAGTGCCCGATGCAAACAGCCCAACACCAGATCGGGGGTCACCTGCCCCAGCGTATGACGCATCGCCACCGGCACCGGGCGCTGCGCATTCAGGATGCAACCTTTGGGGCCATCGACGGTAAATGGTTCCAACGAACCCGCGTTGTTGGGAATATCCGGCCCGACGATGCAGCGCAGGGCAAAGACCGTGTACGCCGTGGCATAGTTCAGCGGCACGTTGATGCCCTTTTTCGAACAGCCCGACGTGCCGGTGAAATCCACATGCATCCCGTCCTTGGTGACGGTCAGAGTGGCGTGCAATTCCAACTCGTTCTCGTAGCCATCCATGCGAAGAACGTTCTTGTAAACGCCCTCGGGCACTTCGGCGATGGCCTCCAACGCGCCCTTACGCGAGGTGTCGATGATGTAGTTGCCCAGCGTGTCCAGATCATCGATCCCGAATTCGTCCATCATCGCAACCAGACGGGTCACCCCGGCCTCACAACAAGCGATCAGGGCGTAGATATCACCCTCGTTGGCGATCGGCTCGCGCGAGTTGGCGCGGATGATGTCCATCAGCAGCGCGTTGGGCGCCCCTTCTTCGACCAGTTTGCAGGGCGGGATCAACAGCCCTTCGTCGTAGATATCCGAACCTTCGGGACCCATACCAAGACCGCCCAAATCCACCAGATGCGAGGTGCAGGAGGTGAAGCCAACCACTTTACCATCCTTGAAGGCGGGCATCATCAGCAGGAAGTCATTCAGATGCCCCGACGCCAACCAGGGGTCATTGGTCATATAGATGTCGCCGGGTTTCATGTCCTGCAATGCAAAGCGCGCGCGCAGATGCAGCACGGCTTCGGCCATCGTATTGATATGGCCCGGTGTACCAGTCACGGCCTGAGCCAACATCCGGCCGTTGACGTCAAATATCCCGGCAGAGATGTCACCGCATTCGCGTACGATGGGCGAGAAAGCAGCGCGGATCAGGGTCTGACCCTGTTCTTCGACCACCGCCAACAGGCGGTTCCACATCACTTGCAGGCGGGCGGTGGAAAGTTCGGCAGTCATCATGCGCCTCCTTTCTGGTCTTGAACAAGGACAAGGTTGCCGATGGCATCCATATGTGCCGAGAAATCGGCGGATACGAGCGTGGTGGTTTGTGGTTCGTGGATCAATGCAGGGCCCGAGACGTGATCGCCGGGTTTCAGATCAGCACGAGCCACAAAAGCCGCGTCTTTTGCTTTACCATCGACATCACAAGTGATGGGGCGTGTTTCAGTCACGACGAACACCGACCTATCAGGCGTTCCCGGCACCGGCGGCACTGCGCTATCGGGGGTGGCGACGCGCACCGCCCAGTTCAGAATCTCAATCTTCATCCCCGGCACGGGGCGCGAGAATTGTTTGCGATACTCTTTCTCGAATGCAGCGGTCAGAGGGGTGATATCCTCGACCGACAGTGCCCGATCAGGGAGGGTGATCTCGATCTCGTGCCCCTGCCCGTTGTAACGCATGAAGGCGGTGCGTTGGATCTCGGTCGGCGCATCGCCTGCGCCTTGGGCCACGACTTCCTTTGCCTCCGCAATCATAACGTCGAACAGACGGTTCACGCCGTCCATATCCATACTGTCCAGCAGTGAATAGCGCGAGCGGACGATCTCGAACGAAACCGGCGCAAACAGGAAGCCCACCGCAGACCCGACGCCCGGATTAGGTGGGACCACGATGCGCGACACACCGGCAGAGCGTGCCACCCGACTGGCATGCAGAGGGCCGTTGCCGCCAAAAGCGATCATCGTGCGCGGTCCAAGGTCCTTGCCGCTTTCCACTGCATGCATCCGCCCGGCGCTGGCCATGCTCTCGTCCACGATACGGCTGACTCCGTCGGCGGAGCCCACAGCATCAAGGTTCAGCTTTTCACCAATCACACGGGTCAGTGCAGCCTTGGACCCTTCGGGATCGAGTTGGATATGCCCCTCGGCGAAGGTATCTGGCACAATGTACCCGAGGGTGATGTCGCTATCGGTCACGGTGGGATCGGTGCCTCCGCGCATGAACGCCACTGGCCCCGGTTCAGACCCGGCCGATTTCGGGCCAACGGTCAGGCGGCCCAAGCGATCCACACCCGCGATCGAGCCACCGCCAGCGCCGATCTCGATCATCTCGATCACCGGGATGCGCACGGGCATGCCCGACCCCTTGATAAACCTTGCGGCACGCGCGATTTCGAATGACCGCGAGGTTTGCGGGCGTGCGTTGTCGATCAGGCAGAGCTTCGCCGTGGTGCCCCCCACATCAAAGGACAGAACCTCGTCCAAACCAGCCCGTGCGGCGATGCGCGCGGCCAGAATGGCCCCACCCGCCGGACCGGATTCGACCAAACGGATGGGAAACCGGGCAGCCGTCTCGACCGTACACATGCCACCACCTGCAGTCATCATCAGGATCGGACAGGTGATCCCTTCGGCCTCGAACTGGTCGACAAAACGGGCCAGATAACTCTCCATCAACGGCTGAATATAAGCGTTGGCCACGGTGGTGCAGAGCCTGTCAAATTCGCGCGCTTCCGGACTGACATCAGAAGAAATCGAAATCGTCAGATTGGGGCGATGCTCGCTCAGGATTTCTCGCAATCGCCGTTCGTGAGCAGGGTTGGCATAAGCATGCATCAAACAGATGGCGATGGCCTCGGCCCCGCTTGCATCAATCTCGGCAAGCAGGCCATCGACCTGCGTTTCATCAAGGGGGATCAGCACCTCACCCTCGACAGACATCCGTTCACTTATGGTCAGGGATCGTTCCCGCGGGACCAGCAGGTCCGGATTTTCCAAGTTGATATCGTATTGGGAATACCGCCGCTCGTACCCGATATCGAGGATATCGCGAAAACCTTCGGTGCAGATGGTCGCCACAACGGCCCCGCGCCGTTCGATCAGCGCGTTGGTTGCCAGGGTGGTTCCATGGATGAACCCAGTCACCTCAGCCAGAGACCGGCCAGATTGCGCCATGACACGAAGTGCGCCCTCCATAGCGCCTTCAGCAGGGTTTTGATGAGTAGTCAGGGTCTTGGTCGAGGCCAACATGGTCTCGTTACCGGAAACCAGAACTGTGTCGGTAAATGTGCCGCCAATATCAATGGCCAGGCGCAGCGCAGTCGTCATGTATCATCCCGTGTTCTTGTGAGTGTAAGCAACAAAAGCACCCTTGCGGGTGGTTACCAACACATCGGCACAAGGTCACAACCGGTTGCACGGCGGCCCAAGCAGCTGGGGATGATCTGACAAGTCATGCAGGCATAATGCGTGCTGACGCGTTGGCTACTAGCGAGTTTGCGACAAAGCGGCCTGCAAGCGACAAAATTCTCGCTATCGGGCAGAATAGGCTACCAGGTCTAGCCTGTAGATTTACGGGAACTTGTCCCGCGAACCATCATCGACCGGGGTTTGGCCTGGAATAAACGCTGTTCGCCATGCTCCAGACCGTATCAACCCATTTCGTATAGTTGAGACGCCCAAGCGAGCACGCTCTCCCCGCGATAGCGTCGCTTGGCTGCCATACTCCTCCCTTGCCCTCGCGTTTCACCTGATGCAGACTTTTACGTAGAGGAGGAATGCCTGTTTCACCGCTGCGCCTACTCGTGAACAGCCCAGCACGGTTTCATGCTTTGGGAGGACTCTATCATGACATCCAAGACCGCGGGTCCCACGCCACCCGACAATCTGTCGCCGCAGCAGCAAGCCATGCCTGAAGTCAACAGGCTGACGGTGGATGATATCACCGCATCGCTGAAGGATGGCTTTTCTGACTTCCTCGCGCGCCCCTTGATGAGTGGTTTTTTCGGCCTGTTCTATGCGGTTTTCGGCATCCTGTTTGTGTGGTGTCTGGTCTGGCTCGGAAAGATCTGGATGATCATTCCTGCAGCGGTAGGCTTTCCGCTGGTGGCACCATTCGCTGCCGCCGGGCTTTATGAAATGTCCCGTCGGTTGCAGAAGGGTGAGAGTTTCGGCTGGTCCGAAATCCTCACTGTCATGGCCAATCAACGCAAGCGTGAAATGGGCTGGATGGCCTTTGTCACGCTGTTCATTTTCTGGGTATGGACCTACCAGATCCGCCTTTGGCTGGCGATCACCCTGCAGAAATCATCCTTCTCGGATTTTGAAGGGTTTTTGAACATCGTATTCTTCACACCGCAGGGCTGGACCTTTCTGGCGATCGGCACCTGTGTCGGTGCCTTTCTGTCGGCTGTCCTGTTCTCGGTGACCGTTGTTGCCATGCCCATGCTGCTCGACCGGGAAACCAATTTCGTATCCGCCATGTTAACTTCCATCCGCGTCGTCACCGAGAGCCCCGTGGTCATGCTGAGCTGGGCGGCGATCATCTCGGTCACCATGCTGTTGTCGTTGGTTCCGGCATTTCTTGGCCTGATCTTCACCCTGCCAATCCTCGGCCACACCACATGGCATCTCTATCAGCGGGCTGTGTCACCGGCAGAGGTGTGATCACTAGATTCCCAACCTATAACAACTGGTTGCGGGGCTATGTACGATACGTGCCGCGAAATCTCTGTTCACGACATCGCGAACACGATCTCAAACCGTGCTCCGCTCTCTGAAGGTATCAACGAGATCTGCGCGCCATGTGCCCTCAGAAGATTTTCCGCGATTGCCAGACCCATGCCTGTGCCCCCTTGTTCGCGAGCCGTCGTGAAGAAAGGCGCAAAAATCCGGTCCCGGTTGCCCTCGGAGATCCCCGGACCATCATCCTGTACGATCAATTGTCCCGGCGCCGCGCTGAGCACCACCTGACCCGCCCCGTGGCGGCAGGCATTGTCCAACAATTGCTGTAAAACCACTTGCAGGCCTGATGCGGCCAGCGGCAGACGTTCGTCAACGCTTTCAAACCGAAGGGGCAGGTCCGGGAAACGTGCACGCAGATCTTCTGCAAGCTCTGCCAGCGTACATGTTCCGTGATGCTCTGGTGCCCGTGCGGCAGCGACACGGTTGAGGGCGCTGAGCTGGGTTTGCATCTGATCGCTGGCACCCAGAATCTGTTGCAGCAACGCACGGTCTTGATCCGTTAGCCCCTTGGCCTCCTCCAGCAACTCCGCCGCTGCGCGGATCGAGGTTACCGGTGTTTTCAGCTCATGCGTGACATGGTCGGCGAAACTGCGGATCGAGGTTTCACGTCGTTGCAGAGTTTGAGCCATACCGAGAACCGAGCCGGCCAGACGGGACAGTTCCTGCGTGCCATAGTGCCGAGGCGGGTCCGTGCGTTGACCACGCTCGACCGCCCCGGAATAGGCGGCTAATGCCGAAATCGGCCGAAGCAACAAGCGCACCAACAGATATCCCAGTACGCCGGTGGCCAGTCCAATCAGGCCCGCCAACAAGACTGCCGCGTTGCGAAAGCCGACCTCGGGGCCAAGATAGCGCAACGCGATGAGGCCCAGCAACGACAGAACCAGCGTTCCCGCCAGTGCGCCGCCAAGCACAAAGCCCAACGATGGGCGCCACTTGCGCCTCAGCTCGGCCATGCGCCCATCCGTAGGCCGATGCCATGCACGGTTTCGATGGCGCTGGCCCAACCGTTTTCGCCCAGTTTGCGGCGCAAGTTGCGCAGATGGCTATCCAGCGTTCGGTCCGCAATCGCGCTGCCCGCACCGTAGATCGCATCAATCAATTGCGGGCGCGAGACGATTGCCTCGGGCGTTTGCATCAGGCGGCGCAGGATCGATAGCTCGGTCGCGGTCAGGGTCAGCGGTGCCCCATCGAGCTTGGCGGAATGACCTGAAGCATCCAGTTCGACCGGACCATGGCGCAGAATGGCCATCACACCTCGGGTCGTGCTGCGTTTCAGGATCGCCTTGATCCGCGCCACCAATTCGCGCGGACTAAAGGGTTTGGTGACGTAGTCATCCGCCCCAAGCTCGAGACCCAGAATCCGATCAACCTCATCATCGCGAGCCGTCAGGAACAGGATCGGCACTTCTGAGCGCGCGCGTAGCTTGCGACAGACCTCAAGGCCATCCAACTCGGGCAACCCGACATCCAGCACCACCAGATCGGGGGCTTCGCGCATGGCATGGGTCAGCGCCATTTGCCCGTCGCGGGCGGTGACAACCTGATAGCCCGCGCGTTCCAGCGTAATCGAGACCAGCTCGCGCAGGCGCGGGTCGTCATCCACGACGAGGATTTTCATCAGATGCCTCCGGCTTCGCTTCGGTGGTCAGATTACGGATCACTCGATCCGCGCGAAACCCCCATTCCCGCCAATTGGTGATCTGTGGGGTCCATGCGGAACAGCCTGTTGGGCGCGGAGAGCGCGCGAGCTCTGCGGCGGCCATTGGGCCAAGCCGACAGACATAATATGCGTCGTAACGCTGCGGATGGTTCAGGTTCTCGCGCGCGATCAGCGCTGCAAAGTTCACGAAACAGCAGGCATAGAGCACACCGAACCCCAACCCGGCGGATCGCACCAGCAGCCATCGGTTCGATTTGCCCCGCAAGATTTGCCAGCCAGTCAAACACAGCCCGGCGGCCACCAATGCCATCCAGATCGCTGCATGTACCCGCAGATAGGTCAGCCCGTAAGCCTCGACATAGAGGGATAAGCGCATGAGGGACGAGATCACCAGCAACACGTTCTGACCTAACCACAGCATCATCCAACGGGTCAGACCCTGCCGCTCAGCTAGAAACGGGCGGGCGGCCAATGCGAAGGCTCCAGCCAACAATGCGGTCGCCAGCAGGGGATAAGCGCCGCGATGGGCATATTCCGCGTGGCCCATACCCTCGGGAAGCTCTGCATTTCCCCAAAGAAACGCCACATCCATGATCGTTTGAACCGCCAGGAGCAGATTGAACGTTATCAGCGCATTGGCGACGGACCCGGCATTCAAACCAAACCCGGGCAGAGACCGGCTGCGTTGAGGTCCAACACGCGGGGCCAGCAAGCCGGGCTGTATTGCCACGGCCAGAAACGGCCAGATCACCATCGAAGCCCCGAGCCAGAACAGAACCCGGTCAAACCGGAGGTCGAAGCGCCACAGCCTATCAAGCCAATCTGACAATACCGGATTTGCCGAGACCATGAGAGAGATCAGGATCAAAGCTCCGCCAACCGGGAAACCCCAAGCCCGCAGCAATCTCAAAATCGCTCCGTCAGCACGCGATACCGTCTGACTATGCCGGATCGCTTCAATTGCCTGCCGGATGGCGAGAAACGGGACTTGCGACAGAAATCTTCGATAAGACGCGCCACTCCATTGGCCCAAAACAGCCCAACACAACGCAACAGTCGAACCGCCCAACAGGAAAGCAACCGATAGGGCCTGCACATATTCCACGACCGGCAGAACGCTCAGGACCAACAAAACCGCAGGCCCGATCAGCCCGGTGCGCCTGCCCAGAAGCAGCCATACGACGCCCGCCACAGCCAGCGCGAATATGGCCAGCGACACCCCCGGTGCATAATCCAGAAACAATACATCCGCCAACGCGACAAGAATTGCCAAACCTCCAACAGCGTGGCGTTTGCCCGGCCCCAAGCTGCCGTCGCTCCTGTTGCCTTTCTGCTCGGGCGCATCAAACCACCAGCTGTCCTGCAAAACCGACGCGGGAACTCCGCGCACGATGAACTGTCCCATATCACTGCTCCTTTTTGTTATGGTGCGGCCTTTGTCTGGTGGCCTTAGGTGCAGATCACCGCACAGCACTCGTGCAGTTTTCGTGCAGAGCGGGGTTTATGGCTGAAACCCCCTTCCCCTCGCCTGTCCCTCTGGCTAAGACGGTCCCCCAACCGTCTGTCAGGAGGCCCCTTTGGACCGCATCGCCCGCACCATCGCCACCGAGATCAATGCCCGCCCGGAACAGGTAGGGGCCGCGGTCAAATTGCTGGATGAGGGGGCAACGGTGCCCTTTGTCGCGCGCTACCGCAAAGAGGCGACCGGCGGGTTGGATGACACACAGTTGCGTACCCTGTCCGACCGGCTGACCTATCTGCGCGAGCTTGAGGCCCGGCGCGAAGCGATTGTGAACTCGATCAAGGATCAAGGAAAGCTGACCGATGATCTGATCAAATCCATCGCGCAGGCCGAGACCAAGGCGCAGCTGGAAGACATCTACCTGCCTTACAAGCCCAAACGTCGAACCAAAGCTATGATCGCCCGTGAAAATGGCCTTGAACCGCTTGCCGATGCCATTCTGGCAGAGCGCTCGGCAGATCCCGAAGCATTGGCCGAAGGGTATTTGGGCGACGCCGTCCCGACCACCAGGGACGCCCTGAACGGAGCACGCGACATCATCACCGAGCGGCTGACCGAGAATGCTGCACTTTTGGGAGAGCTGCGCAATTTCATGCAGCGCGAGGCATTGTTGACCGCCAAGGTGATCGAAGGGAAAGAACAGGAAGGCGCGAAGTTCAGCGACTATTTCGATCATACCGAGCTTTGGGCCAAAACCCCTTCGCATCGGGCGCTGGCGATGCTGCGCGCTTCGAAAGAGGGGATTGTAACGCTGGATATCGCGCCCGAGCCCGAAGCCGGTGCCGCGCGGGCTGAGGCGATGGTCGCTGCCCATCTGCATACAAGCGGTGATGGCCCCGGTGACAAATGGTTGCGCAAAGTTGCCGGCTGGACCTGGCGCGTGAAACTGTCGCTTTCGATGATGGTCGAACTGATGGCCGATCTGCGCAGCCGCGCGCAGGATGAGGCGATTCAGGTGTTTTCGCGCAATCTTAAGGATTTGCTGTTTGCCGCCCCTGCAGGCGCGCGCGCGACGCTGGGTCTGGACCCGGGCATTCGCACCGGCGTCAAGGCCGCTGTTGTGGATGAAACTGGAAAGGTCGTGGCAACTGATACGCTTTATCCGTTCCAACCCAAGAACGACCTGCGCGGAGCCCAAGCCGCCATCCTAAACCTGATTGCCGCCCACAAGATCGAGCTGATCGCCATCGGCAACGGCACCGCCAGCCGCGAGACCGAGCGGATGGTGGCTGACACACTCGCGCTGCTGCCCAAAACGGTCAAGGCACCCACCAAAGTTGTCGTGTCCGAAGCCGGGGCCTCGGTCTATTCGGCCTCGGAACTGGCGGCACGTGAGTTCCCGGATCTCGATGTCTCGCTGCGCGGCGCGGTCTCGATTGCCCGCCGTCTGCAAGACCCACTCGCCGAGCTGGTGAAGATCGAACCCAAAAGCATCGGTGTAGGCCAATACCAGCACGATGTGGACCAGCACCGCCTGTCTCAATCGCTGGAGTCGGTGATCGAAGACGTCGTGAACGCAGTGGGCGTCGATCTGAACACCGCCTCAGCGCCCCTGCTGTCGCACGTTTCGGGCCTCGGGCCCGGTCTGGCCGAAGCCATCGTGACCCATCGCGACATCAACGGGGCCTTCACCGCGCGCAAGGACCTGCTGAAGGTGGCGCGGCTTGGTCCCCGTGCCTTTGAGCAATGTGCAGGCTTCTTGCGTATCCGCGAAGGGGCGGAACCGCTGGACGCCTCATCCGTCCACCCCGAGGCTTATGACGTCGCCCGCCGCGTTGTCGCCGCATGTGGGCGCGATATTCGACAGATCATGGGCCATGACGGAGCCTTGAAGGGGCTGCGGGCCGAACAGTTTGTTGATGATACATTCGGCCTGCCGACCGTGCGCGATATCTTTGCCGAACTGGAAAAACCGGGCCGGGATCCGCGGCCCAGCTTCAAGACCGCTTCGTTCACGGACGGGGTCGAGGAAATCACCGATTTGAAACCCGGCATGGTTCTTGAAGGCACCGTCACAAATGTCGCCGCTTTCGGCGCATTCGTAGATATCGGCGTGCATCAGGACGGATTGGTACACGTTAGTCAGTTGGCCGACCGTTTCGTCAAAGACCCGCATGAAGTGGTCAAGACCGGTCAGGTCGTCAAAGTGCGAGTGGTTGAGGTGGACGTACCCCGCAAACGCATCGGGTTGACGATGCGCAAGGATGGTGGTGCCTCGGCGCGCGAAGATAAAGCCGCGCGCGGGCCGCGCAAACCCGCGCCTCATGGCAAACCCAAGAGCGTTCGGAGTGGAAAGCCAGACCACAGCACGCAAAACAGCGCCTTTGGCGACGCACTTCGGGATGCGCTGAAATCCAAGTAGCCATTGCGGCTGAACATCAGGCGCTGCACTCACGCTGTATCGTCGATTGATGAAACCGGGCCGCTGTTGTTCCAAAACGGCCCGCGCATCTCTGCCATACTCAGCTCAAATCAACCATTTGCAAGCCAGTCTCCCATATGTAAAATCTCCAATATCAAGCAAAACATAAGAAATTCTTATAGCTATACCCACGAGGATCCGATGCGCCACAGTCAGCTCAAAGCCTTCCACAATGTTGCGCTCCATGGTGGGTTCTCGACTGCGGCCGAAGCGCTATTTCTGACCCAGCCCGCAGTTTCTGAGCAGGTGCGAAAGCTGGAACAGGATCACGATCTGCTGCTGTTTCAGCGCGAACGCAGACGCGTTTCTTTGACACCTGAGGGCGAGAAGTTGTTTCGCTTTACCAAGCAATACTTTGAAATCGAAAGTCAGATCGAGGACTATCTGTCGGAATCGAAAGCGTCGATTGACGGCGAATTACGGATCATCGCTGACTCGGCCCATCATCTGACGGATTACCTGGGCCCATTTCGTGCGATGTACCCCAACATCACGATCATGGTTCGATCCGGAAATACGAATGAAATTCTGGAAGAACTGCGAGCTTACAATGCCGAAATCGGTATTGTGGGCAGCCCTTCACCGGGCAGCGACATGACGATGCTCAATCTGGGTGCCACCAACATCGTAGCCTTTGCCGGGCGCGGAGTGCTGCCACTTTCAAAAACATCACTGTCGTTCAAAGAGCTCAAGACGCTGCCACTTATCTTTCGCGAACAAGGTTCCAAAACCCGTCAGAAACTTGAGGAAGAGGCACGTCGCAGAAAAGTCACTCTGAAACCCGCCATCGTCGCCGAAGGGCGCGAAGCAGTCCGCGAACTGGTGGCCTCGGGGGCGGGCATCGGCTTTGTCTCACGCGCGGAGTTCGGGCGCGATGACCGATTGCGCCAGATCGAACTGGCAGATGTCGATCTGCAAATGGGCGAAAGCATGATCTATATGACCCAGCGCCACGAGGTGAAGGTCATCCGCGCGTTCATGGACTTCGTCCGACGCGTTCAGGATGAAAAGCATTCGGAAACAACCGGATAAAACCGGGGCCCGACACGCGCGAACCCTCATTCGTCGCCTTTGTAATACCCGATCACATCGTTTTCTGTTGTCGCCCCTAGGCCGTTCAACAAACGGTTTGAGTAGTTGAAATAAGCACAGACCTGATTGACTTCGAGGGTCCTCGATATCCGTCTTTGCACCGGTGCAAACGTAGGGGTATCGGGCATGGTCATGCAGGACGGATTTTTGCTTGGAACCAGCTCGAAATTCTACGAACTCTATGGGTGGGAGCTGCGCGAGCCCTTGGCAGTTCAGTTCGAAAGCAGCCGCCCGCTGGGTTTCCCGGGCCACCCGATGGATGTGCATAGCGCCGAGATGCATTATGCAAAAAATCGGTAAGATGTTCGAGCTCGACCCGCTGACCATGCATTCTTGGCATGCCGGGATTCATCCGAGCCGTGCCTATTCTGCCTCCACGCATCAGAATTTCGATAAGTGGAGCGGCTCGACCTTTGGCAACCCGCGACCACTGCACTTCCACACCCGCGGGCATTACGCGCTGGGTGAGATTTCGCTGAACATTCTGGACCCAACCATCCGCGTTGAAGGGATCGTGATATGGGGCTGAATCCAGAATGCATCCCGGGTGGCGCCCAGATCCAGAGACATACCCCGGCGTCAAAACGGTTTTTGATGCAACGGCGCGGACTATGGGACAGGGTTCCCATGGCAGGCTCAGCGTGTCCTGATCAGCCTGCCGCTTCTGTAATGGTCCCGCGAGACAAAGGCAGCTTATGGTGCGAGCAGGCATCCTTGAGCGTAATAGCCATGCCCTCAGCGTCGCGATAGATCACGATCTCATCGTCGAATATCCGCACAGCGCTGAGTTCGCGGCCAAAGTCCTCAGACCGGCCAGCGACGTACCTGCTGTCTCGGATAATCCCCTCAGCACCGGCCAGATCAGGAGGCATTAGGCTTACTCCGAAAACACGTCATAGGCCTTTAGCGCCTTGGCGCTGTAGGCATAGGACGGCCCTCCGCCCATATAAGTCGCCATCGCCAGCGCCTCGCACAGCTCGTCACGCGTCGCGCCCAGCCGGACCAGCGATTTAACATGAAACCCGATGCAACTGTCGCAGCGAGTGGCGATCGCGATGCCAAGCGCCATGAACTCCTTGGTCTTTTCGCTCAGCGCACCATCGGTCTTGGCCGCCTTGCCCATGATGCCGAACCCGCGCACGGTTTCGGGTACCTCTTTCGAGAAAGCCCCGATATTGGCCTCGGTCTCGGCCATGAAATCTTTCCAGTCCATCACTTGCTCCTTATCCGCGCTCATCCGCGCCCATGCGGCGTTCCAACCAGCGCACGCCTGCACTGATGATCAGAACCAGGACCAGGTATTCAAAGATCAGCAGTGTATAGATTTCCAGCGGGCGGTATTCCGTCACCACCAGCTCGTTCGCTCGTCGGGTCAGTTCCTGCATTCCGATGACGCTGGCAAAGGCACTCATCTTCACGATGTAGATAAACTGGTTCGCCAGCGGTGGCAGGATACGCCGTATCGCCTGCGGCAGGATCACGTAACGCATGGTCTGCACATAGTTCAGCCCGACGGTCTGCGCCGCCTCGCGCTGTCCGCGGGCGATGGATTGAATACCTGCGCGATAAATCTCGGCCGTGAACGCGCTGTCAGAGATCGCCAGAGTGATAATCGCGCCCCAGAACGGATCGATGGGCACGTTCATCCCCATCGACTGGAACACGATGGGCAAACCATAAAACACCCAGAACAACATCGGCAGCAGGGGAATGGCGCGAATGAATTCGACATAGACCCGGTTGACCAGCCGCCAACCCCGTTTCTCGGACAACCCTGGCAAAGCTACCAACAGGCCAATCACGATCGAAAGGACCGCGGCGATCAACGAGATCAGGATCGTCGAGCCCATCCCGGAAATCAGGAATTTGACATTCGTCCAGCCCGAGTCCGTTGTCGGATTGATGACATACCAGCCCCAGGTCTGGGAAGATGAGCAGCCTGCCAGCAACAGCAGCGGCGATATCAGAAATAGTTTTCTCATCGGCCCCACCTAATGCTGCAGAATTTGACTGAGGAATTTACGGCACCGCTCGGATTGCGGATTGATAAAGAAGTGCTCGGGGTGCCCTTCCTCTACAATCTCGCCCGCATCCATGAAGATCATCTTGTCGGCCACCTTCCGGGCGAAGCCCATCTCATGGGTGACGACGACCATGGTCATACCTTCCTGCGCCAGTTCGACCATCACATCCAGAACCTCCGAGATCATCTCGGGGTCAAGTGCCGAAGTCGGCTCATCAAACAGCAGCACACGGGGTTCCATGCACAACGAGCGTGCTATGGCGACACGCTGCTGCTGGCCGCCCGACAATTGGATGGGCCGCTTGTCTGCCTGATCCGGAATATGTACCCGTTCAAGGTAATGGCGGGCTTTTTCTTCCGCCTCTTTCCGGCTTAACCCCCTAGCCTTGATCGGGCCCAGCGTTAGGTTCTCCAGCACGCTCAGGTGCGGAAAAAGGTTGAATTGCTGAAAGACCATGCCGACTTCGGAACTGATCGCAGCAACCGACTTGGGGTCATTCGTCAGCTCGACACCATCAACCCGGATCGTGCCTTTCTGATGCTTTTCCAATTGGTTGATGCAACGGACAACGGTCGACTTACCCGATCCGGAGGGTCCGCAGATCACCACCTTTTCGCCGCTTCCGACCGTCAGGTTGATATCCTTGAGAACATGAAAGGTGTCGAACCATTTGTTCACATTCACAAGTTCGATGGCGGCGTCTGGCATTGGCTGGCCTGCCCCTATTTCAGTCTTAGTTGAATATTTTCTTGAGGTTATCTTTCTCTTTGCGCTTAAATCAACAAAGAACACGGCATCAAGGCCGAAACGCCACCAACAGGAGAGATTGATGAACACTTTTTTGAAAGCTGCGGCAGCAGCCGCGCTTGGACTGGTATTGTCCGGCGCAGCACAGGCACAATCAGCTCTGAACGAAGTTCTGGATTCCGGCGTTCTGAAGGTCGGCACAACTGGCGACTGGAACCCGATGTCACTGCGTGATCCCGCAACCAACAGCTACAAAGGTTACGACATCGACATTATGAACGAGCTCGCGGCTGATCTGGGTGTTGAGGTCGAATATGTACCCACCGACTGGAAAACACTGGTGAATGGTGTGGTGGCGGGGAAGTATCACCTGACCGGCTCGGCCTCGATCTCACCGCCGCGGATGAAGGTCGCCGGTTTCTCAGACAGCTACATCGCGGTGGAGTTGTTCCCCTATACGACCAAAGACAAGGCGGACAAGTTTGACGGGTACGAGTCGATCAACCAACCGGGTGTGACCGTTGCCACAACCTTGGGCACCACCTTCGAGAAACGGGTGCGCGAGTGGTTCCCAAATGCCGAGATCAAAGTGGTCGAAGCCCCGGCCCGCGGTTTTCAGGAAGTGATCGCCGGGCGCGCGGACGTGTTCATCACTTCGAACATCGAAGGGTCGACGCTGGAACAAAAGTTCCCTGTCGTTCGCGTAAAGAACGCCGGTCCCCGCTCTCCGTCGCCTATCGCGATGATCCTTCCGCAGGCTGATCAGGTTTGGATCAACTACGTTAACAACTGGATCGAGGTGAAGAAGGCGCAGGGATTCTTCGAAGAAAACCGCAAGAAATGGGGTCTCTGATTGCATTGGGCGCCCGGTCAGTTTGCCGGGCGCTTTTCACTCAGACTGCCGTCAGGGCAGATTGATCGCGGGCAAACAAGACATCTCCGACAAATGCAGCACCCGCCAGAGGTACGAGGTCGACCATGCGACCTTGCTCCACAAGGAAAGTCGAATGCTGAGTGGCTTTTAGCTTCACCTAAACCTTAATTTGATGCGCATCGATAGCAGTGTCGAGCAACTCGGGATGCACCGCCCGCGACAAGCGCTCAATCTTGTCCCAAGATTTCATGGGCCTCCCTGCCGACCGGCAATCTTCTTTCGCTAAGTTACGCCCATGATCCGACTTTGTCAGACGATCTGAATTTTAGCTCTTTGCATGCGTGGTGCGCGGTGTCGAAAGCAAAAAGCTTGTGATCTACAGACTCGACAGGCGCGCAGTCTACACGCCATCTTACAGAGGTGTTGAGAACCAATTCTATGGGATAACGCACTGATGTCTAAAGCGCTGCGGAGATGGACAATGCTAATGGGGTTGGTCGCCATTTTTTCGTTGTGGTCCCTTCCCGGGTCAGAAGCCCGCGCCCAAACACAGGCCACCAACGATTGGACCGATGTGCGTACTGTTCTGGATCGACGCTGCGTGGTTTGTCACAGCTGCTATGACGCGCCTTGTCAGCTGAAACTAACCTCGGATGAAGGTCTGTTGCGTGGCGGCAGCAAACAGGCGGTTTATCACACCGAACGCCTCTCGGATGCGCAGCCCACGCGGCTGGGGATAGATGCGCAGTCCGCTTCGGAATGGCGCGGGCTCGGGTTTCACCCGGTCACGCCCGGACTGCTTGAACGGTATCTCGATCTCGGGCGCAACAGCAGCCTGTCGCCAAACGAACCGGTCCCGGATGCGCTCGGCCTCGCGTTGGACCGGCCCCTTGTTTGTCCGACACCAGACGAGTTCGATGATTTCCGCAAGGCCCACCCGCTGGCTGGAATGCCGTATGCAACCGCCCCGTTGAGTGACCAAGACTACGCCCTGCTGACATCATGGATACGCGTCGGCGCACCAGCGACCGCGATCCCCGAGAACATCCCCCACGACATCCAAGGGCAAGTCACCGAATGGGAGGGCTTTCTGAACGCTCCCGATCTGCGCAGTCAATTGATGAGCCGGTATATATACGAGCACCTCTTTCTGGCTCGACTGCACTTTGAAGGGGACAGCGCAAGCAGGTTTTTCCAGCTCGTACGCTCGCGCACGCCCACAGGTGACGAGATTGACGTGATCGCGACCCGCCGCCCGTTCGATGATCCTGGTACTGCGACCTTCTATTACCGGCTTCAGCCCATTACGGAAACGATCGTGCACAAAGAGCACCTGGTCTATCCCCTGAGCCCGGCGCGCATGACGCGATACCAAAGCTTGTTCCTTCAGCCCGACTGGGCTCCCTCGAGCCTGCCCGGATACGGCGAAAGCGAGGGCGGGAATCCATTCACCACATTTGCCGATATTCCACCGCGCAGTCGCTATCAGTTCCTGCTCGACGACGCGCTGTTTTTTGTACGCAGCTTCATTCGCGGCCCGGTCTGTCACGGCGAAACGGCGGTCGATGTCATTGAAGATCGTTTCTGGGTCAGCTTTCTGGACCCTGATGCAGACCTGTCTGTTACGGACCCAAGCTATCTAGCGGATGGTGCCGGATATCTCGAATTGCCTGTCTCAACCAGTGAAGGTGGAACACTGGATCAGTTGCAGGGGTTCTCGCACAAAAATCAGGTGCAATACCTCAAGTTCCGCGACGCACGCTATGGGAAAAGTGAGGCGCACAGAACCGGCTTGGGTTATGATGCGATCTGGGACGGCGGCGGCACCAATCCGAACGCCCTGATCACCGTATTCCGCCATTTCGACAACGCCTCGGCAATGACCGGACTTCATGGCTCAATCCCCGAGACTGCGTGGGTGATCGACTATCCGATTTTTGAGCGTATCTACTACAATCTGGTGGCTGGCTACGATGTCTTCGGCCGTGTCGAGCATCAGTTGACAACGCGGCTTTATATGGATGAACTGCGTATGGAGAGCGAAGACACTTTCCTAACCTTCCTGCCAAGAGCTGTACGGCCCCGGATACACCGAAGCTGGTATAAGGGCGCGCTCAGTGAGATTCATACCTATTGGCACCGCCGCCATGTCGACGGCAGTTTTCCGACGGGGATCACCTTTGACACGGAAAGCCCAAAGCAAGAATTTCTTCTGGCGTTGCTTGATCGTGGTGCCGGGCTTTGGCCCCTGACCGACCCGATCAATAGATGCGATAGCCCTAACTGCGCGCCTTCGGATAGCGCCTCGGATCTGGAACGCCAGCTGCGTCCGCTTGCCGATCAGTCGGGGAACTGGGTGCAATTCCTGCCCGATCTTTCGATTTTGTTAGTCGAAGATGGCGCGGACACACCACAGGTTTTCTCGCTGATCCACGACAAAGCGCATGACAACGTGGCGTTTCTGTTTAACGAGGCACACCGGCGCGATCCGCAATCCGATCGGCTGACAATCCTGCCGGGATTAATCGGCAGCTATCCGAACTTCTTTTTCAACGTCGAACTGGCTCAGATCGACAGTTTTGTCGACACCCTGCTGGCTGTGAAATCCGACGCCGATTGGATGCAACTGATTGAAACCTTCGGCATACGCCGAACGAGCCCCGATTTCTGGGCGCTGAGCGATCAGGTACAAGATGCTATGGTTCGGCAGGATGCGGTTCAGGCGGGAATACTGGACCTCAATCGCTATAAGGACCCCCAGCCGAGCGACGATCCAACCTGATCTCAGATCGACGCAACACACGCACACACTACACCCGAACGTGAACCAAGAGGAGCGCTCGACCAGAATACATCTGTCGCCACACGTGTTTACTTCAGCGGCGATCGAAAACCGCTGAATCAGAGGACGGGCGCGGCAGATGGCGTTCAATCGCAGGGATATCAAAGCCAATGGTCGGGGGAGCGTGGCGCAGCAGGTGCGGCTTTGGTCCGGTCTGATTTTGCTGGTCTATGCAACCGTCCATTTCATCAATCACGGGCTTGGGCTGGTCTCATTGCGCTGGATGGACAGCATGCTGTCCGTCATGTCCGCGATCTGGAGCTCGTTCCCCGGAACAATCCTGCTCTATGGAGCGTTCGCGGTTCATATCTTACTGGGCGCGTGGAGCATTCTGAGCATCCGCAGTCTGAAAATGCCGTTCTGGCGCTGGTTCCAGATCGCGCTGGGGCTGGCCATCCCCTACTGGCTGGTCAGCCACATCATCGTCACGCGCGGCTCTGAACTGGTGACAGGTGTCCCGGTGACCTATCTGCAAGAGCTGTCGCTGCTCTGGCCTGTCTCCGCCATCAAACAGAACGCACTTTTGCTGCTGGTCTGGGTTCATGGCCTTATCGGTATTCATTTCTGGTTGCGACCGAAACCTTGGTACAAGGACGGGCTGTTAATCCTTCTGCCCTTCGCCATCGCTGTACCTATCGTCGCCGTGGCCGGATGGATGACCGCCGCCAAACGCGAGGCATTGCGGCTGAGCCTGACACCTGAAGGACCCGAAGCCGTCGATTTGGCCGCGCGGGTGGCTACAGTGCGTGACGCGGTGTCAGAGTATCAGGCCATCGCGCAAGGTTGGGTTGCCATTATCCTCAGCTGCTTGCTGCTGTTCTTCGTGATCCTGTACATCGCACAAGGCCTTCGCCGTCAGGTGCAGGTCACCTATGGAAACGGACTAACCGTGAATACGGCCCCCGGCAAAACCCTGCTGGATGTCAGCCGAGACAATCGCATCACCCATATGTCTGTCTGCGGTGGGCGTGCGCGCTGCTCGACCTGCAGGGTCGTCGTGATGTCCGATCAGGGCGGGCTCAGCCCCATAGGTCCAGCCGAGCGCAAGCTGCTGGACAAGATCAATGCCGAGCCGAACATGCGGCTGGCCTGTCAGGCCCGCGTGGTTGGCGATGTCAGTATCCGTCCAATCATTCAACCTCGACGCGCCGTGTCGACCCCGCTGCAATCGGACCCCTTCGGCTGGGGCATCGAGCGTGAAGTCTGCGTACTGCAACTCAAGATCAAAGACTTCCGCCCATTTGTGGACAAGACTCTGCCCTATGACGTCGTTTTCGTGCTCAACCAGTTGCTTGATCTGATGGTTGAGCAGATCGAGGCCCAGAACGGACATATCGACAAGTTCACCAATGATGGGCTGACGGCAGTTTTCGGGCTTGAGACCCATAAAGCCGAAGCTGCACGATCCGCGCTTTACGCTGCCGCGCGATGTCAGGAATTGGTTGAGGGCACCGATGGCAAGCTCCCCAGGAACCTCTCTGCACCGCTGAAGATCGGCATCGGCATCCATTCCGGGCGCGCCGTGATTGGGCGCGTGGGCAAAAGCTCGGACCAGATTGCGCCCAGCCCGGTCACCGCGATTGGGACCGTTTCACTGGTCGCCGATGCATTCGAGACCATTACCCGCACCTCGGAGGCCGTTATCGTATATTCGATATACGTGCATGAGCTGTGCGGCCTAGGCATCCCCAACATGCTAGGTCAGACCGGGGGGATCACGATCAAGGGTCTGGCAGGGAAAGTTGATGCCGTTATCGTGAAAAACAGCAGCCCGCTGCGCAAGAAACTGGAGCTGACCCAACGCCAAAGGACGTAGCCGACAAGGTTACGTGCTTTGCCCTGTTGGCCCGAATACTTCGAACTGGATGTTCTGCGCTGGAATGCCCAGCGCCTCCAACCCGGTCTTGATCTCCGACAGGAACGGCCCCGGTCCGCACAGCAGATAGAGCGCATCCGGCCCGGCGTTCAGATCCACAAGCGTTTGCGGCGTGATACGTCCATGAACCTGATAGTCACTACCGAGAATGTCGGTCGCATCTGGCTGACTATAGAAGATCAGCGCCTGCGCATTCGGCAATTGATCAACCAGTTGCCCGGTCTCTTTTCGCAGCGCATGTTCAGAACTATTTCTGGCACCATGCACAAACCACAACGGTCGATCATGCCCGTCGGCAAAATCTCCGTGTAGCATTGCCATCATTGGCGTCATCCCAACCCCTGCACTGACCAAAACCAATGGCTGATCACCTGAGGGAGCGATGAAATCACCAGAAGGTTCGGACGCGATGATCTCGGCCCCCTCGGCCAAATCATCGTGCAAGAAACGCGAAACCAAGCCTTTGGGCTCTCGTTTGATCGTCAGTCGATAACTGTCCGCGGCACTCGGATCGCCGGATAATGAATAGCTGCGCTTCACCGCCTCAGGCTGGCCGGGGATTTCGACGGATATGGGCAGATGCTGCCCAGCGACGAACGGCCAGACCGGTTTGCCGTCAGACGGGCTCAGGTGGAAAGACGTGATGCCCTGAGCCTCGGGAACACGTCGTGTGACCGTGAACCGGCGGGTCTGATCTTGCTTCGACCAACGCAGAGCCAATGCATTCGGGCGCTCGATGACGGCCTTGACTGTGACGTCGATCATCCGCCATGCGTCATCATCATTGGCGTCGGTCGGGTGCCAATCGATACTTGCGCGACCGGTAATATGCAGCAAGCTGCCGGTTTCGAAATCGACAAAGACCAGCCCGATCCGCGGATCGGCGATTAGATTGCCAATCGTATTGAAGAAATTGTTCCCCGCGTAATCCGGTATCCGCAGGCGCTGCGGGCCTTTGACCTGAACAAACCCGGGCGCACCACCACGGTGCGATGCATCAAAGCCACGCGAAGGCTTGTCCGCCCCTTGCTGATGCCCGGACCCGATAAACATCGTTTCGGACCTGGCAATCAGGGCGATCTGATCCGGGGTCAATATTGCTGAATGCCGGGCTTCGCCCGGTTGGTTTTCGACGCGCCGCCAGACGCGCTCGTGGATATATTGCGGGCAATTGCCGAAGGTCTGCCGGATATCGATAGCATAGCCGCCATCGGATCGGCGCAGATGACCGCTGAGCCGATTGCGCCGACGGTTGGAGAGTTCGATCCCGATAAGTCCCACATCCGTTCCTGCCGCAAAGGCACTGAACATAGGATCTTGCGCTTGGGCTATGGTGCCCAAGGTCAGGCCTTGTGGGTCTGGCGAGCGGATGAAACCCTCGGGCCCATCAATCAGGGTAATCCATGTCGAGCCGGTCAAATCCTGGCCGGACAAGACCAGAAACGGCAGCGAGGCGTAGAATTCCCGATGTTGTTCGGGCATGTAATCCCGGATGAACCCACCAGCCCATTTCGAGATATCGCCAACGCCTGCACGCTCTTGCGCGGCGCGTTCTCCTGCATGAAAGGGAGTGTCTGCGGTTTTCTGGTTCATTTCACCGATCCTCCGGGAATAAGAGGCCAGTGCCTTGGCACCGGCCTCAACGCGTCAAGCAAGTTCAGGGATGGGCGAGGTCGCCATGCCGACGAAACCGGGCTGCGATTCAATCCGGGCCAGCCAATTGCGAATGTTAGGATAAGGCGTCAGATCCACACCTCCTTCGGGGGCATGCGCGATATAGCTGTAGCCTGCCACATCCGCGATGGTGATCGTATCGGCAGCCAGCCAGTCACGGCCAGCCAAATGTGCCTCCATCACCTTGAACAAGGCATGGGCCTTGGCCACCGCCGCGTCGTGATCCAACGGCGCACCGAACACCTTGACAAGACGCGCGGCGCAAGGGCCGGAATAGACATTGTCCGCTGCAACAGTCAGCCAGCGCTGAACCTCGGCTGCGATTTTTGCATCCGTAGGCATCCAATGCGCGCCCGCCGCATATGTTTGAACCAGATACACGAGGATCGCGTTGGAATCCGCCAGGGTATAGCCGCCATCGTCAATCGCAGGCACCAGGCCAAACGGGCTGATCTTCAGATAGTCCGGTGCTTTATGCGCACCATTGGCCATGTCGAGGTCAATAGTTTCATAAGGCAGGCCCAACAGCGCCAGCATCAGTTCAACCCGGTGGCAATGGCCTGATTTGGCATTACGGTAGAGTTTGATAGGTGTCATCGTAGTATCCTGTTCTGGTTAAAGTCCAAGGTCGCTGAGACCCGGGTGATCGTCAGGGCGACGACCCAGAGGCCAGCGGAATTTGCGGTCTTCTTCGGCGATGGGAAGCTCGTTGATCGATGCATGGCGATGAGCCATGTAACCATTGGCGTCGAACTCCCAATTCTCGTTCCCATAGGCACGAAACCAGTTGCCGCTGTCATCGTGGTATTCATAGGCATAGCGCACCGCGATCCTGTTACCCGAATAAGCCCACAGCTCTTTGATCAGGCGGTAATCCAGTTCCTTGTTCCACTTGCGGGTCAGAAACTCCTGAACCTGTTCGCGCCCCTTCGGGAATTCTGCGCGGTTGCGCCAAACGGTGTCCGGCGTATAGGCCAGCGCAACCTTGGCCGGGTCACGACCATTCCAGCCATCCTCGGCCAAGCGAACCTTCTGCTTGGCGGTTTCCTCGGTAAAGGGCGGGACGGGTTGGCGTGGGGGTTCTGTGCTCATGATCCAATCCATTTTGGTGTGAACGGGTTGCCAAACAGCTAGTTTACGTCGCCAATCAAAGGAATATACTGCTTTGGAAAGTCATTATTTTGGAATTTGATAGCAATGGACCGCCTTCAAACCCTAGAGATGTTCATCGCTGTTGCCGATGCTGAAAGCTTCGCAGGCGGCGCGCGCAAATTGGGCCTCAGTGCGCCCTCGGCCACCCGCGGGGTCAATGCGCTTGAAGAACGGCTGGGCGCACGTCTGTTCACCCGCACAACCCGCCGGGTGCGCCTGACTGAGGTCGGGCAAGCCTATTTGGAAGACGCAAGGCACATTCTGGCGCAGTTGCAGGCCGCCGACGACGCCGCCCGAGGTGCCGCTTCAAACCCGGTGGGCCAACTGCGCATCACCTGCCCGAATGAATTCGGGCGCATTCATGTAGCACCCATTCTGACAGATTTTCTTGATCAGCATCCAGGTATGACCGCTGATGTCCTGATGCTTGATCGCGTGGTGGATCTGGTCGAAGAGGGCATCGATCTGGCTGTACGGATTGGTGAGCTGCCGCCCTCTGGATTAACCGCCGTCCGGGTCGGTCATGTGCGCCGGGTCATTTGCGGTGCACCTTCCTATTTCCAGGCGCACGGCTCCCCGAAAACCCCATCCGATCTGCAATCACACCAGATCGTGTCGGCTGCCGGCGTTAGCCCGGTGACCGATTGGCGGTTCGGCGCTGATCTGCAAGAGACAGTGCGCATCAAACCCCGGCTCATGGTGAGCAGTGTCGCAGCGGCGATTTCGGTGGCGCGTCAGGGATGGGGCCTCTGTCGGGTGTTATCCTACCAGATCGGACCGGACCTTGAGGCCGGCACATTGCAATCGGTGCTGGATGCCTACGAACCGTCCCCACTGCCCGTCCATCTGGTCCATGTCGAGGGGCGACGAGCCCCCGCAAAGACCCGCGCCTTCATAGATTTTGCCAAGAACAGGCTCAGATCCGTACCGGTACTAAGATAATCCTGCCGACACCGTTTGCTTCAGTTCTTTTCCGTGTTGGTAACAGGACGCCAGTCCTGTGCGGGGGGGGAATCCAACAAGGCCTTGGCACGCGCGCCCATCGCGACCGAGGCCGGGTCTCCGTTTCGCGCCCGGTCGGCGGTTTCAAATGCTTCAACGGCCTGCTCAAACCGCCGTGCCCGGTAATCTTCCAGTCCCTGCTCATACGCTTCGATCCACGCCAATGATCCGTCAAAATCATCGGACATTGCGATCAGCTCATAAACCACAAGTTCTTCACTGCGCCCAAACACCGTCAGCGTATCCAGCTCGCGCACGATGATTGTATCGCCAGCCTCGCGCCGGGTCTCGGGGCCAATCAGGATCATGGTGCCGTATTCCTTGTTCGCTCCCTCCAAACGACTGGCGACATTCACCACATCGCCAATCGCGGTGTAGTTCAGCCGCTGCTCGGACCCGATGTTTCCGACCAGCGCCTCACCGCTATTCAATCCAATCCGAACCCGCAGAGGGTTACCCGCCTCATCCTTGATGCCCGCCGCCTCGACTTTGGCGACAAGATCCAGCGCCGCGCAGCAGGCATTTTCGGCATGGCAGGCATCCTTGCGGGGTGCGCCCCAGAACGCCATCACGGCATCACCCATGAACTTGTCAATGGTGCCATCATGGCGCGCAATCGCTGCCGAGGCTGCGCTGAAAAAGGGCTCCATCAACTCAACGATCTGAGGGCCGAGTTTCTCGGACAGGCCGGTAAATCCGGTAACGTCACAGAACAGAACCGAGATGGGTTTGATGTCACCCCCGGGCTCGGTCTTGATACCTTCAGCAACCAGCATCCGAACCAGATCAGTGGGCACATATTTTCTGAAAGCCGACAGACCCGCCGCCATGCTGGCCGTGGCTGCGGACAGGTTTGCCAACTCGGACAGTCTGGAGGGTCTGCGCGAGATACGTTCGACATCAAACCGCTCGATCTTACTCAAGTCCTCGGCAATACGTGCTAATGGGTTTGCGACAACCCTTCGGACCAGCCAGATTGCCAGCCCGGTTGCAACAACCACAACGCCGATCAGGATATAGATCAGGTTGATCAGGGTTTTATCGATTCCCGACAGGAAGGCCGCTTCCGGAATAACGGTTGCCACGCGCCAGCCATAGAACCCCAGCGGCGTCAGAGCCACCGCGTAGGGCACGCCATCGATCACGACCCGCGTTGTCTGGCTGCCCGGTGTGTTTTCATCCGGGTCGCCCAGCAGTTTCTCGCCCGAGATCATGGCGACTTCGTACAATTCCCCTTCGCCCATACGCGCCGGGGTTGTCTCATCCGCTTCTGCGTCGGGAATGGCAATCACCTTGCCATCGGCATCGAGGATGAAGGCCGCCCCAAACTCCCCGGGATGGAGCGTCGCCAGAAAGCGCGACAGCCGGTCTGTCTCGATCGCGACGGCCAGAACACCCTGCCGCCTCCGGTTGACGTCGATCGGGCCCGCAAAGGCATAAACGGTCTTTTCACTGCCCGGCAGGTCACGCGCTTCGATCCAGCCTTGCGATTGCAGACCTATGAAGTTTCCGAACCAGGCATGATTGCGCGGGTCATAAGTTGTCTCGGCAAAGCTCCGCTCTTCGAACTGGATGTCGCCGGGAATGAATATATAGCGATCCTTTCGCAACATCCGGTCCCGGATGTTCTTGTCGATCTCGATCATCTCAAGCCCGCCGTCGCCAAGACGGTGCGATGCGAAGAAATTCCCGTCAGGCCACCCGAAGAAGATCCACGATATGTTGGGCTGCGCCTGCAATTGCGACAGAAAGACGAACTCGCGCTTGTCCGCCTGCCGAGTCTCGATGACGTTTTGAACGAAGATCGTCCGTACGGCAGCCCAGGCGGCCTCGGCCGATTGGAGGGTCACACCGACCTCGATGCGGACCGTATTCGCGATTTGGCTGTTGATCTCCGCTGCGAGCATACGGCTGTTATCACGCGCCGTCGTCCACCAAAGGGAGTGGACGAGGAACGTCGATACTCCGATGGACACGGCAACCAGCATTGAAACAGCAACGCCAACGCTAATCCGCATGAAAGCTCCGCAAATGACGACAGGTAGTGCAGTATTGGAGTGAGACGGTCAACAGCGCAAAGGTTACTTTGCTGCAACGCCAAAATCTCACGCAAGTGTTAGGCACGTGTTAACAAAAGCGCTTCTACAAACGGAATATAACCATCCGGCGCAGTAAGAAACAGTGATCAATCAACGGATTCGGAAGGCCAAACAAAGAGATATGAAAGCCGCTAGATAAGCTGTACCGCAGGCCGACCCCCACGATACAGCTGTCTTTGATTAAACGAACGCGACCCCATTTTCGTTCATCGGCAGCTCTGCGACTCGCAGATCCAGTTCAGCGATAGCATTTGCCAGGGCCGGAGCAGCAGGGGGCGTTCCGGGTTCTCCGACACCCGTCGGGGCCTCGGCTGACGGGATGATATGGGTCTCAATCGACTGGATGTCCGAGATCCTCAGGGGCTCGTAGTCCGGGAAGTTGGACTGCTCGACTGCGCCACCATCCAGAGTGATTTGATCCCTCATCGCGTGACCGATGCCATAGCCGATACCGCCTTCGATCTGGGCCCTGACAACATCCGGGTTGACCGCGATACCACAATCAACCGCAGCAGTGATCTTTTCAATGCGAATACCGTCTTCAAGGTTGCCAGAGATCTCGACCACCTCGGCCACGTAAGACCCGAACGATTTGTGCACAGCAACACCCTGAACATTGCCCGGTTCCGGGTTGCCCCAATTTCCTTTCTCGGCCGCCAGTTTCAGAACACCCGCTTTGCGCACCTGGTCCTTGTCATCACCGTTCAGATAGGCCAGTCGGAATGCGACCGGGTCTTGCCCAACGGCCTTGGCTGCCATGTCCATCATGACCTCCATGACATAGCCAGTGTGAGTATGCCCGACCGAGCGCCACCACAGAACCGAGGTTGCTTTTTCCGTATCGGACAGACCCACCGCCATACCGGGGATGGCATACGGGCTGTCCGCAAGACCCTCGATGCTTGAGTGGTCAATTCCGTCATGCACCAAAGCGGCCTCAAACGGAGTACCCTTCACAACGGGCTGACCGGCAACCTGATGCAACCAACCTACTATGGCGCCGGTTTCGTCCAGACCCACTCGCACTTTATGCCCAAAGGCCGGTCGGTAGTAGCCGCCCCGGATATCGTCTTCGCGGTCCCAGACCAATTTGACCGGGCGTGACCGGTCGGTCAGCACAAAGGCCAGCGCGGCCTCGACCTGGTAATCTGCATTGGGCGTCGCGCGGCGCCCGAATGAGCCACCGGCCAGCATGGTGTTGATGTGAATTTTCTCTGCGGGCAGCTCGAAAATCTGCTGATAGGCCATGTGCGGCCCTGTCGGCATCTGCGCACCATCATGCAGCACGATGTCACCGTCAGCGGTCTGCTCAATCGTGCAATTCAAAGGTTCCATCGGGGCATGCGCGAGCAGCGGGAAGTAGAAGGTCTTCTCCACTACAGTGGTGGCCCCATCCACAGCAGCTGCGACCGCAGCCTGATCGGCCTTGTTGACATTGTAGGTCGGAGCGGCATCCAGCGCGGCCATGATCTCATCGCGGATTTCCTGCGACGAGCGGTTCTCGGCAGCGGATAGATCCCAATCGACCTCTAGCGCTTCACGTGCCTGCATGGCAGCCCATGTGTTTTCTGCATAGACAGCGACACCATGCTTGGTGGGCAGGGTCTGGGCCATGATGAAGCCTTTGACCTCTTTGGCCGCGTTGTCATCAAAACCGGCGACGGTGCCCCCGCGTTGAGGTGTGCGCTTGACCATCACAACCATCTGGTTGTCCAAATGCACGTCCATCGCGAATTTCGCGGTGCCGTTGACCTTGATCGGGCTGTCCTTTCGGCGGGTCTCAGCATTGCCGATGATCTTCCATTCGGACGGATCACGCAAACGCGGCGTCTCGGACGGTGCGATAGCAGCAGCGGCAGCAACGAATTCACCCAAAGGCGCGGATTTGCCTGCCCCGGTGATCAAACCCTCCTGAATATCCAAGGACGATGGCTCGACACCCCAGGTCTCGGCTGCGGCTTTGATCAGCATCTCACGCGCATTCGCACCGGCAGTGCGGTATTGCACCCAGGAGTTCGCGATCGCAGTGGATCCGCCCGTGCCTTGGAACGGACCAAACAGAGTGTTGTTGTAGACGGTCGGATCAGACGGGGCGAACTCATAGTCGATCTGATCCATGGTGACGCCCAGTTCCTCGGCAATCAACGAGGTCAGGCCGGTGGCGGGCCCCTGCCCTTTTTCAAAATGCTTCACGATCGCAATGACATTGCCATTGCTGTCGATCTTGACGAAGGGATTCAGCATCGCGTCGGCCTGACCGGATGCGGCCATGGCACCATCTGCGTTTGCCCCAACATACAGAACTGCACCGGCTGCAGCGGCTGTTTTAAGGAATCCGCGGCGGGAAAGTTTAGCTGTCATGGACTCAGGCCTCCAGAATCTCGGATGCGCGCAGAACACCGGCGCGGATGCGTTGATAGGTGGCGCAGCGGCAGGCGTTGCCGTGCATGTAATTATCGACCTCTTCAGCCGTGGGCTTGGCATTCTCGCGCAGCAGGCCCACTGCATTCATGATCTGTCCGGACTGACAATAACCGCACTGGACCACGTCCAGCTCAAGCCACGCCTGCTGCACGGCAGCACCGATCTTGTCCTGCTCCATCACCTCGATGGTGGTGATTTCTGCGTCTTCGACATCTTCGATATAGGTCTGACAAGACCGGACCGGTTCGCCATTCATATGCACGGTGCACGCTCCGCAGGATGCGACACCGCAGCCGAATTTGGTACCGGTCAGCTTCAACTCGTCCCGGATCACCCACAGGAGCGGGGTGCCCGGTTCGGCCTCGACGCTATGCGTTTGACCATTCAATTTCAGTTCGATTGCCATGGCTTCAAGGTCTCCCTTTTGGCGAGTGGTTAGTTTGATTGTTCGTATTCAGAGAAGGCATCCGCATAATCCGGGTGCCAGCGTGACAAGGCAGGACGGTTCTCAAGGATATCGCCCAAAGCCCAGGACACCCGGCGCTTGTCCCGCTCGGACGAGACGTCATTGTCCGGGCACAGGATGTAGAAATCGCCTTCGGACACCCGCGCGATAAGATGATCTATGGTTTGCTCCGAGGTCCAGGCTGCGGCAGGCTTCTCGGGGATATGCCGCGCAATCATGCCGGTATAAGTGAAACCCGGCACAAAGAGATGAGCCGAGATGGGCGCGTTAGCCTCACGCAGATCGTGCGCCAGCATCTCGGTCAAAACCTTAACCCCGGCCTTTGAAACATTATAGGCCGGGTTGCCGGGCGGTGTGGTGATGCCTTGTTTCGATCCGGTGTTGATCACAACGGCCGGGCGTCCAGCTTCGATCATACGCGGCAGAAAAGCCTGAACCCCGTTGATGACACCAAACAGATTAACCTCGATCAGCTTGCGCCAGGCATCAGGGCGATCCCAACTGCCGCTGGGTCGAGCGATACCAGCGTTGTTCATCAACACAGCCACCTCGCCGACTGCATAAGCAGCGTCGGCCAGATTTTGCACGGCATCCACATCACTGACATCCGTTGGAACCGCTTGCACCTGCGCGCCACCTGTCGCGATAGCTTCGAGCTGAGATGTTGCCTGCTCCAACGCCTCTCCGGGCAGATCCGCAAGCAAGACGCTGAGACCCGATTGCGCAAAACGTTCAGCCGCTGCAAAACCAACGCCGCTGGCAGCACCGGTCACAACGGCAAGGCCACCTTTCTCAATCGCCTGATTGTACATGCCACCCTCCTGCCTTTGGCTTTGCATAAGGGTAGTGTGCTGAGAGGCGATTGCGCTGCCTTATCCTCCGAATGATCTGCCTATTCCTCCGACAAGCGGCGGAAGATTGTTTTCAGACCGTGTGAAACCTCTATATTTCCAAAGGACAGGAGGGTTCTCGATGGTGTCAAAAAGTCTGGTGGCAGACGTTTTCGAACAGGTGCGTTCGAAAGGCGCAATGGGCGTCGGGTGCAAGACAGGCGTTGAAGGGTTGTTTGCGTTCTGCAATCACGAAACTACCGAATGCGCCGCCGGATTCTACGAACCGATCATGTGCCTGGTCCTGCAAGGTGCTAAAGAGGCATATATTGGCGGACGTGTGATCCGTTACAGTGCAGGCGATACGCTGATCGTCAGCCATGCGGTACCCGTCGAAGCCGCCGTCATCAAGGCCAGCGCCGATGAACCCTATGCCGCGCTGGCTTTGAAGCTGGATCTCGCCCTCGTCCGTAGCCTGGTGGATGAGATCGGAGACTTCGAAGATGGAGACCTTCAAACGCTGAATGTCGCTGCCTCGGATCAGGCGTTGATTGATGCGGTCGCACGCCTTTACCGCCTTTCACACGACCCGGTTGAAGCCCACGCCCTGGCACCGTTGGTTCTGAAGGAGATACATTTCCGCTTGCTGCGCGCCCGCCACGGAGGGATGCTGCGCCAGCTGTTGCGGCATGAAAGCCCTGCCAGCCGCATCTCAAAGACGATCGCTCTGATCCGGCGCAACTACAAAACCAGCATCCCGGTCTCTGATCTGGCGCTTGAATCCGGGATGAGCTTGTCGGCCTTTCATGAACATTTCAAAACCGTAACCTCGACGACACCGTTGCAGTATCAAAAGGACCTGCGCCTGCTTGAGGCGCGGCGGTTGCTTCAATCGGGAAACACTTCGGTCGCTTCAGCGGCGTATGAAGTAGGATACGAAAGCCCGACGCAGTTCAGCCGCGAGTATTCGCGCAAGTTCGGGCTGTCACCGAGTGATCAGAAATCCAATCCAGCCCTATTGGCTGGATAGGGTCTTACGCTCGTCCATCTCATACTTCGGTAAAACCATCAGCCATCCTTCGCCATTTTTGGCGACAGTTGGCGCAATCGTCGATGGCCAAGGCAATATCACCTTGAATACCGCCCCACTAAGCGCTTATTCGGTCTCAACGAAAGAACGGTTTTGAATATCCGTCGGGTTCGCGAACACGATAGGATGTGCCGGGCGGCAGCTCGTCAAGGAAAGGGATTCGAAGAATGCGTATTGCAATGATTGGCACCGGCTATGTCGGTCTGGTTTCGGGTGTGTGCTTTTCCGATTTCGGCCATGATGTGATCTGCGTCGACAAATCCGAACGCAAGATCGAGATGCTGCAGTCCGGAGAGGTGCCGATCTACGAGCCCGGTCTTGATGTGTTGATGGCCAAAAACGTGGCTGCCGGACGTTTGAGTTTCACCACAGATCTGGTCAGCGCTGTCGATGGTGCCGATGCGGTTTTCATCGCCGTAGGCACTCCGACACGGCGTGGTGACGGGCACGCGGACCTGACCTATGTCATGGCTGCGGCGGAAGAAATCGCGCAAGCCATCACCGACTACACCGTCGTCGTCACTAAATCGACCGTCCCGGTTGGCACTAACCGCAAGGTTCATTCGGTGGTTGCCGCGGCCAACCCGAAGGCCGAGTTCGACGTCGCCTCGAACCCCGAATTCCTGCGTGAAGGCGCTGCAATTGATGATTTCATGCGTCCGGACCGGGTGGTTGTCGGCGTCGAAAGCGAACGCGCCGCCGAGGTGATGGCTGAGATCTATCGCCCTCTCTACCTGCGTGACTTCCCGATCCTGACGACCGATCTGGAAAGTGCCGAGATGATCAAATACGCAGCCAACGCCTTTCTTGCGACCAAGATCACCTTCATCAATGAGATCGCGGGCCTCTGCGAACGCGCCGGAGGCGACGTCAAAGAAGTCGCACGCGGGATTGGTCTGGATGGGCGCATCGGCAACAAGTTTCTGCATGCCGGTCCGGGCTATGGCGGATCGTGCTTCCCGAAAGACACCGCGGCTTTGGCTCGGATCGGTCAGGATCACGCTTATCCGATGCAGATTACCGAAACTGTCATGCGTGTGAATGATGAAGTAAAAAAGCGGATGATCGACAAAATCCGCGACGTCTGCGACGACAGCTTCAACGGCAAGACGGTTGCCGTCCTTGGAGTTACTTTCAAACCCAATACTGATGACATGCGCGATGCACCTTCGCTGACCATCGTTCCTGCTTTGATCGGCGGTGGTGCGCGTGTACGTGTGGTCGACCCTCAGGGCCGGTCAGAGGGGGAAGCACTGCTGCCCGGCGTCAGCTGGATGGACGATCCATATGAAGCCGCTAAAGATGCAGATGCGGTAGTTCTGCTGACCGAATGGAACGAATTCCGCGCCCTCAACCTGAGCGAATTGGCCGAGACGATGAAATCCGCTCGAATGGTCGATCTGCGCAACATCTACTCGTCAGCGATGGTACTGAATGCAGGCTTTGACAGTTATGTGGGTGTGGGCGCCGGCGACTGATTGAGGTAGGCACTGCCCCTGGGGTCACGGAAGGCGACTAACCTCGCGCAGATGTTCGACGCGCCGCAGGAAGGTCTTTTCAAACGAATGCTCGGCTGCAAAGCGTGCCGCATTGCAGGCTTTGCTCAGAATGTCTTCGCGATTTTCGTGCAGACCGGCAACGACCTCAGCCATCTTGTCTGGCTTGCCCACCGGCACAGACCAGCCGCCGTCAGAGCGCGTCAGCACCCCCGCAAACGCCTCGTTATCGTATCCGACGATGGGAACCCCGCAAGACATCACCTCTGGGTAAGTGCTTGAAGGATCGCCCTGAACATGGGTGCACAAAAACAGATCCACGTTTTCACGCAGGAACGGAATCCAACCGTGACGGAAATCCATCGGCGGTAACAGAGACACTTTGTCCTGTAGCCCCAACTGCTGGATGTCACGGGCGATTTCTGCCTCCTGCGGTCCGCTGCCGACGATACTCATCTCAAAAGGCACGTCCTGTCGACGCAGCTCAGCGGCAACTTCGGGCAACCCAGCAGCGCCTTTCATTGGGATCAGCCGCCCGCCAAACGCCAGCCGAAGTGGGCGGCCCGAAAGTAGTGCAGCTGAACGCTCCGTCACCTCGTCAACCGAAATCACATCCTTGGACAGAACGCGATTATCAAAGAACAAAACCGCCGATGGGACGTGTTGCGCATAAAGGTCATAAGTCGGCGCCCCGCTGCATTGCAAACCGGCCAATCGACGTAGCAGCTGCTGTCGGCGACGTTCTTCACCGCGGAGCCACAATAAACGTCGGGCATGGCGAAACGGTGCACCGGTCAATTCCGCCGCTGCGATTTGCCGTTCCGTTTTGGGCGAATATTCCGTGGTGCAAACAAAAGGCACACCCACCGCCGAACAAGCGTCCGCAATCGTGCCATGCCAACTGGACAAAAAACCCAACGCCACAGCTGCCGTCTTCAGGCGTGTTTCCAATGCTGCTTTCTCTTGCGGGCGAACCTCAAGGGTAAAGCCCATTTTCTCGGGCTGCACCACAATGCGGTCCATATCATCTGTAGGCGTCTCATCAAGATCAACCAGCACACAAACTGGGCCCGGCCAGTGATCGGCAAAGCGCTGCGTACCCTCCAGATACTTCTGCGTCATGATCAGCCCACCATCCGGCGCGCGCTGCGCTTTCAAGCTGGGGAATAACAAAAGTTCATTCGCTGCTGTCATAATTCGCGACCCAAGACACCTGCTACCCGAGTTCAGCATATCTGAACCAATCGCGATGCCAGATTGTATAAATGCGTGAAAACAATACGCTCTCTAATCGAGCCAAAAGCAAGATGAAATACGCAAACTAGTGAACTCGAGCTTCAAACCGATTTTTCAGACAGACAGTGAATATTCTGGGTATGAAATCGGACAGTTGCGCCGCTTGTCAGATATTGGCGTGCCACATCGATCACTCGGTCAACTTCGGCGTTCATTCCGAAATATAGCGGCAGGCGAACTAATCTTGACGATGCGGAATCGGTCACTGCCAGACTACCCGAAACGCGGCCGTGAAGCCGTCCTGCAGGGGCAGAATGAAGCGGAACGTAATGAAACGGCGTTTCTATTCCGTGTTCGCGCATGTGAGCGATGAAAGCTTTCTGATCCTGAGCGTCTCGTAACAGCAAAAAGAACAGATGCCCATTGCCACGACAGTGTTCGGGAATGAATGGTAATTCAATCCGTCCGGTGCGCTCGAGATCGGCGAACCCGGCGCGATAACGGTCGCAAGTAGCAAGTCGATCTGCGCTCACCCGTTCAACCTGCTCAAGCTGCGCGAACAGCATGGCGGCAACAAGCTCGGAGGGTGTGTATGACGATCCGATATCAACCCAGGTATATTTATCGACAGCGCCTTCGAGGAACCGGGCGCGATTTGTACCTTTGTCGCGAATGATATCAGCCCGCTCGACAAGATCAGGTCGATTGACGGTCAATGCACCGCCCTCTCCCGAGGTGATATTCTTTGTTTCGTGAAAACTGAAAGTTGCCAAGTCAGCAAGGCTGCCACAAGGACGTCCATAATAAGACGACCCCAGCGCTTGCGCCGCATCTTCGACCAGAATTAACCCGTGGCTACGCGCAATCTCGGCCAGCGACACCATATCTGCTGGCACACCCGCGTAATGCACGGCGAAAATTGCTTTGGTGCGTTTGGTGACAGCAGCAGCAACGGCACTGGGATCAAGATTGAGCGTCCGAGGGTCGACATCAACGAATACCGGAACTGCCCCACGCAACACCACTGCATTGGCCGTGGATACAAAAGTGAACGATGGCATAATGACCTCGTCCCCGGGCACGAGATCGCACAGAATTGCAGCCATCTCCAGCGCGCCGGTACAGGAGTGAACCAAGAATGCCTCGAGAGAGCCGGTCAGTTCACGCAGACGCGCTTCGCATGCAACCGTGAATTGATCACCACCTGCAAGATGCCCATTTGCCAGAACCGTTTGAAGATAGTCAAATTCCCTGCCTGCCAAAGCAGGCACATTGAACCTTAGCGTCCTATCTTCTGCCAGTTTCTGATCCGCTTGAATGTTGGCATCTTTTGGCATCCGGACGACTGGTTATCCTACTCCATAGTATACTTAGGCTCATCAGAACCAGCTTCAGAGAAGCATAGAGTTTTTGACGCACACGCCAAAATCAACATAACGTTTGATAACATGTAAAACGAACAGCGTGACCAAAAAACTTCACAAAATCGACACAACGTGTGATTGTTCACATTCAGAGTGCACGATTAAAATACAATCCAACATCTCTGCGCCCACTGTTCACGATACAGAATTGATAAATTAGTCGTTTACAACTGAGCCTAGTGTATCGATTCCATCACTCTCGATCTATCGACGAAGAGATCATGGACGCCAGACAAAGCTCTTTCCGATACCGAAGAAAACCAGCGGGCTGGTTGCGCGATCAAGGCCGTCTTCATCGCGTACGCGATAGTCGATACCCGTATTCAGGCTCCAATCCTGACCAATATCATGACTGTAAACCGCACTGATCGCCGAAAACTCTACCCCAGTCGATGAATCCGTCGCTTCCGAAACAGCATAGAGGGCACGCAGCGAAAACTGCGAAAATGGTGTCAGACCCCAGATATAGCCCACATCGATCACCGTCGCAGCGAAGTATTCATCTTCGTCATCAGACAAGATTTCGCGACTCAAACGGACACGCAGAGTGTTTGGGCCATACTCCCTGTCAAAGGCGAGCGAACCAATTGCATCAATCGTGCCACTGGGGCGCCGCGCCGCGCCTAAAGTCGCAGCAAAGTCCCCGTCTGGCACCGCAAAACTACGACCCAGAAGGAATCGATCGAGACGGCCGGAAATTGTTCGGCTGGTATCAAGAAGCGCAGATGCAGAGCCGTTGGCAACATCATGTACCACTCCAACGCTACCGATTAGGCCGGATTCGCTGGAGTCGCCAGAAATCACCTGTCGTTCGTCAATATCCGTGTATCCGATCGAGGCCTCAAGTCGGGTGAGAGCTGAAAATTCATGACGCAGACCCAAAGACACTGCATCGGTATCGCGCTCGGTCTCTTCATCGTCATCTTCTTCAAACCGTTCGATCGCATAATCAACACTGACCGTTGTGACCGGCGATAACGCGAGGGACAACCCAACATCACCACCAATCTGGTCGTTATCCACAAGCCCAGCATCTGTCGCATCCGTATATCGTAGGCCTGAACCGGCCAAACCGAAGCTGTACCCTACCAGATTCTGCCGCCCGCCATCGAACGAAAAGCCATAGGAATATTCGCTGCGCGTCCCTTCGCCCGTCAGATCCGAGAAATCTGAAGGCAATACAATAAAACCATCCTCATCCTCGAAATCGGACAATGACCGCAGCAATCCGATGTCAAACCGCAAGTAGTCGGCTTCCAATTCCAAGCCAGCATTTGCAGCCTCGCGAGTATATCCAAAACCCAGACGCGCATCGCCTATATCGAAACTGTCTTCCCTGTCTGGCAGATCCTGCAAGCGCAGGCCGGTGACTGCATCCAGCTCAATCGTTTGAGAGCGCGTTTCGCTGGAGAGACCAAAGGACAGTATCGTTGACGCAATGAAGCCGTTTCCCGGATCAGGTACATCAAGCGCAAGGTTGCGGCCATATTCAAAGCGTTCGGCGATGCCAAAACGCAGCTCCAGGCCACCTGGCTCAACCGGAATTTCCTGACCTTGTACTCCGCTCGCGGTCAAGGACGCTGCAATTATGACAACCGCACCTGACCGGTGGATCCTTTCGTCTTTAGTCACTGCCCCAACTTTCGCGTATTATTCAAACAAGCGTCGTTGCGGTACGACGACCACATCACCATCCACCAGACGTGTCGACGCACCCTGTCCGGTACCGTCCAAGATGGCATCGTAGTTGAACCGGAAAACCCGTTCGTTGCCTGCTTTATCGGTACGCCGCAACATGACGCGCTTGGTCGCGGCAAAGCGTGAGAATCCGCCCATTTCAGCAAAAAACTGCAACAGTGTCGTACCGGGTGGCACTTCGTAGCGCCCAGGCGAACCCGCTTCGCCCACCGCGTAAACCAGAATCGGATCGGGATCTTCGGCTTCGCCGATGGTAGCGATCGACACCGTCACAGTGGGCCGCGATGCAAAATTTGGCTCAAGCTGGGTGGCCAGAGAATCTTCGACCTGACCAACGCTTCGTCCGGCAACTGCAAGCTGACCGGCAAGGGGCAAGTTTATCCGACCATCAGGAAGAACAAGCACTTCATCGTTCAGGCTTGAGTCTTCCAATACGTTAATACTGAGGACATCTCCGGGCTGAATACGATAGCTGCTTTGCGCGAGTGCGGGTACGGCAACCAATGCACCGGCGATAAATGAAAAAAGCAGCGTAAATACGGGCCTCATAAGCCAAGTTCTCCCTAATACTATTCCTGCGCACACGTTCCCTCGACGCCATGTGTCTGACGAGCTGGACGGACCTTACCCCTGTGGCAATGCCACATTGCACGTGATTCGAGTCAAACGCTACAATTCGATTAAGAAAATGGTCACTTTCCCCCGCTACTACTTCCAAAAAGGCAACACTTGACCCCAGGGCAAGCCACGATGTTCTGCTTGAGGCATAATTTTGCCTCTTTTCCTGTGTTGAGTGTCAGAAATCGTCACTTGACTGACTCGCTATATCCGAAAAGAGGTTGACGCTTCGATGAGTGCAGGACTGATCTTCTCTGGAATTCTGCTCGGTGCATTGGCCGGATTTATCGGTCTTATTAGCGGCATGCCCATTTGGACCGCTTTTTTGATCTATAGCGGATTTGGGGCCCTTTGCGTTTTGACCGGCGCGATGATCCTTGCGACCAAAGCCCATGGCAATTCGGATCCCGAACGCGCGCTACCCATCGCACAACCGGATCGGTAGATAGCCAGAATTCGGTCAAGGGACTTAATATCGGTCCAATAGACCTGAATATTTTTTTGATAACGCGACCTCTGGAGCCAATTTAAGGGGGAAACAATAGAGGGTTAACGTCAGGATTGGACAAATATTGGACGGCCCTTCACCCAACAGCCTTGAAGAAGTTACGGGGAAATTGTTTAAGGTCCATGGATATGTTCAGAGTAAGTTTGATTTAAGTTTTATAGGTAGGAGATCATAGAAAATGTTCGCCGATCTCGGCGTTTGTTCAGTCGGTGCGCAATGTAGCCACAAATTATTCGTTTGGCACCGATCTAGTACTTCGTATTTTGTTCCCGATTGAAAAGGCCATGTATACATGGACAGGAATCTGAAAATTGCCGTTGTTGGCCTGGGTAAGATGGGCCTTTCCCATTATGCGCTCGTCAACGCCCATCCTGACACAGAAACCATTGCATGTGACGCCAGCGGATTCATGGTGGATGTTCTCAGCAAAAACACCACCGCAAAAATCTACAAGGATTATGACAGATTGCTGTCAGACGAAGCACTGGACGCCGTCGTAATCGCCACGCCCTCTCGCGCCCATGGGCCGATGGTACGGGCAGCACTTGATAAAGGCTTACACGTCTTCTGCGAAAAACCCTTCTGTCTGGACTGGGAAGAAGGGCAACAGCTGTCCGATGTGGCACGCGCAAAGGGCTTGATCAACCAGGTCGGCTATCATTATCGCTATGTCGGTGCCTTTCGGGAACTGCATCGTATTCTGCAAAGTGGCGCCCTTGGAACGGTCACGCATGTGTTGGCCGAAGCCTACGGCCCTGTCGTGTTACGTCCGAAACGTCAAACCTGGCGCACCAAAAAATCTGAGGGTGGCGGATGCCTTTATGACTATGCGGCACATCCAATCAATCTGTTGAACTGGTGTTTCGGTGTCCCCGACACAGTCAGCGGCTCGGCAATGAATTCAGTCTTTTCGACCGATGTAGATGATGAGGTATTTAGTACGCTGCGCTGGACAGATGGACCGACAGCTCAGCTATCAGTAAACTGGTGCGATGAAAGTCATCGCAAGATGTCGACCAAAATCAGCGTCATAGGTACCAACGGGCGCGTGAATGCGGATCGTCAGGAATGCCAGCTTTACCTGCGCCAACCGGTCGATGCATTACCCGAGTACGAGGCTGGTTGGACCGTCCGCTATACCACCGGGTTGACCGATGAGGTCTGGTTCTACCTGCGAGGTGAAGAATATTCGGCGCAACTGGATGCTTTCATCAGCGCTATTCGGGACGGTGCTCCTAAAACCCACGAGAATGACTTTCAGTCTGGCGTCGAAACCGACCGAACTATGGCAATGATCATTCACAACAACGAAACCGGTGCGTCCGTGGGCGAGCCTCCCAAACCACGCGCCGCCGAACCGGCCAAGCGCGGCTGGTTCCGTCGGACGGGAGCGTGATCATGGATAAACTGCTGTTCGGCGACAATCAGTTCTTCGGCATCAACCACATGTCCGAAGAAAAAGCCCGCGCCCAAGCAATGCGGTTTCAGAAAACCGACGCGATCATGGACGTTCTGGATATCGCATATGATGCGGGCGTGCGCACCTTCATGTGCACCACTCACGACAGGATCTCTGAGATTGCAGATCGTGTTCGGGCCAATCCCTCCCGATACTCGGATTTCACGTTTTATCCATGCATGCCATATGCGCACAAATACGCAAATGCTGTCACCGAACATGGTATGATCGGCGCTTTGCGGCAGTTTATGCCCGATGACGGATTGTTTTCGACTGCACTGGCCGGAGGTAAAGCGCTGGCCACAAAAGAAGTCGATGGAATGGCAAAGGTTCTGATCGACATGGAGATGAAGATGTTTGCCGGGCTAAAAACCCCGGTCATCTTCGTTCAAAACGTTTTCACTGATCTACTGCTGGGGATGGGATTTACCCGCGCCTTGCGCATTTTCGACGATCACATCCGTGAAAAACACGGGGCCGAACCCGCCTATATAACGATGAACATGCCGATGTTGCTTCAGGCCCTGGAATCTGAAGGTATCAAGCGCCCGATCATATGTTCGAACATCAACAAGATCGGCTTTCGCATGTCGGGCGGTTATGATGCCTATCTCGAAGCGCTCAAATCAGGCCGGGTCCGGGCCATCGCCATGTCTGTCTATGCGTCTGGAGCCATCCCTGCCGAAGAAGCGATTGAGTGGATCGCGGGCCTTCCGGGGGTTGAAGCACTGGTCTTCGGAGCGTCCAGCGCAGGCAACATCCGCCATACGAAACAGTTGGTGGATCACTACATGGGAGAGGTCGAGTGATGGCTGACGGAACATCGATCGGTATGACCGAAGGGGCCACTGGCCACGATTATCCTCGGGTCGACGTGCTGAATGTCTACGTCCATGACATTTCCATGGACGATCTCGTCAAGAACTTCAACGAAGGCACGATCCTGACCTTGCACGTCGACATGATCATGAAGCTGCAAAAGGATCGCGAGTTTCTTGAGATTTTCGACAAGTTCGACGTAATCACTTGCGACAGCCAGATTCTGTATTTCGCAACCAAATTTCTTGGAACCCCGGTGTCTGAGCGGGTCTCGGGGTCAGACTATTTTCCAAAATTCTATATGCACCACAAGGACAACCCGGACGTGACCGTGTTCCTGTGCGGCGGCAAGCCAGGGATCGCTGACATCGCGGCCGAACGCATAAACGCCAAGACAGGGCGTCAGTTTGTTGTGGGAACAGATGCCCCGCCCTTTGATTATGAAAACGACCCCGCCGAAATCGATCGAATGATCGAACGGATCAACGACTCCGGCGCGAGTGTTCTATTGGTGGGCCTTGGCGGTGGGCGTCAGGAAAAGTTTATCATGAAATACCGCGACCGAATGCCCAACATACGGCTGTTTTTGCCGTTGGGCGGAACCATTGACTATGAGGCGGGCACCTTCCAGCGCCCACCATCATGGATCACCGAATGGGGATTCGAATGGCTCTATCGTCTAGTCAAAGAACCACGGCAGCGTTGGCATCGGTATGTCGTGCACGAACCACCTGTGTTGTGGGCACTGCTCAAACAAAAACTCGGGGTCTATCGTGATCCTTTTGGCGACAAGTAGCGATGCCTTCCGAGCAAATCATATTGTCCGGCGAGGATTGGAGCACGACTGACCCAGACGCCATCCTGAGCGTCAATATCGCTGCCCATAATGAAGAGGGGTATATCGGCGACTGCCTGAACGCTCTGTTGCAACAGGATCAAACCGCTGGGCGTGTTGAGGTCATAGTCGCCGCAAACGCCTGCACTGACCGGACTGTCGAGATTGTCTCGAACTATGGAGCACGTTTCGAGGATCGCAACTGGCGGCTGGTGCTGCTCAAAATCGACGAGCCGGGCAAGCCCAACGCATTCAATCAGGGTGACATGGTCAAGACAGGTTGCTCGACAATCTATCTGGATGCCGATGTGCGCTGCGATCCGGAGTTATTGGGACAGTTGCGCGCGGTTCTGGATCAGCCGCGACCGCTCTACGCGACGGGCACTTTGCAGGTAGCCCCGCCGACAACATGGGTCACGCGTCGATATTCAGATTTCTGGGTTCGTCTGCCATTCGTGCGCGGGGGGGCCGTTGGGGCCGGCGTCTTCTCGGTAAACGCGGAAGGCAGGAAATGTTGGGGGCAATTCCCTGACATAATTTCGGATGATACGTTTGTACGGCTGAGCTTTTCACCCGACCAACGGGTCGAAGTGCCTGCCAAATATCACTGGCCCATGGTCGAAGGCTTTCGCAACCTTATCCGTGTCCGACGCCGACAGGATGCAGGTGTGGAAGAAATCCGCCGCCTATACCCCGAACTCATGCGCAATGACACCAAACAACCACTGACCATAGCGGAACTTCTGCGTTTGATATTCGAAGCGCCTATTAGCTTTATGGTCTATTTGACGTTACAAATCTTTGTTCGCATGGGACCCAGCACTATGGAATGGACCCGTGGACGATGACTGAAGCCAACAAAAAACGTGTTCTGTTGACTGGTGGTGCAGGCTTCATCGGGTCGCACACTTATGTGGCCCTAAACGAGGCTGGCTATGACGTCTGGATTCTGGACAACTTCGCAAATGCGCGCAGGGACGTACCCGACAGGCTGGCGAAGATCACCGAAAACCCCACGCGCGTTTTTGATTGTGATATTCGAAACGCCGCCGAGGTAACGCAGGTATTTGCAGCCGGTAGGTTCGATGCGGTCGTACATTTCGCCGCTCTCAAAAGCGTACCTGAGAGTCAAAGCAACCCGATGGGCTATTTTGAGACGAATTGCATCGGTCTCTACAACATTGCGTCTGCAATGAAGGCGCATAACGTTAAGCACATAGTGTTCTCATCCAGCGCAGCGATTTACGGCAACCCGGAAACGATGCCCATCGCCGAGGAAACTCCAGCCTCACCTCAGAGCGTCTATGCGCAGACAAAATGTGTGGGTGAGGAGTTTCTAACAAGCCTTGCCAATGCATCGCCCGAACTGCGGATTGGCATCCTGCGCTATTTCAACCCAGTAGGTGCACATCCATCGGGCTTGATCGGCGAAGACCCAAGCCAGCCGCCAACCAACCTGGTGCCGGTCATCGCGCAGGTCGCGCTAGGACAGATGATCGAGCTCAAGATCTTTGGCGGCGATTACCCGACCCCTGACGGCACAGGAATCCGCGATTACATACACGTCCTCGATCTGGCGCGGGGTCATGTTCTGTCGCTTGACGCATTGTTCGGTGAAACTGGCAATCACTGTGTCAATCTGGGGACAGGTATGGGTTACAGTGTGTTGGATGTCGTCAAGACCTATGAACAGGTGTCTGGCCGCCCTATTGCTTATCAAATCACGGAACGTCGCGATGGTGATCCTGCGATCTCCTGCGCCGCAATCGAACGAGCCAAGGCAATCCTTGGCTTCAAAGCACAACTTGATCTCGAAGATATGTGCACCGGCAATTGGCGCTTTTTGACGGAGGCGGATTAGATGACAAGTCAGGCGGCTCTCTCGAACAGCGAAGGAACCTAGTCTGTCGATCCGGTTCGGGTTGTCGATCTGGATGGAACCCTGATCGCATCAGATATGCTGCACGAAACTTTCTGGTCTGCACTCTCGCAGGACTCGAGCACATTGTTCGCAGGCCCCTTGCATTGATCAAAGGTCAGGCTGCATTGAAAGCGGCTCTGCAAGACAAAGGTCAGGTTCAGGTCGATGCTTTGCCCTACGATCGAGAAGTCATGGACTATATCAAATCCTGGCGCGACGCGGGAAAGAAGGTGGCATTGGTGACCGCCTCGGACTAGCGCATCGCAGACCAGATTGCGACCCCTATCGGCCTGTTAGATTAGGTTTACGGCTCGGAAGGGGAAGTAAGTCTGAAGGGCTGCAACAAGGCCAGCTTTCTTCAACAAAAAATATGGGGCGAACGGCTTTGCCTATATTGGCGACAGCAGCGCCGATCTGGCGGCCACAGTAAACGCCTCGGATGCGGCAGGTGGCAAAGTGGCTCGTCTAGGCTGCACCATTGAACATCTGATAACCGGTACCGTTTCACGCAGGGCCCATCTCAAAGCGCTACGCTCGCATCAATGGCTCAAGAGTATCCTAGTGTTTCTGCCGATGATCGCCGCGCATAATTTTGCGCCCGAGATAATCGGCGACAGCCTGCTCGCCTTTATGTCCTTTTGTCTGATCGCTTCGAGCGTCTATGTCGTAAATGATCTACTGGACCTCAAGGCCGATCGCGCGCATCCCCGAAAGCGCAATCGCCCCTTTGCGTCGGGTGCAATCCCGGTTTCGCATGGGCTTTGGATGGCTTGTTGTTTGGTGGTTTTTTTCTGGCCGCCTTGACCAATCTGGCGTTCTTCGGGGTGATGCTGATCTATTTCGGGATCACCACCGCATATTCCATCACGCTGAAACGCAAACTTATTGTTGGTGTTTGTATGCTTGCCGGTCTCTATACCGTACGGATCGTCGCAGGCGGGGTTGCTATTGGAACCGTATTGTCGATGTTGCTGCTCGCATTTTGATCTTTCTCTTTTTCTCTCTGGCGGCTGTCAAACGACAGGCAGATCCGCTTTCTGTTGATTGCCGCGCTGGCGTTAGGAGGCACCGTATTGTGAGTTTGCGAACGCTCATTCTACGTTATTCCTTCTTTGCTGTCCTCGCGACGCTCGCCAACCTTGGAGCACAACGGGTCGTTTTCGCCACTATCGGCGATAACGCGTTGATCCCCGCGATTCTGGTTGGAACCGCAGTAGGGCTGGTGCTGAAGTACGTTCTGGACAAGCGTTGGATCTTCTACGACCTGGGTGCAGGCGTGTCCGACCACAGCAAGAAGTTTTCGGCCTATACCGCGATGGGGATTGTCACCACCGCAATCTTCTGGGGTATGGAAACGGCATTCTGGTTGATCTGGCAAACCGACCTCATGCGAGAGCTTGGGGCCGTTCTGGGTTTGGCGATTGGGTACGTTGTGAAATTCAATCTGGATCGTCGGTTTGTCTTCACCGATTCTTCGCTTTCGATCGGAGCTTCCAGATGAAGCTTTCTGGATGGGGAAACTACCCGGTGGTCGACTGCGATATCAGTAAACCCCGCAACGAAGACGAGGTGCGACAGGCCGTGATGGCATCAAACGCCATCGCCAGAGGAAACGGACGCGCATATGGCGACAGCGCGCTAAGCCGCACCAATACGATCGAAATGCGCAAGCTCAATCACATGCTGTCATTCGATCCCAAGAGCGGCCAGTTGATTGCCGAAGCTGGTGTCTTGCTGTCCGATATCATCGCAGCTTTCTTGCCCCGCGGTTGGTTTCCGGCGGTGACACCGGGCACCCGTTTCGTAAGTTTGGGCGGGATGGTGGCTGCCGATGTGCACGGTAAGAACCACCATATCTATGGATCATTCGGGAACTGTATTGACTGGCTCGACGTGATGATCGCCGATGGTACGGTGACGCGATGTTCCCGCAACGAGAATTCCGAGCTGTTCGAGTGGACGATTGGCGGGATGGGCCTGACAGGCGTGATCCTACGCGTCGCATTGCGGCTGCGACCCGTGGAGACCGGCTGGATCCGGCAAACAACCCACGTCGCGCAGAACCTCGATGCGGCGATTGATCTTTTCGAGGGATCTCTCGATGCCACCTATTCGGTCGCATGGATCGATTGCCTAAGCACTGGCGACGCTTTGGGGCGGTCTCTGGTTATGCTGGGGAAACGTGCAACGTGGGATGAATTACCCGGCAAGCACAGCACGAACCCCTTCCCTTCCGTTGCCGCCCAAAAACTGAGGGTTCCATTCAACTTCCCGGGCTTTTGTTTGAACAAGTATTCTGTCCGGGCGTTTAACGCGCTTTATTACTGGAACGGTCAACGTGGCAGCGCGACCAGCTATGTGAACTGGAACAGCTACTTTTACCCGCTGGACTCGATCATGGATTGGAACCGGATATATGGGCGCAAAGGCTTTGCCTCGGTACAATCAGAAAGGCTGAAACTATGAGCAATGGTCCGGTCCTAATCCTTGGCGCGCGCTCCGATATCGCCCTTGCGACTGCCCACAGCTACGCGGCGCTTGGACATCCCATTCAACTGGCCGCCCGTAATTCGGAATCCCTGATCACCGCCAAAGAAGACCTTGAGATCAGGTATCAAGTTCAAGTCACTCTGCACGATTTCGATGTGCTTAACCTCGGCCATCGTCCGCGCGACCGCAAAACGCAAGAACGTGATTTATTTGAAACCCATTTGGGCGCTGGTCATGACCGTGATACGTTGCATTCCCGAACTATTGTCAAGAAGATGTGCATCTAAATCCGGCACCTCACTAGCCGCCCAACAGCCCTAGCAGCGTATCAGCTCGCGAAAGACAGAACTCCAATGCCAAATCTATTCGCACATTTTGTTCTGTACTCGTTCCCAGTTGTGGCTTTGATCTTGTTCCTGAATTTGGAACGAAACAAAGCCATCATCCTGACCATCATTGCCGGTTACCTATTCCTGCCGAACGAGGTTGAGTTGGACCTGCCGCTTTTGCCCGTGATCGACAAATCGCTTCTGCCTGCGCTGACCGCTCTTGTTTTGTCTGTCGTTCTGAAAGACAGGCCAACCAATTCTTCTGGTGCAACAATCACTGCCGATGACAAATATGTTGCGCATTCGACATCTAAGTTTGGCACGAACACCGTCCTAGCCCTGATAATCGTTATGTGTTTAGCTGCGTTCGGCACCGTTCTGACCAATCAAGCGCCTGTGCAAATCGGGCCAATATTCTTACCTGCACTACGCATCTATGATGCGTTTTCGATCATCCTAAGCTCACTGACGATGGTTATACCTTATGTATTGGGTTGGAGATATCTTAGATCAGCAACAGATCATCGGTTGCTGCTTGGTCTGCTGGCGTTTGCCGGGCTGCTCTACTCACTGCCATCACTTTTTGAAGTTCGTATGAGCCCGCAATTGAATGTATGGATCTACGGCTTCTTCCCACATGCCTTTGACCAACACATTAGAGCCGGAGGGTTTCGCCCACTTGTCTTTCTTACCCATGGACTGGTTTTGGGCATATATTTCTCTGTGGCCACCATTGCCTGTGCGGCAATGTTAAGGCGTTCAAAACTTGCTGCGTCCAACTCGCTCATCTGGTCTCTGGCATTGGTCTGGATGTTGATGGCGTTGTTTTTTGTGAAATCCTTGGGTGCGCTGATGATTACACTGGTGTTGCTACCGTTTGTTCTGTTGGCAAGCAGCCGCACCATGATGCGAGTGGCAACCACTATCGGAGTCATTGTGTTGATTTTCCCAATGCTGCGCAGTCTGGGTTGGATACCCATCGAGCATATATCAGAGCTCGCAAACACTATTGATCCCGAACGTGCAGCCTCTTTTGATTTTCGCATCGCAAACGAAAATCTCCTCTTAGATCGCGCACAAGAAAAACCGCTTCTCGGATGGGGCGGCTATGACCGAAACGCGTTATTTGATCCCGAGACTGGTCGAAACATCGTCATAATTGACGGTATATGGGTGGCGTTTTTCGGGCATTTTGGCTGGCTTGGTTACATAACTCGCTTCGGATTGTTAACATTCCCCTTGTTCTTCTGGATGTCAAAAGGACTTCCAAGGCCGATACCTTATGCCACTGCGGGTCTGAGCCTCGCGTTGGCTGCAAACCTCGTTGATCTTATTCCGAACTCAGGCCTTACGCCTATTACGTGGCTGATAGCCGGTTCTTTGACCGGATACGTTACCAGCAGGCAATTTCAGACTGAGCAGGTTGCTGACACAGCAGATATCGCCTCACAGCACGCCGCGTCGCAATATCCGCTCAACATCCGTAAGAAACGCGTCTGAGATAAGAATGAACCAAGAACTTTGACATGCGATACCGCGCAACCGAATCTTTGTGCCCATCAGCTTTATGGCGATTTCAGGCCCACCAAGAGGAATAAAGCACGGGTTTCCAGCATGCTTGGATCAACCATAACACGAGGCAAGCCATCTATCTGGAAACAATGCGGCAGTTCGGACAAAACTTACTACCTATGAAGACAAGAATTCACCTTTTTTGTGGCAATGCACATTTGTAGAGTTCGTTAAGATAGTGTAAACATGAATCGTGAGCAATCATGCTGGCTTGATCCGGATACGAATGCTCATATATGTGTAAGTGTTGCTGGGTCACGTTGTTTTGAATGGCTTGGTGTGTGTCAGGTAGGTGAGGCCATATTTCGGCTTTGGTTTGAAAGTTAAAAAAATGACTATTCAGGATACGAGTATTCCCGGTAAGCGTGGTCACCGGAAAGTTGTTCAACAGACGGGTCGGAATTCGACCAACCCCACGCGAATTTACAAAAACCTGTTCAAGCGCGTCCTTGATGTGGCAATCGTGCTGCTCGCAATGCCGATTGTGCTGCCCATCGTTCTGGTGCTTGCAGCAATCGTCGCGACGGATGGCGCCAACCCGTTCTATGGGCAACGCCGTGTTGGCAAGAATGGGCGTATCTTCACCATGTGGAAGCTGCGCAGCATGGTCCCGAACGCACATGCTCTTCTGGAAGATTACCTGGCCAAGAACACCTTGGCGCGGCTGGAATGGGAACAGACTCAGAAGCTCAAGGATGATCCTCGGATCACGTCGTTTGGTCATATTCTGCGCAAAACATCCCTCGATGAGCTGCCGCAATTGTGGAACATACTCATCGGTGAGATGAGCTTAGTGGGTCCGCGCCCGATGATGCCGGAGCAGCGTGCTCTGTATCCGGGCAAAGCCTATTTCTCGCTACGCCCGGGTTTGACCGGCTCGTGGCAGGTATCCGAACGCAATGCGAGCACCTTCGCCAGCCGTGCCGACTTCGATACGTCGTATGCCGAAGACCTGACCCTAAAAACCGACATTGGTATTCTCTACGCAACCGTTGGTGTTGTCGTACGGGCAACGGGCTACTGACACGCCCCCCAAGAACCAGTGATCAAGTATTCCGTCGGGCTACCTGGTGACGGAATACTTTTTCGGATTTGATCACAGAAATCGGTGGGTCATGATCAAGAACCCGAACAATTACAAGCAAAGTGCTCATATCATTGAGCGTTATCAAGATCACACCTTCGCGTTTCGGGGTGTAGTCTTTGGCGAATGCCACGTTTTAGCCAACGATTAGAGCCCCTCTGGCGACTTTCTCGCTTTGCGTCACCAGGGGCGTTTCAATTTAATTGCAGCACATTTATTACCGCGCCCATGTCAAAAAAATAGTTTTGTCAGGATCAGCGAGCAAACCTATATCCGAAAAGTAATACAGGCTCGATACTTCTAAATTAGGGTATGTGATGTTTAAGAGTTTCAAACGGTTTATGTCCCCCGGCCTTCTGTTGACGCTTGCCGCCTGCGGCAGCCTTGGCAAATGCGGCAGCCCCAAACCCATCGAGAAATCAGAATTCAACGAACTCTACCAAACCCCCGTTCATGTTTCGCCCGGGCCTCAGGCGGTATTCCACATCGGTCACAGCCTCGTTGCTCGCAACATGCCGTTCATGCTCGAACAGCTTGCTGATGAAGGTCACAGCTATAACAGTCAGTTGGGCTGGGGCACAGCGCTCAAGGCGCATTGGGAACCTGATGAGGTGATCAACGGGTTCGATGTCGAAAACGACCATCCTCGGTACCGCGATGCGCATGAGGCCGTCGCGACAGGTGATTATGACGCGCTGGTTTTGACCGAGATGGTCGAAATTCGCGATGCAATCAAATACATGGACAGCGGCGATTATCTGCATCGCTGGGCACAGGCCGGTTGGAAAGCCAATCCCGATACGCGCGTTTATCTTTACGAGACCTGGCATCCGTTGGACGATCAGGAAGGTTGGCTCGAACGATTGGATCTGGACCTTGACCGCTATTGGGAGACGGAAATCCTACAGCGCGCAATGGCCTATGACGACATGCCCAACCCGATCTATGTGATCCCGGCCGGTCAGGTCTTTGCCCGTTTCGTACGTGAGGTCGAAGATCGGGGCGGCGTCGGCCCGATCCAGCGCCGCGAGGACCTTTTTGCCAAAAACGATGACGGTACGCAGGATAGCATCCACTACAACGATCTTGGGGCTTATCTGGTGGCCTTGACCCACTACGCGGTGCTCTACCAGAAATCACCTGTGGGACTGCCGCATCAATTGAAACGGGCTGACGGAAGCGACGCGGATGACCCCGGGCCTGAAGTCGCGCTCCTGATGCAGGAAATCGTCTGGGATGTTGTCACCAACTATGCCCCAACCGGCGTTCCACAAGGATAAGGCCGGGCAGGCTCAACCCGCGATCAGATTGGCAAGATACTGACCGTAACCATTTTTCGCGAGCGCTTCGGCCCGTTCGGCCAAATGTTCGCGCGTAATCCAGCCTTTTTGATAGCTAATCTCCTCGGGGCATCCGGTCTGCAACCCCTGCCGTTCCTGCAGCGTGCGAACGAAATTTCCTGCGTCCAGCAGGCTGCCATGTGTTCCAGTATCAAGCCAGGCATATCCACGACCCATGCGGATGAGTTCGAGTTGATCCTCAAGCAGGTATTGTTCCAGAAGGCTGGTGATCTCCAATTCACCCCGACCAGACGGCACCACCTTCCGTGCACGTTCGGGCGCTGATCCATCCAGGAAGTAAAGCCCCGTCACGGCATAATTCGATGGCGGAGACTCAGGCTTTTCGATGATCGCACGCACGCGGTCCTGATCATCGAAATCGACCACACCATAACGCTGCGGATCATTCACGTGATACCCGAACACCGTTGCGCCGGACGCAGACTGATCGGCCTTCAGCAACAACTCGGGCAAACCGTGACCAAAGAAGATGTTATCACCCAGCACCATTGCACTTGGGGCACCGCTTAGGAACGTATCTGCCAAAATATAGGCTTGTGCCAACCCGTCCGGGCTGGGTTGCACAACATAGCTGAGCGATATGCCCCATTGGCTGCCGTCACCCAGCGCGCGCTGAAACTGCTCTTGATCCTGAGGCGTCGTGATGATGCAGATCTCACGGATATCCGCCAACATCAAAACGCTGAGCGGATAATAGACCATCGGTTTATCATATATTGGCAAAAGCTGCTTCGACACACCTTCGGTGATTGGATAAAGGCGCGTGCCCGATCCTCCGGCCAAGATGATCCCTTTGCGTTCCGTCACTGGTACTATCCCTTCAGGTCACTCAAAATATCGGCCAGCCCGTATCGCCAATCTGGAGGGCTGATGAAAAAAACCCGCTCAGTATCCGCACAGTCCAATCGCGAATTCAAGGGGCGGCGCGCCGGTGTGGGGTAATCAGAGCTAGGGATATCAATCACATCACAATCGAGTTGCGCCTGATCAAAAATCTCGCGCGCAAAATCAGCCCAACTGACGGAGGGATATCCTGCGTAGTGATAAAGGCCACGCTTTTGAGGATCTGCACGCATTTGACATGCGATCTGGTGGCAAGCCTGTGCCAGATCCCGTGCCGGAGTTGGACCACCGATCTGATCTGCAACCACCGCCAAGTGGTCGCGCGCCTCTCCCAAGCGCAGCATGGTCTTGACGAAGTTGTTCCCATGCGATGACACCACCCAGGACGTACGTAAAACTGTGGCCTGAGCGTTTGTTGCAGCGACCGCCCGCTCACCGGCCAGCTTAGATCGCCCATAGGCCGCAAGAGGATTGACTGGATCAGCCGGGTTCCAGGGTTTTTGCCCGCTGCCGTCAAAAACATAGTCCGTCGAGATCGTGACAAAAGGAATGCCCAGCACAGCGCATGCACCTGCCATCGCCCCTGGCGCGGCGGCGTTGATTGTGGTGGCAAGTTCTTCTTCCTCTTCTGCCCGGTCCACGGCTGTATATGCGGCCGCGTTGATCACCGCGGTGGGATTTCTGTTTGCGATGATTCCAGAACATGCATCGGGATCCGTCAGATCGGCATCAGACCGCGACACACATTCGACCTCTGACAACGGCGCCAGTTCGCACGCCAGCTGACCAGAGCTGCCAAAGACCAAAATCACGTCGCGACCCCCAACCTGCCGCTGACATTGTGCCGGTCCAGCAGCGCCTGCCACCATTCTTCGTTGGCAAGATACCACTCGACCGTTCGGCGCAGCCCTTCTTCAAGCGTTACGGACGGGCTCCAGCCCAACTCATCGCAGATCCGAGACGCATCGATTGCATAACGCGCATCATGACCGGGCCGGTCAGGCACAAATGTAATCTGCTCGGCATAGCTGCCCTGCGGTTTTGGACGCAACTCATCCAGGATGGCGCACAGGCCACGCACCAGCTCAAGATTAGAGCGTTCGTTGTTGCCGCCAATATTGTAGGATCGACCGTTCTGCCCCCTGTCGGCCACCAGCAGCAACGCATCCGCATGATCTTCGACATAGAGCCAGTCACGCACATTCGAGCCAGTGCCATAGATTGGTAGCGCTTTACCCGCCAAGGCGTTCAGGATCACCACCGGGATTAGTTTCTCAGGAAAATGATAAGGCCCGTAATTGTTGCTGCAATTCGTCAGCACGATAGGCAAGCCATATGTCTCATGCCAAGCACGCACCAGATGGTCCGACGCCGCTTTGGAGGCAGAATAGGGACTGCGGGGATCATAAGGAGTATCTTCCGTGAACAACCCGTGCGGACCAAGACTGCCAAACACCTCATCCGTCGAGATATGGTGAAACCGGAACCCTTCAGGTTTGCCACGAGCGATCCAGTTCTTCCGAGCAGCTTCCAACAACGTGTAAGTCCCGGAAATATTGGAATCGATGAAATTTCCGGGGCCATCGATGGATCGGTCCACATGGCTTTCCGCCGCGAGATGCATGATTACGTCAGGCTGGTGCGTTTCAAGCGCTTTATCCATAGCACTGCGATCCCGGATATCGGCGTGAACGAAACTGTACCTGGGGTCATCGGCAACGCTGGCCACATTCTCCAGACATGCCGCGTAGGTCAGAGCGTCTATGTTCACCACCTCGTGCCCACGCGCTATGGCCAACCGCACCACTGCAGACCCGATGAATCCGGCCCCACCAGTAACCAACAACTTCATAACTTATCCTTCCCACGCGAAGGGGCTTTTGAACTCCGCAAAACGCTGCGCACTTTCGTCCTTCGCCGACAAGATCGCAGGTCCACCGAGGTTCCAATCGATCCCGATCTCGGGGTCATCAAACCGAACCGTACCATCGCACTCAGGCGCATAGTAGTCACTGCACTTGTAACAGATTTCCGTATCCGGTTCGCATGTGGCAAACCCATGCAGGAATCCCTGTGGCACCAGCATCTGGCGCCCGTTTTCTGCACTCAGCTCGGCACCGAACCACTGACCATATGTCGGGCTTCCCTTTCGGATATCGACGGCAACATCGAACAACCTTCCCCGGCTGCACCGAACCAGCTTGTCCTGTGCATGAGGAGGTGATTGAAAATGAAGGCCGCGCACCGTACCCGACTGGCGCGACAGTGAGTGATTATCCTGCACAAAATCCACATTGATCCCGTGTTCGCGTAACCGCGCAGAATTCCAGCTTTCGCTGAAGAACCCGCGCTCATCGGCAAAGCGATCAGGCGTCAGGATCACAAGCCCGGCCAGCGGCGTCAATTCCACCTTCATTATTCAACCCTTTCTCAATGATCCGATGGCGGCGGCGTCGAGGCCGGAAATTCCCTTCGGTGAGATAAACAAATACAAAACACTCTTGTTGCGATGTTACTGATAAATCGAACAATTCAGAACATATTGAACCCAAAAAACCAGTCATGTTGCAAAAGCGACGGCAGCTTTCAAACGCTGGTAATAGATAATCTGGTTCAAACCAAGGCAAAGCCCGAATTCAATCTCGTGCCGTATCGTTGATGTATAGATCACAAGGGGTTGTTTGCTCGAACTGAGGGAGAAGTTGAACTTCTACTTTACGTTGATCATCGCCTCAGTCTTTTGACAAAGTGTAGGCGGAGCTGAACAAGGACAGGAACGGCAAAGACTCGCCGCTCACCGGCGGTTCATTGCGCGTATGAAGTCCCATCTAACTTGACTCTGTTCGTGGTCAAGGTAGGTGCATCTACTCAAGATAGACATGTTTCAAAGGCCGGAGCGCAGGTTACTACGTGGTTGGGGCACTGGGAATTGCCATTTGCTTTGCTTTGCTGGCGGGTATCACCGCACTAGCGATGGGCTTTGGTGTGTGGGTCGCTTTGGTGATCTATTCTGCTACCGGAATAGTTGTATTTCTTGCCATCGCCGCCATTCGAGTTTTGCGACCAAGAATTGCAGTTTCACCCCGTATAGCCTCTGCCTCGAGAACAGAAAAACCTCAATACAAACGTTGAACCATAAAAAAGCGGGCCCTGAGAAACCAGAGCCCGCTATTATTTTGTCTGATGCAAGTTTTGAAAAGCCCGGTCGAAATCATGTACCGGGCTCTTCTTCAATTACATATCGAAGACCTCGACCGTAACGGTCGCGCGGGTAAAGTCCCCATCATCATCGCCGGCCCAATAGTCGAATGTATCAACTCCGACAAAATCCGGGTTCGGGACGTAAAGCAACTGCCCGTCATCCTGAACATAAACATTGCCGTTCGGTGTCGTGGACAGGCCATCGACGCGCAGGTCATCGCCACCAGCATGCGAGTCATTCGACAGAACGTCGATCAAAACCGCCATACCAGCATTCGTTGACGCCGAGTCATCCTGTGCAGTGGGGTTCACATTGTCGAACGACACGACGCCGTTATACTGCGCGCCGCCCCAATCATTGATGGACCAGGAATTCGCGATCTGCTGATCCGTCATATCGAGCGTGATGACGTGGGTCATCTTATGAAGCTCACCGGTCGCACGATCTGATACGAAGTCTTCTAGCAACAGAACATTCTCGCCCGATTCAGTCTTGTAGTACCCCTCGGTTGCAATGAACTGAGCGATATCCCAGTGCCACCATAGAATATGCTGATCACCCTCGAAGTCACGATCCCGGCTACCGATCGAATCTGTTTTTGTACCGCTGAGATGGAGGTTCTCGCCTTCAGAGATTACGGTATCCGTTTCCAGAACAAAGCCAAGCCGGCCTTCAACCAGATCATCTGAACTCAGGATCGAATGGCGATCCTCGTTGTACCCGACAAAGTTGGTCCCGTTGTTTGCCATGACCAGATCGATAAACACATCGTCGTAGTCTTCGCCATTCGAACCGAAATGGAAGGGTTGATCCAGGTTCGCTCCAGTTGCAAAGCCGTCAATAGTCATACCGTTAGAGACGATATCGAATGCGTTTCCGCCCAATTGGAAGCCGATTTCAGGATATTGACCAGGTTGTTGAGTGGCCAAGAGGTCAAAATCGATCAACGTGTAGTGGGAGCTATAAGACAAGTCGACGCCACGAGTAGTTTCCCAATTCGTGAAACCATCCATAACCGATCGGACATCATGACTCTGATCCGGGCCATTTTTGATCACGATCAGGCCAACTTCAGTGCCGAAGGCCTCGTTGTTCTCGAACCCTTGGATCGGTGCTTGGTCAAGGCGCAAATACTCGTTGCCATAGGCAAGTTCAGGTTGATCTAGGTTCGCACTGAGCGGATCGCTGGGCTGGCCGCGAGTCATCCAGACAAATCCATGCGTGGTATTTGCAGCCACGTTATCTGATGCTTCAACCAGACGCCCAGCGAAGAAGAAGCCTTCGCCAGTCCGCCCATTGTCATGCCGCTCAACATCGCTTTGCAGCTTTACCTGGGATTCGCCGTAGGACACGCCTTCGGTCCTGATTGCGATATTGCGTGACCAGACACCTGTCTCATTACCATTCTCTGCAACAAAGGCGGCACCAAAGATATCCCAGGCCACGTTGTCCGTGAAGGTCGCATTGCTGTCGTGATGCACATAACCCCAGCCCGGAGATCCGCTGACCGAGTTGCCAATGGCAATCGCGGGGTCATCCCGGTCTTCGGTTCCAGTCCGATGGAAGTGGAAAGAGTAGCGGCCCTGAACGTTCGAATCTGGCTGTACAGTGCCAATCGAGTCGATACTGAACGCCGGTTCCGACTTATCGGTCCGTCCCAGATCGTCAAAGGCGGCATAGCGTACATCTACATCATCCGAGTGCATGAACATCGTATGCCCGCGATGGTGAACAGCAGTATCTTCGCCATCCTCACTGGAGAACGTGATATTGCGCGAAGTGTTCGCAACATAAGCGGAAAGATCGTCACGCGGCGTATCGTGGTCGTGTTCCAACGGGCGATCAATAGTGATCGTATTTCCACTGATGCCAGTGATAACGACTTCTTCATCCTGGCTTTCGTGGTGAATTACCGATCCAGCCGACTGATCCCAGTACCAGCCTTCCTTGTGCGTACCCGTCAGAACGATGGTATCACCAACCTGCCAGCCTTCGGGAATATCACTCAGCGTGATTTCAGTGTCGCCAGCCATCGGCGCATCATCAACCGTCAGGAAGCTGGTTTTTTCAGCGCCATGAATCTCGACCTGTCCGTGCGAGATTACGCCACGGGACAACAGCATCGGATCCCAGCCGACATCGATATCACCGTTGTTGGCAATCACGATCTCAACATCCACATCGTCGGCAATCGGATTTTCTTCGGTTCCGATCTCCAGACGACCCGTCCCGGAGACAACCATGGTATCAACCAGGATCTTCGAGTCCGCGTCATGCGCAAAGGAAAGCTCACCATCCACACGTACGGTGAAAAGGGACTCTTCACTTTCTCCGGCATAAACGACCGAGATACCTTCTGGGATCAGCGCCTGAGCACCCGCGTCCGGAATCCGGCCTTCATGCCATGTATTCGGGTCGAACCAGTCACCGTCGCTAATCGCGACATGAGTGGCCTCTGAACGCGGTACGAGATCCATGAGCGCCACGTGCTCAACCGCACGGCTTTCATCCCCGCCATGTGGATGCGCGTCGGGCTGTGCCATCACTGCGGCTACGTAGTCGTCAACCTCATCAGGGCTTGTAGGTGGTGGAATGTATCCGTCACTATGACCACCATGCGAGCCGCCGCCGGTGTGACTGTCATCACCCGAGCTTTGGTCGTCGCCACCAGCGTGGTCGCCATCATCCGTACCATGATCGCCGCCGGTGTGGCCATCATCGCCTGAGCTTTGGTCATCACCGCCAGTGTGATCGCCATCATCCGTGCCATGATCTCCGCCGGTGTGGCCGTCATCGCCTGAGCTTTGATCATCACCGCCAGTGTGATCGCCATCATCCGTACCATGATCGCCGCCGGTGTGGCCATCATCGCCCGAGCTGTGGTCATCACCGCCAGTGTGATCGCCATCATCCGTGCCATGATCTCCGCCGGTGTGGCCGTCATCGCCTGAGCTTTGATCATCACCGCCAGTGTGATCGCCATCATCCGTGCCATGATCTCCGCCGGTGTGGCCGTCATCGCCTGAGCTTTGATCATCACCGCCAGTGTGATCGCCATCATCCGTACCATGATCGCCGCCGGTGTGGCCGTCATCGCCTGAACTTTGGTCATCACCGCCGGTATGATCACCAGCATCCGTGTCATGATCTCCACCCGTGTGACTACCATCACTCGTGCTTTCGGAATAGCTCAACGAGTCGCCACCGATCACTTCGCGGCGACCATCGCTATCTGGACCAGCCCACTCCAACTGAAGTGTCGCATCGCCATAAGCTTCAAAATAACGGATTTCTATGTCATGCGAACCCGCCGACAACTCCAGTGTCACGCGCTGTTCACGTGTTGCATGCAAGCCGTCATTGTCGATTACAGGCTCACCATTGATATAAAGCGCTGAGCCATCATCCGAGTTCAGGTAGAACGTATAGGTCCCCGCCTTCTGCACATTCAGGTTGCCCGAGTAACGTACTGCAAACAAGTCGCCCGGACCGCCTTCCCAAAACGGCTCTTGACCATTCATGAAGCTCAGGTTTTCCACCGCACCCGTTCCATAAGGTGTCGCCTCAAAATCGATCTCTTGAATGCTATCTACCGACTTTGAAAGTAGGAAATAGTGGCCCAGCAAGCCCTGACGACCTGCGCCCGTGCCATCGCTAGAATCGGAATCGTCATCGCCCGTGCTGTGGTCACCATCACCAGTGTGGTCATCATCACCCGCATCTTGGTCACCACTGTCAGCGTCGTCATCATCACCTGCGCCGTGGTCACCGCTGTCGGAATCTCCGTCATCGCTGGTGCTTTCAGGGTAACCCAGCGCTTCGCCACCAATCACTTCGCGCTGGCCATCGCTGTCCGGACCGACCCATTCCAGTTGGAGTGTCGCTTCACCATAGGCTTCGAAATAGCGGATTTCGATGTCGTGCACACCGGCCGACAGGTCCAGCGACACGCGCTGCTCAAGCGTCCCATGCAATCCATCATTGTCGATTACAGGCTCGCCATCGATATACAGAACCGAACCGTCATCCGATGTCAGATAGATCGTATACGTCCCGGCCTCTTGCACGTTGAGTTGGCCTGCATATCGCGCCGCAAACAAATCGTTTGGGCCGCCTTCCCAGAACGGGTCCTGCCCTCCCATGAAACTCAGGCTTTCGACGGATCCTTCTCCGTCGGGCGTTGCATCAAAATCAACTTCGTTCAGGTTGCTGATGAAGTCGGGCAAAATAAAGTAATCGCCCCGCAGCCCCTGACGCCCCGTCTGGGTTCCGGTATCTGTATCTTGATCACCGTCGCCAGTGTGGCCATCATCGCCAGTATCGTGGTCGCCGTTATCGGTGTCTGCGTCGTCGCCCGCGCCTTGGTCACCGGTGTCGGTACCCGTATCGTCACCTGCGCCCTGATCGCCGGTATCAGTGCCCGTATCGTCACCTGCGTCTTGGTCGCCGGCATCAGTGTCCGTGTCGTCGCCCGCATCTTGGTCACCGGTGTCGGTACCCGTGTCGTCGCCTGCGCCTTGGTCACCGGTATCGGTATCCGTATCATCGCCTGCGTCTTGGTCGCCGGTATCAGTGCCGGTATCCTGGTCGCCCGTGTCGTCACCCGCACCTTGGTCGCCACTATCTGTGTCACCATTGTCGCCCGCATCGCCATCGGTCTGATCCACGTCTACGGGTTTCTCGCCCTTCGACAGTGCATCACCGGTGATGGTCTCGCGCTTCCCATCGCTGTCAGGGCCTTCCCATTCCAGCTGCAGGGTCGACCGACCGCGGCCATCGAAGTACCGAATCTCGATGTCATGAGCGCCAGCATCCAGATCCAAGGTAATCTCACTGTTGCGACCACCCCGTCCACCGGCGTTTTCAGCAACCAACTCACCGTTGATATAGAGCATCGCGTTGCTGTCGGATTTCAGATAAAACGTGTACCGGCCAGCTTCGATCACGTTGAGATCACCGAAATAGCGCGCCGCGAAGTAGTTCTTCGCACCACCCTCCCAGAATGCTCCGCGCATCCGCTGGATGTCCAAGGCATCGACCGTCGATGTCGCCGTTGGCTCTGCATCAAAATCGACATCCGCCAGCCCGGTATATCCCGAGTTCAGGGTGAAATATTCTGCGTTCAGACTCATAGCTACGCCCGTTTGCTCAAATCCCGATGTTTCGGGATGATTGTTTCCACTTGCTGGCCTCAGCGAGGCTCAAGTGCGGCAAAACTATGTCGGGCGACAGCTGCCGCGGTCTTCGCCCACATACTAGGAACAACATGCGTACTGTGTTTGAAGCCCTTTTTCAGGCCTTCTGGACGACCATTCAGGCACAATATTCCACGCGCGCACTCAAGCCGCTGCATGGCGCTAATGCCCCAATGATTCCACATAGTTACTGCTCGCCCATCATACTGCGGTACAACCGCAATCCTTAACCCTGAACTGTTTCAATTTGCTTGACAGTGCAAGTTAAGGATCGGCACAACGTTGACGACAAGCAATTTGCAGCGCAATTTTTTGCCATATGGGCACAAACACGCCGATTTTATTTGGTTTTCCCTACGTCCGGAGACGCTATGGATGAGATTTCAGGCATTGGTGCCGTCGTAATCGGGCGAAATGAAGGCAGCAGATTGGTGTCCTGCCTAGATTCGATTCCCGTAAATATCGGAAAAATCGTCTATGTTGATTCGGGATCGACCGATGACAGCCTCGCAAACGCACAAAAAGCTGGTGCTGAGGTGGTTGAGCTCGATCTGGATCAGCCCTTTACAGCTGCGCGCGCACGTAACACCGGGTTCCGCACATTAATCGCTGATAAGAACATCCATTTCGTTCAGTTCGTCGATGGAGATTGTGTCGTTCAGCCAGGGTGGTTCCAATCCGCCGCGCAATTTCTGACAGAAAATCCCAGAACCGCCGTGGTCTGCGGTCGACGGCGCGAGCGGTTTCCTGATGGCACGGTGTATAATCGGCTCTGCGATATGGAATGGGACACCCCAGTGGGCCAATCCGATGCCTGCGGCGGGGACGCGATGATGCGTGTAGAAGCCCTGAGCCAGGTCGGTGGCTACCGCGACACCATGATCGCCGGAGAAGAGCCAGAGCTTTGCGTGCGGTTGCGGGCCGAAGGATGGCGAGTCTGGCGATTGGATGAAGAGATGACGCTGCACGATGCAGATATGACCCGGCTGAGCCAATGGTGGAAACGGGCCCGACGCAGCGGCCATGCGTTTGCCGAAGGCGCCGCACTGCATGGCGCCCCTCCGGAGCGCCACAGCGTCCGAGCGGTCAAACGCATTCTGGCCTGGGGGGTAGTGCTCCCCCTGGCGTTATTGCTGGCGGCTGCTTTGATATCGCCCTGGGCACTGCTGGGATTTGGGCTCTATCCCTTGCAGGTGTTGCGCATCGCTTTGCGCCAGAACCCTGGAAACAGAACCGCGTGGGAGTATGCGTTCTTTCTCGTGCTGGGCAATTTCCCTGAGGCCATGGGCGTTCTGGAATATCAACTCAGGCAATGGCGCGGGAAACCAGCGGGGATTATCGAATACAAATAGCCTATTTCGGTACGTTGAAATCTGGATCATATCTCAAAATTCAGCATTCTGCCCTTATGCCGCCACAGAATGATGATCTGAACTCGATCCTATTCCCTCGGTCCCGAGCAGCGGCTTTGAAGAGTTAGTGTTAAGGTGTTTCAAATGCGTGTGGCCTATCTGACAAACCAATATCCAAAAGTAAGTCACACCTTCATTCGGCGTGAAATTAACGAACTCGAAAAGCAGGGCGTTGAGGTCGAGCGTTTTGCCTTTCGCGGCTGGGATGCCGAAGTCGCCGACCCTCAGGACGAAACCGAGCGCCATAAAACGCGCTATACGTTAGGAAATGGCGCAGGCAGGTTGCTGCTGACCGCAATCAAGTATGCCCAACGCAATCCCCGGCCATTCTGGCGTGCTTTGAAATCTGCGCTGTCCATGTCGCGCAACGCGATGCGCCCTTGGCCTTATCACCTGATCTATCTCGCCCATGCCTGCCAGATCAAACTCTGGCTGGACGAAAACCCGGTCTCGCACCTGCATGCACATTTCGGCACAAACCCTGCAGAGGTCGCCTTGCTGATCCGCCAATTAGGCGGCCCCGAGTACAGCTTTACCATCCACGGCATGGATGAAGCGGACAACGCACCTAAACTGGCCTTTGACCGCAAGGTCGCAAATGCACGTTTTACCGTTGCGATCAGCGCCTTCAGCCGCAGCCAGTTGATGCGCCATGTCGCGTCCGAAGACTGGTCAAAACTCAAAGTTGTTCATTGCGGATTGGAATCTGACGCCTTTGCCGATCCTGCCTTGATCAAAGTGGTCGACGATCCTGTCCTGTTGTGCATTGGCCGTCTCAGCCCCGAGAAAGCCCATCTGATTTTGCTTGATGCCTTCGCTAAAGTTCTGAAACTGCATCCTCAGGCGCGGCTGGTATTGGCTGGGGATGGTGAACTTCGCGCGCCCATCGAACATAAAATCGCAGCACTGGGTCTTGGAGACGCGGTGCGGATCACGGGCTGGATCTCTTCAGAGCAGGTTCGGGACGAGATTCTAAACTGCCACACTCTGGTGCAGCCCAGCCTGATCGAAGGGCTTCCCGTGGTCATCATGGAAGCGATGGCACAAGCCCGACCCGTCATATCAACCTATGTTGGCGGCATACCCGAACTGGTTCAGCCAGAAAAGACCGGATGGCTGGTACCGGCCGGAGATGTTGGCTCTCTGGTAGAAGCCATGTGCAACACCCTGTCCGTTTCGGCGGAAGACCGAAAGCGAATAGGCCAAGATGCGCTAGATCGGGTCACGGCGCGTCACAGCATTACCCACGAGGTCGAAAAACTGCGCGCCTTGTATCAGGGTCAGGTCTGATCGATGGGAGTGTTGAAACAAACGGCACTGTCAGTCCTTAGCACCGGACCAGCCTATACATTAATGCGTTCACATGCCCTGCGCACCAATCCAACACTGGTTTTGTGCTATCACACGCTTGGCTTGGATACCGAGGTGATGGATGCGTGGACCGTTGCGCGCGCACGGGACTTTCAGCAGCAGATCGCTTTCTTGCGTCAGTACTTCGATATTGTCAGCCTCGATCAAGCGCTTGATCCAGCTGCCCCGGCATCGCGCCCCCGGGTGGTAATCACCTTCGATGATGGAGATGTGGGGCTGTTCACTCATCTGTTGCCAATTGTCGAAGCCGAGGCGCTGCCCGTCACGCTCTATATTGCGACCGCGCAAATCGAAAGCCGACAACCCTACTGGTTTGACCGGATCATGAACGCCTTGCAAAACCCAGGGGTCACGACCATCCGCGTCGAAGCCGACGGGCCAAAAACTTGGCAGATCGGCCCTGAAACAGGTGCTACAAGATGGATGGTGATCTCGGATATCCTAGAGACGCTAAAAACTGTCGCCCCGGACTTGCGCGAAGCTTTGACCCTTGAAATTCTGCAACAGGCCGGACCATCTCAGGTCGATGTCACACCTCTTGCGCCGCTTACGCGCGAGCAGCTGCGAGAGTTGGCGCAATCGCCATACGTGACCATCGGTGCGCACAGTCACTGCCACAACCTGTTGGACCAAATTCCGCTGGATGAAGCCATGCAAAGTATACAAGACTCCCGGAAGCTGTTGCAGAAGTGGACGGAACAACCCATCAACCATTTTGCGTATCCAAACGGCAACCACAGCCCAGCGCTGCAAGACGCGGTGAAACAGGCCGGTTTCACATCGGCAACAGCGCTCGGATCAGAGCTATGCGATCCTCTGCAGGTTAACCCTTATGCGATCCCGCGCGTGCTGGTGGGACGTTATGACAGCCTCGCCCGTATGCGCCTTCGATTTATCGGGTATTGAGGCCCCATCTGGATGACGGGGCTGAATTGCGTTTCAAAACACCCAGATTAGCCGCTTCGTCTTTCACCAAAACCTCGAAGACGCTCGCAAATGGCTTGTCGCGATCATCCTCAGCCACCGGCCAGTCAGCTATCCCGCTCCAATCCGCGATATACTGGATGTCGCTGGCAAGGACATAATCGAATACATCACCCTCTTCCTGAAGCGCACGCAAGGCATTTGGGCTTACCTTCCGGATGTCGAATGGTTACTCGGAGACTGCAGGTATGGCGCCAATTGGCTCCGGGAAGCGTTGAAAGACAAAGGGATACGTGCCCGTATCCCTCGCCGGAAACAGCGAAAGAAAGCGGTGAAGTATGACAAGCGCCGATACAAACGCCGCAACCGGATGGAGAACATGTTTGGTAGGCTCAAAGACTGGAGGCGTGTGGCAACAGATGCCCGAAGGACTTCCTGTCAGCCATCGCGCTCGCGGCTCTCGTCAGTTATTGGTTATGAGCCCTGAGCCTATTCATATACAATTCTAGTCCCGGCCAAACCCAAGCGGTCCTATAATGATTGGAAGCGGAGTTAATATGAACCAAATTCCGCTCATTTGAACCTGCACCATTACTTGATCTGAATAAATCCAAGCATTGTTTCACAAACAGGAATATTCAGCGATCAAGTTCAGGTTGTCGTCTCCAGCTCAATGACGTCCATAAACTTCAAAGACAGCGCCTTTTCATATTTCCGTGCGTCCGCGGACGTCACAGCCCCGGCGTAAAGCATCATCCAGTCTGAAAATGTCAGTTCATTCCGAATCCAGCGCAGATCATAGCGGTTAACAAATTCCCGCAAGGTACCTGTCTGTACCTTCGACCAGAAGAAATCAGTTGTACCGTAATCGGCGACCGCGAAACAATCGCGATAGGCAGCCCAGCTATCCTCGACGCTCCAGTCCAGCTTTCGTCCGATCCGCGTCAGAAAGCTTGACGCGATATAGCTTTCCGCAACCGCGTGTTTGCACATCTCTACAATTGGGATCTCATCCCACATGTCAGAGACCGCCTCGGGGAAGTGGTCTGGCGGTGGAGCACTGACCAAGTCCGGTGTCCAGTATTTCAGCATATCCTCAGCATGGCCGAAAACAGTCTGATCGCCCCAATGATAGGGTGCGTATTTCAGCGTGCCATGTCCGACGCCAATTATGCGGTGCTTCTGATCAAAGCCCCCGCTGGGAGGAAAAGTCAGCGCCATGCTGGCCAAAAAACCCATCACGTTGTGACGATACAGTCTCTGGTCCGTGCGCGTTTTCAGAATCCACTCCGCCCCGTCCTCATGCGCTTTGCGAACCCCCGCTCCGGCGCTGACCAGTTGCATGTTCACATTGGAAAAACCCGGCATATCAGGTTTGGCCGACAGGACAATCTTGACCCCTTCCTGCCGCAGCGCGTTTAGCAAACGTTCAGGGGTGTCATCCCATGTCGACAGATAAAGCCGGACCTGAGGCATTGTCCGCCTATAAATGCGCATTGTTTCCAGCGTGACATCATCGTCTTCGGCAATAGGTCCCTGCATAACAATCGCCATCGGCCCAAGATCTTTTTCAGGCTCGGCCATCGGCGCGATCTGAGCGCTGAATTTCGGGCGACTTGTATAGGTCAAAAAGGCCTGTCCACGATGATTCATTTGGCGCATCGTCCACATCAAAATCCGTCGACAAACCTTAAAAAACAGGCTGTTATCAGATTGTGGGTCGTTATTCATCAACCAACCCCTTGATGGCCTTCTGCGACACCGGAGATGTGAGGAACGCATCCAGATCAACCGGCACACCGATCCCGTGCATTCCAGCGCCGACCTTACCGATCGTATGACATACGATTTGCGCACCGGCATCCGCCATGGCGGTATAAACGGGAGCCACATAAAACTCGCCATTCACCCGGATATCCTCCGCTATCATGCGATCCGCCGCCGCAACGAAATCCGAACCTTTCGCAAAGTTGTAGATGCCCACGGTCGCCTCGTCTGAGACGACAACCTTTTCGATCACTTCGACCACGCGCCCGCTATCGTCCCGGCGCACGAAGGACCATTTATCGTCATCGGCCCACATCGTCATGATCAACCCATCAGCATCGCCAATATCAGACAGATATGCATCAATACTTGCATCAATGTACTGATCGCAGTTGGCAATCATCAGCGGGTTATCATTATCAATCACCTCGCGTGCCAGCAACACGGTGCACGCCGCGCCCTCGGTCACTTCATCCACATAGATGATACCACAGCCTGGTGCCCAGCTTTGCAGTTTGTCAGCTAGACCATACTCGGTATCGTGGTCTCGCAAGATCAAAAACGTAAAACGATGCGGAGTGCTCGGTGTCAGATTTTTGATCACCACTTGGATCATCGGGAACCCGTGAACCGGGATCAGTGGTTTGGGCAAATCATAACCAGCAGTCGCAAACCGGCTGCCACGACCCGCCATCGGCACAACGATGTTCAACATAGATATTTGTCCCCTGCTATGCTGGGTAGTTTCACGACAACGGTCGTGGTATCGGTCAGAGCTTCAAAATCAGTGGCTTCACCTGGTTCAATCAGAATGATATCGCCATCCGAATATTCCTGATCATTCATCCGCACGCGGCCCGAAACAATCAATGTCACTTCGGGTGCAATCTTGTGCATGTGGCGTGGTTCGAGAGTGCCTGCATCATAGCTTTTCACAGCGACCTCCGCGGCTTCAGTCCGCAGCACAGCCGGGTCGAAATCTCCGACAAACCAACCTTTAGTCATGTCATTCAGGCGGAAGGTTTTCATTGCCGCACCGCCTTTCGGCGCGCCACCAGCTCTTGCTCATATTCTTCAACCGCCTGCGGTGTGGCCAATGAAATATACTGGTCACGATCAATCCGATGAATCCCGATCTGTTTCTGCGACAAGATCATCTCATTGAAGGACGGACAAACAAAAAACCCGCCATTCACATCAGCCCCTTTCAGGATCATGGTTTTCGCCGCTTCGACAAAGTCCGCACCCTTTCGGAAATAGTAAATCCCTGCAGTCGCGTCGCGGCTGATCGGGCGTTTTTCGGCGGCTTCGATCACCAGCCCGTCTTTGTCGGTCTTGACGAAAGACCAGCGTGGGTGAACGCTGTCAAAGACAACCGTTCCTGCGTCCAGATCACGCGCGCGAAATTCGTCGATTACCGAGCCAACATCAAAGGCCAAAACCTGATCGGAATTGGTAATCAATAGCTCTTCGTCATTGTCCATATGCGCAACGGCTAAAAGCGCAGTGCAAGCTGCACCTGCCGTCTTGCCATCCGCGCGCACGACTGAGCATCCTGGGATCAGCAAACGCAGGACATCTCCAAGGTGAAACCGAAGGTCATCTTCCTTGCGCACGATAAATACAAACTCGACCCCGGCGATACTGGTCAACGGCACGGTCGTATGATCAATCAAAGGACGGCCGTCGATCTCGATAATCGGCTTTGCAAAAGGAAAGCCATGTTTGCGGAACAGATCATCTCCGCCTGCCATGGGAATCACAATTTTCATGCGGCGCGCTCCTCTACCTGAGCAATGGCATCAAGAATACGATCCAATTGCACATCAAATACGGTCTGAACGACTAGCAAGGGGCATCCTGCTTCTTCCGCAGCTTTGATCCCGTTCGGATTGTCTTCGACCACCAAGCACTGCTCAGGCTTCAAACCCAGCTTCTCGGCGGCGGTCAGGTAAATCTCGGGATGCGGCTTCGCCTTCTTCACATCCTCATTGCTGAGCATCACATCGAGGTACTTGGACAGCGCAGCCTGATCCATCATCAGCTCGACACTACTGCGCACCGCATTCGAGGCTAGGCCCAGCTTGTAACCACGCGCCTTGAGGTTGGAGAGGGCATATTCATGCACGAAGATCGGATTACAGTTCAGATGTACCTGATCGATCGTAAACTTCTGCTTCAACGTGTTCAGAAACCCATGCAATTCACGCGGCAAACCGCGCTCTTTCGACAACATCTCCAGCTTCACACGCGTTGGCAGCCCGTCAAAAGTGGATAGATGGTCGGCGCGCGAAATCTCATATCCAAAGTGCTCCAGCGCTCGGTTCAGAGCGTGGAAATGCCACTCTTTAGCGTCAATCAGCACGCCGTCCATGTCAAATACTACGGCTTCAATCGTCATTGAAAAACTCTCTGGCTTGTTCAGGATAATCGGTGCAAATCAGGGCATTTTCATGACCCAGCACATCCGAGCCGCGCAGCATCTCCCATACCGGGCGATGATCACGACCATGCAGTTCAGGCGACACGATGCAGACCCGCTTTCCCGCATCCAAGTGGCGTGCGATGATAGCTGTATCCCACCAGTCCGAGCGGAACGCATCCAGCCAAACCCCTTCCGCGCGATCATAAAAACTGGGGTCCATTTCTTCGTCGCTATGCCGCGTAAAAACGGGGATACCCGAGTCTAGCCAGCGCAAGGCGTCTGGGACGGACATGTCAAAGACAAAGGCATCGCGAATGGAATAAGCGTCCAGAAAATCGCGCACCATGTCGGTCAGACCGTCGGCCTTTATGTTTAGTGCTAACGTCAAATTGGGCCCCAGATCGCGATAGATTTCGGCCATATCAGAGGCGAGCATACAACCATCAACTGGAGGATCATGAGACACCACCAGAGCCCCGGCAAGATCACGAAAATCCGTCTCTGTCCCGAAACCCAGTTCAAATGAACGCCTGAAAGCAACCGGTAGGTTTTTCTCTTCCGGTGATTTCCAATAACCCCTGTGGCTAAGTACCTGCATGACCATGACTACTCACTAAAACAATTCTACCTTAGGATTAACACATGACAGCCTCAAGAAATTAACCGGCTGCGTAAAAACTGATCTTCTTTTTGCAACACTGTGGAGATTACACCATCACTGTTGCTGAATTTATTGCTCCGAAATGTAATGAAAACAGGTCTCACCCTCCACCCTGCATGATGGTGATGCCTCCTTCAATCCGACTGACGACAGCCATCGCTGCATCGCCCGGCGACTGGGATAAATCGGTCGCGAGGTCGAGAATTCGCCGCGCGGTACAAGGAGGCGCTTTCCCATAGTCATGTAATTAAGTGTATTCACCACGGTGATAACATAAGCCTTTGCCTGACCCATGCCGCGCAGAAGGTCCGGTAGGTTTTCTTGGCAATATACACCAAGCGTTCCCCCAATGATGATCAATTCACCTCCTGGCCGCAGGACACGCTTGATCTCACTCAGAGCAGGGTGAATATCAAAATATTGATGCGTCGAAACGCACAGAACCAAATCTGCGTGGTCGTCGGCGAACGGTATTTGCTCTGCCTGACCATCATGAACTGTGGCTATTGGCAGACCTTCGCGTTCCGAGAAAATCGCACCCATCTGGCGATAGGCCGCAACCGGTTCGATCCCGAATGCCCCAGCGCCAACAGCCGACAGAGACAACAGGTTGGCACCCATCCCCGAGCCAATCTCCATCACGTTGCGATCGCGAAAGTATTCTGCCGTCAAATGTGGCGCGAACCCCTCAAAGGGTAAGGCCTTGTTCCGATCCAGCCAGAACGCATACTCGCGACATGAATCCGATGCCAAACGGCCCATAGTCGTCAAGCTACCTGACGATGCATCAAGCCACTCAAGTTCCTCGGCAACGCGAACTGCATCAGACAGCTCTGAATCCGGTTCGGCCATCAGGCTTTTCTGCAGCATGAGCTGGATCAGCTTATCTGAGTCCTTACCCAACAACTGGGCCCGAATGCGGTGCAAATGATCATCGGACCACATCATCAGGCTTCTACCTCCTGGCTTACCACGCCGCGTTTCCGGATTGGATCTGACGTCACTCTCAGTAGCCGTAGGTATAGGGCTTTTCCAGATAGCGGCACTTGTTCAGCACCACACCCAGAAGATTGCTTTTTTCGCGAATCTCATGTTCGCATTTCTTCATCTCTTCGACCGTAGAAGTCTCAGCTGCTGCGACCAGTAGCACACAATCGATCTGGTCCAAAAAGGCGTTTGTGTCATCGCATGTCAGCAGAGGTGCCGTATCAAAGATCATGACATCCGGATTATAGCGCGCCTCGAGCCCGTCAATCACCCGCGCCGCATCCTTGCCTTGCAGCAGTTCAGATGGGTCCTGCGCAGGGCTACGATTGGTGGCGAAGGCCAGCTTGTTCTTATAGCAGAACATATGCTCTTCAGGATCTGACGTACCTGCCAAGGCCAGAGCAAAAGCATGTTTCTCAGGCAGATTAAGCATCTTTTCAATGGACGGTCTGCGCAGATCGAGATCGATCAACATTGTTCGCATATCGCGCTGTCGGGCCAACCCGAATGCCAGATTGAGGCTCAATGTTGACTTACCGCAAGCGCTGCCAGGTGAGGTGATCGCAACGCGACGCCAACCGTTTTTGCGCATTTCATGAAGCAGTTTGGTTCTCATGCCGTCGAATACACTGGAATCATCGCCCGGCTGATCCGTGACGACGCGGGCGCGTCTCAAGGCTTTGGCACTGAATTCCTGCCGGGGCAAATCGGCCCAAGCCTTGTCGGTATCCTTGACAGGGTTGGGTTCGGCAATCTCGCTTTGGGGAACCGCGACATTCACGGGCTCGGCGGTTGCGACATCAGACAACGTCTTTTCGCGCGCCGCCCTGGCTTTTTGAATTGCGGATTGAATGCGTTCCATAATAAATACCTTTTCAGCCGTTGCCGGACTGTTCGGATGCTGCACCGATGCCCAATTTGTCAGTTACAATCGATATGATCTGATCCAGCGGCTCATAGTCTATCTGCATCAGGTAGATCAGCAGACAACCCCCAATAACAGGCACCAGAACGGTCACCGCGATCACACCTTTACGCATCGCGACCTGTTCGTTTGTCTTGATATATGGAACTGAACCAAAGACGGGTCCGCCGAGCTTTGCCTCCAACTCCTTTGGCCGTCGTATCGTGTTGTTGAGCACTTCCAGCAGAAGGAACAATGCGGCAGCCGAGCCGATACCGGCCACCAGCCCCAGGAAGGCGATCAGTTTGCGGTTCGGGTCAGCCGGATGCAATGGGATCGTAGCCAATTCGGTTACAGTTATGCGCTGCCCCTGCGACTGGGCTTCAATCTGGTCGCCTGTTCTGGCCTCGGCAAGGCTGGCTGTAGCCTGAGCGTATTGATCCCGCAGGTTGTCATAGTCACGTTCAAGCGTTCCAAGTGTAATCGCGTTTCTTGGTGTCGCTTCGATCGAAACCGCCAGTTTTTCGATATCTTGTTCATTGATGGCGCGTTCTTGTTCGATAAACGCAATTTGCCCGTCGATATCCGAAAGCTGCAATTCGAACGCCGTAATGTTTGGAGCCGTCTCAGTCCCAAGTCCCAGCTGAATATTGGCTGCTTCTAATGCGGCAATCTGGGCATCAAGAGATTTGATCCGAGGATGGTCATCCGAATAAATGGTACGTGCCGAAGCCCGCTGATCCTGAAGCTGCCGCAACTGACGCTGCTCGGGAGTCAAACTTTCACCCAGTATATCCGGACGGCCCGTGCGCTCATAGACCTCAACCAAACGCGCCCTGCGATCTCTGAGGCCCGACAATTCCCGATCCAGCTGAAGCACGCGCGCTTGAAGCGATGATTGACGGTTACGTCGATATTCCAGATTTTCCGGCAAGGCGTCCTTGTGGGTTTCCTGATACTCGAGAATGCGCGCGCCCTGCTCGCCCAACTCCTTATCCAATCGCGCGACTTCGCTCACAAAAAACGCCAGCGTCTGACTGGTTGCACTGGTACGCATCTCGATGTTCTGCTCAAGAATCTGGTCGACCAGCTCATTGGTGACGACCGCAGAAATCTCACCGGTTGGCGCAGCGAAGGAAACCCGAACAAAGGAAGCACGATTGTTGAAATCGAACAGAGGAAGATCAATGGTGATGCGTTCGATCATGTCGGCGACGATTACATCATCTGGCAGGTCGGGTTGATCAGCGTGGACTCCGAATTTGTCCGACAATTCCAGCAATTTCGAACGCGTCAGGAGACGCTGCTGGATCACTTCAAGGATTTCAATTCCGCTCGCCTGAACGGTAGAGGAAGCGAGCTCACCGGGGATTTGCGGCGATTCAACAACCAGGCGCGCCTGTGCGCGATAAACCGGCGGCAAGGTGAACGCCAGCACGAGACCAGCGACCGTGCAGCCAATCACTATCAAAGCCAGATAGTGAAAGCGCCGAAAGAAAAGCGACAAATAAAACCGAAACTCACTCATCATAGCTGAAAGTCGCCTGTTTGCTCTGGTTGGCGCGCTGCGAAAAAGGCACCGTCATCCAGAACCTTCTGCACAGTGTGCCCAATGATACTCTTGTTGCCGCGTGTGAACGCGTAAACCATCGATAGATCGCACAATTGGTTGACCAGCCGCGGGACGCCTCCGGTGGCTTCATGTACCAGATCAGTGGCCGCCCGGCTGAACAGATTGCGCTTGGCACCCGCTATCGCCAGCCGATGCCCAACATATTTTCGAACCGTTTTGGAATCCATCGCCGTCAAATGAAAGCTCGAAGCCACCCGCTGGGCAAACTGACGCATCTCGGGACGTCGGATCATATCCAGAAGTTCCGGCTGCCCAACCAGAACCAATTGCAACAACTCATCTTTGTTCGAGTTGATATTGGTGAACATTCGAAGCTCTTCCAGCGACTCGACACTCAAATTCTGAGCCTCGTCGAAAATCAGGATCACACGGCGCCCGCTTGCGTACTGATCAATCAGATAGGCCTGAAAAGCCGCGAAGAGGTCGACATACGTACCCCCGGCAGGCGCAGGTTGGTCCAGTGACATAAGAACCCAACGCAAAAGCTCACCCCGGTCACCATGCGCATTGGAAATCAATCCGATCTTGACGTCATCACCCACCGACTTGAGTAGATGGTGCACAAGCGTCGTTTTGCCCGAGCCTACCTCGCCCGTAATCAGGGTTATCGGCGCGCGAGTCAAAATTCCGTATTCCAGCATGGTAAACGCACGTTGATGAGACGCAGACCAGAACATGAACTCGGGATCAGGCACGAGCGAAAACGGCCGCTCGGTCAACCCGAAGTGGTCCGTGTAAATATCCAATGAGCTGCCGGTCGTATGATTACCGGACGTATGGCCAGTACGTATGTTCAACGTGATCACTCTTTCACTTACGGCGTAGACACAAACTAAAACACCGCTTGCACCATGTTACACCAAAAAACGGCGAGTTTGAGGCATCTTCTTCCAGATTCGCTATCTCGTTGCTATGTTCTAAGTCACAATAACTCGGCCTAATGATTGGCCTCGGTGATTACGCTGCTGAAATAAAGTTAGAAGCCGCAATTCCACTTCCTTGGATGAAGCGGACTAAACCCTGGTCATGGTCATATTTTGAACACTCAATACGTAACACTATTTAGCGGCGCATTCGAGTTCGCCAGCACGCTCTCCCATACCGAGTCCACTAATGATACACAACTGGCCCCACGATTGTTCAAGAATCGCAAGATCATCAAAAAAATGCCAGATTGATATTTTAAGGGTAGTTTCGAGCAAAAAAATTGCTAAGCGAGTTGAAATCTATTCGTACAGTAGTGTTCAGGTTATATTAGGTTCAATATGTTAACGCGATACAAGCAAGGGCTCTTCAGTGAGGGTCTGAATGCGCGAGCATTGCGCAGTTCTTTGTGGACGTTATTTTCATTCGGAGGCACTCAGGCAGTTCGGCTTGCGTCGAACCTGATCCTGACACGCCTACTTTTCCCCGAAGCTTTCGGCATAATGGCACTGATTGTCGCAGTGATGATTGGTCTATCCATGGTGTCGGACGCGGGGATCAGCCCTTCAATCCAACAAAATAAGCGCGGCGACGACCCGGATTTTCTGAATACAGCTTGGACTATGCAGGTCGCTCGCGGTGCGATTTTGTGGCTGGCAAGCTGCGCGCTCGCCTACCCACTAGCAAAGTTTTACAATGAACCCGCGCTCGCACTGATGCTACCGGTCGCGGGACTCTCATTGTTAATCGATGGGCTTAAACCCACGACCGTGGAAACCGCAGGTCGCCACCTGATGATCGGTCGGGTCATGCTGCTGGACTTCCTCGGCCAGACCATCGGCGTTATCGTAATGGTTGTTCTGGCGCTGGTGTTCCAGTCAATCTGGGTTCTTGTCGTCGGCATAATCGTCGCCAGCGCCTCTAAGGTCACACTTTATACCCTATTCCTTGTCGGCGAGCGCAATCATTTCCGCTGGGAAAATCAATCGGTTAGCGAGCTCTTTCACTTTGGAAAATGGATCTATGTGAGTACGATTGCTGGTTTCATCGCCACTCAGGGTGATCGTATCATTCTCGGGAAGTTTCTGACCATCGAAATGCTCGGTCTGTACAGTATCGGCTTCTTCATCGCCAGCTTCCCGTTTCTTCTGGGAGACGCGATACTGGGGCGTATTTTGATCCCACTGTACCGCGAAAAGCCGCCATCAGAATCAGCCCAAAACTTTCGCGAGCTGCGAAAAATGCGCTTCTTGGTCACTGGCGCGCTCCTAAGCATAACTCTGATCCTCGCTATGCTGGCACCGATCATCGTTTCGTTTCTATATGACCCCCGGTACTCCCATGCTGGCGGTATCGCCACGCTTATTGCGGTCGCAATGACTCCACTCGTGATTCTTCAGACCTATGACCGGGTAGCTCTGGCAGCTGGCGATTCCCGTGGTTTCTGCCTGTATGTCGTCGCAAGATCGACCACACAGATCACGTTCTTTCTTGTCGGCGTAAGCCAGTTTGGAATTATCGGCGCGTTGGCGGGACAATTTATCGCCAATATTGCCGTTTCTCCGATGTTGGCCCTGCTGGCGCGACGGCACAAAGCATGGGACCCACTACATGACGTGGTCTTTGGCGTTATCGGGATTGGCCTTGGCCTATGCGCCGTCTGGCAGAACGCAGACGCGATAGCCAAGCTTCTCTGAAAACCTAGATCGTTGGGTTGAGCTCGCGACGCTCTTTTTTCCGCGTTGCCATGAAGGGTTTTTCGGCAGTCGAAAACATCAGCGCAGAAAACCCTATGGGCAGAACGGCAGCCAGCGCCAGAAACGGCGAGCTTCCGAATGTGCCGGTCTGGTTATAGGCGAGCGCTTCATGCAATGTCGTCTTGACTCAATGCAGGTCGCGAAACATGTCGCCATCAGCAGGTTTTTAAGCGGGGCACTCACCAAAAAGGCCTCGACAATCTGTGGTCAATTGGAAAACTGTTTCCTATATAGGCACCTGCTGGTTGACAGATTGGGAAAGCTTGAAGAAACCGCCGGATTGGCCATATTTCAGGCTATTTCGTTCGCTAAGCTGGGATTATTGGTTCAGCTTCAGATCTGGGAAGGGCTAACTGATCGGAAACCACCGCAAGTTCCGTGATACTGTTCATAGATATCCAGGCAACAAGTGCATTATGCGGTACAGGAATTAATACGTTCAAAGGTTACTCGGTTAAGGTTATGGACGGTTCAAAAGTGAATAACTCAGCCAGAGATGGTGATATCGCGATCGTTGGCATGGCGGCGCATTTGCCCGGTGCCGACTCGATTGAAACATTCTGGTCCAATCTGCGGGGCGGCATTGAATCGATACAGCGCCTGAGCGCGGAAGACCTTTTGGCCTCGGGCGAGGCACCTCATCTTCTGAAACGGCCCGACTATGTGCCTTTTGCCGCACCGCTCGACGGGTTCGATCGGTTTGATGCAGAATTCTTTGGCCTCTCACCCAAGGAAGCGGCCATCATGGACCCGCAACACCGGCAGCTGCTGGAATGCGCATGGGAAGCTTTGGAGAACGCAGGCCACCCGCCCGAGACCTTTCCCGGACCCATCGGTGTGTTCGCGGGCTGCGGAATGGGCAGCTATTTCTATTTCAACGTCTGCTCAAACCCGGATCTGGTCGATGATGTGGGTATGTTCCTGTTGCGCCATACCGGCAATGACAAGGATTTCCTGTCCACCCGTGTCAGTCATGTGCTGGACCTGAAGGGGCCCAGCGTCAATGTGCAGACCGCATGCTCAACCTCGTTGGTTGCGGCGCATTATGCCGTGCAGGCGCTGATGACCGGCGAATGCGATATGGCGCTGGCGGGCGGTGTCACCATAGAACTGCCTCAGAACCGAGGATACATCTATAAAGAGGGCGAGGTGCTGTCGCCCGACGGCCAATGCCATGCATTCGATCACCGTGCGCAGGGAACCGTCTTTGGTTCGGGCGCTGGTGTCGTCGTGCTGCGCAGATTGGCGGATGCGCTGGAGGACGGGGACCATATCTGGGCCGTCATCCGCGGTACGGCGATCAACAATGACGGGGCCGCCAAGGCTGGTTATCTCGCACCCTCGGTCGACGGCCAATCCGCCGCGATTTCCGAGGCCCATATGATGGCGGACGTGACCGCCGACACGATCGACTATGTCGAGTGCCATGGCACGGGCACCTATCTGGGCGACCCGATCGAAGTGGCGGCGCTGACCAAAGCGTTCTCGGAAACCACGCAGGAAACCGGGTTCTGCCGTCTGGGGTCGGTGAAGACCAATATCGGCCACCTCGATACAGCCGCCGGTGTGGCCAGCCTGATCAAGGCGTCACTGTCGTTGCATCACCGTCAGTTGCCGCCCAGCCTTGGTTATGAAAAGCCCAACCCGGCAATTGATTTTGAAACCAGCCCCTTCCGCGTCAACGACACGCTGACTGACTGGGTGCCGCAGAAAGGCCCGCGCCGGGCCGGTGTGAACTCGTTGGGTGTTGGGGGCACCAACGCGCATGCGATCTTACAGGAGGCACCGGTACGGCAGGAGTCTGATCCTTCGGACTGGCCGTTCCAGTTGCTGACCGTCTCGGCCCGCAGCAAGAAGGCGCTGGATCAGGGGGCCGAAGCGCTGGCTGCGCATTTGCGCGCGAACCCCGGTCAAAACCTCGCAGATGTGGCTTGGACCCTGAAACAGGGTCGGCGCGCGTTTGAAAAACGCCGGGTTGTGGTGGCTGAAACGCACGAACAAGCCGCAGCGATTCTGGAAGAAAACGACCCGCGTCGCGTGTTCACTCATACGGTGATCTCGGACAACCCCGACCATGTATTCATGTTCCCCGGCGGCGGGGCGCAATACGCGGGCATGGCGCGCGATCTCTATGAGACCGAACCGGTCTTTGCCGACTGGATGGACAAGGGTCTGGATATCCTTCAGCCCAAGCTTGACTACGACATCCGCGCCATCTGGCTGCCCGAGCCGGATCAGATGGCCGAGGCGGATGAGCGGTTGAAGACCCCTTCGGTGCAACTGCCACTGATCATGATCACCGAATACGCGCTTGCGCAGCTTTGGATGTCATGGGGCGTGGAACCGGCGGCCCTTGTGGGTCATTCGATGGGAGAGAACACGGCGGCCTGTGTCGCAGGCGTGATGTCGTTTGAGGATTGCATCGGGCTGGTCCATCTGCGCGGCAAGCTGTTCGATACGGTGCCTGCGGGCGGGATGCTCAGCGTGCCGCTGCCAGCGGATGAGCTGCGCCCGCTGCTAGGGGATGACCTTGATCTGGGTGCGGTGAATGCGCCGGGCCTGACAGTCGCCACCGGCCCACAAGCCGCACTGGATGACCTGCAGCAGAGACTGGCGAAACAGGATGTCGACTGTCAGCGCATCCCGATCGATATCGCCGCCCATTCGCGGATGCTGGAACCGATCCTGAAGGATTTCGGTGATTATCTGCGGTCGATCAAGCTCAACGCACCACAGATTCCCTTCCCTTCGAACCGCAGCGGCACCTGGATCACCGAAACCGAGGCTACCGATCCCGAATACTGGGTCGGTCACTTGCGCGGCACCGTCCATTTTGCTGATTGCATCGGCACTCTGGCTGAAAACCCTGAGCGTATCTTTATCGAGGTTGGCCCTGGCAAAGCGCTGGCCTCTCTAACAGGACAGCATGACAAGGTTGACGCCAATCAAGTGATCGGCAGCCTGCGCCACCCGGATGATAGCGTCGCTGATGACGCCTATTTCATGGCGATGCTGGGCCGTGTCTGGGCGCTTGGCGGAACGTTTGATTGGGCACAAATCTGGGGCGAGGCACGGCGCAACCGGGTGCCGCTGCCGACCTATCGGTTCCAGCGCTCTCCCTATTTCATCGAGCCGGGCAAGGTGCAGTCTGACAGCGCGCAAAAATGGCTGATGCGGACCGAAAACCCCGAAGACTGGGGCTATCGCGTGGCATGGTCGCCCAAATATGCCGAATGTGATGTGGATGTCTCGGGCGATCTGTCGGATAGCACACAGGAAAACTGGCTGATCTTCGCGGATGAGGCCGGGCTGTGCGGCGGGTTGGCCGAACGCCTGCGCAAAGCCGGACATACGGTGACCCTCGTCACCGCCGGCGATGCGTTTGCACGCATTGATGCTGATACCTATCGACTTGCCCCCGAACGCGGGCGCGAAGGGTATCAGGCGCTGCTTGCCGATCTGGCAGCTAATGACCGCGTTCCCGACCGGATCGTGCACGGCTGGCTGCTGACACAGGACGAGAGCTTCCGTCCCGGCAGCAGCTTCTTCCATCGCAATCTTGAGCAGGGCTTTTTCAGCCTGTTCTTCCTTGCGCAGGCCATCGGGGAAGAGGACCTCTCGGGCCCGATGCATATCAGCATCCTAAGCTCTGGCGCGTTTCAGGTCCGGGACGAAGGCCTGCCCCATCCCGAAAAGGCCACGCTGACTGGCCCTGCCCGCGTGATCCCCCGCGAATATCCGGGTATCACCTGCGGGGTTTTGGACATCGACCTGCCGCAGCAAAACGGCAAACGCAAAGCTCCTGCCCCGTCGCCCGAACTGGCCGATCAGGTACTCGAAGACCTGCTGGCCACTCCCGGAAATTGGACGGCTGCCCTGCGCGGCGGCAAGCGGATGGAGCAGCAATACCGTACTCAAACCCTGCCCGATCCGATGCCTCAGGATCTGCCACTGCGCGATGGCGGCACCTATCTGATCACCGGCGGTTTTGGCGGCATTGGTCTGACGCTGGCCGAGTCACTCATCAATCGCTGCAAGGCAAATATCGTTCTGGTCTCGCGCGGCGCTCTACCGCCCCGTGACCAGTGGCCCCGCATCCTGCAAAACAGCGCGCCACAAGATGGCACAGCCCGCCGTATCCGCGCGATTGAGGCGTTGGAGGCTGCTGGCGGCAAAGTCCTGTCGATCAGCGCCGATGTCTCGAATGTCGAAGATATGCGTGCAGCAATCGATCAGGTGACAGCCGAGTTTGGCCAGATCAATGGCGTCATCCACGCAGCCGGTCTGATCGACGACGCCCCCATCATGACCAAGTCCATGATGGAGATCGAAGACGTCTTTACCCCAAAACTCCACGGCACGCAGGTCATAGACCAGTTGTTCCCTGATGGCACACTTGACTGGTTGGTGCTGTTCTCCTCGACCTCGACAGCGACTGCCTCGATTGGTCAGGTCGATTACGTGGCGGCGAATGAATACCTTAACGCTTACGCCCGCGCGCGCGCCGGGGACAAAACGCAAGTGCTGGCGATCAACTGGGGCATCTGGTCCGATGTCGGCATGGCTGCCGACGCGATGGAGGCGCGCACGGGCGGCACCCCACCCCCGACCGAGCCTGCTTCTGTTCCGATGCTGGATGAGGCCACATTCGATCCCTCGGGCAACCGGCTCTTCACCGCGACCTATTCTGCCAAAGACCGCTGGTTCTTGAACGATCACCGTACCAAGGCAGGTGACGCGCTGATCCCCGGCACCGGCTATCTTGAACTGGCGGCCGAGGCGATGGACGCGCAGGGTGAGATCACTCCGTTTGAGATCAGGGATCTGTACTTCCTGCGCCCGCTCGCGGTTTCCGATAGCAAAGATCAGCAGGTTAAGCTGCGCCTGCCGCGCAGTGATGTTGGTTATGATCTGGTCGTCGAAAGCGCTGCCGAAGGTGACGGCTTTGAAATGAACGCGCAGGCCAGCCTGTCTCTGCTGCCGCTACCCACGCCCGATCCTATCGATATCGCCGCGATTGCCGCGCGCTGCTCCGATCCGCGGCAAGCGCCCGAAGGTGGGCGCCTGCGGTCCAGCCAAGAGGCGCATCTGGCCTTTGGTCCGCGTTGGCGTGTTTTGACCTCGACCGCGCTTGGACAGAGTGAGGGGATTGCACATCTGGCCCTGACGGATGATCTGCGCAGCGATCTTGATACAGGGTATCGCCTGCATCCCGGCCTGATGGATCTGGCAACCGGTTGGGCCATGGCGCTGATCGAAGGCTATGAGCCGACCCACCTGTGGGTGCCTGTTTCATACCGATCAGTCCGTGTTCACCGACCCTTGCCTGCGGAAATCGTCAGTTGGGTGCGCAATGCGGGCGATAACCGGGCTGATGGTGAAACCGCCAGTTTCGACGTCACGATCACTGCCCCAGACGGCACCGTCTGCGTTGAGGTCGAGGGCTTTTCGATCCGCCGCATGGAAGAGGCCGCCGGTTTTGCTGCGTCCGAGGCTCCGACCGCGCAGACAAGCGAATTGGACACTCCGGCCCCGCTGTCGCCAGCCGAGGAACGTCTGCGCCACAACCTGTCGCAGGGTATTCTGGCCAGCGAAGGGGCCGATCTGTTCTTCCGGGCGCTGGCAGCAAAGCAATCGCAGGTCATCCTGTCCTCGCTTGATCTGAATGGCCTTGTGGCGCAGGCGGGTGAAAGCAATGCCGATGCCGCCGGGTCGGAACAGAAGTTTGAACGGCCCGAGCTAGACTCGGATTACGTGGCCCCTGAAAATGATATCGAAATCCGGCTGGCCGGCTTCTGGCAGGAACTGCTGGGCGTCGATCAGATCGGGGTCGAAGACAGTTTCTTCGATCTTGGCGGCCATTCTTTGATCGCCGTGCGTCTCTTCGCGCAAATCCGCAAAACCTACAACGTGGATTTCCCGATCTCGGTCCTCTTCGAAGCTCCGACAATCCGCAAATGTGCGGAACTGATCGCCGCACGCGGTGTTCCGACCGAAGGAGGTGGTGGCGAAGCACCAGCGGCTGCCCCGGCCACTCCGGAACGGAGGTTCACTCATCTTGTGCCGATGCACACCGGCGAGGGCGGACCAAAGACGCCGTTCTTCCTTGTCGCAGGTATGTTCGGCAACGTGCTGAACCTGCGTCACCTGGCGCATCTGATCGGCACCGACCGGCCCTTCTATGGTCTACAGGCGCGTGGACTGTTCGGGGATGAAGACCCCCATCGCGACCTGTGCGAGGCCGCGCGTGATTATATTGCCGAGATGCGGCAGGTTCAGCCAAAAGGACCGTACATGCTGGGCGGCTTCTCGGGCGGTGGCATCACAGCCTATGAGATCGCGCAGCAATTGACCGCGGCGGGCGAAGAAGTCAGCGCGCTGGTAATGCTCGACACCCCGCTGCCGGTGCGGCCCTCAATCAGCAAACGCGACCGGATCATGATCCAGCTTCTGGAACTGCGCGAACGCGGCCCAAGCTACCCTGTTGAATGGGCCAAGAACCGCATCGCGTGGGAGATGGAGAAACGCAAATCTGATGAAGAACCGGAAGCCGAAGGCCAGCAATTCCACAACGCTGCCATAGAAGAGGCGTTTCTGGAAAGCGTTGGCTCTTATCCGCTGAAACCGTGGTCCGGCCCGCTAACCTTATTCCGTCCACCGCTGGTGGCGAAATGGAAGGTGGCCCCGGATCGCCTGATCAACCACGAACGCGACTACATCACCCCGGACAATGACTGGACCCCATGGGCTCCGAAAATCGAGGTGTTCGAGGTGCCCGGAGACCATGACTCGATGGTACTGGAACCAAATGTACGCGTTCTGGCCTCACGTATGAAACGATGCCTGGATGAGGCGGAGAGAAAATGTCTGACCCCAGCCTCCTGACCGTTCTGCTGAATTACAAAACCGCGGAAATGACCCTGCGCGCGGCCGAAGCCGTGCGTACCGCGATGGAAGGTATCAAGGGTGAGATCATTATCGTCGACAACGACTCGCAGGATGGGTCTTACGAGACGATTCTGACCCATGTGACTGAACAAGGCTGGGACAAGGACGGGCAGGTTCGGGTGATCCAATCCGGCCATAATGGCGGCTTCGGTGCTGGCAACAATGTGGGCATCCGCGCTGGGCTAAGCGACGGATCGCGGCCCGATTATTGCTATATCGTCAACTCGGATGCCTTCCCTGCGCCGGATGCAATCCGCATCCTGCTGAGCCATCTTGAAACCACGCCCGAGGCCGGGCTCGCGGGCAGCTATATCTACGGCGACGATGGAGAGCCGCATCTGACCAGCTTCCGCTTTCCTTCGATCGCCAGCGAGTTTGAGGGCTCGATCAATTTCGGGCCCGTCAGCAAGCTGCTGGGCCACAGGGCCGTTCCCATCCCGATCCCGACGGAAACGCAGCCTGTGGACTGGCTGGCCGGGGCCAGCCTGATGATGCGTGACAGCGTGTTGGCCAAGATCGGACTGTTTGACGAAACCTTCTTTCTTTATTTTGAGGAAACCGACCTTTGCCGTCGGGCCGCCCTTGCCGGGTATCGCACCGATTATGTGCGCAACAGTGAGGTCATGCATATCGGCTCGGCCTCGACGGGTATGAAAACGTGGAGGCGCGTGCCCGGATACTGGTACGATTCAAGGCTGCACTATTTTGTCAAAAACCACGGCGCGCTTTACGCGGCTGGTGCCACTCTGGCCCATCTTGCAGGTGGGTTCCTGCATTGGCTACGGTGCCTGATCACCCGCAAGGAACGCGGCGTTTCACCCTATTTTCTGCTGACCCTACTCTGGCATGATACACGTGCGCTATTTCGCGCGGCGCTGGGCCGTAACAGGAAGGTCGGCGCCCCAGAACCTGTTGTTGGAGAGTAATGATGTCGTTTACCACGCTTTTGATCGGCCACGAATCCCTTGTGATTCAATGTGGAACCATGCTGCGCGAGGCGGGTCACGGCATTCAGGGCGTAGTGACCCGAAACGACGACGTTCGCGCATGGGCTGAGGCTGAGGGCCTACCCGTTCATGCCCCTGGTAAAGATTTGCAGGACCGGCTGGGTGAGACCTCATTCGACTGGTTACTCAGCATTGCCAATCTGGATCTTCTGCCGCAATCGCTGCTGGATCGAGCGGGCAAAGGCGCGGTCAACTTTCACGACGGCCCATTGCCGCGTTATGCAGGGCTGAACGCTCCGGTATGGTCGATTTTGAACGGCGAGACCCGGCACGGCATCACATGGCACATGATTTCAGGTGGCGTGGACGAAGGCGACATTATCGCCCAGCGCATGTTCGATATCGACACCAATGAGACGGCGCTGACGCTGAACACCAAATGCTATGCCGCTGCGATCGACAGCTTTCCCGAAGTGATTGGGACACTGGCAAGTGACCATCCCACGCTGACCAAACAGGACCTGAGCCTGCGCAGCTATTTTGCCAAAGACGCGCGCCCTTCGGCAGCAGGACGGCTGGATTTCATCAAATCGGCACAAGAAGTTGCGACATTGGTCCGTGCGCTGGATCACGGCGAATACTGGAACCCGCTGAGTTGCGCCAAGCTGGAACGCGGCGGTCGCATCTGGCTGGTTGGCAAGGCTGACGTGGCTGAGGCCGATGCCATCGAAACCCCCGGCACCATCCTGTCGCGCACCGAAGACAGCCTGACCATCGCCACTGCTGACGGCGCGGTCGCGCTGAGTGGATTCCGCGATTGCTTTGGTGCGACCGTTTCGGCTGATACGGTCACGAATGGCAGCAAAGCCCTAGCGTCTCCCTCGGTTGAAGAGGCTGAAGCGTTGAGCAAAGAGCTGACCTCGACGCTCGCCTCGGAGCCCGCGTGGCGGGCTGATCTGGAGCAGCTCAGCCATCCCGACATTCCGATGATCGACGCCTCCGCAGCGTCAGGCGCGCCGCGGATGCAAACGCTGCACGTTCCTGCGGGCGTAACCGAAGCACAGATCAACGGCGCGCTGGCCGCGTTGTTCTGCCGTCTGGCCGACAGCGATACGCTCGATCTGGCGCAACAGATGCCGGGCGACAGCGCCCATCTGTCGCCTTGGGTTCCGGTGCGGTTCAGCACGGGCAGCAGCTTTGCCGCCTCTTGCGCCAAATTCGATGCCGAGCGCGCCAACGCTCAGGTGCGCGGACCGTTTGCCTGTGATCTGCCCGCCCGTGTCCCGGCGCCGGTTCAAACGCCGCAGATCGGCATCACCAACTCCGTCGCTTCGGGGCTGGTTCCCGGTACCAGTCTGACTCTGGCACAAAACGGAGATCAGGTGATCCTGATCGCCGACGGTGGTCAAGTTGACGAGACCTCACAACGCCTGTTCTCGGCCCGGCTGGAAAGCTTACTAGCCGCGCTGGCCGAACCTGGCATAGCCGAGCGCCCCGTCGCCGACCTGCCCATTCTGCCCGATCCCGAGCGGCAGCAGATCGTTCTGGACTGGAACGCGACCGCAACCGACTACGACCAGACCTCATGCGTGCATCATTTGTTCGAGGCGCAAGCCACGCGCACCCCTGACGCCGAAGCACTGGTTTTTGAGAACACAGTCTACAGCTATGCCGACCTGAACGCCGCCGCGAACCGCGTGGCGCATGTGTTGCGAGATATGGGTGTCAAACCCGGAGTTCTGGTTGGCGTGCATACACGCCGCTCCCCCGCTCTGCTGATCGGCGCGCTGGCTGTCCTGAAAGCGGGCGGGGCTTACGTTCCCGTCGACCCGACCTATCCAGCAGATCGCGTCGCACTTTATCTGGAAGACAGCGGAGCGGCCGTTGTCGTCACCGATTCAAGCCTTGCCGGTAATCTGCCCCCGCATAGCGCTCAGGTTCTGGAACTGGACAGCGATCCCCGCATTGCCGCCGCCGGGGTTGAGAATATCGACAGCGGCGTCAGCGCTGATGATCTCGCCTATCTGATCTATACGTCCGGTTCGACAGGGCGGCCCAAAGGCGTGATGATCGAACATCGCAATGTGGCGAACTTTTTCACCGGCATGGACGGGCGCATCCGTCATGACCCCCCCGGCGTGTGGCTGGCCGTCACCAGCCTGTCCTTTGATATCTCGGTTCTGGAGCTGTTCTGGACGCTGGCGCGTGGGTTCAAGATCGTTCTCAGCGACGACGAAAACCGCACACTGGTTGCAGGCGACGCGGATTATTCCAAGGCCATCACGGGCCGCGGGATGGAGTTTAGCCTGTTCTATTGGGGCAATGATGACGGCGTCGGGCGCGACAAGTACAAACTGCTGCTAGAAGGCGCGCAGTTTGCCGATCAGAACGGTTTCTGCGCTGTCTGGACGCCCGAGCGCCATTTCCACGCTTTCGGTGGCCCCTACCCCAACCCGTCCGTGACCGGTGCCGCCGTGGCTGCCGTCACGCAGAATATCAGTGTGCGCGCAGGCAGCTGCGTGGCACCCCTGCACCACACCGCCCGGATTGCCGAAGAATGGGCCGTGATCGATAACCTGACCAACGGGCGCGCCGGGCTTGCCATTGCGTCGGGCTGGCAGCCCGATGATTTCGTCCTGCGTCCCGAAAACACTCCGCCCAACAACAAGCCTGCGATGTTGGAATCCATCGCCACCCTGCGCCAGCTTTGGGCCGGGGAAACGGTCGAGTTCCCTACCAAGTCCGGCGACATGCACGGCGTCGTCACCCAACCGCGCCCGGTGTCGAAGATCCTTCCGATCTGGGTCACCACAGCGGGCAACCCCGATACGTGGCGCGAGGCAGGCGCCATTGGCGCCAATGTTCTGACCCACCTTCTGGGCCAAAGCATCGAAGAGGTGTCGGAGAAGATCGGCATCTACCATGAGGCGCTGCGCGAGGCCGGGTACGACCCGAAAGACTTCAAAGTCACCCTGATGCTGCACACGTTCGTCGGCGAAGACCGCGAAGCGGTGCGAGAGGTCGCGCGCGAGCCGATGAAGGATTACCTGCGCGCAGCTGCTGGCCTGATCAAACAATACGCGTGGGCTTTCCCTGCGTTCAAGAAACCCAAAGGGGTAACCAACCCGTTCCAACTGGACCTTGGCAGCCTCTCCGAGGATGAGCTGGAAGGCATTCTGGACTTCGCCTTCCAGCGCTATTTCGAAGATTCCGGCCTGTTCGGCACGATTGAGGATTGTTTGCAACGGGTCGAGGAATTCAAGCGCATCGGCGTCGATGAGATCACATGCCTGATCGACTATGGCATCCCAGTCCCTCAAGTGCTGGACGGTTTGCGCCCACTGGCCGAGGTCCTGCGGCTGGCAAATCTGGAAACCGCGCTGGACGATAACGACTATTCCATCGCTGCGCAAATCATCCGCCATAAGGTCACGCATATGCAATGCACCCCCTCGATGGCGCAGATGCTGGTAATGAATGACGAGGCGCGCTATGCGCTGGGTCAGTTGAAACATATGATGGTCGGCGGTGAAGCCTTGCCCGGCGCGTTGGTGTCAGAGCTGAACAAGATCACGCAGGCGCAGATACAGAACATGTATGGCCCGACCGAAACCACCATATGGTCCACCACCGAAATGGCAGAACCTGTTGCCGGTGTGGTCAATGTCGGTACCCCGATTGCGAACACTCAGGTTTACGTTCTGAACGACGCCATGGACCCGGTTCCGATCGGCTCGGCCGGAGAGCTTTACATCGGTGGTGCCGGTGTTGCGCGTGGTTATTGGCAGCGCGAAGATTTGACGGCCGAACGGTTCGTGCCGGACCCATTCTCGGGCCTGCCCGGCGAGCGGCTCTATCGCACGGGCGATCTGGTTCGCTGGCGCGCCGATGGCAAATTGGACTTCCTGGGCCGTGCCGACCATCAGGTCAAGCTGCGCGGCTATCGCATCGAACTGGGCGAAATCGAAAGCTTGCTGGACGCCTGCCCGGGCATTCGCCAAACGGTCGTCATCGCCCGCGAAGATACGCCTTCGGTGGTTCAACTGGTCGCTTATCTGATCACCGATGCACCCATTGTGGAAACGGCGTTGAAAGAAGCACTTTCTGCGCAACTGCCGGATTTCATGGTCCCGGCGCATTTTGTGACGCTGGAGCAGTTCCCGCTAACGCCGAACAAGAAGATCGACCGCAAGGCCCTTCCCGCCCCGGCGCCACGACGGGTCAGCAGCCCCGTGGGCGCGGCTCAGCCCGCAGCAAGTGGCAGCAATCAGCAAAAAATCGCTGCGATCTGGGAACGTATTCTGGGCGTCACCGGTGTGACCGGGCGGGACAGCTTCTTTGATCTGGGCGGGCACTCGTTGCTGGCGGTTCAGGCGCATCGCGAGATCCGAACCGAGCTGGACGTGCCATCGCTCAGCATTACCGACATCTTCCGCTGCCCCACCCTATCCGCGCTTGCTGACGTCGTGGATCAGAAAACCGAAGGCACCGCCCCGGCAGAAAATGCGGAAGAGGTTGCCGCGGCCAAGGCAGAACGCGCTGCTGAGCGCAGCGATGCGATGGCCCGTCGTCGACAGATGCGATCCCGGCGCCAAACATCGGTATGATCGACCCGGATGCGATCATCGCCCCCCTGCGCCGGATTCTCGGTGCAGGTGTGGGGATCGCTGTCACCGACCCAGCCGTCTCAATCGGGCAGCTGTTGCCGGAGGAAGAACCCACAATCGCCCGCGCCGTAAAGGCCCGTCGAGTTGAGTTCACTGCCGGGCGCGTGGCAGCCCGGCAAGCCCTGGATCAGATCGGCCAACCTGCCGTGGCCATCCCCAGCGCACCTGACCGCAGCCCGATCTGGCCGCCGGGCATTATCGGTTCAATCACCCATTGCGCCGATCTTTGCATCGCCCTCGTCACCCGACCTCAGATTGCGCAGGGTATCGGCGTGGATGTCGAACCCAACACCCCTCTGGATCGTGAGATGCTCGATATCATCTGTACGCCCGCCGAACTATCTTGGCTGGCAGCTCAGCCAGCGGTCGAACAGAACCTGCGCGGCATAGAGATATTCTGCGCCAAAGAAAGTGCCTATAAGGCGGTCTATCCGTTGATGGGCAAAGTTCTTGCGTTTACCGATATGCGGCTCACCTTCGACCCCGACGGCACGCATTTTACCGCCATGATACCTGGCGCACCCGTCATCGAGGGCTCATTGATACGCCTGCCGCAGCACATCATCTGTGTATCGAAGGTGCCACCCGTGATCTAGGCGGGACGGGTTCAGCGATAATGATGCCCTGCCTGCAATCGGTCCGCAATCTGCAGCGATCCCTAAATTCAACGGCGCCTACGCCTGCGGAAACGTCAGCGACGCTTCGCGACGAAATCGAGACCGATGTCCAGGCAAGGCGCGCTATGAGTGATCCAACCCATTGAAATAAGATCGACCCCGGTTTCCGCCACGGCCCGCACGCTGTCAGGGGTGATCCCACCCGAGGCTTCGGCGATGGCTCGCCCGTCGATCATCTCCACCGCACTGCGCAGGGTTGCCGGATTCATGTTGTCGAGAAGCACCGCATCGGCACCGATCTCCAGCACTTGGGCCAGTTGCTCCAGCGTATCGACCTCGATCTCGATCTTGACCATATGGCCCACCGTATGCCTCGCTCTGGTCAGGGCCGGGCCAACGCCCCCGGCAATGGCGATGTGATTGTCCTTGATCAGCACTGCGTCACTCAGGGAGTAGCGGTGGTTCATGCCACCGCCTGCACGCACCGCATATTTTTCAAGCGCGCGCAGACCGGGGGTGGTCTTGCGGGTGCAGGCGATGGCGGCATGTGTACCTTCGATGCGGTGCACCAGATCGGCGGTTACGCTGGCGATACCCGACAGGTGTCCCATGAAGTTGAGTGCGGTGCGCTCGGCGATCAGAAGGCTGCGCGATGGACCTTCGAACGTGGCGATGATCGTGCCCGGCGCGACGGGGTCGCCGTCCTCGACATGGCGGGTCATTGTGATAGCCGGATCAACCAGTGAGCAGGCAAGCTCTGCGCAATCCAATCCGGCAATGCATCCGGATTGCCGCACCCGGGCCACAACCTCCGAGAAATGATCATCCGGAATAACAGCGGTCGAAGTGATATCACCAGCCAGGCCCAGATCCTCATCCAGCGCGCGGCGGATCATTGGTTCAAGCATCAGCCGGGGCAACGGTGCAAGGGGCATGTGGGTCATGGTTCAGGCAGTCCTTGGCAAGGGGTGTTCGCTGACCGAGTTGGCACGGGCCAAAACCTCGGTCAATGTCATCAAGTTTGATTGCGCTGCAGTTGCTGGTTCGGGGAAATCACTGCGATAATGCCCGCCGCGCGATTCACAGCGTCGTTCGGCGAAAACCGCAATTGAAAGCGCGACGAGAGCTGCATCAGAGGCGCGTCCGCCCGCATGAACCAGCGGCAACAAGTCCGAGATGGCACGACGCAGCCCCACCCCGTTACGGATCACGCCCAGATGTTGCGAAGCCAGAGGCTGCACCGAGTTGAGATCTGTCCTAGGCAACCTCTCAGGTTCGGGCGCAGTCAGAAGGGTTTGCATCTCTCGCCCGACAATGCTGCGCGCAGCGCGACGCCCCATCACCACCGCCTCCAGCAGTGAGTTGCTGGCGAGGCGATTGGCACCATGCAAGCCCGTGGCCGCGCATTCGCCAATAGCCCAGAGGCCCGGCAGCGTACTGCACCCGCCCTCGTCGACAGCAATACCGCCCATATGGTAGTGCGCTGCCGGTCGTATCGGGATCGGTTCGCGCACGGGGTCTATACCATGGGCGGCGCACAGGGCGTGAATGCTGGGGAAACGCTGTGCAAAACCAGAGCCAAGCGTTGCACGCGCATCGAGAAACGCCTTTCCACCTTCCGAAATCACCCGATGCACGGCACGGGCAACCACGTCACGTGGGGCCAGTTCCGCATCCGGAATATGCGCCATGAAGCGCGTGCCAGTCTGGTCGATCAGTGTGGCACCCTCACCTCGCACGGCTTCGCTGATCAAAGCCAAGGGTGTTCGCACGCTATCGAGTGCAGTGGGGTGAAACTGCACGAATTCCATATCCCGCAAAGCCGCTCCCGCACGTGCGGCCATCACGACGCCCTGACCGATATTGCCCGAAGGGTTGGTGCTGGCGTCAAACAGACCGCCACAGCCACCAGTTGCCATGATGACCTGAGCGGTGCGCAGAACCTCGGCATGATCACCATTTTGCAGATGAATGCCGCTGACGCGCCCGTCGGTTGTCATCAACCGCCGGACCTCGACACCGGTCAGGCAGGTGATCGACGGAGATCGTCGCACGGCACGCGTCAGGGCTGACGTGATTTCGGCTCCGGTGCGGTCGCCGCCAACATGCAGGATGCGGCGGCGCGAATGTGCTGCCTCTCGCCCAAATGCAAAGGCGCCGTCTGCGGCTCTGTCGAAGCGAACGCCATGGTTCTCCAATACGGCGATCGCCTCCCTTGCTTCCGACAGGATGCCGGAGACGACAGTTTGGTCACATAGACCGTCCCCGGCTCGCAAGGTATCGGACAGGTGTAATGCAGGATCGTCGTCCGACGCCAAGGCGGCAGCAATCCCCCCTTGCGCCCAAGCGCTGCTACATTCCTGCCCCAACCCATCGCGGGTGATCAGCACCACCGGTTGCGGTGCCAATTCCAGCGCGGCCATCAGCCCGGCGATGCCGCCACCGACGATGGCGGTTCGGCCATGAAGCCCTTCCAGCCGGATCATTTCACCGCCAGCATCCGTTCTACCGAGCGGCGCGCATCATTGGCGATTGCCGGATCAACGGTGACCTCGTGACGCCCAAACTCCAGCGCCTCGCGGATGTTGCGCAGGCTGATGCGCTTCATATGCGGGCACAGGTTGCAGGGACGCACAAACTCCACATCCGGGTGGTTCAGCGCCACATTGTCACTCATGGAGCATTCGGTCAGCAGACAAACCCGCGCCGGTTTCTTGTCGCCGACGAAATCCGACATTACCGCGGTAGAGCCCGAGAAATCCGCCTCGGCCACCACATCGGGCGGACATTCGGGATGGGCCAATACGGTGACGCCTGGCCACGCCTCGCGCATCGTGCGTACGTCTTCCGGGGTGAACAACTCGTGCACTTCGCAATGTCCGTGCCAGGCGATCAGTTCTACATCGGTTTCTTTGGCGACGTTTCTGGCAAGATATTCGTCCGGTATCATCAGCACGCGCGGCACCCCGAGGGATTCCACCACTTTCACCGCATTGCCCGAAGTACAGCAGATATCCGATGCTGCCTTCACAGCTGCCGACGTGTTGACATAGGTGATCACGGGCACACCGGGATGAGCTTCACGCAACAGGGCAATATCCTCGGGCGTGATCGAATCCGCCAATGAACAACCCGCACCCGTATCCGGGATCAGCACCGTTTTTTCAGGGTTTAGTAACTTGGCGGTTTCAGCCATGAAATGCACGCCCGCCAGCACGATAACATCGGCGTCGACCTCGACGGCTTCGCGCGCAAGGGCAAGGCTATCGCCTACGATATCAGCCACACCGTGGAAGATTTCCGGTGTTTGGTAGTTGTGGGCGAGGATAACCGCATTCTTCTCGCGCTTGAGTTCGAGGATGGCTTCCAGATCCTCTTCAAACAGCATCCATTCAGGTGGCGGAATGATCTGCTTGACCCGGTCATATAGCTCCGGAAGATGGAAATCTTTCATTGGCTTCTCCATTTATACTCGATTCGAGTACATCGAAGCTGTGATTATTCTCGATTCGAGATTATGTCAAGCAAGGCTCACGACCTTGAGAGCGGTAACCTTGCTGCTGATAACATACGAGCTTCGAGAATAGCTGGCCGATAGCGGAACAGACGCGCCGGTCGCCCGCCGGTACCGCTGGACATTTCACCGGTCTCTTCAACCAGCTCCTGCTGGTCGATCTGGCGGCGAAAATTCGGTTTGTGCAGGTGCAGACCTGACAGCGCTTCGACCGTGCGTTGCAGCTGCAACAATGTGAAGCTCTCAGGCATGAGCTCGAACACGACCGGAGAATACTTGATCTTGGCCCGCAGGCGCGAGATGCCGGTGGCGAGGATGCGACGGTTGTCGCCTGCCATGGGACGACCGAACTCTGCACCATCGACCAATCCGGCCTCGTACATCAATTCGTAACGCTGCAACGCCAGTTCTTCGTTCCAGGTCTTGCCATTAAGACCAAAAAGATAATCGACGCGCTGTATCAGCAATGGATCACTGCCCGCCCATTCGGTCAGACGCCGGGTGATATGCGGCAATACCTCGGGACTGCGATCACGGTGATCCTCCCAGGGGAAATACTGATACCAACTACGCCAGGCCGGACGTCCCGCACCGGCGGCGTCCTGCTCTCGCACCAAACCGAGATAGCTGATCGATATGCGCTGCGAAACATCGGCAGTGTCAGAACGCGGATCACGGTCCTTGTCGGCAAAAGTGTAGAGTTGTTCAAGATAGCCCACCGGATGACCAGTCTGCGCCTCAATCCAGGCGCGCAAACCACTCTGAAGGCTGCGATGCGAAGACTCGAAGGGACCAGACGGCAGCGCCTCGCCACCGCGCAACGTCATGACGCGTGGCTGATTGTCAGTCACGGCGGTCAGGATGGCGATCAGTTCTGCTGGGGCTAGTCCGCTGGGCAAGAAGATACCTGTATGTTGAATATCGCTGGGCGCTGGTCTTAAGATTACTTTCTAGCTTGTATCTCAAGCCTTTGCTTGCGGAAATGCCAAAGCGGATCGGCCTCTTTGTTTGAAGCGTGTTTAACGGGTTTTGTTGATCGTTTTCCACAAACCCTGAGCAGGTTTTTTTCTACAATGCGCGATGATCACCGAAGTAGATTCGTAGCTGCAGCACCAACCAAACCTAAGCCCTCAGATTCGATTGCTTATAAATGCCTACCGAAACGACCGAGGCTGTTTACGATCTGGCTGTATGCGAAATACCGGTACACAACGCCATCGGATCAGCAAAGCAGTCAGCCCCCAATTCAGCGATTTCGCAATCCAATTACGATTACCACTAAAGGTGCTTCTATTCCCTTTTCGGCAACGTGAATTCTTTGGAATTGCAATAAGTTGGCAAAGTCATCGCAAACGGCCCTTTCCAACGAAAGCCTGCTCCGGCATTAAATAAAAAACATACATGCCTGTTTTTTATTTGACCAAGACGTGTACGCCGCCCTAACGTAAATCAACCTCGACCCCGAGGATGATTCGAAAGCCTATGACCCAAAGCAAACAACAACAGAAGAGTGAAGAGATGCGCGCCAGATTGCGGCGCGCAACATTGCTGACGTTGATGGAAAAAGGTTTCCGCAACGCAGGAACTCCCGAGATCTGCCGCCAGGCCGGCGTATCCCGTGGGGCGATGTTTCATCACTATCCCAACCGTAACGCCCTGCTGCTCGATGCAGCGATCGACCTATGGCAAAAAGTGCCTGAACGCCTGCGCGGGCTGGTCGCCGAATTCAAGGATGGCGCATTTGATGTCGATGCCTTTGTCGATGGCGCTTGGGAAAACATGTTTGCCGATGACGTCGTGCTCCCCTCTTTGGAACTGACATTGGCCGCGCGAAATGATGCAGAACTGGCCGAACCCGTGGCCAAGGGATTGCGGGATCTGTTCAACAGCTACTACGCCATCTTGCACGAAACCTTCGCCGCTCAAGGCTGGGAAGAAGAGGCTATTCGCGATTGTATCAACCTAGTGCTCTGTGCCCTGCGCGGCCTCAAAGTACAATCACTGGTCTATCACAGCCCACAATTCGAAACCGAGATGATGGCGTCGCTCAAGAACGCTTTCAGACACGCGATCCAGGCCATGGCCGAGGATAAGAGCTAGAGAAAACAGGAGAAAAATGGCGACAATTCGGAACGTGCTGCTGGTCATTGCTGACCAGTGGCGTGGGGATACTATTGCCGCATGGGGGCATCCGGATGTGAAAACGCCGCATCTGGACGCTTTCGCAGCCGAGGCGATGTCGTTCCGTCGGCATCACGCGCAGGCCGCACCCTGCGGGCCGTCGCGGGCCTCCCTGCTGACGGGCTTATATCTGATGAACCACCGGCAGGTCAGCAATGAAACTCCGCTGCCTGCCAGCGTTCCAACCCTTGCACATCTTGTGGCAGAAAGCGACCGCACGCCGGTTCTGTTCGGCTACACCGATACGCCCAACGATCCTGAGAACGCCGCGCAATTGCAGCCTTGGGTCTGCCCCGGCTTCGAAACTCGCGCCGGTTTCTTCTACCACGACGGTTTTGCCGCGTGGCGCGATTGGCTGCAGGAGCACGGTGTCGAGATCGAACAGGACGACGATCCCGAAAGCGTCTTTCTGCCCAGGGGCGGCTATGACCCCGCGCAGCCGGACGCACCCTGCCAATACCCGGCGAAATTCAGCGACACAGCCTTCATGTTTGGCGCAGCGCGGGAATACATCACCGAGATGGGCACGCAACCGTGGTTCGTGAACCTCAACTGCCTGCGTCCGCACCCGCCGATGGTTGCGCCCGAACCATTCAATCGTTTGTTCGAACCCGCGAACTTGACGACTCCGGCACGACTCCATGCCCCCGCGCAAGTGGCGGAAAGCCACCCGTTTCTGGCCGCATCTCTTGCTGCCTACGGGGCCAAGCGCTATTTCCGCACCGACCTCACATCCGATCAGGTGACCGACGACCACGACCGTAAGATGCGTGCCGCCTATTACGGGAACATGGCCGAGGTGGATGAGAAATTCGGCACGCTGATCGCCGATCTCAAGGCCAGTGGGCAGTATGACGAAACGCTGATCATCTTCACCTCGGACCATGCTGACCAGTTGGGCGAAAACTGGATTTATGGGCGGCGCGGGCCGTTCCCTGGCCTGTTCCATGTGCCGCTGATGATCCGAGATCCGCGCCATCCGGCCAGCCACGGCACCGAGAGCGACGCATTCACCGAAACCATCGACATCCTGCCTACCATCGCTGATGCGATCGGCCAGCCCGCGCCGCAATGCGACGGGCGTTCCCTGACCCCGTTCCTGCAGGGCAAACCGCCCAAGAACTGGCGCTGGCATACGGTGTGGGAGACCGATTTCCGCGAGCTCCGCTTGAACCCTGATCTGAAGCGCTTGCTGCCGGATCACGTGGACGACTGCTGTTTCACCGCGCTGATGTCGCGGGATTGGCTTTACATCCATTTCCCGGCGCAACCCGCGCTGCTCTACGACCTGAATGCGGACCCGCATTGCCACGACAATCTGGCCCAAGACCCGACGCATGCCGCGCAGCTGGCCGCCTGCGCACAGGCGCTGCTGAGCCACCGCATCAAACACACACCCAAGCAATTGTCGGATTACTGGTTGACCTACGCGACCGACGGCAAGGCGCAGAAAACCTGGAACACGGGAGGAGACGCGTGCTGAAGATTTCAGGCCTGACAAAGAAATTCGGGGCCTTTCAGGCGCTGAACGTCGGGCAAATTGACATACCCACGGGACAGGTGACCGGGATTGTCGGCCCCAACGGGGCGGGCAAGACCACCCTGTTCAACACCATCGGCGGCGCTTTTCGCCCTGACGCGGGCAAGGTGGTGCTGGACGGCACCGACATCACCGGCCTTCCGCCGCACAAGCTGGCCGAACAGGGGCTGGTGCGTACCTTTCAGATCAGCCGCGATCTGGGCGCGCTGACCATTCTGGAAAACCTGCTGCTGGCACGCCCTGGACAACTGGGCGAAGGCATCGCCGCCTCGCTGTTTTCCCGCGCCCGCATCCGCGCCGAGGAAGAGAAAGCCATCGAACACGCCCGCGCCCTGCTGGAGCGGGTCGATCTGTGGCGACTGGCTGATCAGTCGGCGGCGAACCTGTCTGGCGGTCAGAAAAAGCTGCTGGAAGTGCTGCGCGCCATGATGCTGTCGCCCAAGGTCATCCTGCTGGACGAACCCGCCGCCGGTGTCGCGCCGACGATGGAGGGCGTGTTGGCCGACTTCATCCTGTCGCTCAAGGCCGAGGGCGTCACGTTTGCCATCGTCGAGCACGACATGGAGATGATCGAGCGTCTGTGCGACAGCGTCTACGTGATGACTGAAGGGCGCGAGATGATGCACGGCTCGTTCGCGCAGGTCACCACCGATCCGCGCGTGCTGGAAGCCTATCTGGGGAGCATGGTGTGATGAGCAATCCGATCCTGACAGTCGATGCCCTGCGCGCCGGATATGGCAGCGGCGGCGATATCATCAAGGGTGCAGGGTTCACCGTGTCCGAGGGGGCGATCTCGACCATCGTGGGCCCCAATGGGGCGGGCAAGTCCACACTGATCAAATCGCTGGTTGGCCTGCTGACGCCGCGCGCGGGCACGATCACGCTGAACGGCGCCAATGTGACCCGGCTGAACGCGCCGTCCAAGGCCCGCGCCGGGTTGGGGTATGTGCCACAGGAACACAACGTGTTCCGCAACATGTCTATCGGCGAGAACATGACGCTGGCCTATGAGTTCATCGCCAAAAACACCAAGGACCTGAAAGCCGCGCGCGAGCGGGTGTTCGACATCTTCCCCGACCTTGCTCACCGTGAGGGCGACATGGCAGGTAACCTGTCCGGCGGGCAGCGACAGATGCTAGCCTTTGGCTGCGCGCTGATGCCCGACCCCTCGCTACTGTTGTTGGATGAACCCAGCGCGGGCCTCAGCCCGAAATACGTGGCCGAGATGTTTCAAGCCGTGAAAGCCGTGAACGATGCGGGCGTGTCGGTCCTGATGATCGAACAAAACGTGAAAGAGGCGATGGTGATCTCGGAAACCGCCATCGTGCTTGTGTCGGGTCAGGTCCGGGCGCAGATGCCCGCCCCCGATTTCCTCAACCATCCGGATATCCACGCGCTCTATATGGGCACGGCGGATGCCACAGCGGCGGAGACCGTCTGATGTTGCATATCCTGCTGAACGGCGTGGTCTCGGGGCTTTTGGTGGCCCTGCCCGCCATCGCGCTATCGCTGACCTACGGCGTGCTGAACTTTCCCAATTTCGCCATCGGCTCGATGATCACAATGGGCGCTTACATCGCCTTGTTCTTCAACGTCGATATCGGCGCGCCGCTGCTGCTGGCCGCCGGGCTGGGGGCGGTCGGGCTGGCCTCGGTCGCGCTGCTGACGGATCGGCTGGTCTATAAACCGCTGCGCAATTCGGACCACGTGACGCTGTTGGTGGCGTCGATGGGGGTCTATTTCGTGCTGGAGAATGTGGTGCGGTTCCTGTGGGGGTCGGACATTCGCGGCTATGACATCGCCGTGGCGCGCCCGCATCGCTGGATGGGGATGCGCGTCAATAACGAACAGATCACCATCGTCATCGTCGCGCTTCTGGCCATGGTCGCGGTGTGGTTCATTCTGATGCGCACCCCGCTGGGCCGCGCCATGCGAGCCGTATCGGACAACCCTGATCTGGCGGGCGTGCGGGGCATCAATCGCAACTACGTCATCGCGGCGGTCTGGGCGATCTCGGGTGTGCTGGCGGGCTTTGCCGGAGTGCTGGTGGGTATGGACGGCGTGGTCGATCCGCTGATGGGCTGGAACTACATCCTGCCGGTCTTTGCCGCGGTCATTCTGGGCGGCATCGGCAACCCGCTGGGGGCCGTCGTCGGCGCGCTGCTGATCGGTGTAGCCGAAGAGCTGTCGACCCTGATCCTGCCTACCACCTACCGTCAGGCCGTGGCCTTCATGATTATCGTCCTGGTGCTGTTGCTGCGCCCGCATGGACTGTTTGGCAAAGCGAGGATCAGCAGATGATCGGCTATCTCACCGCAATTCTTATCTTCGTTATCATCTCGGCCCTGATCGGGCTGGCGCTGAACCTGCAATGGGGTCAGGCCGGGATGGTCAATTTCGGCATCTTCGGCTTCTTCGCTGTTGCCGCCTATGTCGCGGGTCTGTCGGCGCTGGCCGGGGTGCCCGCGCTGATCGCCGCCGGGCTGGCGGTGATCGTGACCGTAATCCTGTCGGCGCTGGTGGCGTTGGTCTCGGCCCGATTGCGCGAGGATTATCTGGCCATCGCCACGCTGGCCTTTGCCGAGGCCGTCCGCCTGTTCCTGCTGAACGAGACCTGGCTGACCGGTGGTGCCAACGGCTTGCCCGGCATCCCCCGACCGCTGTCCGGCGTTGCCTCGGGCCTGAACTATGAGTTGATGTTCCTCGCCATTTCGGTCGCGGTCTTCGCCTTGTGCTTTGTCTTCGCGCAACTGCTGACGGTTTCGCCTTTCGGGCGCGTCTTGCGGGCGCTGCGCGAGGATGATCTGGTCGCCGCGACGCTAGGAAAAACCACGCTGTCCTTCCGCGTCCGCGCCTTTGCCGCAGGCGGGGCCATCATCGGTGCGGCAGGCAGCCTGCACAGCTTTTACTTCAGCTATATCGACCCCACGCAGTTCGGCGCGTTCGTCACCGCCTATGCCTTTATGGCTGTGATTGCGGGCGGGCGCGGGTCGAACACCGGCCTGATGATCGGCGCGGTATCGGTGATGGTGCTGCTGGAAGGCACCCGTTTCCTGAAAGACCTCATGCCGTTTCTGGACGCAGGACAGGCCGCATCACTGCGCCTGATCCTGATCGGCGTGGGCCTCATCCTTCTTTTGATCTACCGCCCGCAGGGTTTCATGCGTGAATACCGCCTGCAGGCGAAAGACGGAGAACTGTCATGAGCCGGATTTCTCCCCTCTCGGCTGACACCCTTTCGGATGAGGCCCGCACCGTCTTTGACGAGATGGGCCGCTACGGTCCATTCGGCAATCTGGTCGGCGCGATGGCGCACCGTCCGGTGATCCTGAAACACCTGTTCGGTATGTTGCTGGACCTGCGGGACGAGGCGGTGCTGCCCCGCCGCGCGCTGGAACTGGCGCTGGTGACCGTGTCAAAGCTGAACGAATGCACCTATTGCATCTCGCACCACGCGCCGATGCTAGAGGTCTCGGGCCTCAGCGCCGAAGGCATCGCCCGATTGCCGGATGTGGTCGATCACCCCGAACTGGACGCAGTGGACAAGATGGTGGTGCGCTATGCCATGGCCGTCACCACCCGCGCCAACCGGATGCGGGATGCCGAGGTCACCGACCTGCGCGTCCATTTCACCGATGCGCAGATCGTCGAACTGACCTGGCGCATCGCGCTGTGCGGCGCGTTCAACCGTTTCAACGACGCATTGCAACTGACGCTGGAACCGGGGGTCGAGGAGGTCCCCGCCAGCACATGACCACTCAGAGGAGGACAGAGTGATGACAAAACTGATCATGAACCGCAGGCGGTTTCTGGGCACAACAGCGGCAGGACTTGCCGCCACGACCCTGCCGCTGCCCGCGCTGGCGCAGAACGCGCCGGTAAAGATCGGCATGATCTCGCCCCTGACCGGCGGCGGGGCATCTTACGGCCCCAACATCGTCAAGGCGGCGCAGGTCGTTGCAGGCCAGATCAACGACGCGGGCGGCATTCTGGATGGCCGCCAGATCGAGATCATCGCCGAAGACAGCGAAACCAACCCTACCGCCGCCGTGCGCGCCGCGCGCAAGCTGCTGGACGTGGATCAGGTCAGCGCCATTGTTGGCATGTGGGGCTCGGGTCCGACGCTGGCGGTCAAACCGCTGGCCATCGAAAAAGGTGTCTCGGTCAGCTGCCTGGGCGCGGCGGATGCGATCACCGAAGGTGATCATGGCGGTCTGATCTGGCGCTTTCAGGCCACAGGCCGCGAGTGGGGTGTGCCCCCGGCCAAGGCGATGCTGGCGGCGGGCTACAAGAAGGTCGGCATTCTGGCGGTGCAGACGGCGTTCACCCAGTCAATGATCGGCCCCTTCGTGGAAACCATCGAAGCAGGTGGTGGCGAAGTGGTGGTACAGGCCGAGGTCAAACCCGATCAGCCCAGCTTCCGCGCCGAGGTCGACAAGGTTATGAGCGAAGATGTCACCGCCGTCTTCCTGCCTGCCTATGTCACCCAGTTTACCTCGATCGCCAAGGAATGGTTCCGAGGTGGATACGAGGCCGAACTATACACCCTAACCATCGCCGCCAGCGCCGGTGTGAACGGCGGCGGTAAGTTCATTGAAGCCGTCGGCGCAGAAGTAGGCGAAGGCATCAACCACCTTCAAGCCACCAATGACAGCTCGTCGGCGGCCTACAAAGAATTCGAGGGCCTGATGGGCGTCGAACCCGGTACCTTCCTGCCCTTCTCGGCCCTGTGCGCGGATTCGATGGCCGTTCACGTGGCAGCGATGGAAAAGGCGGGCACGCCGGATGCCACGGTTTACACCAAGGAAATCCTGAGCATCACAAATGGCGGTGGGTCAGATGTCGGCGGTGCTGTTCCCCTGCTCGAAGCTGTTCGTGCAGGCACGGCAGTAAATTACACAGGTTACGGCATGGATGTCGCCTTCCACCCAGACGGCAACCTGAAAGACCGGCCCTTCGCACATTTCGTCATCAAAGGCGGCAAAGACGTTGAGCTCGGCACAATCTGATTTGCAATTACTGCTTGGTAGCATCTAGCCCTGTGGCATCCCTACAAACGGGGTGCCCGACCAAACCATACAAAATAGAACTTGGCCATACCGTACATGGATAATGTCACGAGTCTGCGATCCGGAATCGCGGGCATTTGTGACGCGCTCACGCTGATCAAACACGGCGACACTATCAATTTAGCGGATAACTACGCCTGATCCTCTCGCAGCAAGCATAGGCTTAGTTTGTATTCCCAATACCCACTAAGACCAATACCTTCAAGAAGCGAGGAACCGCGACAGTGGAAATCTGAACGTGTCCTCATGGCATTTCAGCGCGTTAAGCACTGCGGACCCGGTGAAATCACGCGTATCGTATTGGCAAACGCTGACCAAGGGATGACGATGCCCGATCTCGTGATTGAATTGTCGCTCGTAAGCAAACAACTCCTCATGGCTCATGCCCAGATCCAGACACCAGCTCATGTCGCCCAGCAACCTAAAGCTGCGCCATCCGGCGCGGGTGGCCGTAAAGATGCTGCGCTCGATAAAGCGACACATCTCTTCACCATCAGGCAGACCGCAGCTTTGGACGAGTTGGCCAGTTTCGATCGCATTAGGCAACCCGTCCCACGCCTGACCGATGTGACTCAAAATTTCGGTTCGCACCTTGTCCGTTGCGATTAAAAAGCACGCGTCGCCATTACGCAGACCATCGGCGAGAAACGGCACCGACCATTTCAGCCGCCCCAGATCGTTTTCGTAAAGCGTGCAGATGTGATTGCCGTATTCGATGGCCACACCTTCCAGCAGTACTTCGCTAGGGCGGCCATTCTGAGAGGTTTCGCCATCCGTCGTGACGTTACCGTCAAGGAAGGCCATCAAATCCTCGCGGCGAAAACGGCGCTCTTTCTTGACGCCAATGCGCTGACACACCAAACGTCCTGAATTGGTCCAGCGTCGCAATGACGCTTCGCTGACTTTCAGGATGGCGGCGGCTTCCTTGATGTTCAGAAGCTCTGCGCTTGGATCAGGTTGTATGGCCACGTTCGCTCCTTGTGACATATTTGCGGTATCTGACGCCGGGTTGCTGCAGGGGTGGGTAATTCCCGCAGCTTATTGAACTCACAGATAATTCCCGCGCCAAAACAATTGCTCCCACCTCCACTATATCCAACCGACTATGGTGAGCAAGGTCCATTAGCATTGGTTATACATAGTTATACTTTTATATCTTTTAATGGATTTTGTTGACATATTGCCGCACTCAACGCTAACGTTCAACATCAACAGCTTCCCGATGATGTCACCGCGCTGACCTTCATTCGGCAAACACGTTCGGTATCACAGCCCCGGTCAAACAGGGTGCGCAAAGCCGGACGTCCAACAGAGAGGAAACCCAAGATGACAGACAAAGTCCGGCTTTTGCACCACCCAGCCTCGCAACCCTGCCGAACGGCGCTGCAATTCCTGATCGAAAACAATATTCCGCACGAGGAAGAAGTCGTCGACATCACGACCAACATTAACGAAAGGCAGGAATTCAGGGATGAATACAACCCGACCGGTCAGGTGCCGATCCTGTGTGACGGCGATCTACGGGTCTGGGAAAATGTCGCCATCGGACGCTATCTGAACGAAAAATACGACTGCCCCGATCATTGGTTCGGTGGCAACCTGCTTGAGCGTACGCGGATCAACATGTTCGTACAGTGGTACGCATACACGCTGCGGTTAGGCGGGGGCGCCTTCCACTGGACGATCTTCGCGCCGATGATCTATGGCACTGACAAGGATTTCACCGCCGAGGTACGCAAGGGCAAACACCTGCTGTACGAGGCGATGGATTTGCTGGAAAACTACTGGTTGAAGGATACCGAATATCTGTGCGGCAACCAGATCAGCTATGGCGATCTGGCCGCATTCCATGAATTCGTGTCGCACGAGGCGGGTGGCATCATCCCCGATACCGTTTGGGCCAAGCATCCCAAAACACGCGCCTGGTTCGAGAAGATCTCGGAACGCCCGGCAGCGAAGCAGGTGAGTAAGTGGCAGTATGAAACGATCCGTCAGGTTCTGGGCGGTGAGTTGAAAGTAACGTTCACACGCCGAACCGCGGTTTTGAAAGGCACCGAGGCGCATGGCGGCCACAATACCGGTCTGGTTCACACCGGCGAGAAACGCGATTACATCGCCGAAGTTGAATCAGCGGGCTGATCCACTAGCCCTCTTGGACAGATGGGAATGCCGCCCTGCGAGATCGGGTGGCCTTCCTTCCGCTCCACTGGAACGTGGCCTTTGCGACGCTCCGGTTCAGAAACGAAAGCTCTGATCATGCGTACGCGTGCCGCCGTTGCCGTTCAGGCTGGCAAACCTTTGGAAGTTATGGATGTGAACCTTGAAGGCCCCAAGGCGGGCGAGGTTTTGGTGGAAATCAAGGCGAC